>JAOASD010000024.1 GCA_025210265.1 Pelagimonas sp.
CAACCTTGTCCAGGCAGAGGGTACTTCTCGGTACTCTAAGGCGTTGGTATCTGCGTCCAGCTATTTCCGTATGAGTAAGCACCCACCCATCGGCGCGCAGTTTCTCGAAAACCTGTGCAATAGCTGGGAAGAGCGCCTTATTACGCCGCCTGACCTCAACATCAAGGTGCCCGGATACAACGGTTACTGGTACGTCAAGGGTGATATTCGCCAGTACCTGTGTGAACGTCTTCACGACATCAACAAGAAAAGGATTGAACAAACGGGCACTCAAAGCCCGACTTGGCGGGCGCTTCTAGCGTCGGTCGTGGACTGTGAAAAGGATTGGGAAACTTTAGTATATGGCCCGGAAATCGAACAAAACTTCTCAGAAGAGACGGAAATCGCCTACAGGGAGCTTGAAGACGCATGGTGGTCGGAACACCTCCGCCAGCGGAGGTGGCTCTCGAGCTCCTCAGCCCGCAGGGAGTTACTCGAGGACCATGCCCCTAATGAATGCGGAGAGCTATTCCCCTGTCGCGCCTGCTTCGGCTCGCTCACAAGGGAAAAGCAGCGCGAAGCGATTGATTACATCCACGCAGAGGTCGAAAAGCTCGGCGGCGATCACCTCGACGCAGTACGATCCTACAGGACTAAATCGCAAACCAATCCCTACTGTCAGCGGCTCACAAACGCGGAAATCCATGCACTCGACGCAGAAGCCCCCTCTCCTTGCGGCTAGTTCGTCAAAGACGCGCAATGATCCGCAAGCGAAGCTCAAATGCCGTCCTGACAGTTCTGAGGCCCGGAAAGGTAACGGCGGGTCTCGCGCTTTCATTCCTTGGAAAAAGGACTGCTAAGCGCAACCTATGGGTGAATGGTGCTTTTTGTTGTGATAACCTGTCAAAAGTGCTTGACCCCAATCGATAGATGTGAAACCAAGAAAATAGGCTGATATTGTGTCAAGACACAACAACGTGTAATTGTACATATCTCTGGTTATCGGCGCACCTCAGACCTGACCAAAACGCATGTTTCCTAACCTTTTGATTGCCTGCCTAGGCCTTGGTGTGGCTGCGGGGGGCTGTCATCCTTGGCTAGCCTGAACCCATCGTAAGAAAGAGGTTCAAGATGGTTTATCCTGTTATTCACCCTGTTATTCTTGCTGGCGGCGCAGGCACCCGCCTGTGGCCTGCATCGCGCAAAAGCCACCCAAAGCAATTTGCCCGATTGATTGACGGAGACACGCTGTTTCAGCGCGCGGTCACGCGCGCCAGCGGGCCGGGCTTTGCCGCGCCGATTGTCATGACAGGCGAAGAGTATCGCTTTGTTGCGCTGCAACAGATGGCGGATATTGGCCACAGTGCTGCCGATCTGGTGGTGGAACCCATGGGGCGCAACACGGCGGCTGCGATCCTGACAGCGGCCCTGCTGCGCAAAGACGACCCCGAGGCGCTGCTGCTGGTGCTGCCCAGTGACCATCTGATCCCCGATCAGGCGGGGTTTGCCGCACTGATTGAGCCCGCCGCGCGGGTGGCCCAGACCGGGGCGCTGGTGACATTCGGCATCACACCCGATCACCCCGCCAGCGGATTTGGATATATGAAGGTCGAAGGCGGCAATGCCGAGGCGCTGATGATTTCGGAATTTGTCGAAAAACCCGATGCGGACCGCGCCGCCGATATGCTGGCCACCGGGAAATGGCTGTGGAATTCCGGCATGTTCCTGTTTCGGGTCGATGCGGTGTTGGGGGCGTTTCGCGCCCATGCCCCGGACCTGTTGGATCCGGCCAAAGCGGCGCTGGCGCTGGGGGCGCAGGATCTGGGCTTTCACCGGCTGGACGCGGATGCGTTTGGGCGCTGCCGCGATGTGTCCTTTGATCACGCGGTGATGGAGCATCTGGACAGCTGCGCGGCGCTGGAATTGGACTGCGGCTGGTCCGATCTGGGCAGCTGGCAGGCGATGAAAGAGACCGCCCCTCAGGACCAAACCGCCAATGGCCTGATCGGCAATGCGCTGGCCATCGACTGTCAGGACAGCCTGCTGAAATCCGACAATCCCGATACCAAACTGGTCGGGCTGGGGCTGAAAAATATCGTGGCCGTGGCCACCGATGACGGCATCCTTGTGGCGGATATGGATCACAGCCCGCAGGTCGGTCAGGTGGTCGAAACCCTGCGGGCCGAGGGCGCGCCGCAGGCCGATGGGTTCCGTCGCTGCCACCGCCCCTGGGGCTATTACGAAACGCTGGCCCTCGCCCCGCGCTTTCAGGTCAAGCGGATCATGGTTGCGCCCGGCGCCAAGCTGTCGCTGCAAAGCCATGTGCACCGCGCCGAACATTGGGTTGTGGTCAGCGGCTCTGCCCGCGTCACCGTGGACGAAGACATTCGCCTGATGAGCGAAAATGAATCGATCTATGTGCCGCTGGGTGCTGTGCACCGGCTGGAAAACCCTGGCAAGCTGCCGCTGCATCTGATCGAGGTGCAGACCGGATGTTACCTCGGCGAGGATGACATCCAACGCTACGAAGACATCTATGACCGCGTGGCCCCCAGCCAACAAATCGCCTGAGCAGTCGCACATAAAACCGCCCGGATCCGGGGCACGGCAACCCCCCGGTTGCTCTGGATCCGGCACTGGCCCGCAGGTTCGCCCTGCGGGCCTTTTTTGTCCTTTGCGCAGCCCCGTCACCTTTTGGATAGGAGCGCGCACCTTTGCCCCCTGCCCTGACCTTCGGAAAATAAGTGAAGCAAAAACAATTCGTTAGATTTGTTTCAAAGGAAAGGAAAACATTATGGAACTGCGTAAAATTACGTCGCTTGAGGCAACGTCCGTCGTTGTGAATCCCCGGCAAAAAGCCCGCATCAGCGTGGTTGGTCTGGGCTATGTCGGCGCGGTCTCGACCGCCTGCCTGGCGTCTTTGGGCCATGCGGTGACGGGTGTCGACATAGACCGGACCAAGGTGGACAGCATCGCAAGCGGTCACAGCCCGATCCACGAGGCCGGCCTGTCCGACCTGCTGAGCGCCGGGCTGCAGAACGATCTGATCACCGCCACCGACGATTTGGCGGCAGCGGTGCGCGAAACCGATGTGACATTCCTGTCCGTGGGCACGCCGACCGCAGCGGATGGCGGCTGTGACTATCGCTATATCGAGGCCGCCGCGCGCTCCATGGCGGTGGGGCTGCGCCAGAAAGAGGGGTTTCACGTCTTTGCCATGCGCTGCTCGATCCCTCCGGGGACCACAATGCAGGTGCTGGCGCCGATCCTGCAGGACATGTCGGGCAAAATCGCCGGGCGCGATTTTGGCATCTGCTTCAACCCCGAATTCCTGCGCGAAGGCGTGGCGATTGACGATTTCCGCAACCCGCCCAAAACCGTGATCGGCACCACCGATTTCCGCAGCGCCGAGATCATGCGCGCCATTTACGCGCCGGTGGATGACGCCCCAATCCTGACCACGGTCGAAGTGGCCGAAACCATCAAATATGTCGACAATGTCTGGCACGCGACCAAGGTCTGTTTCGCCAACGAAGTCGGCCGGTTGTGCAAACCTCTGGGGGTGGACAGCCATGCGGTGATGGACATTTTCACCCAGGATCAAAAGCTGAACCTGTCGCCCTATTACCTGCGTCCGGGCTTTGCCTATGGCGGGTCTTGCCTGCCCAAAGAGGTCCGCGCGGTCAGCCATATCGCCGAAAGCCTGGGGGTGAACCTGCCCCTGATCGCCAATCTGGACCGGTCGAACCGCGAACAGATTGATCAGGCGGTGCAGATGGTGCGCGCCACCGGGGCCAAACGGGTGGGCGTGCTGGGTCTGGCTTTCAAACCCGGTACGGATGATCTGCGCGAAAGCCCGATCCTCGAGGTCATGACCGCGCTGAAATCCGATGGGGTTGATATGCTGGTGCATGACAGCGCCGTCACCGCCGACACCCCGTTCGAGGCACTGGCCGACTATATGCGCAATGGCAGCGCAGGCCTGCCGGAACTGGTGCAGGGGCTGCGCCCGATGCTGCGCGATCAGGTGTCCGATGTGCTGGACGCGGTCGACGCCGTCATCGTCTGCCATGCCAATGACACCTATCGCGCCGCGATTTCCCACCATCCCGACCTGCCGGTGATCGACGTTGTGCGCCTGTACCCGGACGCACAGCCCGCCACCGCGCAGGTCAATGGGATCGGCTGGTAAGCCCCTGTCCAGAGAGGAGATATTCAGATGCCCCCCCAAACTCAAACTGGCACTGCCCTGTCCGATCTTCTGACCGGCACGGGCGAAAACGACACTCTGATCGGTGCGGTTGGTGATGACACGCTGAACGGACTCGCGGGTGGAGATCACCTGATCGGGGATCACGCCACGGCCAACCAGTTGACCGGAACAGACGACGCCACGGGCTTTGGCGATTATGCCGCCAGCGGTGCCTGGACGGTCAGCGCGCTTGACGATGGCCATCAACAGATGGTGCAGCAGATCGGGACCGAGATCGGCGGGGTCTATCGGATCTCGCTGGATATTGCCGCCAACTTTGCCGCGGGGCGCAGCGATGCCGCGGTCGAGGTGTTGGTCAATGGCGTGCTGATTGCCACCCTGGAAACCGATGGCGGCGCCTATGCCACCCACGAGCTGAGCTTTACCGCCGATAGCACAAGCAGCGAGATTACCCTGCGCTCGGTTGATCTGGGCGAGGCCGGGCCGGTGCTGATCACCTCGACCCCCGCGATCCACCACATGCAAACCATGGATATCGGCGGGCAGAGCACCGATGTCGCGGTCTTTGCAGAAGGTCAGGCCAAGCTGTACCAGGTTCTGAACGGTACGCTGTATGTGTTTGATCCTGAAACGGAAACCTATCAACAGGCCGGTGTCAGCGGCACGGTCAATGTCAATTCGATGGGTTATAATGTGCAGGACAACCTGCTGTATGCGATTGCTGTGTCAAATGGCGTGGATTCGCTGGGTCAGGCGGTGTCGCGCAGCGATCTGGTGATGCTGGATGCGCTGGGGAACAGCTATCGTATTGGCGACACGCCCTACCGGTCCTGGACCGGGGATTTTGACGATCAGGGCAATCTGTGGTCCTTTCAGTCCAGCATGAACCATATCGCGGTGATTGATGTGGATGCGCTGGATGGCGCGGGCAATCCGCAGGTCACGGTGCATAAATTGCCGCGCGATCTGATTGGGTTCAGCGTCTATGACGTGGCCTATGATGCGGCTTCGCAATGCTTTTACGGGCTGACGCGGCCCTCTTCTGAGGGGCAGGACACCCTGTTGCTGGTGGTGGATATTTCCAGCGGAGACCCGGTGTTTACCACGGTCCCTGTCACCGGAACGCGGATCGACGGAACCCTGCAGGCGGGCGCACCGGCCATGACCTATGGTGCCGCCATTCTGGATGCCGAGGGCAACCTGTTCATCGGTGGCAATGCGGGTGATCATGACATGAATGACACCACCTCCAGCGCCGGGGGCATCTATCAGGTGCATATCGAAAACGGCTCTGCCACGCTGGAGCTGATCAGCGATGCGCCCAAATCCTATTCCAACGATGGCGCGGCGGATCCAAGGGCGCAAAGCCCGTTTGACCCGGTGGATCTCAGTTCCTCCGTTCTGCTGCGCAACCTGTCGCTGGTCGCCACGGCCGAGGGCGTGCTGAGCTATGATGACAGCCTGTCCGGCGAGGCCGGGGCCGATACGCTGGAAGGCGGGATTGGTCTGGACACCCTGCTGGGCGGCAGCGCGGGGGATATGTTGTACGGGCAGGATGGGGATGATGCCCTGTATGGCGGGGCCGGGCCGAACAGCGACAGCGCGATCACTTCGGTCTATGACGAAAACGGGCTGCGCTATGACCTGTTTGGCAATTTGCTAGGGGCAGATGATGATCATCTGTTGGGTGGTACCGGGGCAGACACGCTGTCGGGATCGGCTGGGCATGACACGCTGGATGGCGGCGCGGCGTCGGATCTTTTGATCGGCGGCTCTGGTCTGGATCTGTTGATTGGCGGGGCCGGAGCGGACCTGTTGCAGGGCGGTGCGCAGGCGGATGTTTTGCAGGGTGGCAGTGGGAATGACACGCTGTTTGGTGGCTCTGACACGGATCTGCTTCTGGGGGGTGAAGACGCGGATTCCCTGTCGGGGGGATCGGGTGCGGATACGCTGCAGGGGGATGCCGGGGCTGACAATCTGTCCGGTGGATCCGGGGGTGATTTTCTGGAAGGCGGGCGCGGTGATGATGCGCTGGATGGCGGGTCGGGTGACGACACTCTGCAGGGTGACAGCGGCGACGACCATCTGGCGGCGGGCAGCGGCTCGGACCAGATTGCCGGGGGCGATGGCAACGACAACCTGATTGGCGGCACTGGCGATGACACGCTGCAAGGTGAAGATGGCCGCGACAGCCTGCGTGGCGGCAGTGGCGGGGATCTGTTGCAGGGCGGCGATGATGGCGATCATCTGAATGGCGGGGCAGGCGATGACACGCTGTTGGGCGGGGCCGGGCGCGATCGCCTGTATCTGGGCGCGGGCGCAGACATCGCCACGGGCGGCGCGGACGCCGACCGGTTTGTGTTCCGCAACGGGGCGCTGGATGGATCCGACAACACGATCACAGATTTTTCGGTGTCCGAGGGCGACCGGCTGGATCTGCGCGGGCTGGAGATCAGCAATGGGGCGGATTGGCTGGAGGAGACCCTCAGCGTCACGGGCGACGACCTGAGATTGAGCCTGGGCAATGGCACCGTGCTGTTGCTGAGCGATGCGGCAGATCAGGCCGAGATCCTGATTGATCAGATCCTGTTCTGAAAGGAGGTACAGACAGGACAAAAGGGGCGGCTGGCGGGCCGCCCTTTTTTATGTGCCCCTGTGCGCCGCCAGGGTCATTCGAACCCGGCATCCTTGGCGATCACCACGGCCTGTGTGCGGTTCTTAGCATTCAGTTTTTTGCACAGGGTGCGCACATGCAGTTTGATCGTGACCTCTTGCAGGTCCAGATCGCGGGCGATTTCCTTGTTGGACTGACCCTGGCACAGACCTTCCAGCACTTGACGTTCCCGCGTGCTCAGCTGTTTGGTAAAGGCGGTTTCGGCGGCCTCTTCCTCCGCATCCAGCAGGCTGGCGGGGACAAAGGTTTCGCCCGCCACCATAAAACGCACCGCATTGACCAGCGATTTGGCCGCCATGGATTTTGGCACAAAGCCCACCGCGCCCATATCCAGCGCCTCTTGCGCGGTGCGGGCCGGGGCGCTGCCGCTAAGGATTGCAAACAACTGATCGGGATGGGCCTGTAATGCGGCCTCTAGCCCGCCAAGCCCGTTCATACCGGGCATGTTGAAATCCAGCAGCACCAGGTCAAACGGCCCCTTGTTGCCGATGGCCTTCATCGCCTGCGGATAATCCGCGACGGCGGTGACCGCCGCGCGCCCTTCGCTTTCGAGATAGGCGGAAAACGTGTCACGCACCATGGCGTGATCATCTGCCAGTAAAATACGCATGGACCCAAAAATACCCGTTCTGTCACCACGCCCGGCGGTCCGTGTCACAGCGGAGTCGGTTCCCGGCAGGGCTTTTGCAGTATCACCAATGGAAGTGTACATCCTGTTACCTCGTAAATCCAAATCTTATGCCGCGCGGTCTGTCCCAAAGGAGGGGTGGTGCGCATTGGTATCCTGCACCGGATGTTGCTGCGATTTGACGGGGCGTTCGCGCAGGGCTGTGCTGCCTTGGGTCAGGTTGCCTATCCCAAAGGTCATAGGCCTATCCCCCTGCCCGCCTTCGCCATCGCCCACGTGGAGATAGGGTAGAGAGGCACCAAATCTCCCACTCACGGACAGACGGTGCCCCCTGCAGCCAATTCGGGCTGCAGGCCCCATAAATAGAGAGCCCCGCCATGTTTACATCTGTTTTTCATACTCTGCGCCGCCTGACCGGCCCCTCTCTGATCCGGGTGACAGTGTTGGCGCTTGGGTTGTTTCATGCGCCTGTGGCCTGGGCCGAGGCTCCGCTGTTGACCGTATCCGGTCAGGTTGCGCAATCGGCGCAAACGACAGAGACGACACCCGATGCTGTCTGGCAGTTCGACCTTGGGGATCTGCGCGCTCTGCCCAATGTAACCGTCGCCACCACGACCATCTGGACCGAAGGGCCTCAGGAATTTCAGGGTGTGTCCCTGCGTGTTCTGCTGGACCATGTCGGCGCCTCTGGGGAGGCCCTGCGCGCCACTGCGCTGAATGATTATGCGGTCACCATCCCCATGGCAGACGCCGTGCAGTCTGGCCCGATCATCGCCTATCAGCGCAATGGGCAGGATATGTCCGTGCGCGACAAGGGGCCGTTGTGGATTATTTATCCTTTTGATGAGATAGAAACCTATCAGTCCGAAGAATACTACGCGCGCAGCATCTGGCAGCTGGATCGGATCGAGGTGCTGGCCGCGCAGTGAAGTCATCATTTCCAGGGTGCGTTTGAATGGCACAGGGCAGCGATCACCAAGATCAGGAGATCCCGCAGATGGGCCGCTGGCCGCTGCTGTTTTCCATCGCTTTGGTGATCGCGGGCCTGATTTTTATCGCCTTTCTGGGGCGCAGCGTGGACAAGGATCTGCAGGCCCTGTCTGTGGCCCGCAATGACGATGTCAGCTGGAATATGTCCCAGCTGGAGGTCGAACTGTTGCGGATGCAATATGCCGTGCTTGAGGCCAGAACCAAGGATGCTGGCGAAACCGCGGCGCTGCGGGCGGTGCGCACCCGGTTCGATATTTTCTACAGCCGGGTGAACAGCCTGCCTCAGGGCGATGCGTTTCGCGCGGCCTTGACAGATCCGACTGTGCGGGACGGGTTGGCGCAGGCTAATCAGTTTTTGCAGCGCAATGTGCCTGTGGTCGATGGCGCGGATGCGGATCTGCGCGCGGGGCTGCCGATGCTTTTGATGGACATTTCGGCGCTGCGCCCGGTGGTGCGACAGATGGCGCTGATCGGGATCCAGAATTTCGCCCAGGACGACGCCGCCCGCAGACAGGCGTTTTCCGTGACGCTGATGCGGCTTGCGGCCTCGGTTCTGGCGCTGATCTGCGCGCTGTTGGCGCTGGTCGCGCTACTGGTGCGCCTGTATCGGCAGGGTCAGCGCATTTCCCGTGACAGCGCCCGCGCCCGCGCCCGGTTCGAGGCGGCGGTGCAGTCCTCGCTGGATGCGGTGCTGGTGGTCGACACCGATGGCCGGATCCTTGAATTTAACGGTGCGGCGGAAACCGTATTTGGCTATTCTCGGGCGGAGGCACTGGGCGCGGAAATGGCCGATCTGATCGTGCCCGAACATCTGCGCGCCGCCCATCGTGACGGCATGGCGCGGTATCTGGCAACCAATGAGCAAAAAGTCATTGGCGCCGGGCGCGTCCGCCTGGAAGGGCTGCGCAAATCCGGCGATGTCTTTCCCGTCGAACTGTCGATTTCCCTATCCGAAGCAGGCGGCCGCCGTGTGTTCGTGTCATTCCTGCGGGACATCACCCATGAGATCGAGGCCGAAGAGGCCATGCGCGCCGCGCGCGACAAAGCGCAGGAAAATGAAAAGGCCAAATCCGACCTGCTGACGGTCATGAGCCATGAAATGCGCACGCCGCTGAACGGGATCCTGGGGTCTTTGTCGCTGATCCAGCGCGAGGGGTTGAGTGCGCGGCAACTGCGCCATCTGGACTCCATCGCCGTATCGGGTGAGCTTTTGCTATCCCATGTGAATGATGTGCTGGACCTGTCCAGTCTGGACGCCGAAAGCAGCCCGCATAAGGAGGAGGTCTTTGACCTCTTCGGCACGATACACAGCCTGATGGACAGTCTGACCGCCAACGCCCGCGCGCAGGGCAATCAGTTGAAAACATGTTTTCTGTCCGACTTTTCAGACCCCGTGCGGGGCCAGCGCACGGCGCTACAGCAATGTCTGGTCAATCTGGTGGGCAATGCGATCAAATTTACCCGCGATGGCGCTGTTCAGATCGAGGTTGAGCAGGGCCAGGCCGATTTGGTCGAAATCCGGGTGTCCGATACCGGTGTCGGTATCTCTGAGGAAAATCTTGACCGGATCTTTGACGAATTTGTCATGGTCGACACGGATTTCAATCGCAAGAATGCGGGGACCGGGCTGGGATTGGCCATCACCAAGCGCCTGATCGAACGCATGGGTGGCACGCTTGAGGTGGACAGTATTCTGGGTGAGGGTAGCCTGTTCATCCTGTCTTTGCCATTGCCGAGGATGGGCGCGCATGATGCCGGGGCAAAGGCGCGGGAAACCGCCCTGCCCGACATCCCGCCGGGCCAGCGCGCTTTGGTGGTGGATGACAATGAAATCAACCGACGCATCCTGCGGGACATGCTCGAAGATCTGGGGCTGGAGGTTGCAGAGGCGGAAAGCGGCTATGCCGCGCTGGACCAGCTGCAGCACAGCCGGTTCCATGTCGCATTTCTGGATATCAGTATGCCCGGCGTCGACGGGATCGAAACGCTGCACCGGATGCGGGCGCTGCCCGATGCCGGGTCCGATTTGCCTGCTATTGCTGTGACCGCCCATGCGGCTTTGCGTGATCACCAGAATATTCTGCAGGCCCCTTTTTCAGGGCTGCTGGTCAAACCGGTGACGCCCCGTGGGGTGCAACAAAAGCTGGCAGAGGCCCTGGGTCTGGCAACAATGTTCCAGGAATGTGATGAGGTCAATCCAGCACAGGACTATATCGCGCGGTTTGGCCAGGCAGAGTATGACAGCGCCCTCGCAACGCTGTTTGACCATAGCGTGCAGCTGTTCCAAGAGGCTGCAAAATCCCCTGATCCCAGTCAGATACAGCGCGACACAGCACATCAGCTGGCTGGCTCTGCAGCGATTCTGGGGCGGCCAGATCTGCGCGAGGTTTTGCAGCTGTTGGAACGCTGCCCGGCAGGGGATTGGCCGACCCGGTGCTCCGACCTGCTTGAGCGGGTCGACAGGCTGCAGCGCGCGGTGGCGCCAAATTCCTGACAAGGAATTTGTAAATCTCTGGTCAGAGATTTGATCCCCACCCTTGAACCCCGCCTGTGCCTCCTGCGTCACAAAACTTTCCCAGAGTCCGATTTGTGATGCATTTTGTCCGAACCGGGCCGCTGCAAATCCACGAACCGCCCCCAAGCTATCTGCAAAGGAGTCGGATTCAATGCGCTATTCGGGACTGAAGGTCATCAAAGAAGCCCTGACCGGGCATCGCGGCTGGGGGCCGGCCTGGCGGGATGCCACCCCCCAGGCCGAGTATGATTATGTCATCATCGGTGGTGGCGGGCATGGCCTGGCCACCGCCTATTATCTGGCCAAGGAATTCGGTCAATCGCGCATCGCGGTGATCGAAAAGGGCTGGATCGGGGGCGGCAATGTGGGCCGCAACACCACGATCATCCGTTCCAACTATCTGCTGGACGGGAACGAACCGTTCTATGAATTCTCGCTCAAGCTGTGGGAAAATCTGGAACAGGACCTGAACTATAACGCGATGGTCAGCCAGCGCGGCATCCTGAACCTGTTCCACACCGACGCGCAGCGCGATGCCTTCATTCGCCGTGGCAATGCCATGCTGCTGAACGGGGCCGATGCCGACCTGCTGACCACGGAACAGATCGTCGCGCGCTATCCCTTCCTCAATGTCAACAATGCCCGCTTCCCGATCAAAGGCGGTCTGGCCCAGCATCGCGGCGGCACCGTGCGCCATGACGCCGTGGCCTGGGGCTATGCCCGTGGTGCCGATCAGCGTGGCGTTGACATCATCCAGAATTGCGAAGTCACCGGCTTCCGCATCGAAAATGGCCGCTGCACCGGGGTGGAAACCTCGCGCGGGTTTATCGGTGCGAAAAAGGTGGCGTCCTGTGTTGCCGGTTCCTCCTCTCGCCTGATGTCCAAGGCGGGAATGCGCCTGCCGATCGAAAGCCATGTCCTCCAGGCTTTTGTATCGGAGGGGCTGAAGCCCGTGCTGCCGGGGGTGATCACCTTTGGCGCCGGGCATTTCTATTGCAGCCAGTCCGACAAGGGCGGGCTGGTCTTTGGCGGCGATCTCGACGGGTACAATTCCTATGCCCAACGCGGCAACCTGCCCGTGGTCGAAGACGTCTGCGAAGGCGGCATGGCGATCTTCCCCAGCTTTGGCCGCGCGCGGCTGCTGCGCATGTGGGGCGGGATCATGGATATGTCGATGGATGGCTCGCCGATCATCGACCGCACCCATATCGACGGGCTCTATTTCAATGGCGGCTGGTGTTACGGCGGGTTCAAGGCCACGCCGGCCTCGGGCTATGTCTATGCGCATCTTCTGGCGACGGACAAACCGCATGACACCGCCACCGCCTATCGCTTTGATCGTTTCGCCAAGGGCCGGATGATCGACGAAAAGGGGATGGGCAACCATCCCAACCTGCACTGAGGAGGCCCGGATATGCTGATCCCCCACCCCATCCTTGGGCCGCGTGACGCCAGCGAATTCACCTATCTGGGTGATGCATCGCTGATCAACCGCCCCGACTGGCAGGCTGGCGACGCGCTGGCCCAGTTCATCGATTATGGCTATCTGCGCGACAACCCCGCAGGGGCCCACCGCGAGCTGTGGTTCCACGAACAGGGCGACCGCAGCTGGCTGGTCGTGACCCGCGACACCACCACCCATGAAATCCTGGGCGCCGAGCTGGCCCGCGATGTCGCCCGCCGGGAGGGACGTTCCAAATGAGCCAGGTGAACCGAGTGAATGGCGGTCTGATCGACCGCTCCAAAACCTTCAAATTCCGTTTCGATGGTCAGGACTATACCGGCCATCAGGGCGACACGCTGGCCTCGGCTCTGCTGGCCAATGATGTGCGCCTGATGGGGCGGAGTTTCAAATATCACCGTCCGCGGGGCCCGATCACCTCGGGATCCGAGGAACCCAACGCCATGGTCGAGCTGCGCGAAGGCGCGCGGCAGGAACCCAACACCCGCGCGACCACCGCCGAGCTGTTTGACGGGCTGGTCGCCAATCCGCAGAACTGCTGGCCCTCGCTGAAGCGCGATTTCCTGTCGATCAATGACCGGTTTTCAAATTTTCTGGCGGCAGGATTTTATTACAAGACCTTCATGTGGCCCAGGGCGTTCTGGGAAAAGCTGTACGAACCGATGATCCGCCGCGCGGCTGGTCTGGGCTCGCTCAGCCTGCAGGACGACCCGGATGAATATGACAAAGGGTTCCTGCATTGCGATCTGCTGATCGTCGGGGCCGGCCCTGCCGGTCTGGCGGCGGCGCGCGCGGCTGCGGCAACCGGGGTGCAGGTCATTCTGGCGGACGAAGATTTCCTGCCCGGCGGGCGTCTGAATGCCGAAACCTACGAGGTCGGCGGACAGGCGGGCCATAGCTGGGCCGCGCAAGAGGCCGCCGCGCTGGTCAACATGCCCAATGTGCGCCTGATGACCCGAACCACGGTGCTGGGCGCATTCGATCACGGGGTTTATGGCGCGCTGGAGCGGGTCAGCGATCACCTCGCCACCCCCGCAGCGGGCAAGCCGCGCCAGATCCTGTGGCGGATCTATTCGCAGCGCACCTTGCTGACCGCCGGTGCCATCGAACGCCCGATCGTGTTCGAAAACAATGACCGCCCCGGCATCATGATGGCCGGTGCCCTGCGCGCCTATGTCAACCGTTGGGCGGCTGCGCCCTCGCGTCGGGTGGCGATCTTTACCAACAATGATGACGGGCACCGCACTGCCGCCGATCTTGTCGCCGCAGGCGTCAGTGTTCAGGGTGTGATCGACGTGCGCCCCGACGCCCCCACCAGCCCCGATTACGAAACCTATGCCGGGGCGCATATCACCAACACCTATGGCAAGAACGAGCTGTTCTCGCTGGATCTGCGCACCGCCAATGGCCGGGTAAAGACCCTGCAATGCGGCGCGCTGGGGGTGTCTGGCGGGTGGAACCCGAATGTGCATCTGACCTGTCATCAACGTGGTCGTCCGACCTGGGATGACAGCCTGCACGCTTTTGTGCCCGGTGGCGATCTGCCCATGGGCATGTCCGTTGCTGGCGCGGCGCAGGGGCAGTTTTCCACCCATGCGGCGCTGCAGGGTGGTGCGGCCGAGGCCACGCGCATCTGCGCCGATCTGGGCTTTACCGGCACCGCGCCGGATCTGCCTGCGGCCGAGGATGCTCCGGTCAACATCACGCCGTTCTGGCATGTCAAAGGGGCCAAGCGCGCCTGGGTCGATCAGCAGAACGACGTGACCGCCAAGGATGTGAAACTGGCGCATCAGGAGAACTTTGTCTCGGTCGAGCATCTGAAACGCTACACCACGCTGGGTATGGCAACCGATCAGGGCAAGACCTCGAATATTCCCGGCATGGCGATCATGGCCGAGGCGACCGGCAAATCCATCCCCGAAACCGGGACCACGATTTTCCGCCCGCCCTATGTGCCCACCGCCATGGGGGCCTTTGCTGGCCGCGCCCGTGGCGAAGATTTTCGCCCCACCCGCAAGACGCCCAGCCATTTCTGGGCCGAAGAGCAAGGCGCGGAATTTGTCGAGGTCGGCATGTGGCTGCGCGCCCAGTGGTTCCCGCAAAAGGGCGAAACCCATTGGCGTCAGTCCGTGGATCGCGAAGTGCTGCAAACCCGGAAATCGGTTGGCGTCTGTGACGTGACCACGCTGGGCAAGATCGACGTGCAGGGCGCGGATGCCGCGACCTTCCTGAACAAGATCTACTGCAACGCCTTTGCCAAGCTGGCCGTGGGCAAGACCCGCTATGGTCTGATGCTGCGCGAAGACGGCATCGCCATGGATGACGGCACTGCTGGGCGTCTGGCCGAAGACCATTTTGTCGTGACCACCACCACCGCCAACGCGGTTGGCGTCTATCGTCACATGGAATTTGTGCGCCAGTGCCTGTACCCGGATCTGGATGTGCAGCTGATTTCCACCACCGAGGCCTGGGCGCAATATGCTGTGGCCGGCCCCAATGCGCGCAACCTGCTGCGCAAGGTCGTGGACCCGGAATTCGACATCTCGAACGAGGGCTTCCCCTTTATGGCCTGTGGCGAAATCACCGTCTGCGGTGGGCTTCGGGCACGGCTGTTCCGCATCTCTTTCTCGGGCGAGCTGGCCTATGAAATCGCCGTGCCGACGCGCTATGGCGACGCCATGATCCGCAAGCTGATGGAAGCGGGCGAGGAATTTGACGTGGTCCCCTATGGCACAGAAGCCCTGGGTGTGATGCGCATCGAAAAGGGCCATGCGGCGGGCAACGAGCTGAACGGCACGACCACGGCGCTGAACCTTGGCATGGGCCGCATGGTGTCCAAGAAAAAGGACAGCATCGGGTCGACCCTGTCGGAACGCGAAGGCCTGAACGAAGAGGATGCGCTGAAGCTGGTCGGCTTTGCCCCGGTGGATCCCAGCAAACCGGTCCCGGCGGGTGCGCATCTGATGACCAAAGGCACCGCTGTCGATGCGGCCCATGATCAGGGCTATGTGACCTCGGCCTGTTATTCGCCCAATCTGGGCCATCACATCGGGATTGGTTTCCTGAAACAGGGTGACGCGCGGATGGGCGAAACCGTCCGTCTTGTCAGCCCGCTGACCGGTGTTGACCATGATGTCAAAGTTGTCAGCGCCCATTTTGTCGACCCAGAGGGGGACCGTCTCCGTGCATGATCTTGTCGCCATCACCCCGCTTGGCGGGCGTGCGCCCAAAGTAGAGCGTCACGGCCCCGTCACCCTGACCGAAGTGGTCGATACTGCGCTGGCCTCTGTTGCGTCCCGTTTGGGGCGCGAGGCCGACACCGCGGCGCTGCTGGAAAACGTGCTGGGTGCCCCTGCCCCGGCCCCGATGCGCAGCGGCGGTGCCACGCTAGAGGCATTCTGGACTGGCCCGGATCAATGGATGGTCGAGGCCCCCTTTGCCAGCCATGAAGATCTGGCCAGCCGGATCGCGTCACAGACCAATGGCTGCGCCAGCGTGACCGAACAGACGGATGCCTGGTGCCGGTTTGATCTGCAGGGCATTCGTTTGCCCGACGTGTTTGAACGGCTATGCGTTGTGAACACCCGCGTGTTTGAGGGCGGCGAGGCCACCCGCTGTTCGATCGAGCATCTGGGCTGTTTCCTGATCTGCCGCGCGCCGGATCACTACACGGTCTATGGTCCCCGTAGCTCTGCCGGGTCGCTGCATCACGCGCTGCTGGTTGGGATGCGGTCGGTTTTCTGATGTCAGAAGGCGCGGGGGCTGTCCTCGCGCCTTTTGTCTGTAGGGTTTGGTGCCCTTGCTGTTTGTTTTGTCAGTCTAGTTTTCTGACTGAAATTCTGGATATTGATCCAGCCCTGGCATGTTTCTGATAACGAATTCGCCATGCATCTCGAACTGGCCGATTGTGAACAGGAATGCGGTCAAGATCGGGTAATGCCATTTATAAGCATAATACAGCGTGCCCCCCGCCATCACCAGCAAGAGGGGCACGTTGTATCGTTTGCTGAAAACCATCCTGAGAAAAATAGCGACAGGCGTATAGAGCGCCAAAAAGTGTATGATAGTATAGATGTCTCTAGGCCAGTCATATGCCCGGATGAGCCTGACAAATCGCATGTCGAAGATCAGGCCAATGTTCAGGTGAAAAACCACAAAGGCGGCAACATGCGTCGACAGAACGATGGCCAAGGTGCGCAGAAAATATGTGTCTGTTGCGGCTTTCATGGCATCTGGGGATAGCCGCTAAGTCTTAAAAGTTCACTTAGGCTCAGGATCCCTGAGCCTAGGGCTTTGACGGTGTTCAGATCGACGGTACGGGAAGGTTGCCTTCGACCCGGTACAGGTTGATCCGGTTGCGGTCCTCTTTTGGCGTCAGGCCAAACGCGTCGCGGTAATGGCGACTGAACAGCCCGGCATTGCCATAGCCCACTGCGGCTGCGATGTCCTGAATCCGGTCATTGGAATACATCACGATTTGCCGCGCGGCTTTCATGCGCAGGGCGCGGTAATAGCGGCTGGGATTTTGACCGGTGGCCTTTTTGAAACTGCGTTCCAGATGGCGGGGGGTGATGTTCAGCTGGGCTGCGACCTCGGCCACGGCGATCGGATCGGCCAGATGCTGGGCAAAAATGGCGCTGGCGCGGGCGACCAGGGCGCTGCCTTCTCCGCGTGCCGTGCCGTCCTGCTGCAGCACGGGCACGGATTGGGCCACCCCGCTTTTGCGCATCATCGGGTGTTGGAACCAGCAGGCGACCTCGGTTGCGATGGTGTCGTCCAGGGCTGTTTCGACCAGGTGCAGCGCCAGATCAAAGGCGGCCGCCGCGCCCGAGGCGGACATGATCCGCCCGCCCCGTTCGATCACCTGGCTGCTGGCCTCGATCTGGGGAAATTCCGCCTGGAACGCGGTTTCGTAACACCAGTGTACGGAGAGGGGGCCGTCGATCACGACCCCGCTGCGCACCAGGGGAAAGACGCCGCCGCTGATCGCGCCCAGAACCGTGCCATGGCGTGACAGGCGGCGCAGCACCCCGGTAGAGCGCGCCTGTTCAAACGGGCTGGTTGGGGCGGCCAGCAGCAGCAGATGTGACAGGTCTGGCAGGTTGTCCAATGCGTGATCGGCGTCAAAGGCCACCCCCGCGCTTGAGATCACCTTGGCCCCGTCTTCGGAAATTAATGCCCAGCTGAACCTTTGCGTGCCCGAAATTTCATTCGCCGCCCGCAGAGGTTCGATGACAGAGGTGAGGCAGGCCATGGGAAAGCCCGGAAAAATCAGAAATCCGATTTTCAGATCTGCGCCGCTCATTGGCGTTTTCCTTCTTTTGCCGTCAAATTATCCACTGAGGGGAAAATTTTTGCAATTGGGTGAAACTCACCCTAGTCTTGTAACAGGCGGGGTCTTTACCCTCGCGACAGAACGGGGCAAGTGAACAGGGACCGATGGGTAGTGTGAAGAGCAAACCGGTGAAACTGACGCAAGATCCGCACGCAGCAAGTACTGATGAACGGGAAAAGGTACTGGAGGTGGCCATTGGCCGCGAGGTGCGTGCGCATCGAAAACAGCAAAACATCACGGTTGCCGAAATGGCCCGCCTGACGGACCTGTCCATCGGGATGCTGTCCAAGATCGAGAATGGCAACACCTCGCCGTCGCTGACCACGCTACAAACGCTGGCCAAGGCGCTGTCTGTGCCCCTGACCTCGTTTTTCAAAGGCTACGAGGAACGGCGCGAGGCGGTGCATACCCGCGCCGGCGAAGGGGTGGAGATCGAGCGCGCGGGCACCCGCGCCGGGCATCAATACAATCTGCTGGGCCATATCGGTGCGAACTCCAGTGGGGTGATCGTCGAACCCTATCTGATCACGCTGAAATCCGATGCGGACACGTTCAAAACCTTTCAGCATGACGGGATTGAAATGATCTATATGCTGGTGGGCGAGGTCGATTACCGCCATGGCAATGAGATCTACAATCTGACGCCGGGCGACACGCTGTTCTTTGACGCGGATGCGCCGCATGGGCCAGAGAAATTGGTCACTCTGCCCGCGCGCTACCTGTCGATCATCAGCTACCCGGCCAAGGGCTGAGCCGGGGCGTTCTTACGCAACCAGCGGTTCGATCCCGGACAGATCCACCTCGCGCGTGGCGCGGGCCATGTCGAAATTCAGCTGCAAGTTCATCCAATAGGCAGGGGTTGTGCCAAAGGCGCGGGCCAGCCGCAGTGCCGTGTCAGGCGTCACCCCAGTGCTGCCCTTGATCAGCCGTTCGATCCGGGTGCGCGGCACATTCAGCCGACGTGCCAGCGTGATCGCGCTGATGCCCAGCGGATCCAGATACAATTCTTTCAGCACCTCACCGGGGTGCAGCGGATCTGTTAACAGGCTCATGATGCCCTCCCCTTTAACGGCTTAGTGATAATCGACAATTTCCACATCCGCCGGGCCGTTTTCTGTCCAGACAAAGCAGATGCGCCATTGCTGATTGATGCGCACGGAATGCTGGCCGATACGATCGCCACGCAACTCCTCCAGATGATTGCCCGGAGGAAAGCGCAGATCTTCGATCACAACAGCCGCATCCAGCGCCGACAACATGGCCCGCGTCCGCTTCACCAAAGTCGCGGGAAACCCCTTGCCGTATGTGCCCTGCATGGCCTGTGCGGCGCGCTTGCCCTTGGTGCTCTGGATCATGATGGATATGTATCATAGGCAGATACATGTGTCAAGGTATGATACAAATGAAACAGCCCTCTGTCGGGGAAACAGAGGGCTGTCGGGCAGGCTGAGCTGTGCAGGTTATTTCTGCAGCGGCGGCTCCGTTTCCAGATCCGGCCAGATGCCGGGCGAGGTCGGCTGACCATCGTCAAACTGGCTGAGGTAATCCAGCATCATCGGACGGTTGTCGATGAACCCTTTGTAGGTTGCCAGTTCCTCGGGCAGATCGCGGATCACGCGGTGCAGGCGACGGCCCCATTTCGGCACGGTCACGATGTCCTGAAACGCGATCAGATAGCAGCGGATCGGGAACAGCAGCGCATTCGAGCGCGGCAGGCGATAGAAGGTCTGCAGCTCGACCCGCAGATGCTGTTTCGAGCCAAGGTTTTCGGGCGTCAGACCGGTCTTTTGGATGCCCCATTTGTGGTAGTTCTCCGGGCTGGTATCCAGCAGCGGATTCACCGTCATGGTCCAGTTCAGACGCCGCGCGGGCGCGCCCTGTTGAATGTTCAGCAGGAATTTCAGCGCGCGCTTGAAAATCCCCATCTCATGGGCCAGCGGCACCGGCGCGTGCCATTCGAAAAAGTTCATGCCGATGTCGAAATCCAGGCTCCAATCCGCCTGGGTTGTCACCATGCCCGCATCCATCCACAGCATGTCATCGCGCTGATCCAGCACCGCGTAATCGCCCTGCGCCTGGCGGGTGATATATTCCAGCGGGCCACAGGGCAGCGTGGTTTCATCGAGGAAGGTGAACTTGTGATCAATCCCCATGGGTTTGTTGATCCAGTGCCACTGGTCCCCATCGCGATGCAGTTCGAACAGATCCGGGTAATCCTCGGATTTGCTGACCATGATCAGTTCCAGCGTGTCCCAACCGGCCAGCGTCATATGCGGCAGGGATTGGCAGCGCAGCGGATCATCGGCCAACACCTGCGCGCGGTCCTTCATTTCCGACACGTAATGTTCGTCCACATCGAACCGCTTTTCATAGACCGAGCCCTTGGGCCCGCCCCGGTGCTGTTCCATGTTCACGGAATACATGTAGCTGTCTTCGTGGAACGGAAAGGGGAACCGCTTGATCGCCCAATCCGAATTGCGGAAAGAATAATCGTCGCGGAAGGTCTCTTCGTTGAATTGAATGGTCATCTTGGCCCCTCCTTAGCGGTCCAGAACCAGCGACTTACCGATGAAACGGCTGACGCAGGGCATGATTTTCTTGCCCGAGGCATGGTCTTCGTCCTCAAGCCAGTGATCGCGGTGGATAAAATCCCCATCGCTTTCGACCACATCGGTTTCGCATTGGCCGCAGGCCCCGCCCCGGCACAGGAACGGCGCATCAACGCCACAGCGTTCCATCGCCTCCAGCAGGCTTTCGTTTTCGCCCACATCAATGGTGATGTCCGATTTGCACAGGCGCACCTGGAACGGTTTGCCGGGCTGAGGCGCAAGGAATTCCTCGGAATGGACGTTGTCTTCGGGCCAGCCATGGTCTGTCGCGGTGTCGTGCACCCATTTGATCATGCCCGTCGGGCCACAAACATAGGCATGAGTGCCCAGAGGCTGCCCGTCCAGCAAGTTCGCCAGGTCGATCGCCTCGCCCGCGCTGTCATGATAGACATGCACATTGGCGGGATGTTTGGATTTCAGCTCATCGGCGTAGCTGGCCAGTTCGGGCGAGCGCGCGGCGTAATGCAGCTCCCAATGGCCGTTTGACCGCTCAAGCTGGGCAATCATCGCCATGAAAGGCGTGATGCCGATGCCACCAGCGAAAAAGATGTGCTTGCGCGCGCGCAGGTCCAGCGCGAACAGGTTGACCGGATAGGTGATCACCATGTGATCGCCCTCGGACACGTTGTTATGCATGAACAGCGACCCGCCCCGTCCCTGATCATCGCGGCGCACGGACACCGCATAGGTCGAGGTATCCGCCGGATCGGACATCAGCGAATAGGGGTTCAGCCGGGTGCGGCCCTCGTCCTGCATTTCCACAACCGTATGGGCGCCTGCGGAAAAGGGCGGGAAATCCTGACCATCGGTGCGTTTAAATTCGAACCGGGTGACAAGCTCGTTCAGAGGCACAACGGCGCTGACCACAACGTCCAGCTTTTCGGCGCCTGCCTTGGCTTTCTGGGGTGCTGCGCTCATTTGTAAAGCTCCACGGGTTCGGGGACATTTCCGGGATCTTCGGCGTCGATGCACACGCCCTGAAAGGCGGCCAGACGGCGCGAATAGTGATCCCGCACGAACAGGTTCAGCCCGCAATGGGAACAGACAAACGGGTCTGTCATCACGTCTTCGGTGATGCCTTTGCAATGCACACATTGCATCCGCCGGGCGACCGATCCGCGATGTTCGGTCTGGATCGCGGTATGGGGGATGCCTGCGCCGGTGGCTTCGTTCATGGCCTGACCCATCAGGCCCTCGGTGCCAGCCAGATAGACCTGCAGGCCCATATGCGCCTGTCCCAGAACGTGGCGGATGCGCTGGGTCGCGGCGGCAAAGCTGGGCCCGACATAGAGCTGCGCGGGCCCTTTGGCGCGCAGTTTGTCGACATAGGTGTCGCCGGTGTCTTTGGGAATATAGATGATATGGCTTTTCGCCATGATGCCGTCGTCTTGCGCGGCGAGGTCCAGCAACGCCTCGGCACCTTCGGCGTCGGCGATCATCAGATGCGCCTTGCCCGGTCGTGGCGCGAGCGTGCCGTAGGTCGGGCGGCTCGTAATGCTTTCCGGAAAGTTGAATTTGGACATCGTCCGAGGGTCTCCGTTGACTGCGCGTTTCCGTGGAAAGAAAGGGGTGCCCGGCTGGGCACCCCGCTTTGGTTGCGCGGATCAGCCCTTGGCGGTGCGGATCGCCTTGTCTTTGTCGTAGAAGGGCATTTCCTCGGCGACACAGGGGATTTCGGTCCCGTCTTCGTTGCGCACGGTTAGCGCAGTGCCCGGCACGGCGCAATCGACCGGCATCCGTGCGATGCCGACATTGTGGCCGTGCAGATCCGAATTCATGCCAAAGGTGACAACGCCGACCTCTTTGCCATCCTGCAGCAGGGCCGCGCCTTCGCCCGCCGGGGTCGTGCCTTCAAGACGCACACCGTAGATCTTGAAGCGTTCCTTGCCCTGCATCGCATAATGGTTTTCTGCGCCGCGGAACCCGGTCTTGCCGGGGCTGACGGTGAAGTCCAGACCCAGTTCCCACAGCGAATCGCCACAGGCCGAGTTCGAGAACGGATAGGTTTCGGAATTGTCGCCGGGATAGAACAGCAGGTAGCTTTCAGTGCGCAGCAGATCCAGTGTCGAGAACTGAACCGGGACGATGCCCATATCAGCACCATCCTCAAGAATCGCATCCCACAGATCGACCGCGTGGCGACCTTCGCAGAAGATTTCATAGCCGCGCTCGCCGGTATACCCGGTCCGGGAAATCATCACCGGCTTGCCGAACAGCTTGGTCTGCATGATGCCGAAATAGGCCAGGTCACGGATGCCCGGCACGTGCTTTGCCAGGAAGTCCACAGCCACCGGACCCTGCAGCGACATATCGTGCAGATCGTCGTCAAACAGCATGGTGACATTCTTGCCAAATGCCGCCTGTGCAAGGCTTTCATGGCCGGTACCGGTACCGTGAACCAGCAGCCAGTTGTTCACGGACAGGCGATAGATCACGCAGTCATCAATGAACATGCCGCGGTCATCCAGCATCGAGGCATAGACCGCGCGGCCGGGCATGATCTTGTCGACATTGCGGGTGGTGGCGCGGTCGATCACGGCGGCAGCATGGGGGCCGCTAAGGTGGATTTTCTTCAGGCCGGATACATCCATCAGCCCGGCCTTGGTGCGCACCGCCTCATAGTCGGCTTTGGCGCGTTCATCGGTGGTGTCATAGAACCAGGCGGTCCCCATGCCGTTCCAATCTTCCAGCTCGCCGCCAATTTCTGCGTGGCGCTGTGCCAGGGCGGAACTGCGATAGATGATGGCCATTTTACTCTCCCTAGTGGTCTGTTCGTTGGACCATAGTCAGACCGATGTTGAACCAAAAATCAACACCTCTGTGCAAATAGATTTCCTGTTGGGAAAATTTTGCGCTGCAGCATTGGGCAATGCGCTGTGAAATTAGGCATAATTTCTGGCGCGGCAGGCCAGATTGCGGCGCTTTGTCCGCCTTGGGAGCGCAGTGCCACCAGGCCGAATCCGGGGCTAAGCCGTGCCGGACATTACAAATTGGTCCCCCAGAGGGGTCCAGATTTGAACCAATATGCCCACCCGTCAAGCCCCCGCACAGCGCCGCCCAAAGAATAAGCGGAAATTATGCCCAGCATACAAAAATGTTGACAGACGGGAAAATTTACGCCCCGCTGTAAGAAAAAAAATTTACCTACAATAAAATGTCCAATCAAACAGGGAGAGTTCGATGGATGGCAATCTCAACGCATTAACGACGGTCTTCACCGAGTTTTATTACTGGGTGACAGTCGTGTTCATGTTCCTGATCCATGTGGGGTTCTGCATGTACGAAGTCGGCGCGAGCCGGCGGCGCAACCACATGCACACCTTGATGAAAAACGTCATGGTGATCCCGCTGGTCACTGTAACCTTTTTCTTCTTTGGCTGGTGGATTTACTGGGCCTTTCCGATGTTCCCGTTCTTTGGTGGGCTGGATCACGAAATGGGCAACGCAAACCTGCCCTGGTCCGAAAATATGGGCCCGAATGCCGGTGATCGAATCACGGGTGTGTTCTGGGCGGCTTTCCTGCTGTTCAGCTGGACCGCTGCGTCCATCGTGTCCGGGTCGGTGATCGAACGGATCCGGTCCTCGGCGCTGTGGGTTCATGCGGTGATGATCGGATCGGTCTGGTGGATCATCGACGCCGCCTGGGGCTGGCACTATGGCGGCTGGATGGTCAAATATCTGGGCTATCACGATGCCTATGCCTCGGGTGTGATCCACGCGATTGCCGGTGGCTATGCGCTGGGTGTGATTATGGTTCTGGGGCCGCGTCTGGGCAAATTCGCCAAAGACGGCACCCCGCGGGACATCCCGCCGCATAATCCCTGGATGCTGACCATTGGGGTTTTCTTGATCTACACCGGTTTCTGGGGGTTCTACGCGGCCTGCAACGTGCCTGCCATTTCGCCCGAAGTCATTGACGGTCAGATCACCGGCACGACCTGGACCGCCACCAATATCTATCTGGCGCCGACTTCGCTGTCCGGTATCACGTTCAACTTCCTGATGTCGCTGTCCGGCGGTCTGATGGCGGCCTATGTGGTGTCCAAGGGCGATGCGTTCTGGACCTTCTCTGGCGGCCTTGCCGGGGTCATCACCGCCTCCGCCGGGAACGACCTGTATCACCCGATCCAGGCCATGATCATCGCCGCCATCGGTGTCGTGATCGTTTACAAGCTGCATTACTGGGTCGAGCGCAAGTTCAAGCTGGATGATGCCGTGGGCGCTGTGGCTGTGCATGGGTATTCCGGTGTGGTTGGCCTGGTCATCTCTGGCTTTATGCTGTGGGGGGTGCCGTCCTCGCCTTATGAGGGTTACGCGGCGATCAACCCGCTGGGTCAGACCCTGGGCGCTGTGATCATGTTCTTTGGGCTTGGCTTCCTGCCGGGCTGGGGGCTGGCGAAAATCCAGTCCGCCATGGGCGTGCTGCGTATCCCGCCCGAGGTCGAATTGCAGGGGCTCGATTACGCAGAGCACCATTCCTACGAAGACGCCAAGGCCGAGATCATCGAAGCCGACAAGCGTCGCATCGCCCAGATCACACCCGCAGAATAAGGAGCAATCGACATGTCTACTATTGGTTACGAAAGCTGGGCCGTCGATCTGGCCGATGTGGGGGCGATCTACCCCTTTCAGGGATCCGAAGTGCTGATGGTCATCATCGGCGTGGCCTTCTGGATTGGCTGGCACCGCATTCAGTTCGTCCGTGAAGGGCAGCATCTGGAAGAGGCGCGCAAGCAGGCGGTCGACCACGAAAAGATTCAGGAAAGCGTGGAACGCTACTGACCATATTTCCTGCTGCCCCGGACGTTTTCATGCGTCCGGGGTATTGACTGTCAGGAAAGTATTTTTCATTTTAGTTTGAGTAACGGCACGGCGACTGGTAGCCTGAAAACATCCCCAACCGGGCCGAATCAACAAACGGAGCAACTATAAAAATGTGCGGAATCGTCGGATTATTCCTGAAGGACAAAGCACTTGAGCCGCAGCTTGGCGCAATGCTGACTGATATGCTCATCACGATGACAGATCGTGGCCCCGACAGTGCCGGGATTGCAATTTACGGCGGCGACGCAAATGACGGGACGGCCAAGCTGACGGTGCAGTCTGACAATGCAGACAGCGACCTGGACACGCTGGCCGCCGATCTGGGTGCCGCGATTGGCGCGGATGTGACCATGTCGCGCAACGACACCCACGCGGTCATGACCCTGCCCGCAGACAAGGCCGAAGCCGCCCGCGCTGCCGTGCGCGAACTGCGCCCCGGTATGCGCGTCATGAGCGACGGCGACACCATCGAAATCTATAAGGAAGTCGGCCTGCCCAAGGATGTTGCGGCCCGTTTCGACATTTCGTCGATGGGTGGCACCCATGGCATCGGCCACACCCGCATGGCCACCGAATCCGCCGTGACGACTGAGGGCGCACACCCGTTCTCGACCGGTGCGGATCAGTGCCTTGTGCATAATGGCTCGCTCTCCAACCACAACTCGCTGCGCCGCAAGCTGCAGCGCGAAGGTGTGCGGATCGAATCCATGAACGACACCGAAGTGGGCGCCGCCTACCTGACCTGGAAAATGCGCGAAGGCGCATCGCTGGGCGAGGCGTTGGAAAGCTCTCTGGACGATCTGGACGGGTTCTTCACCTTTGTGGTCGGCACCAAGGACGGGTTTGGCGTGGTCCGCGACCCGATCGCCTGTAAGCCCGCCGTGATGGCCGAAACCGATCAGTATGTCGCCTTTGGCAGCGAATATCGCGCCCTTGTGAACCTGCCCGGTATCGAAGACGCCAAAGTCTGGGAACCCGAACCCGCAACCGTTTACTTCTGGAGCCACTAAGATGCAGACATATGATCTTGAAGCCGACGGCCTGCGCGGTCTGAACTCCGCCCTGCACGCCCAAAGTGAAGAAACCAACCAGACCAGCTGGAACGTCGTCAATCCCAAGGGCAGCCATGCGATTGCCGTGGGTCTGAACGCCCCGATCGAAGTCACCGTGAACGGGTCCACCGGCTATTACTGCGCGGGCATGAACCAGCAGGCGACCGTGAATGTCAAAGGCTCGGTTGGTCCGGGTGTGGCAGAAAACATGATGTCCGGCACCGTGGCCGTCGAAGGTGATGCCAGCCAGTATGCTGGGGCCACCGGCCATGGCGGTCTGCTGGTGATCAAGGGTAATGCCTCTTCGCGCTGCGGCATCTCCATGAAGGGGATCGACATCGTGGTGCATGGCAATATCGGCCACATGTCGGCCTTTATGGCGCAGGCGGGCAACTTGGTTGTCTGTGGCGATGCCGGCGATGCGCTGGGGGATTCCCTGTATGAGGCCCGCCTGTTCGTGCGCGGGTCTGTCAAAAGCCTTGGTGCCGACTGCATCGAAAAAGAAATGCGCCCCGAGCATATTGAGATCCTCAAGGATCTGCTGGAACGCGCAGGCGCAGACGCCAAACCCGAAGAGTTCAAACGCTACGGCTCTGCCCGTCAGCTGTACAACTTCGATGTCGACAACGCTGCAGCCTACTGAGGATCAGGATGAAAGACATGGATAACAAAATCCCGCAGACCATGCCGATCCAGTCGGCAACCTTCTCTAACCCGATCAACGCGGAAATCCGTCGTGCGGCTGCCACCGGCATCTACGACATCCGCGGCGGCGGGGCGAAACGGCGCGTGCCGCATTTCGACGACCTGCTGTTCCTTGGTGCGTCGGTCTCGCGCTACCCGCTTGAGGGCTATCGCGAGCGTTGCGACACCAGCGTGACCCTTGGCACCCGCTTTGCCAAGAAACCGATCAAGCTGGACATCCCGATCACCATCGCAGGCATGAGCTTTGGCGCGCTGTCCGGTCCGGCCAAAGAGGCCCTGGGCCGTGGCGCAAGCGCGGCGGGCACCTCCACCACCACCGGTGATGGCGGCATGACCCCGGAAGAGCGCGGCCATTCCAACAAGCTGGTCTATCAGTACCTGCCTTCGCGCTACGGGATGAACCCGAACGATCTGCGCAAGGCGGATGCGATTGAAATCGTGGTTGGCCAGGGCGCAAAGCCCGGCGGTGGCGGTATGTTGCTGGGTCAGAAGATTTCCGACCGTGTCGCAGATATGCGCACCCTGCCCAAAGGCATCGACCAGCGCTCGGCCTGCCGTCACCCGGACTGGACCGGCCCGGATGATCTGGAAATCAAGATCCTCGAGCTGCGCGAAATCACCAATTGGGAAGTTCCGATCTACATCAAGGTCGGCGGCACCCGCCCCTATTTCGACACCGCTCTGGCGGTGAAGGCCGGGGCAGATGTGGTTGTTCTGGACGGGATGCAGGGTGGCACCGCCGCAACGCAGGATGTGTTCATCGAACATGTGGGTATGCCGACGCTGGCCTGTATCCGCCCCGCCGTTC
This sequence comes from Pelagimonas sp., assembly GCA_025210265.1. GTDB lineage: Bacteria > Pseudomonadota > Alphaproteobacteria > Rhodobacterales > Rhodobacteraceae > JAOASD01. The sequence continues at coordinate 27,795 of JAOASD010000024.1, forward strand.
AGGCGCTGCAGGATCTGGGTGTGCATCGCGAAGTGCAGCTGGTCGTGTCCGGCGGCATTCGCACCGGCGCTGACGTGGCCAAGGCCATGGCGCTGGGGGCTGACGCTGTTGCCATCGGCACCGCCGCGCTGATCGCGCTGGGGGACAACGATCCCAAATGGGAATCCGAGTATCAGGCCCTGGGCACCACCACCGGCGCTTATGATGACTGGCATGAGGGCAAAGACCCCGCAGGCATCACCACGCAGGATCCCGACCTGATGTCGCGTCTGGACCCGGTTGAGGCCGGCCGCCGTCTGCGCAACTATCTCAAGGTGATGACCCTTGAGGCCCAGACCATCGCCCGCGCCTGTGGTCACAACCACCTGCACAACCTCGAACCCGAGGATCTGTGCGCCCTGACGCTGGAAGCCGCCGCCATGGCCAAGGTTCCGATGGCCGGAACCGATTGGTATCCCGGCAAGCCCGGCACCGGCTACTAAGACCTTTTGGGGGCGTGCAGACACTGGCCTGCGCGCCCTTTTTACAGACAATAGAAACAGACAAAACACCCACAGGGAGCCCGCAATGACGATTGATCTCGCCAAGTTTGCCGAGGAAAGAGGCGTCAAATATTTCATGATTTCCTTTACGGATCTGTTTGGCGGTCAACGCGCCAAGCTGGTTCCGGCACAGGCAATCGCGGATATGCAAGAGGACGGCGCTGGCTTTGCCGGTTTCGCAACCTGGCTGGACCTGACCCCCGCGCATCCCGATATGCTGGCGGTGCCGGATGCCGATGCCGTTATCCAACTGCCATGGAACAAGGAAATCGCCTGGGTTCCGGGCAATTGCGTGATGGAAGGTCAGGATGTGGCCCAGGCCCCGCGCAACGTGCTGCGCCGCCTGATCGCAGAAGCCGCCGAAGAAGGCCTGCATGTCAAAACCGGGATCGAGGCGGAATTTTTCCTGCTGACCCCGGATGGAGAGCAGATCTCCGACGAATTTGATACCGCCGCCAAGCCCTGCTACGACCAGCAGGCGATGATGCGCCGCGTCGATGTCATCCGTGAAATCAGCGATTACATGCTGGAGCTGGGCTGGGGTCCGTATCAGAACGACCACGAAGACGCCAATGGCCAGTGGGAAATGAACTGGGATTTCGACGACGCGCTGAAGACCGCTGACAAGCACAGCTTCTTCAAGTTCATGGCGAAATCCGTGGCCGAAAAACACGGCTTCCGCGCCACCTTCATGCCCAAGCCCGTTGAGGGCCTGACCGGTAATGGCTGCCACGCGCATATTTCCGTCTGGGATGCGCCGGGCGCTGACAGCAAGGTTAACGTGTTCGCCGGTGACGCCGGTGGCCAGATCGGCGAGGTCGGCCTGTCGGAAAAAGGCGGTCACTTCCTCGGTGGCATCATGAAGCACGCCAGCGCGCTGGCCGCGATCACCAACCCGACCGTGAACAGCTACAAGCGCATCAACGCGCCGCGCACCATGTCGGGCGCGACCTGGGCCCCGAACACCGTGACCTGGACTGGCAATAACCGCACGCATATGGTTCGCGTCCCCGGCCCCGGCCGCTTCGAACTGCGCCTGCCGGATGGGGCGGTGAACCCCTATCTGCTGCAGGCGGTGATCATCGCCGCGGGCCTGTCGGGCATCCGTTCCAAGGCAGATCCGGGCAAGCGCCACGACATCGACATGTATGCCGAAGGCCATTCGATCACCGACGCGCCGAAACTGCCGCTGAACATGCTGGACGCCCTGCGCGCCTATGAAGAGGACCAGGAGCTGGTGGAAACCATGGGCGCGGAGTTCTCCAACGCTTACCTCAAGCTGAAGAACCAGGAGTGGAACTCTTTTGTCAGCCATTTCTCGCGCTGGGAAAAAGAGCACACGCTGGACATCTGATCAGATCCCTGGCTGATCACATGTCGGGCGCGCGGGTCCTGTACCGCGCGCCCTTTTTGTTTTGGTGGGGCTGCTGTTCGGGTTGGCGGGTTTGTGTCTGAATGACCGGCTGCGGCAAGGCGTAGAAGTGTCCGTTTTGGATAGCAGCAGGATGCCACCTCCCTCTCACACCCCCAAATACCCGATCGCGGCAAAGACCATGCAGACTGCGCCCCATTGCGCGGCCCCCATGCGTTCGCGCAAGACCAACGCGGCCAGAACCACTGTCACCAGACCAAAGGCCGAGGCCGCGACACTGGCGAATTCCGGGCGGGGTACGCCCCCCGCCACCAGGACCATCGCCAGCGCCAGCGCGTCCAGCACGCCCATCAGCATCAGCACCGGTACTACCCTCAGCGGTGGGATCGGGGATTGGCGCAGCACAGCCGCCAGCACCAGAACCGTGGCCAAAGCCGCCAGTCGAGTGGGCAGCAATAGCGCCACTTCGGCCCCGCCCGAGGCCGCGGCCTGCCCGGTGGCAAAGGTTGCGGCAAACCCTGCCGCCGCCGCCACGGACCATAACACAGCACGCAATCGCCCGCCCTTGGACTCAGCAGACTCGTCGCTGCGGCCAACCACAAATCCGACCCCTGCGATGATCAAGAGAACCGCCAGCCATTGATCTATGCTTGCGGCTTGGCCAGTCATTCCGGCCCAGGCGACGGATAGAACCGGATAGGCCCCGATGACTGGCGCAACCAGACGCACCGGGCCGATGGAGAACGCCAGATACAGCGCATAGCCCGCCAGCCCGTATAGCACCCCGGCTGCCAGTGCGATGCGCAGGGCTGTGCCGTCGGGTCGGATCTCGGCGCTGAGGCTGACGGGGGCGACCAGCATTGCGCCAAACACCATCACCCCGGTCAAAGGTGCGATGATTCCCCGGTTTTGGCTGACATGGCGCACACACAGATCATGCACCCCCCAGGCAAGGGCTGCGATCATCCCCAATCCAAGGCTCAGCATGACTCGTCCTCTTCATTTTCTGCGCAAACCGACAAGAAATCACCCTGACAGGAAAATAATCTGCTTTGCACGGGTTTCTTTTCTTGTCCACGCTGCATGTTTGTGAATATTCTTGATGTTAAAGTAATATTCCGCTGGTGCAAATGCGGATTGCCTATCAAGGGGGAAACGATGCTGGACACGCGATACCCGGATGTTGTGCCAGGGCCGCCCAAGCCCAGCCTGATCACGCAGCCACAGGTGTTTTCGCTGCCGCCTGGAACCGAACGCTATGTGGTTGAAGGCGCAGGCGCAATCCTGATCCGTGTTGAGGCGGGCGATAAGCTGACGATTGCCAACACTGAGGGCGGCCAGCCCTGTGAAATCGTTGCGGCGGGCGCGGATGGTGTCGTCGATCCTGCGATTCTGGGTCATGCGGGCACCGGCAATGCCAAAGGGCTGCGCGCTTTTCTGACGGGTTCTGACCAGTCGCTGCGCGGGTTGCGCATGGGGCTGGAGGCGCGCGGTATTGATCTGGCTGACGCGCGCTCGATCGACCTGTTTGGCGAAACCACCCCCGCAGGTGAAGAGGGCTTTTTGACCGTCACCCGTGACGGTGTCGTGATCATTGCCGCGCCCGGCGGGATCATGGATTTCGAGCTGCAGAACACCTCGACCCCGCTGACCGTCTGGGTCAAGCGCGCGGTGATCAAACAACATAAAGGGTTTGAACTGCCCGACCCGCTGGCCGATCCGGTGGCTGACATTCGGATCCATTCCGCCACGGCGCAAAGCTATTTCGTCAAGGCGGGCGACTATATCCAGATCCTTGATGTGGATGGCCGCCAATGCACTGATTTCCAGTGTTTTGATGCGCGCAAACTGGACAAGGGCATCGCGCATCCTTTGGATGTCACCACGACGCGCACCATCCAGCATTGCATCTATCCGCATCCCGGCCTGCACGGAAAATACTACGATCAGGACGGCACGCCGCTGGTTGAAACGATCCAGGACACTTGCGGGCGGCATGACGCCTTTGCCATGGCCTGCGCGGCGAAATACTATGACGACCTCGGCTATCCCGGCCATGTGAATTGCACCGACAATTTCAACGGCGCGCTGGAACAGCACGGTGTGCCGGGCCGCCCCGGCTGGATGGCGATCAACTTCTTCTTCAACACGTTCCTTGATGACCATGGGGTCATGTATTCCGACGAACCGTGGTCCCGTCCCGGCGATTACGTGCTGCTGCGCGCGCTGACCGATCTGGTCTGTGTCAGCTCGGCCTGCCCGGATGACACCTCCGCCGCGAATGGCTGGAACCCCACCGACATCCATGTCCGCACCTATAGCGGCGAAGAAAAATTCCAACGCGCGGTGGCCTACCGCCCCACCCCCGATGCCGAGGCGAAAATGACGAAACAAACCGGTTTTCACGACAGCTTTGCCAAGTTCACCGAGAACTTCATCGAATATAACGGGTTCTGGCTGGCCAATTGCATGTCCACCGCCGGCCCGATCGAGGAATATCACGCCGCGCGTGAAAAATGCGTGGTTATGGATCTGAGCGCGCTGCGCAAATTCGAGATCACCGGCCCCGATTCCGAGGCCCTGTGCCAGTATATCTTTACCCGCAACATGAAGACCCTGCCGGTGGGCGGCGTGGTCTATACAGCCATGTGTTACGAACATGGCGGCATGATTGATGACGGCACCGTGTTCCGTCTGGGCAAGGACAATTTCCGCTGGATCGGCGGGTCGGATTACGGCGGGGAATGGATCCGCGAACAGGCGGAAAAGCTGGGCCTCAAGGTGCTGGTGCGCTCGTCCACCGATGTGCAGCACAATATCGCCGTGCAGGGCCCCGAAAGCCGCGATCTGTTGAAAAAGATCGTCTGGACCCTGCCCCACCACCCCAAATTCGAGGATCTGGCCTGGTTCCGCCACACGCCTGCCCGCCTGTTTGGGCATGACGGTGTGCCGATTGTCGTGTCGCGGACCGGCTATACCGGCGAGCTGGGCTATGAAATCTTTTGCCATCCCAGCCATGCGGGCGCCGTGTTCGATGCGGTCTGGGAGGCCGGGCAGGATCATGGCATCCGCCCGATGGGTCTGGAGGCGCTGGACATGCTGCGCATCGAATCCGGGCTGATCTTTGCGGGCTATGATTTCAGCGACCAGACCGACCCGTTTGAGGCCGGGATTGGCTTTACCGTGCCGCTGAAGTCCAAAACCGACGATTTCATCGGACGCGACGCGCTGATCCGGCGCAAGGAAACCCCGGCGCGCAAGCTGGTCGGCCTGGACATCCATTCCAATGTCGATGTGGCCCATGGCGATTGCGTTCATATCGGACGGGCGCAGATTGGCGAGGTCACATCCTCCATGCGTTCGCCCATTCTGGGTAAGAACATCGCGCTGGCGCGGGTGGATGTGGCCCATCACGCGGTCGGAACCGAGGTCGAGGTCGGCAAGCTGGATGGGCATCAGAAACGCCTGCCCGCAACCATCGTGCCCTTTGCCCATTACGACCCGCAGAAAACCCGGCCGCGGTCTTAAAATCCTGCGGTTGACCTGAATCAAAGCCCCTGGCTGACGTAACGATAGGCTCTTTTCATGAGTGCATTGAACGACATCGGCGGAGAAGAGCGGCTGCGGGATCTGGTCAACCGCTTCTACGATCGCATGGAGACGGATCCAGAGGCTTATCCTCTGCACCGTCTTCATTTTCGCGGGCACGGGCTGGACCATATCCGGCAGGCCCAGTTCGAATTTCTGTCCGGCTTCTTTGGCGGGCGGGCCTATTACCGCGAGCGGTTCGGCCATATGAACCTGCGCGAGCTGCATGAACATATCCCGATCCGCGCAGATGATGCCGAGCTGTGGCTGCTGACATTTGATCGCGCGCTGGAAGATTGCGGCATGATGGGCATCCCGGCGGTCGAACGCATTCGCACCACCCTGCGCCGGGCCGCGCATATGCTGGTCAATGATGTGCATGACTGGCGGCTGGACAGCCCGGTCACCCCGCATGAGGCGCAGGCTGGTGCGTAGCGGCGCGGGAACGTAGATCAACCACATTGGCTTTGCAGCTGGAAACCCGTAAATATCCGTCATGACGGAAAAACCTGACGATATTCTTACGCGGCTGCCGGCGCGGCTGAAACAAGCGCGGCGGGACAAGGGCCTGTCTCTTGAGGCTGTGGCAAATCTTAGCGGCGTGTCCCGGTCCATGGTCAGCCAGATCGAGCGCGGTGAAAGCAGCCCGACGATCTCGACCCTCTGGAATTTGACCCGCGCCCTGCAGGTGGATTTTGCCGGTCTGTTGGAAACCGCAGAAACCCAGGACCGGATCGACGTTCTGAGGGGGGCGGATGTGCCGGTGATCAACAATATGGGGCAAGGGTGCCAGATCAAAATTCTCTCTCCTCCAGAAGAGGCAGGCGGTCACGAGGTCTATGACATCCGGTTCACGCAAGGGGGCGTTCTGGACAGCAAACCCCATGCGCGTGGGGCCCAGGAACAGCTGACCGTGCTGGAGGGTGCTGTGCAGGTGATTTCCGGCTCTGCGATGGATGAGCTGAAGCAGGGGGATACGGCACGCTATGCGGCTGATGTTCCTCATAGGATTTCTGCGACCGACGAAGGCGCACGGGTCTTTTTGATTGTAAAGAACAACTGAGCCGGGCGGGGCGGCAAATCCGCTTTGGCGGATTTTTTTCCACTATAACAAATTCCCTCATTTAGGAATCATTTCCGTTATGGTAGAATTGCGCCTCTATAACGGAGGTCGCACATGCCCGATGCATTCTTGTCCCACATCTCGGACACGCTCGCTCAGATCAAAGCCGAAGGCCTGTACAAACACGAACGTCTGATCACCTCGCCCCAAAGCGGGGAAATTACTGTGGGTGACAGCCAGGTGATCAACCTTTGCGCAAACAACTATCTGGGTTTGGCGGATAACCCTGCCCTGATACAGGCGGCCCAAGACGCCATGGCACCCAAGGGCTTTGGCATGGCGTCGGTGCGATTCATCTGTGGCACGCAGGATATTCATCGCCAGCTGGAACAGCGGCTGGCCGCCTTTCTGAACAAAGAGGATGCCATCCTGTTCGCGGCCTGTTTCGACGCCAATGGTGGTCTGTTCGAGCCGCTGCTTGGTCCCGAAGACGCCGTGATTTCAGACAGTCTGAATCACGCCTCGATCATCGACGGGGTGCGGTTGTGCAAGGCAAAGCGATATCGCTATGCCAATAATGACATGAAAGACCTCGAAGAGATGTTGAAACATGCGCGCAACGAAGGCGCGCGGCATGTCATGATCGCCACGGATGGCGTGTTTTCCATGGATGGCTATCTGGCGAACTTGCCGCAGATCACCCGGCTTGCAGCGCAATATGATGCGGTTGTCATGGTGGATGACTGCCATGCGACGGGTTTTATGGGGCCGCGTGGGGCGGGCACCCCGGATCATTTCGGCATTGATGTCGATATTCTGACCGGCACATTGGGCAAAGCATTGGGTGGGGCAATCGGCGGTTACATCGCCGGGCCGCAGCCAGTGATCGACCTGCTGCGGCAGCGGGCGCGGCCCTATCTGTTTTCCAATTCGCTGCCGCCGTCGATCGTTGCTGCTGGGCTTGCGGCGCTGCAGTTGGTGGAGCGGGGGGCTGATCTGCGGGCGCAGCTCTTCGCAAATGCCGCCTATTGGCGGTCTGGGCTGACCCGTCTGGGCTTTGATCTTTTGCCTGGTGAACATCCGATTATTCCGGTCATGCTGGGCGATGCGACCTTGGCGCAAGACATGGCCAGTCGGCTGTTCGATCAGGGCGTCTATGTGTCCGGGTTCTTTTATCCGGTTGTGCCGCGGGGCAAGGCGCGGATCAGGACACAGATGAACGCGGCGCTGACACGGGATGATCTGGACCGCGCCCTGGCCGCCTTTGGCAAGGTCGGCGCAGAGCTGGGGGTGATCTGATGCGCCCCAACACGATGAAGGCGCTGGAAAAATCCAAACCCTCCGAGGGGCTTTGGATGGTGCAGGCCCCGATCCCTGAAATCGCCCCGGACGAGGTGTTGATCCGCATCACCCGCACCGGCATCTGTGGCACCGATATTCACATCTGGAACTGGGATGACTGGGCCGCCCATACGGTGCCCTGCCCGATGATCACCGGTCATGAATTTGCCGGAGAAATCGTCGAAATCGGCCGGGATGTGTCAGGGCTGCGGCTGGGTCAGAGATGCTCGGGCGAAGGCCATCTGATCGGGACCAGCAGTCGCCAGATCCGGGCAGGCAAGTTTCACCTGGACCCAGGAACGCGCGGCATAGGTGTGAACGAACAGGGGGCGTTTGCTCAATATCTGAAACTGCCCGCCTTTAACGTGATCCCCCTGCCTGATGACATCTCGGATGACATTGGCGCCATTCTGGATCCGCTGGGCAATGCGGTCCACACCGCGCTAAGCTTTGATCTGTTGGGCGAGGATGTCCTGATCACGGGGGCAGGCCCGATCGGCATCATGGCCGCTGCTGTGGCCCGGCACGCGGGGGCGCGCCATGTGGTTATCACGGATATAAATCCCGACCGCCTGACATTGGCGCAGCATGTGGTCCCGACCCTGCGGCCGGTCAATGTCGCGGCAGAAGACCTGCAGGATGTCGCCACCGAACTGGGCCTGAAAGAAGGGTTTGATGTGGGGCTGGAAATGTCGGGCAATCAGGCCGCGCTGGATCAGATGATCGAGGCTCTGGTGATGGGCGGCAAGATTGCGATGCTGGGCATTCCACCGGGAAAATCTCCGGTCGACTGGTCCCGGATCGTGTTCAAGGCCATCACCCTCAAGGGCGTCTATGGCCGGGAAATGTTTGAAACCTGGTACAAAATGATTGCCATGTTGCAAAACGGGCTGGATGTCAGCCGGGTCATCACGCATCACTTTGATGCAGACGATTTTGCCAGCGGGTTCGCGGCGATGAAATCCGGTCACTCTGGCAAAGTCGTGTTGAAATGGACGTAAAACCATCGCTGGGATGCAGATCATGACACATACATATGGCTCTGTTCTTGAGGCCATTGGCAACACGCCGCTGGTGCGCCTTGACCGGTTGGTCAGGCATCACGGCTGCGAGGGCACGATCCTGGCCAAGCTGGATCATCTGAACCCCGGCTTCTCGAAAAAAGACCGCGCCGCCCTTGGCGTGATAGACGCCGCCGAGCGTGACGGTACGCTGGTTCCAGGTCAGACCGTTGTCGAACTGACCAGCGGTAATATGGGCACCGGGCTTGCGATTATTTGTGGGATCCGCGGCTATCCCTTTGTGGCGGTCATGTCCAAAGGCAATTCCCCCGAGCGCGCGCGCATGATGGCCGCGCTGGGGGCAGAGGTGGTGCTGGTGGATCAGCTGCCGGACAGCCAGCCGGGCGAGGTGTCGGGGGCGGATCTGGCCGAGGTGGATCGGGTCGCCACCGAACTGACCCAGGCGCGCAACGCATTTCGCGCCGATCAGTTCCGCCGCGGCGGCAATCCGGGTGCGCATGAGCAGACCACCGGCCCCGAGCTGTGGCAGCAATCCGGCGGTGCGATTGATGCGTTTTGCGATTTTGTCGGATCCGGTGGCACTTTGGCAGGCACCTCCAAATTCCTTCGGGCGCAGAACCCTGGTATCAAATGCTATCCCATTGAGCCTGCAGGGGCGGCAGTGATTGCCGGGCAGGATGTGGTCAAACCGGAACACCCGATTCAGGGGGGTGGCTATGTGATGGGGGATCTCGACTTTCTGCGCGGCCTGCACTGGGATGGGTTCCTGCAAGTCGATGCAGACACAGCCCGCCAGACCACCCGCGACCTTGCCCGGCTCGAAGGTATTTTCGCAGGCTTTTCCGCCGGGGCCAATGTCGCCGGAGCGTTGCAGTTGCTGAGAGGGGCGCATCGGGGCCAGACCATTGCCGTCATCATCTGCGATTCCGGCCTGAAATACCTGTCCACCGATCTGTTCGCTTAGCGGTTTTCCGCGCCTACCCCATCAGCAGAATCTGAACATCGGCCACATTTGTCCCTGTGGCCCCGGTCATCAGATGGTCGCCCGACAGGCTAAGCGCGGCATAGCTGTCATTGCGATCCAGAAAGGTCGCAGGGTTCTGGCGTTGTGCGCGAATGCGGGCACAGGTGCCCTGATCGACGATCGCACCGGCGGAATCCGTTGGGCCATCGCGCCCATCCGTGCCGCCGGACAGGAACACCCAGGGGCGGGTGATCGGCTGGGCTTCGGCCAGGGCCGCCACGCGTAGCGCCATTTCCTGATTGCGCCCGCCCATGCCGGTGCCGGTCACGCGGACGGTGGTTTCGCCACCCCAGATCAAGGCCTGCGGCCCTTGCTGCTGGGCCTGCGCGCGGGCCTCGCGGAAAACGCGGCTTGCGGCTTCGTGCAGATCGCCGACCAGGGGTGCGTCTACCGCAGTAACCGCGTATTTTGGGCTGAGCTGCCGCGCGGCTTCCTCGACGCTTTGCCGATTGCTGCCGATCAGGCGGTTATCGGCTAGGGGCGCGGGCGGTGGCGGCGGGGCAGCGTTCAGGTGATCCAGAATGCTTTGCGGCAAACGCGGTTCGATCCTGGCGCGGCGCATCAGCGCCAGCGCGTCCTGCGCCGTGCCAATCGCCGCGACAGTCGGGCCGCTGGCAATGGCGCGCAGGTCATCGCCAATCACATCCGACAGGATCAGCGCAGTCACCGGCGCAGGGGCGGCCAGATGCGCCAGCCCTCCTCCTTTCAGCACCGAGACGTGCTGACGGATCAGATTCATATCGTTGATGTCCAGCCCGCTGGCCAGCAACAGCCGGTTCAGAGTCTGTTTGTCCTCCAGCGTCACGCCCTCGGGCGGGGCAGGCAGCAATGACGAGCCCCCGCCGGAAATCAGAGCAACCACCCGGTCCTGCGGGCCGGCCCGCTCCAGCAGATCCTGCACGGCAGCGGCGGCGCGGGCACCTTCGGCATCCGGCACCGGGTGCCCTGCACGAAACATCTGATCCGCCTGCACCGGTTCGTCATTCTCGCGATGGGTCACGCAAATCGTTTCAAACGGCCCGCTGGCATGGCGCAGAAAAGCGCGCAGCATGGCAGGCGCCGCTTTGCCAAGCGCGACAACGCGGGTCACGCCCCGCGCTGCCAAATCGGGCAAAGGTGCGCGCAACAATTCTGCGCGCACCGCATCACCGGGGTCAGCGCGCCGCACCGCCGCATCAAAGGCGGTGCGGGCCTGCGCCCGAAGATATGTGATGTCCTCAGCCACCCGAGATCTGCCGGGCTTTTTCGACCAGAACCTCGGCCTGACGGATCGACGCATAGTCGATCAGGCGACCATCCAGCGACACTGCGCCTTTGCCTGCGGCTTCGGCTTCGGCCATGGCTTCGAGGATGCGCTGCGCTTTGGTGACTTCGGCCTCAGAGGGGGACATGACCTCGTTTGCCAGGTCGATCTGGCTGGGATGGATCGCCCATTTGCCTTCGCAGCCCAGAACAGCGGCGCGTTTGGCCGCAGCGCGATAGCCATCGGGATCCTGGAAATCACCGAACGGGCCATCAATCGGGCGCAGACCGTTTGCGCGGGCAGCGACAACCATGCGGGCCAGTGCGTAATGCCACATATCGCCCCAATGGGTCATGCGTGCCCCATCGTCGGCCGGGTCCGTCAGCACCGAATAATCCGGGTTCACACCGCCGATGATTGTGGTGCGGGCGCGGGTCGATGCCGCATAATCCGCCACACCGAAATGTAGGCTTTCGTTCCGTTTGGAGGCACCCGCGATTTCGGTCACGTTTTGCATACCCAGAGCCGTTTCGATGATGTGTTCAAAACCAATACGTTTCTTAAGACCCACCGCATCTTCGACCTGGGTGGTCAGCATGTCAACGGCGTAGACATCGGCGGCGGTGCCGACCTTGGGGATCATGATCAGGTCGAGGCGTTCACCGGCCTGTTCGACCACGTCGACCACGTCGCGGTACATGTAGTGGGTGTCGAGACCGTTGATGCGCACCGACATGGTCTTGTTGCCCCAGTCGATGTCGTTCAGGGCTTCGATGATGTTCTTGCGGGCCTGTTCCTTTTCATCGGGGGCCACCGCGTCTTCGAGATCCAGAAAGATCACATCGACATCGGATTGGGCTGCTTTCTCAAACATTTGCGGCTGGCTGCCCGGCACGGCCAGTTCGCTGCGGTTCAATCGGCCGGGGGCCTGTTCAATCGGGAAAAAGGACATGGGGCGTCTCCTCGCGCTGTATGCTCATTTCTCTATTTCAGAATTATGAATATGCGTTTCCTGTCAATAAAAAGTTTTGCATACAATTGCGCACTGAGCGGCCTTAGCCCGATCCGCCCTTTGCCTTATGAGCATAGTAGTAAGCGATGGCCTGCGTCCGGTTCTTTACCGACAGCTTGTCGAAAATATTCGACAGATGGAACTTCACCGTGTTGGTCGAAATGCCCAGATCGCGGCTGAGTTCCTTGTTTGTGAGGCCAGTTGCGAGCGCATCCAGCAGCAGTTTTTCCTTGCGAGAGAGGCTTTCAATCGGGTCATTTCGCAGCTCGCGGATGTCGAGGAACGGGAAAACCATCTTGCCTGCTGCCACATCCAGACAGGTTTGGATCAACGTATCTGTCGACCCAGAGCGCGTGGCATAGGCCGCTGCCCCTGCCGCCATCGCCTTTTGTACAAGGGATTTATCGTCATTTCCGTAGATGATCAGGCGCGGTGCGCTTTCCTGTGCGCGCAGCACCTCGGCCAGTTTCTCTGCCCCCAGCACTGGCAGATCCCAGTCGATTACGCCGATCTCAACCGGCACCCGCATCACCGTGCCCAGGAAGCCTTCGGCCGTGGCGCTGGTCGCCACTAATGAGAATCGCGAATCACGATCGAACATCTCGGACATGGCCGAAAGCACCAGCGGATTGCCATCCCCCAGCATAATCGAGATCGGATCGCCCTTTTCTCTAACCATATGTTTTTCCTTTCGTAATCCGAATAAACTACCCATTTGGATGGGGTAATTTCGCGTATACAACGGGATACTTGCCAATATGGGTGGGTATTTTCCCACCCATCTAGATACACAAAAGCAGGATCAAGGTGCGTTTTCTTCAAATCGAAGGCAAGTCATCATTTTTCAAATATCGAAATATGAAATCGCCCTGGGAGGAGAGCCCAATGCACAGCGAACAGATTTTTCCAAAGCTGGAGATCCCCGCAACCATCGCCGCAGGCCCTGGCCCCGGTAACACCGATGCGCGCGTCCTGGCCGCCTTCTCCGGTGCCGGTATCGCAGATCACATGCATGGTGATGTGCTGCGCGGCATGATCGAATGCAAACATATGCTGCGCCAGATCTGGGGCACCGACAACACATATACCTTTGGCGTGGCCGGCACCGGCTGGAGCGGTCTGGACGTGATGTTCAGCGCCGTGATGCCCGGCGACAAGGTTGTGATGTTCGTCAACGGCACCTTCTCTGGCATCGACGGGCTGACCGTCCGCATGAAGGCCGCCACGGCAGAGGAACTGGCCGCCAATTCGCTGGACCCGCAGCCTGCCTCGGTCACTATCGTCAACGTGCCCCACGGCGAATCTGTCAGCCGCGAAGTGATCGACGCCGCCCTGGCCGAGCACAAACCGAAATGGGCCGCCATGGCGCATTGGGAAACCGGGTCGGGCCGCATCAATGACATTCAGGCCTTCAGCGATTCCTGCGAAAAGCACGGGGTGATGGGGCTGGTCGACGCTGTGTCCTCGCTGGGTGTCGAAGATTTCCGCATCGACGATTACCCCGGTGTGGCGGGCTGGGCCTCTTGCCCGCAAAAAGGCATCTGCTGCCTGCCGCTGACCTATGCGCCGGTTTCTCTGACCGACCGCTATATCGACGCGCTCAAGGCCAGCGGCACCCGCAGCTTTGTGCATCACCCGATGATGGAGGCCCGCCACTGGGGCATCATCGACGGTCAGGATGTGGAAAAAGGCACCTATCACCGCACCCATTCCGCCTATGCCGTTGCCGCCTTTCACGAGGCGCTGCGCATCACGCTGCAGCAGACCGTGGCGCAGCGTGCCAAGGATTACGCCCATCACGAGGCCGCGCTGCGCAAGGCCGTGACCGCCATGGGCTGCGAAGTGACCTCGAACATGACCTCGCTGGTGGTGCTGAACCTGCCCGGCGATCTGGCGGGCCGCGAAATGGAGCTGGTGCAGAACTGCCGCGCCCGCAACTTTGGCATCTGGCCCACCCTGTCCGAACCGGTTCAGGTCCGCATCGGCATCCTGAACCTGCTGACCGAAGCCGCCGTGACCGACATCGTCACCCGCTTTGGCGAGGCGATCGAGGAACTGGGCGGCAGCATCGACCGCGCCGCTGTCGAAGAGGTTCTCGACACCCATTACCGCGCCGCGCTGGCTGCGGAATAACCCGTCCATAACGAAAAGAGGGAGGACACCATGGATATTCATGAGTATCAGGCAAAGGAGATCCTCGCCGGTTTCGGCGTGGATGTGCCCGCAGGCGCGCTGGCCTATAGCCCGGAACAGGCCGCCTATCGTGCCCGCGAACTGGGCGGCGACCTTTGGGTCGTCAAGGCGCAGGTCCATGCCGGGGGTCGTGGTAAGGCAGGCGGCGTCAAGGTCTGCACCAGCGATGCCGAAATCCAGGCCTGCTGTGAGGATCTGTTTGGCCGCAAGCTGGTCACGCATCAGACCGGCCCCGAGGGCAAAGGCATCTACCGTGTCTATGTCGAGGCCGGTGTGCCGATCGAACGCGAGATCTATCTGGGCTTTGTCATGGACCGCTCGTCGCAGCGGGTCATGATCGTGGCCAGCGCCGAGGGCGGCATGGAGATCGAGGAAATCTCGGCCGAGAAACCCGACAGCATCGTGCGCGCCATTGTCGAACCGGCGGTGGGTCTGCAGGATTTCCAATGCCGTCAGATCGCGTTCAAACTGGGCATTGATCCGTCGATGACGCCTCAGATGGTGCGCACCCTGCAGGGCTGCTATCGCGCCTTTACCGAACAGGATGCGACCATGGTTGAAATCAACCCGCTGGTTGTGACCGGTGACAGCCGTATCGTCGCGCTGGACGCCAAGATGACCTTTGACGACAACGCCCTGTTCCGTCACCCGCAGATCGCGGAACTGCGCGACAAAAGCCAGGAAGACCCGCGCGAAAGCCGCGCCGCCGACCGTGGGCTGTCCTATGTCGGGCTTGAGGGCAATATCGGCTGTATCGTGAACGGCGCCGGTCTGGCCATGGCCACCATGGACACGATCAAGATGGCCGGGGGCGAACCCGCCAACTTCCTTGATATTGGCGGTGGGGCAACCCCGGAACGGGTGGCCAAGGCGTTTCGTCTGGTGATGTCGGACAGCAATGTGCAGGCCGTTCTGGTCAACATCTTTGCTGGCATCAACCGCTGTGACTGGGTCGCCAAAGGCGTGGTTCAGGCGCTGCAAGAGGTCCAGGTTGACGTGCCCGTCATCGTCCGCCTTGCCGGTACCAATGTCGAAGAGGGTCAAAAGATCCTGGCCCAAAGCGGGCTTCCCATCATCCGTGCCTCTACCCTGATGGAGGCCGCCGAACGCGCCGTTGGCGCATGGCAGAACGATCTTACGCAAGAAACCAAAGTGAGGGTTGTGAAATGAGCATCTATCTGGACCGCGATTCCCGCGTCATCGTGCATGGCATCACCGGCAAGATGGCCCGTTTCCACACCGCAGACATGCTGGAATATGGCACCAATGTTGTCGGCGGCGTTGTCCCCGGCAAAGGCGGCCAGGAGGTCGATGGCGTGCCGGTTTTCGACACCGTCGAAGAGGCCGTGCGCGAAACGCAGGCCGATGCCAGCCTGGTCTTTGTACCGCCGCCCTTCGCTGCAGACAGCATCATGGAAGCCGCCGATGGCGGGATCCGCTACTGCGTCTGCATCACCGACGGGATCCCCGCGCAGGACATGATCCGGGTGAAACGGTACATGTATCGCTATCCCAAGGAACGCCGCATGGTGCTGACCGGCCCGAACTGCGCGGGCACGATCAGTCCGGGCAAGGCGCTGCTGGGGATCATGCCGGGCCATATCTACCTGCCGGGCAATGTGGGCATCATCGGCCGTTCCGGCACGCTGGGCTACGAGGCCGCCGCGCAGCTGAAAGCGCATGGCATCGGCGTATCCACCAGCGTCGGCATCGGCGGCGACCCGATCAACGGCTCTTCGTTCCGGGACATTCTGGAAAAGTTCGAACAGGACGACGAAACCGACATCATCTGCATGATCGGCGAGATCGGCGGCCCGCAGGAAGCCGAAGCCGCAGATTACATCCGCAATCACGTGACCAAGCCCGTCGTGGCCTATGTCGCAGGTCTGACCGCACCCAAAGGGCGCACCATGGGCCATGCGGGCGCGATCATCTCGGCCTTTGGCGAAAGCGCCAGCGAAAAGGTCGAAATCCTGTCGGCGGCTGGTGTTACTGTGGCTCCGAACCCCGCCGTTATCGGCGACACGATCGCTCAGGTGCTGAAGGAGGCCGCGTGATGGCAACCAAACCCAATGTTCTTGTCACCCGTCGCTGGCCAAAGGCCGTCGAGGCGCGGCTGGAACAGAATTTCAACGCGGATTTCAATCTGGCGGACCGCCCGCTGAACCATGCGGATTTCCGCGACGCGTTGACCAAATATGACGCGATCCTGCCCACTGTGACCGACAAGCTCGACGCAGAGGCGCTGGATGTCAGCAAACCCCGGACCGAGCTTCTGGCGAATTACGGGGTTGGGTTTGGCCATATTGATCTGGATGTCGCGCGTCAGCGCGGCATCACCGTCACCAACACGCCCGACGTGCTGTCCGACTGCACCGCCGATATCGCCATGACGCTGATGCTGATGGTGGCACGCCGCGCGGGCGAAGGCGAACGCGAGCTGCGCGCCGGGCAATGGACCGGCTGGCGTCCGACCCATCTGATCGGCACCAAGGTCAGCGGCGCAACCCTGGGCATCATCGGCTTTGGCCGCATCGGTCAGGCCATGGCTCGCCGCGCGCATCATGGCTTTGGCATGAAGATCGTGGTGCAGAACCGCTCAAAGGTCGCGCCCGAAGTGCTGGCCGCCTATGGTGCCACGCAGGTCGACACGGTCGAGGATCTGCTGCCGCAATGCGACTTTGTTTCGCTGCATTGCCCCGGCGGCGGCGCCAACCGGCATCTGATCAACGGCCCCCGGCTGGACATGATGAAGCCCGGCGCTTTCCTGATCAACACCGCCCGTGGCGAAGTCGTGGACGAACACGCCCTGATTCAGGCGCTCAGCTTTGACACGATCGGCGGGGCCGGTCTGGACGTGTTTGACGGCGAACCCAAAATCGCGCCCGATCTTCTGCAATGCGACAACCTTGTCATGCTGCCTCATCTGGGCAGTGCCACGCGCGAAACGCGCGAGGCGATGGGGTTCCGCGTGCTGGACAATCTCGAGGCGTATTTCAACGACGGCAATCCAATCGACAAGGTGCAATAATGGAACAACGGGCGCTTGGCACTTCCCCCGCGACGGCAGATACAGATGACTACGCACAGCGCACGCGCAAACGCCTGCGCCAGGCCTGGGTCAATGTACTGGCCCGCCGGGCGCCCGCTGTACTGGACCGGGACGGCACGCCTCTGGCGGTCTGGTCCAAACAGGCCGCGGCGGATCATCTGCAGGCGGCGACGATCTGGTTTCACCTGCAGCAGATCCTAGAAGAAAACGTGGCGATCCGCACCGCCCGTCAGGCCGAACGCGCCGGCGGCCCGACCGCCCGCAAGAACAGCTTTGCCGAGGCCCTGCACAGCGCAACCGACGACGCGCGCAGCGCCATGCGCACCCAGATTTCCGAAGGCCGCCTGTGGGTTGGTCCGACCCTGACCGCCCACCCGACCGAGGCCAAGCGCGTTTCGGTTCTGGACATTCACCGCCGCATCTATCGCAGCCTTGTCAGCCTGGAGACTCCGCGCTGGTCCCCGCGCGAAGAGCGCCAGCTGGAACAGCAGCTGGAGATGGAAATCGACCTGCTCTGGATGACCGGCGAGCTGCGTCTGGAACGCCCCACGCTAAACGCCGAAATCGACTGGGGCCTGCAATTCTATCGCACCAGCCTGATGGATGCGGTGCCGCGTGTCTTTGACAGTTTCACCTCGGCAACGCGGGATGTGTTTGGCGATGACATGCCCGACAGCTGCTGCCTGAGGTTCCATTCCTGGATCGGCGGCGATCGCGACGGCAATCCCAATGTCACTGCCGAGGTCACGGCCGAGGCCCTGACCCGCGCCCATGACATGGTCTGCGAGGTCTATATTGAACGGCTGGATGACATCCTGCAACGCCTGTCGATTTCGGCCAAACTGGCCCCCCTGCCCTCGGATACCGCAAGCACACTGAACGCGATCATTGATCAGCGCGCCGCAGATGCCGAGGCCCTGCGCGCCCGCAACCCAAACGAAATTTTCCGCCAGACCACGGCGGCGATCCGATCCGCTCTCGCCGATGGGCGCTATGCCCATGTGCGGGATTTCTCGCGAGATCTTGAGGCATTGGAGGCCGGGCTCTGCGCCATTGGGGCCGATCTTCTGGCCCATGACCTGATCCGCCCGCTGCGCTGGCAGGTGCAGGTTTTTGGCCTGCGGATGCACACGCTGGACATCCGCCAGAACTCCGAGGTCGTGACCCGCAGCCTGCAGGCAATCTGGCAGGCGCAGGGCGAGGCGCCCGCGCCCGAAACCCCCGACTGGAGCGCGCGCCTAAGGCAAGAACTGTCTCAGACCGGGCTGGTCCATATCACCGATGACCGCCTGCCCGCCGAGGCCGCTGAATTTATGGCGCTGATGCGCCTGATCCGCGATAGCCAGGCCGGGGTCGACCCCGACGCGCTTGGCCCGTTCATCCTGTCCATGACCCGCTCTGCCGATGACATCCTCGCGGTGTATCTGCTGGCGCGCTATGCCGGGTTTGGCGGCGAAAGCCTGTCGCTGAAGGTCGTGCCGCTGTTCGAAACCATCCCCGATCTGGAGGCCGCGCCCGAGATCCTGCGCGACGTTCTAAGCGTGCCTTTGGCCTTGCGCAGCCTGCGCAGCAGCGATGGCCGGATCGAGATCATGCTGGGCTATTCCGACAGCAACAAGGATGGCGGTTTCCTGCGCTCTGCCTGGTCGCTGGACCGCGCGCAACGCGCCATTGTACGCAGCCTCGCGCCCTTCCGTCTAAAGCCTGTGTTCTTCCATGGTCGCGGCGGATCGGTCAGCCGCGGCGGCGCGCCTACGGATCGTGCCATCGCTGCGCAACCACGTGGCACGCTGGGTGGCGCGCTGCGCACCACCGAACAGGGCGAGGTCGTCAGCGCGAAATATGCCAATGTCGGCACCGCCGCTGCACAGCTTGAACTGCTGGCCTCGTCTGTACTGCGCCACAGCGCAACCAGCGGTCTGGAACCGGTTGACCCGGAAATGGACGACGCGATGGAGGCGCTGGCCAGCCTCAGCCAGACGGCCTATGCCGCGCTGGTCTCGGACCGGGATTTCCTGACCTATTTCAACCAGGCCAGCCCGGTGGATGAACTGGCGCTACTGCGCATCGGATCCCGCCCCGCGCGCCGGTTTGGTGCCGCTTCACTGGACGATCTGCGCGCAATCCCCTGGGTGTTTGCCTGGTCGCAGAACCGCCACATGATCACCAACTGGTACGGTGTGGGCAACGCGCTGGACACGTTCCGCCGCATTCGGGGCCCGCGCGGAGAGGCCCTGCTGCAACGCATGTTCCGCGACAACCCGCTGTTCCACCTGATGATCGACGAGGTGGAAAAGGCGCTGCTGCTTGCCGATATGAACATCGCCCGCAGCTATGCTGACCTGGTTGACGATCAGACCGCAGCGAAGGCGATTTATGACCAGATCGCAGGCGAACACGCGCTGGCCCGCAACATGATCCGCGACATCACCGGGCAGCCGCTGGCCGAACGCTTCCCGCGTCTGCGCAGCCAATGCCTGCGCAATGGCCCGGCCCTTCAGGCCGCCCATGACCTTCAGGTCGAATTGCTGCGCGATGTCCGCCGTGACCCACAGGCCGCCGGCCCGGCGCGCATCCGCCTGATGCAATCCATGAACTGCATTTCCGCCGGCCTCGGCTGGACGGGCTGACACGAACACAGGGGACCAAAATGACCAAAGACATCTATGATCCAACCGCCGGTTTTTTCAGCGAGGCGCTTTCGTCGCGTGACCCCGAGCTTTTCGCGTCGATCACAGGCGAGCTGGGTCGCCAGCGTGACGAGATCGAGCTGATCGCGAGCGAGAACATCGTGTCGCGTGCGGTGATGGAGGCCCAGG
>JAOASD010000025.1 GCA_025210265.1 Pelagimonas sp.
CCTGGGCCTCCATCACCGCACGCGACACGATGTTCTCGCTCGCGATCAGCTCGATCTCGTCACGCTGGCGACCCAGCTCGCCTGTGATCGACGCGAAAAGCTCGGGGTCACGCGACGAAAGCGCCTCGCTGAAAAAACCGGTCGTGTCAGTCATGTCTGGCTTCCTGTTCATAGGTCAAAGGATTTCGCGACTATCTAATGCAATCCCGTGGCAGCGCAAAGCCCTGAACACGACGGTTGCGCCCTTTCGCGCGGCATGTCTGGGCAATTGGCGAAAGATGTGATTGTTTCGGAGCCGAACGGTTCAGACAGGAAACAGGCAAGGTCGATCATGTCGCTACGTATCGCTTTTTGTGCCTCTGATGCGGCGATTGCTCAGGCGGCGCTGGCTGGGCTGACTCGCCGCTATGGCGACCATGCAGAACAGCGCGCAGATGTGATTGTTGCGCTGGGGGGCGACGGGTTCATGCTGCAGACATTGCACCGGACGCAGGACAATCCGGCACCGGTCTATGGGATGAATCGCGGGACTGTCGGGTTTCTGATGAATGAATATTCAGAACACGGTCTGGTGGACCGGCTGGAGGCCGCAGAAGAGGCGGTGATCAACCCGTTGCGGATGCGGGCGACCTGCATTGATGGCGGTGTGCATGAGGCGCTGGCCATCAACGAAGTGTCTTTGCTGCGTGCGGGCCCGCAGGCGGCGAAATTGCGGATCAGCGTGGATGGCAAGGTGCGCCTGCCCGAACTGGTCTGCGATGGGGCCTTGCTGGCCACGCCGGCCGGATCCACGGCGTATAATTATTCTGCGCATGGGCCGATTCTGCCGATCGGATCTGATGTTTTGGCACTGACGGCTGTGGCGGCGTTTCGGCCGCGCCGCTGGCGCGGGGCGTTGCTGCCCAAAGCGGCGGAGGTGGGGTTCGAAGTGTTAAACCCTGAAAAACGCCCGGTCATGGCCGAAGCGGACAGCCGCGCGGTGCCCCCGGTGCAACGCGTTGATATTCGAGCGGAAACCTCCATCGCGCACCGTGTTCTGTTCGACCCTGGGCATGGGCTGGAAGAGCGGCTGATCCGCGAACAATTTGTCTAATCATATCCTCTGCCGTCGCAGAATAAGAAAAGCCCGGAGCGCATGGCTCCGGGCTTTGTCCGTTTCAGCGGGGCGCTGTTTTATTGGGCATAGCCCATTGTCTGCAGCGCCTCTTTGATCTCGTCCAGGATGGCGGGATCGTCGATGGTGGCCGGCATCTTGTAGTCTTTGCCATCCGCGATCGACACCATGGTGCCGCGCAGGATCTTGCCGGACCGGGTTTTGGGCAGGCGATCCACCACGGTGCACAGTTTGAACGCCGCGACCGGGCCGATTTTCTCGCGCACCAGTTTGACGCATTCCTTGATCACGTCGTCATGCGC
This sequence comes from Pelagimonas sp., assembly GCA_025210265.1. GTDB lineage: Bacteria > Pseudomonadota > Alphaproteobacteria > Rhodobacterales > Rhodobacteraceae > JAOASD01. The sequence goes on from JAOASD010000025.1 coordinate 1,417, forward strand.
CTTTTCCGTGCCCGCATTCAGGCAGAGGAAGCCCATGGGCATCTGGCCTTTCAGCGTGTCGCTGACGCCGATCACCGCGCATTCGGCCACATCGGGGTGGCTGGCCAGCACCTCTTCCATGGCGCCGGTAGACAGGCGGTGGCCTGCGACGTTGATCACGTCATCGGTGCGCGCCATGATGTAGACATAGCCGTCTTCGTCGATCATGCCCGCATCGCCGGTTTCATAATAGCCGGGGAAGGTGGTCAGATAGCTTTTCTTGAACCGCGCCTCGGCGTTCCACAGGGTCGGCAAGGTGCCGGGGGGCAGGGGCAGTTTGATCGCAATCGCGCCCAGTTCGCCGGCAGCAACGGGGTTCCCGCCTTCGTCCAGGATCTGCACGTCATAGCCGGGCAGCGGTTTCGCGGGCGAGCCCAGCTTGGTCGGCAGTTCTTCGATGCCCAGCAGGTTGCCGGCGATGGCAAAGCCGGTTTCGGTCTGCCACCAGTGGTCGATCACCGGCACGTTCAGCTGTTCCTGGGCCCAGACAATCGTGTCGGGATCGGCGCGTTCGCCAGCCAGATAGACCTGCTGCAGGCAGCTGAGGTCATATTTCGTGACGAACTCCCCTTTGGGGTCTTCGCGTTTGACCGCGCGGAAGGCGGTGGGGGCGGTAAAGAAGGTTTTGACCTTATGTTCGGAAATCACGCGCCAGAACGTGCCCGCATCGGGGGTGCCGACCGGTTTGCCTTCGAACACGATGGTGGTGTTGCCATGCACCAGCGGGCCATAGGTGATATAGCTGTGGCCCACGACCCAACCCACGTCTGATGCGGCCCAGAACACATCGCCGGGATCGACATTATACAAGTTTTTCATGGTCCAGTTCAGCGCGACCAGATGGCCGGCGGTGGGGCGGATCACGCCTTTGGGCTGGCCGGTGGTGCCAGAGGTGTACAGGATATAGGCGGGGTGGTTGCCTTCGACCGGGACACATTCGGCGGGTTCAACACCGTATTGGAACCCGTGCCAGTTATAGTCGCGGCCTTCGATCAGTTCGGCCACTTCCTGTTCGCGCTGGAAGATCACGCAGAAATCGGGCTTGTGCTCGGACAGCTCGATCGCGCCGTCCAGCAGCGGTTTGTAATGCACCACGCGGTTCGGTTCCAACCCGCAAGACGCGGCGATGATCGCTTTGGGTTTGGCATCGTCGATGCGCACGGCCAGTTCGTTCGCGGCAAAGCCACCAAACACCACGGAATGCACCGCGCCCAGACGGGCACAGGCCAGCATGGCCTCCAGGGCTTCGGGGATCATCGGCATATAGATGATGACGCGGTCGCCTTTTTCCACGCCTTTGGCGCGCAGCGCACCGGCCAGGTTGGCCACGCGGTTGCGCAGCTCCACATAGCTGATTTCGCGTTTGGTGTGGGTGATGGGGCTGTCATAGATGATGGCGGTCTGTTCGCCGCGGCCTGCTTCGACATGGCGGTCCACGGCGTTCCAGCAGGTGTTCACCTTGGCGTCGGCGAACCATTCATACATGTTGTCGCCACGGTCATAGAGCGCCTGTGTCGGGGCGTCGACCCAGTCGATGGCCTTGGTCGCCTCCATCCAGAAACCTTCTGGATCTGCCTTCCAGCTGTCATATACCTCTTGGTAGCCCATGGTGGTCCTCCTCACTATCCGTTGCAGAAAGGCTTAGGGCTTCGCTTGCCTCTGGGGCAAGCCTGTTGGCGTCTGTCAGGACAAGTTACCGCAGAAATTTGCGGTTTTGCGATATTTGAGACTGCAAATATTTGCAAACCCTCGGAAAATTTGGAGTTTTCTGGAAATTTATCTACGGTTTGCAAATTGTGATGCTAGGCCTGTAAAGCACCGCAGAGGGGCAGAATCGCAGGGCGGGCAGAAAAAAGCCCGGCGGGTTTGCCGCCGGGTGCCAGGTTTGCAAAGCTGAAAATCGGCTCAGCCGTAATGCTGCACCGGAGTGCCAGCAATGGCGGCCATGTTCAGCAATCCGCGCGCGGTGATCGACGGAGTCACGATATGTGCGCGGTTGCCCATGCCCATCAGGATCGGCCCGACCTCCAGCCCGTCGGCCTTCATTTTCAGAATATTGCGCACGCCAGACGCCGCATCCGCATGGGCAAAGATCAGCACATTGGCGGCGCCCTTCATCCGGTTGCCGGGCAGCAGGCGGTCGCGGAAATTGGCGTCCAGCGCCGCATCCACGTTCATTTCGCCCTCATAACAGAAATCGCGCGGCTCGCTGTCCAGGATCGCGATGGCGTCGCGCAGCCGCTTGCCGGAGCCTTCGGACTGGTTGCCAAATTGCGATTGCGAGCACAGTGCGATGTTGGGTTCCAGGCCAAAGCGCCGCACATGGCGGGCGGCGCCAATGGCGATTTCCGCCAGCTGTTCGGGCGTGGGCAGAGACCAGATATGGGTGTCGGCGATGAACAACGGGCCGTCTTCGAGGATCATCAGAGACAGCGCGCCATGGGGGCGCAGCTCCTGGTGGCCCAGCACTTGATTCACATAGTTTAGATGCCAACGATATTCGCCAAAGGTACCGCAGATCAGGCTGTCGGCCTCGCCGCGATGCACCATAATCGCGCCGATTGCGGTGGAGTTGGTGCGCATGATCGCGCGGGCAAGGTCAGGCGTGACGCCGCGCCGGGCCATCAAATGATGATAGCTGCCCCAATATTCGCGATAGCGCGGGTCATTTTCCGGGTTCACGATGTCCAGACCCTGACCGGGGCGAATATCCAGCCCCAAACGCGCGCATCGCTGGTCGATCACCTCGGGGCGGCCAATCAGGATTGGGGTTTCTGTGGTTTCTTCCAGGATTGCCTGCGCCGCGCGCAACACGCGTTCGTCTTCGCCCTCGGCAAATACAATCCGGCGCGACGCGGTGGCCGCGGCCTGGAAAATCGGGCGCATCAGCAGCGCGGATTTATAGACGCTGGCATCCAGTTTCTGTTTGTAGGCGTCCAGATCCGCGACCGGGCGTGTGGCGACGCCGCTGTCCATCGCGGCCTTGGCCACGGCGGTCGACACCACCCCGGACAGGCGCGGATCAAACGGTTTTGGGATCAGGTATTCGGTGCCAAATGTCAGCTGTTCGCCACGATAGGCGGCGGCGGCTTCGGCGCTGGTTGTGGCGCGGGCGAGGGCGGCGATCCCTTCGACACAGGCGATCTGCATGGCGTCGTTGATTTCTGTTGCGCCCACATCCAGCGCGCCCCGAAAAATGAACGGAAAGCAGAGTACGTTATTGACCTGATTGGGGAAATCGCTGCGGCCTGTGGCGATGATCGCATCGGGGGCGGCTTTGCGCGCCTCTTCGGGCATGATCTCGGGGGTGGGGTTTGCCAGCGCCAGCACGATGGGTTGCGCGGTCATCCGGGCAACATGTTCGGGCTTCAGAACGCCGGGGCCGGAGAGGCCAAGGAACAGATCTGCCCCCTCGATTACATCATCCAGCGTGCGCAGGTCGGTGGCCTGTGCAAAGGCGGCTTTTTCCGGGTTCATGTCGACCTCACGGCCTTCATGCACCAGCCCGTGAATGTCGCACAGCCAGACATTTTCGCGTTTCACGCCCAGTTTCAGCAACATGTTCAGGCAGGCAATCCCAGCGGCACCGCCCCCGGTGGACACAACTTTGATCTCGTCAAACTTCTTGCCCGCCACATGCAGAGCATTGGTTGCGGCGGCACCGACAACGATGGCTGTGCCGTGCTGATCGTCGTGGAACACCGGGATGTTCATGCGCTCGCGGCAAATTCGTTCAACGATAAAACAATCTGGCGCTTTGATGTCTTCGAGATTGATCGCGCCAAAGGTCGGGCCAAGGGCGCAGACAATATCAGCCAGTTTTTCCGGGTCGGTTTCGTCGACCTCAAGATCGAAGCAGTCGATGTCGGCGAATTTTTTGAACAGGACGGCTTTGCCTTCCATCACAGGCTTTGAGGCAAGCGCGCCGATATTGCCCAGCCCCAGCACCGCAGACCCGTTTGACACAACGGCGACCAGATTGCCACGTGCGGTGTAACGCGCTGCATTTGCTGGGTCTTCTTTGATTTCTAGGCAGGCTTCGGCAACGCCGGGGGAATAGGCCCGGCTGAGATCCCGGCCATTGGCCAGGGGTTTTGTTGCGCGGATTTCCAGTTTTCCGGGCTTGGGGTTTTCATGGTAAAACAGCGCCGCCTGGCGCAGGCTTTCCCTGTTGGTGTCAGACATATCCGCTCCTCCGCCCGTGAAGTTTAGCGTTAAACTAAAATCTCTGCCAATTCCGGCGTGGCTTGGCATAGCAGGCGATGTGATGTTTGGAAATGGTTGGTTTGTCGCTGATTTTGACTACAGCGTCGTTTTGTGGCGATGCGGCGGGGGCGCGCTTGTTCCCCTTGAAATCCCGCGCTCTGCTTCGCAACATATGCGGGTAGCCAAAAGGAGAGCCCGGATGAGCCTGTCAGAGGCAGCCAGAAAGGTGCGTGAAAACGCCCATGCGCCCTATTCGAATTTCAAGGTTGGCGCGGCGATCCGCGCGTCTTCTGGGGCGGTCTATATTGGCTGCAATGTTGAAAATGTTGCTTATCCCGAAGGGACTTGTGCTGAGGCAGGGGCCATCGCGGCCATGGTCGCCGCCGGCGACACGGCCATCACAGAGGCCTATGTCATCGCTGACAGCCCGACGCCGGTGCCCCCCTGCGGTGGGTGCCGTCAAAAGCTGGCGGAATTTGCCAAGGGCAATGTGCGCGTGACTTTGGCGACGGTCGCCGGGGGGGAATTGGTCACGACCGTGGGTGATCTGCTGCCCGGAGCCTTTGGCGCCAGCCACATGGAGAACAGCTGATGGAGGCCCGCAGTATTATTGCCGGGCTGCGCAAGGGCGAAACGCCCAATCCCGAATCACTGCGTTGGTTTGCGACGGGTCTTGCGAACGGGTCGGTCAGCGATGCACAGGCCGGGGCTTTTGCCATGGGGGTGTGCTTGCGTGGGCTGTCCGAGGAAGGGCGCGTGGCGCTGACACTGGCCATGCGCGATTCAGGTCATGTCATGGGGTGGGATCTGGACGGGCCTGTGGTGGACAAACATTCCACCGGGGGTTTGGGCGATTGCACCAGCCTTGTGCTGGCCCCGGCGCTGGCCGCGTGCGGGGCCTTTGTGCCGATGATTTCGGGCCGGGGGCTGGGTCATACGGGCGGTACGCTGGATAAGCTGGACGCCATTCCGGGCTATGCCACCGCCCCCAGTGAGGCCCTGTTTCGCCGCGTGGTGCGCGAGGCAGGTTGCGCCATTGTCAGTGCCAGTGCGGAAATCGCCCCTGCGGACAAGCGGCTGTATGCGGTGCGCGATGTGACCGGCACGGTCGAAAGCCTCGACCTGATCTGCGCCTCGATCCTGTCCAAGAAACTGGCCGCCGGGCTGGAGGCGCTGGTACTGGATGTCAAAGTGGGCTCTGGCGCGTTCCTGAAAACCCCCGAAGAAGCGCGCGCGCTGGCGCGGGCCATGGTTGATACGGCCAATGGCGCGGGCTGCGCGACCTCGGTTCTGATGACGGGTATGGACGAACCGCTGGCCCCGGCCTTGGGCAATGCGCTGGAGGTTGATGCCGCCATGCGGGTGCTGAGCGGGCGCGAAAAAGGGCCGCTATACGATCTGTCTATCGCTTTGGGCGGCGAGGCGCTGGCGCAGGCGGGCATCCGTGATGGCATTGCCAAAGTGACTGCAGCCATCGACAGCGGCGCCGCGGCAGAACGGTTCGGACGCATGGTGCATGGGCTTGGTGGGCCTGCGGACTTTGTCGAGGGCTGGCAGTGCTATATGCCCGAAGCCCCGGTGATCCGCGCGGTCGAGGCCACCGGCCCCGGCATTGTCAGCGCCATTGATGGCGAGGCGCTGGGCATGGCGGTGGTGCGGCTGGGGGGCGGGCGTCAGGTCGAAAGCGATCAGATCAATCCTATGGTCGGGCTGGCCGAGGTCGTCCGCCTTGGCACACAAGTCAACAAAGGCGACGTGCTGGCCCGGATCTACGCTGCGCGTGAGGCCCAGGCCGACGAGGCGGAGGCCGCGATCCGCAGCGCGATCCGCTTTGGCGATGCGCCGGACCTGCCGCCACTATTGCGGGAGCGCGTGGCATGAGTCGCGCATTCCTTGTGGTGATGGATTCGGTGGGCATTGGCGGCGCGCCGGATGCGGATCAATATTTCAACGGCGACCGGCCTGATACGGGTGCCAACACGCTGGCCCATATTGCGCAGGCCTGCGCCGAGGGCCGCGCCGAGGATGAGCGCAGCGGCCCCTTGCACTTGCCAAACCTGACCGCGCTGGGGCTGGATCACGCGCTGGCACTGGCCAGCTTGGGTAGGGTGGGTTTGCAACCCACCGATGGCCTGACCGGGCGGTGGGGCGCCGCGACCGAGGTCAGCCGCGGCAAAGACACGCCCTCGGGCCATTGGGAGCTGGCCGGGCTGCCTGTGCCGTGGGATTGGCATTACTTCCCAGACACGGTTCCCGCCTTTCCGCAGGCCGTGGTCGATAAGGTTTGCGCATTGACCGGCTGCGACGCGATCCTTGGCAATTGTCATGGATCTGGCACGGTGATGATCGACCGGTTCGGGGCGACGCATCTGCAAACCGGCCAACCGATTTGCTACACCTCTGCCGACAGCGTGTTCCAGATCGCCGCGCATGAAGAAAGCTTCGGCCTCGACCGTCTTTACGCGCTGTGTGAGGGCATCGCGCCTATGCTGCATGACATGAAGGTGGGCCGCGTCATTGCCCGTCCCTTTGTCGGCGCGCCGGGCAGTTTTCAGCGTACAGCCAACCGTCATGACTATGCGATCACCCCGCCCAAACCTGTGCTGACAGACTGGGTGCAGGAGGCTGGTGGCAGGGTTCATGCCATTGGTAAGATTGGTGATATTTTCTCCATGACCGGGATCGACACCCTGCGCAAAGGGCCGGATCGCGATCTGATGACCTATCTGTCTGACGCGTTGGACAGTGCCGAAGAGGGCAGCCTGACCTTTGCCAATTTTGTCGAATTTGACAGCCTCTACGGCCATCGTCGCGACATCTCCGGCTATGCCCGGCATCTGGAGTGGTTCGATGCGGAGCTGGGGCGGCTCTTGCCGAAACTGCGTACAGGCGACATGCTGCTGATCACCGCCGATCACGGCAATGACCCCAGCTGGACCGGCACGGACCATACGCGCGAACGCGTGCCGGTGCTGGTCGCGGGCAAAGGTGTGGGCGAAATCGGGCATATGGGCTTTGTCGATGTGGCGGCAAGCCTTGCCACCCATCTGGGCGTGCCGATACAGGGGCCAGGACAGAACCGGCTGTGACGCGCAGGGCCGGACAGCGCAAAGGGAACAGGATGGACGAGGAACAGCTGCACAGGATTGCAAACCTGCCCAAGGCAGAGCTGCATCTGCATTTTGAGGGCGCGGCCCCGCCTGCGTTCATCCGGGGGTTGGCCTCTGAGCGCAATGTCGACCTGTCCAGCATCTTTAACCCCGATGGCAGCTATGCGTATCGGGATTTTGTGCATTTCCTGTCGGTTTACGAGGCCGCGACCTCGGTCCTCAAAACACCGCAGGATTTTGGCAGGCTCTGCACCGCCATTCTGGAACAGGCTGCCGAAAACGGTGTGGTCTATGCCGAAAGTTTCATCAGCCCGGATTTCTGCGGCGGGGGCGATCTGGGGGCATGGCGCGAATATCTGCACGCCATTCAAGAAGCCGCAGATAGGGCCGAGGCCGATATGGGCATCACCCTGCGCGGCATCGTCACCTGCATACGCCATTTCGGGCCCGAACAGGCCAAAAGCGCGGCGCTTTGCGCGGCGGAAACCGCGGGTGACTGGATCACTGGCTTTGGTATGGGCGGGGATGAGAACAAGGGCAACCAGCGCGACTTTGCCTATAGCTATGACATGGCGCGCGAAGCAGGGCTGAAACTGACCACCCATGCGGGCGAATGGCGCGGACCGCAGGAAGTGCGCGAGGCCGTCGAAGAGCTGCGCGTGCAGCGCATCGGCCATGGTGTCCGCGCGATCGAAGACCTCGCCGTCGTTGATATGCTGATCGAACGCGACGTGACGCTTGAGGTCTGCCCCGGCTCAAACGTGTTTTTGGGCGTCTACCCCAAACTCTCGGCCCATCCGATTGAAAAACTGCGCGAACGCGGGGTGCCTGTCACAATCAGCACCGATGACCCGCCGTTTTTCCACACAACCATGAAGCAGGAATACACCAACCTGGCGCAGTGTTTTGGCTGGGACGAAGAGATCTTTGCCCAAGTGAACCGCACCGCGATGAAAGCCGCGTTCTGCGACGAAGACACCCGCGCCAAGGTGCTGAAAAAACTGGAGACCGCATGAGCCAGAATCTGACCATCGTTGAACACCCGCTGGTGCAGCACAAGCTGACTTTGATGCGGGACAAGACGTGCTCGACCTCGGATTTCCGCCGCCTGCTGCGCGAGATCAGCCAGTTCCTCGCCTATGAAATCACGCGCGAATTGCCGATGACCACGCGTTCCATCGACACCCCGCTTTGCCCAATGGATGCGCCTGTGCTGGCGGGCAAAAAGCTGGCGCTGGTGTCGATCCTGCGGGCGGGCAATGGGCTGCTGGATGGCATCCTTGAGCTGGTGCCGGGCGCGCGGGTCGGCTTTGTCGGCCTGTATCGTGACGAGGAAACCCTGAAACCGGTCGAATATTACAACAAGCTGCCCAAGGGGCTGGAGGATCGCCTGACCATCGTGGTCGATCCGATGCTGGCCACCGGCAACAGTTCCGCCGCAGCGATTGACATGGTCAAGGCGGCGGGCGCGACCAATATCCGCTTTCTCTGCCTGCTGGCCGCGCCCGAAGGCGTCGCCCGCATGAGTGAGGCCCATCCCGACGTGCCGGTTGTCACCGCCGCGCTGGATGAACGGCTGAACGAAAAAGGCTATATTCTTCCGGGCCTTGGCGATGCGGGGGACCGGATGTTCGGGACCAAGTGACACCCGCTCTGCTCAGAACTCTGCGCTTTACAGGCCATGGGGGATCGGGCATGGTGGACGCACATCTGTGGGGGCAGTCATGACATTGAAATCATTTGCCATTATGGCTATTTGCGCCGCTGGCCTGGGCATTGTTTCCGCGCCCGCAACAGCGCAGGGCAAGATCGAAGACATCCCGGCCAACTTCCCGCCGGCCAGTTTCAAGGGCAAGCAGTTCGTCGACAATCGCGGCTGCGTCTATGTGAAGGCGGGGTTTGATGGCGCGGTGACCTGGGTGCCGCGTGTGACGCGGGCGCGCAAACATGTCTGTGGGCAGACGCCCAGCTTTGGCGGACAGACGGCGGTAGCGCCGCTGAACAAACCCGCGTCAAAGCCTGTGCAGATCACCAATGATGCGCCCCCCGCGGCAAAACCGGTGGCAAAGACCGCTGCGCCGCAGATCGCCAAGCCTGCGAAGCGGGCCCCCAAGCCCAGCCAGCCCACGGTGCGTGTCAGCAAACCCAAGCCCAAACCGCAGCCTGCTGCCAAGCCGGTCAAACGTGTGGTGCGGGCGCCTGCCTCTAAACCCGTGGCTGCCCCGCCGCCGCGCGTTCTGCGCCGTGTGCCCGAAACCGCTGCACCTGCGCCGCGCAACACGGCCCGCGTCGCACCCGGTGGTGCCCAGCTGCAGCCGATCCCGGATTATTCCCGCGGCCCCTGTGGCAATGGCAGCACCAAACGCGCCCCTAATGGGCAGACCGTGTCCATTCGCTGCGGGTCTCAGGACACACCGCATGTGACCGTGATCCGTCGCGGCGAAGCGCCCGGACCCGGCAAAAACGTCTATATCAACAAAAGCTATGACGGCAGCAGCCTGCTGAACCTGCCCGGCAACACGCGGATCGTGCCGCGTCATGTCTATGAGAATGGCAATCACGAGATTCTGCCGATCCCTCAGGGCTATATGCCCGCCTGGCAGGATGATCGCCTGAACCCTTATCGCGCCTGGCAGACGGTGGATGGCTATCGCGCCACCCAGCAGGTTTGGACCAATACGGTGCCGCGCCAGCTGGCAGCAAAGGTCCGCAATCACGGTCTGAAAGACGCGCGTGTGGCCTATCGCACCTCGCATCAGGCGGCGACGCGCCTGCAGGCGGAACAGGCGCGGACGCCGCGCATTTCCACGCGGGGGGCTGCGGTGCAGACCCGCAGCGCGCGTTTTGTCGAGGTCGGCCTGTTCAGCACTTCTGCCAAGGCAGCCGAGGCAGCGGCGCGGCTGCGCGCGGCGGGGCTGCCCGTGCGCCAGCAGGGCGCGCGCCACGCAGGCGAAGCCATGACACGGGTGTCGGTCGGCCCCTATGCGTCGGTGGCGGCGTTGACTGCGGGGCTGGGGGCTGTGCGGGCCACAGGATATACCAGCGCCTACACACGCTAAACGGCCCTATGATCAGATCAAAACGCCGCCCGACCGGGGCGGCGTTTTTCGTTTCCCGTTTTGGGTTTTCCAAAGAAATAGGCGCAGAGGTCAGGCCCCACAGATCCCCTGCAGCCGCACCCAGTCGCTGTCGCTGAGCGCAGGGCGGGTGGCACCGCTGCGATGCGGGTCGCCTTCGATCAGGGGGAGGGTGCTTTCCCCCGTTATATCAACGGAATAGGCATAGGGCGCGCTGCGCAGTTGGGCGGCGGCAAAATAGGGGAGCAAGGCCTGGGGGGGGATTTCGGTGCCTTGTTTGCTCAGCAGCAATTCGGCGTAGCTGTCCAGAACTTCGGGCGGCAGATTTCCGGTTGTGATCAGGCGCAGGCTGGCCAGTAACCCGGCATGATCCAGCAGATCCGCCAGCGGGTCGTGGGACAAAGCGCGGGCCGCTTCGGCCAGTACATAACCGGCTGCGATGTCGGGATCTTCGTAATCCTCTACGACCGAGCGATTCAGCAGGATGATACCGCCAGGCAGATGCGCGCTATGCGGCATACTTTGGGGCAAAACCACCACGCGGCCCTCGGATCCAGGGCCCAGAATGCGCAGGGCCAGTCGATCCAGCGGGCGTACCGCCTGACCATCCCGGCAGGGCATTCCGGTGACGCGCTGCATCCGCTGCAGCAGGCTGGCACCGATTTCCGCCCGTTTGACCTGAGGCACCACATTCACCGCATAGCGTTCCAGCGCATCGGGCAGCCAGAACACCCCGCCCAAAGCCAGCCCAAGGGTCAGCGCCCCGCCCAGGATCAGGCGCAGCTTGCCAGGGCGCGGGCGGCGGCGGTCAATCGCCTGCAGCACACGGTCCAGCCCTTCGCGCAGCACGGTTTCCTCTTCGGCCAGTTCCAGCGTCTGACCGGGATCACCATCGGGGTGGTAAATCGCGGGCATCTGACCGGGATTGGCGCGGGCCACAGCGGCGATCGACCAATGGCCAAGGATCTCGCCATTGATCGAGGCAATGGTCAACGTCGCATCGCCCATGGACACGATGACTTCGCGCCGCTGGTCCTCGGGCGTGGCGCGCCAAAGGCCGGTGGCTTCGAGCCGGTCAAATTCCTTTAATGCTGTCATTGGGGCCGCTCTGCCTCATGTTTGCGGCACGCTAGCATGAGTTCGCCAAAGCGGCAATTCGCTCAGCGGTTCAACGGCTCAGCTGACCAGCGACACGGAATAGGTCGAAAAGGCGCGGTCCCGCACTGGGATTACCCCCTGATATTCGGGGCTTTCGAACAGCTCGTGCACCGCCTCGACAGATGGGTACTGCACGATCATCACGTTTTCCGCGGGTTTGTGGCCCACCAGATCATCGGCGACGGCGAAATGCTGCAGCACCTTGGCCCCGGCCTTTTCCAGCAGCGGTGCGGTGACTGTCAGATATTCTTGATAGGCCTCCGGTTCGTCCGGGTTCATCGTGACACAACCAATGACATAGACGCCCATATCTTGCTCCTGTTTTAATCGCACGGGCCATGCCATACCCGCCCCCGAAAAGGCAATGCCGGGGGCGGGTAAAAGCGATAATTTGTTTGATACGGCAGGGTTACAGGGTTTTTGCCAGGGTCCGAAGTTCGAATTTCTGGATCTTGCCGGTGGAGGTTTTGGGCAATTCCTGGAACACGACTTTCTTGGGGGTTTTGAACCCGGCAAGGCGCTGGCGGGCAAAGGCGATCAGATCGGCTTCGCTGACCTCATGGCCGTCTTTCAGTTCGACAAAGGCGCAGGGGACTTCGCCCCATTTCTCGTCCGGTTTGGCCACCACGGCGCAAAGCAGCACGGCGTCATGGCCCATCAGGCAGCCTTCGACCTCGACCGAACTGATGTTTTCGCCGCCGGAGATGATGATGTCCTTGGCGCGATCCGCGATCTGGATAAAGCTGTCCGGGTGCTGCACGGCAATGTCGCCGGAATGGAAATAGCCGCCTTCAAACGCCTCGGCCGTGGCTTTGGGGTTTTTCAGATAGCCCTTCATCACGCCATTGCCGCGGAACATGATTTCGCCCTTGGTTTCGCTGTCGCGCGCCACGGGTTTCAGGGCGGCATCGGTGACGATGGCCTCTTCGATAAAGGGCATGGCGACGCCCTGACGGGCCTTGATTGCGGCGCGCGCATCGCCTTCCAGCGGTTCCCATTCCGCTTTCCAGGTGCATTCGGTGGCCGGACCATAGACCTCGGTCAACCCATAAACCTGCGTGACGTTAAAGCCCATGGGCTCGATTTTCGCCAGGGTGGCCGGGGCGGGGGGCGCACCGGCGGTAAAGACCTCGACCACATGGTCAAAGGCGCGGCGCTGTTCTTCGGGGGCATTGACCAGAGTGTTCAGCACGATGGGCGCGCCGCCGAAATGGGTCACGCCCTCATCAGCGATGGCGTCAAAGACCGCAGGGGCGGTGATGTCACGGCAGCAGACGATCGTGCCGCCAAGCGCGGGCATCATCCAAGTGTGGCACCAGCCATTGCAGTGAAACAGCGGCACGATGGTCAGATAGCGGGGATGCAGCACCATACGCCAGCTGACGATCTGCCCCATGGCGTTCAGATAGGCCCCGCGATGGTGATACACCACGCCTTTGGGCCGACCGGTCGTGCCCGAGGTATAGTTCAGCGCGATGCTTTCCCATTCGTCCTGCGGCAGGATCCATTGGAAATCTGGGTTGCCGTTTGAGATCAGGCTTTCATATTCGGGGTAATGGCCATGGGCGTGCACACCGGCATGGTCATCTGCGACCTCAATGATCTGCGGGGCGGGGCCTTCCATGCGCTCCAGCGCCTCGGCCAGCGTGGGCAGGAATTGCGGGTCGCACAGCACAACCTTGGCTTCGCCGTGATCCAGGATATAGGCGATGGTGTCCACATCCAGACGGGTGTTGATGGCGTTCAGCACCGCGCCACAGGCGGGCACGGCAAAATGCGCTTCGACCTGCGCGGGGATATTGGGCAGGATGGTGGCGACCACATCGCCGGGGGCCACGCCCATGCCAACCAACGACGACGCCAGCCGCGTCACGCGTTCGATATACGCGCCATAGGTTTTGCGATGCGGGCCATAAATCACGGCCTCATGGTCTGGCCAGATCTGGGCCGCACGTTTCAGGAAGGACAGCGGGCTGAGCGGCACAAAATTCGCTGCATTCTTTTCCAGCCCGGTTTCATCTTTCATCCAGCCCATTTTTTGCTCCTCTCCTGACTGAAGCGCAATAATGGCAATGGTTTGCGCTGGTGAAAAGGGCCGTTGGCGCTATCTTGGGGGCATGATTATCTCTCCGGGGCGAAAATTCATCTTTGTGCATATTCCCAAGACCGGGGGCACCTCTCTGGCGCTTGCGCTGGAGGGGCGGGCGCATCGTGACGACATCCTGATTGGCGATACACCCAAGGCGGTGAAGCGGCGCGGGCGCGTCAAGGCGCTGCGTGAACAGGCGGCGGGGCGGTTGTGGAAACACAGCACGCTGGGGGATCTGAGCGGGGCGATCAACCCGGCGGGCATGTTCTGTTTCACGCTGGTGCGCAACCCGTGGGATCGCGCGGTCAGCTATTACCACTGGCTGCGTGGGCAGGATTTTGATCACCGGGCTGTCGGGCTGGCCAAGACCTTGGGTTTCAGCGATTTTCTACGCCACCCGCACACGGTCGACACCCTGTCTGGCTGGCCCTATGGGCGGTATCTTCAGGACGCGTCGGGGCAGGAGCATAGCGCCCTGTTCATCCGGCTAGAGCATCTGGAACAGGACGCAGCACCGCTATGGGATCATCTGGGGTTCACCCTTGAAATCCCACATGAAAATCGGTCAGAGCGCAGCGGCTATCGTGACTATTACGACGACGATCTGGCCGCGCATCTGGGGCAGGTCTGCGCCACGGACATCGCGCGCTTTGGCTACCAGTTCTGAGGCTCAACCGCCTTAAGGAATAGGTGCGAACAACGCATCCGTCATCGAACAATCGCGCACCACATCGCGCCCGCAGGGCACGGGTTCCAAAGTCTTTGACAGGCAGATCCGGGCCTCTTGGATACGGCCCGCCTTGCAGGTGATGGTGATCATGTCGGGCTCTAGCTGGGGGTTGTCCTTTAGGAACGCCTCTTCGACGACCGAGGCGGGCAGGCGCACCTCTTTGCCCAGTTTGCGGAACACGGCGGGGCGGTTAACCGCCTCATAAGCCCGGCGCGCATGAGTGTAGTAATCCTGCGCCTCCAGCCCCGAACAGACCCCGTGTTTCTTCCACTGATACCAGGCCAAGCCGGGGCTGCCCATGATGTCGGCCATGGCGGCGCTCATGGCACGCGAGGGCGGGCGCACGCTGCTGCGGCAATAGGAGGGCCAGCCGCGATGAAACTGGGGCCACAGCCCATGCATGACCCAGCCAAAATCCGCATCCGCGTCACATTGCGGGGACTGCCGGGCCTCACCCTCCAGCGCGCACCAGGTCGGCGACCAGCTGAGCGCCAGCACGTAGTAATCGAACGCACCGGCCTTTTCGCCTTTGGCCGAAACCGCCCCGCCAGACAGCGCCAAAGCCATAGTTACAAGCATACCAGTTAAAACAGAGCGCATTTTCTCTTTCCTCTTTGCCTCTGCCAGATTATATAACGGCTGAGTTCCCCACAACGGCAACTTGTCCCGCCCCCCGGCAGGACCGTTCGGACCCCGGTCTGGACACGGGGAAACTGTATCGAAACTGATTGCCAGGAGACAACACATGGCCAAGCTTCTGCACCCCAAGGCGACCGCTGTCTGGCTGGTGGACAACACCACGCTGACCTTCAAGCAGATCGCCGATTTCTCCGGGTTCCATGAACTCGAAATCCAGGGCATCGCGGATGGCGACGTGGCAACCGGGGTCAAAGGGTTTGACCCGATCGCCAACAACCAGCTGGTGCAGGAAGAGATCGACAAGGCGGAAAAAGACCCGCTGTACAAGATGAAGGTCAAGCACAACCCCGCAGCGCGCGACGAAGAAAAGCGCCGCGGCCCGCGCTACACCCCGCTGTCCAAACGCCAGGACCGTCCGAACGCGATCCTGTGGCTGGTGAAATTCCACCCGGAGCTGACCGACGGCCAGATTTCCAAACTGGTGGGCACGACCAAGCCGACGATCCAGTCGATCCGCGAACGCACCCACTGGAACATCCAGAACATGCAGCCCATCGACCCGGTTGCGCTGGGCCTGTGTAAGCAGCCCGAACTGGATGCCGCTGTGGCCAAAGCGTCGAAATCCGTCGCGAGCATGAGCGATGACGAGCGCCGCAAGCTGGTCTCGACCGAGCAGAGCCTTGGCATGGACACCGAACCGCGCCTGCCCAGCTCGATGGAAGGTCTGGAAAGCTTCAGCCTGTCTGACCCGCGCGGCGAGGAAGACGAAGAAGACACGCTGCGCGACGGCGATTTCTCCGATGCGGACAGCTTCTTCAACCTGCCCTCGGGTGGGGGTGACGATGAGGACGATCAGCCCAGCTGATCTGAACCACATGTCAGATGAATTAGGGCTGCTCCGGTTGGGGCAGCCTTTTTTGTTGCGGGCGGGTGCTTGGCTGACAGAGGGGCATGGAAACGCTTGGGCCATGGCGGCTGTGCCAGCAGGCATTCCCTCACGCGGCAGGACAAACTTTCAGGCTGGGCCATTTCCCTGTATATCACCTCTATGGATGTCAGCCCCGGAGATCTCGCAGACCGATATTTGGCCTTTGCGCGCAGCGAAGCGCATGGTGTCTCTCCGATATATGAACGCTATGCGACATCCACAGCCGAAAGCTGCGATTTGCTGACCCGGCTTTTGAATTTGCCCCGTGGCAAGCAACAGCCAAATCTTCTGTTGGCTGCCACACGCCATGCGGTTGGTCTGCCTCAGGGGGATAGAGATTTCGCGCGGCATGTGCTGGACGCCTGGGAGGAAATAAAGCCCGTCATTCTTTCGCGCTCCACGCAAACAAATGAGCCTGGGCGCTGTGCCTGTCTGCTTCCGGCGCTGGCACAATTCGAGGCCCCGCTGGCCCTGATCGAAGTCGGCGCGGCGGCGGGTCTATGCCTGATCCCTGATCGGTATGGTTATGATTATGGGCGCGCTCATCTGCCTGCTGTCGAAAAGGCGGCTCCGGTCTTTCCCTGTGCGGCCTCTGATCAGACCCCGATTCCGGCTGCGCTGCCCCGGATCGCCTGGCGCGCGGGGCTTGATCTGAACCCGCTGGACGTGCGCAAGGATGCGGATATGCAGTGGCTGAAAACATTGGTCTGGCCAGAACAAACCGACCGGTTGACCCGGCTGGAGGCCGCAATTGCAGTGGCCAGGCGCGACCCGCCCAATGTCATCGCAGGCGATTTGCTGACCGCCACCGAAGCGTTGGCCGCACAAGCCCCAAAAGATGCGCGTCTTGTCATCTTTCACACCGCCGTTCTGAATTATGTCGCGCCAGAAATCCGCAAAGAGTTTGCCACACTCGTGCAGGATATTGGTGCGGATTGGCTGGCGAATGAAGGGGCCAGTATCCTTCCCGATGTGGCATCACAGGCGGTGCTGAACGACAGGGCCGGGGCATTTGTTCTATCCCATAACGGCCGGGCTGTTGCCCGAACAGGACCACATGGTCAGTTCATAGAGTGGCTGTAGGCGTCAGGCCGCGCGTTAGGTCAGGGGCGGCGGCTAGAAAGTCAGAACACGTGTTGCGCGCGGCGCGGTTTGCCGACCGGTCAAAACCGTTTGCGCGCGTTCATGGCGGCGGTGATGGTGCCTTCGTCCAGATAGTCCAGCTCGCCACCAATGGGCACGCCTTGCGCCAGAGAGGACAGCGCCACGCGGCCTTCCAGCTGGTCGGCGATGTAATGCGCGGTGGTCTGGCCGTCGATCGTGGCGTTCAGGGCCAGCACGACTTCGGTGATGTTTTCCGCGTCGATCCGGTCGATCAGGCGTGGGATGCGCAGCTCATCCGGGCCGACTCCGTCCAGCGCCGACAGGGTGCCGCCCAGCACGTGATAGCGGCCTTTGAACACCGCCGCGCGCTCCATCGCCCAGAGGTCGGACACCTCTTCGACCACGCAGAGCATCCCGTTGGCGCGGCTTTCGCTTTCGCACAGATCGCAGATTTTCGAGGTGCCGACATTGCCGCAATTCAGGCATTCCTGCGCGCTGTCCGCCACCGCCTGAATCGCGTCCGCCAAGGGGCGCAGCAGCTGCGCACGTTTGCGGATCAGGTGCAGCACCACACGCCGGGCCGAGCGCGGACCCAGCCCCGGCAGGCGGGCCATCAGGTCGATCAGGGCTTCGATCGGGTCATTGCGTCGGATCATGTCGGGGCTTTCGGATCACAGGGTCAGAACATAATCCACCAGCGCCGGCAAAAGCGCCAGCGCAACCACGCCTGCACTCGCGGAAATCGAGGTCGGGCTGCCCGGAGGAAAGACGTTGATGCTGGCCAGGTGGCTGCGCTGCAGCAGCAATTGATCCAGCGGTGCGGCCGTGTCAGGCGCGGTCATGGTTGCCTTGATCTGGCTGTCGATCTGGTCCAGCGCCTCGGATTTGGCGAAATACAGCTTGCTGGCAAGGGCCAGCAGCGGGGCGGCCCAGCAGGCCAGAATGATCATCAGCGAAAACAGCGTATAGGCCAGGATCGCCAGATCCGGTTGCATGACGGAAAATTGCAGGCCGATCTGGGATAGGGCGGTCATGATGGCGGCCCCGGCGGTGATTGCGCCATTGATCAGCTTGTACAGGCTTAGATCCGGGCGATTCAGCTGCAGGATATGCAGATCGGCGGCCTGCCAATAGCGTTGCGCGGCGATCCAGAACCGGGGCAGGGCGCCAATGGCCAGACCGACCGGCAGATTGCACAACGCGATCAGCGCGACCAGCATCAGATCCAGTTGGGTGGCCTGTGGGGCGGGCAGCGAGCCAAGGCTGCTCCAGGGCGCTTTGAGCCAGACGAAAAACCCGACACATCCGGCAAAGAGTACCGCGGTGGCAAATGTCGCGGGGGCTTCGTAGATCTGCCTGCGCCGGGCTTCACCCGATCCGGGCTGTGCGTGGTCAAAGAAGCGGGCGATCCAGTGTTGCAACCGCCCGCCAAGAACCAGCGCCACCACGCCCCCGGCCAGCAGCAGCAGGACAAAGGGCAGTTCCTCGGCGCTGTGATCGGGCGCAATCCGGGCCACCTGACCCAGATAGGCCAGCGCCAGCACAAGCGCCGCCCCAAGCGACACCTGCGCCAACCCGCGCCACAGCGAAAAGGACGGCCCCCGCATCCCGTATCAGAACGGCAGTTTCATATCCGCAGGCAGACCCATTTCTTCGGTCAGCTTGCGCATTTCGTCCTGCGCGCGCTGGGTGGCGCGGGCCTGGGCGTCCTTGATTGCAGCCAGGATCAGATCCTCGGCCACTTCTTTTTCCGAGGGCACAAAGATCGACGGGTCAATCTCCAGACCGGTCAGCTCGCCCTTGGCTGTGGCGGTGGCCTTGACCAGACCGGCACCGGATTCGCCGACAACGGTCATGGAGGCGAGGTCTTCCTGCATCTGAGTGACCTTGCCCTGCATTTCCTGCGCCTGTTTCATCATCTTGGCCATATCGCCAAGCTGGCCCAAACCTTTCAGCATTCGGCTGTCTCCTGTTTAGCTGGGACGCCCCTTGGCCGGGGCGGTGTAGATTACGATTGCGAGACATATCGCAGCGACAAGCGCGATGAACAAGGCGGGCGAGGCAACGCAGCCCTGCTGGGCAGCGGCAAAGCGCGCGGATTGATCGCTCCAGAACACGATATAGGAAATCAGCACGGACCAGCCAGCCACAGCGGCCAGCCCGCCCCATTGGCTGCGAAAGCGCAGGGCGAGGGCAGAAATCAGCACAAGGATCAGCGACAGGGGCATACTCGCCAGCGCGATGGCCTCGCTTATAGCGGTGGCGGGGGTGCCATCCCAGCCTGGGCGCATCTGCGCGCAGCTGTCCGCATGTGCCATGCCCGGCCATGTCAACGCAACAAGGGCCATCAGCCGCAGGCGGTTTCTTTGCAAGAAACCGGTGCGAAATCTTGCCAAGATTTCGTGTCCAGCGCGGGTCATTCTTCGAAAGGATCCCATTCGTCCTCGACCTCTGGCAGCGCGTCCATCAGGGCGGCGGTCTCGGCTTCTTTGGCGCTATGGATTTGTTTGATTTCCGCTTTGGGGAAGGCGGCCAGAACCGCCTGAATCAGCGGGTGCTGCGCGGCCTCTTCGCGTTCTGCCCGCGCCGCGGCGTCGCGTGCCTCGGTCACGGTTTCGGCGGTGCAGTCATTGACGATACTGACGGCCCAGCGATTGCCGGTCCAGCGATGCAGCGCCGTGCCCAGCCGGGCCGCCAGATCGGTGGCGGTGTTTTCTGCCGGGGTGAATTCGATCCGGCCCGGCTGATAGGCGGCAAGGCGCACACCGGCCTCGACCTCGACCAGCAGTTTCACATCGCGATTGGCGCGGATCAGGTCCAGCACATGTTCCCATGTGGGATAGCGCGCCAGCGCCTGATCGGCAGCAATGGCCGTCACCGCATTGCCCATGCTGGCGGTTGGTCCGCCCACGGGCGGGGCCATTGCGCCGCTTGCGCCCATGGCTTGTGTTTGTGCTCCGCCCATGGGCATCCCGCCGCCGCCACCCGAAGGCGGCATGGGCGGGGGTGGTGTGTCCTGCAACTTGCGGATCAGTTCCTCGGGCGAGGGCAGTTCGGCCACATGGGTCAGGCGGATCACCGCCATTTCCGCGGCCATCATCGCGTTGGGCGCGGCTGAAACTTCCTCGATGGATTTCAACAACATCTGCCAGGCGCGCGACAGTGGGCGCATCCCCAGACCATCGGCAAAGGCCAGCCCGCGTTCGCGCTCATCCGGCGAAACCGTCGGATCCTGCGCCGCATCGGGGGTGATCTTGACCACCGAAATCCAGTGGGTCAGCTCGGCCAGATCGCGCAGCACGGCCAACGGGTCCGCCCCGTCGGAATATTGCTCGGCCAGTTCGGTCAGCGCGCCTGCCGCATCGCCGCGCATGATGCGTTCAAACAGGTCCATGACCCGGCCCCGATCGGCCAGCCCCAGCATGGCGCGCACCTGATCGGCGGTGGTTTCTCCGGCCCCGTGGCTGATCGCCTGATCCAGGAGCGAGGTCGCATCGCGGGCCGATCCTTCGGCGGCGCGGCAGATCAGCGCCAGCGCATCGTCGCTGATTTCTGCCCCTTCCGATCCGGCGATCCGGCGCAGCATCCCGATCATGTCCTCGGGTTCGATCCGGCGCAGATCAAAGCGCTGGCAGCGCGACAGAACCGTCACAGGCACCTGCCGGATTTCCGTGGTGGCAAAGATGAATTTCACATGGGCCGGCGGTTCCTCGAGCGTCTTCAGCAGCGCGTTAAAGGCGCTTTTGGACAGCATGTGCACTTCGTCGATGATGTAGATTTTGTAGCGGGCCGAGGCCGCGCGGTAATGCACCGAATCAATGATTTCTCGGATGTCATTCACACCGGTCCGGCTGGCGGCGTCCATTTCCATCACATCGACATGGCGGCCTTCCATGATGGCGGTGCAGTGTTCGCACTGGCCACAGGGCTCGATTGTCGGACCGCCCTGACCATCCGTGCCGATGCAGTTCATGCCCTTGGCGATGATCCGCGCGGTGGTGGTTTTGCCGGTGCCGCGAATCCCCGTCATGATAAAGGCCTGCGCGATGCGATCAGCCTGGAACGCGTTGCGCAGCGTGCGCACCATCGCATCCTGCCCAACCAGATCGGCAAAGGTTTCGGGGCGGTATTTGCGGGCCAGCACCTGATATTGCGGCGTGTCGGTCATGAGCGTCCCGGTTGTTCTGGCCCGGCTGGGGCGGCGGCGGTTTCCCGGCAAGGTAAGGTTTGTCGGCGCGGGCGTCCACCGCTTGATTGCCGTTTCGCGCGCGGGGCGGCTGGCCCAAAGAGGGGCGTGCCCCTTGTCCGGGCAGTCAGTCTGGGATTTTGCTAGGACATTTTCTGGTCTTGTGTATCATCATCCGCGGCGTGTCGTGGGCCGTGCCGGTGGGGATCTGGTCTGGCCTTGGAGACACAGCAGGACTGCAGCAGGCCTGGACGATATGTCTGGGCGATATGAGGGGGACATGGCGCAGCGCGGCAGCACCAATCCGGCGGGCAGTGCATCCAGGACAGATGCCGAACCGATTGTGATTCATGCCTTGCCGGTCGGGGGCG
Source organism: Pelagimonas sp. (assembly GCA_025210265.1). GTDB lineage: Bacteria > Pseudomonadota > Alphaproteobacteria > Rhodobacterales > Rhodobacteraceae > JAOASD01. The sequence goes on from JAOASD010000025.1 coordinate 23,054, forward strand.
GGATCCTTGCGCTATCGCCTTTGCCTGGTGCCGGAGGTACCTATCGCGGGGATCTGGATCACATTGCCAGCTGGACGCCTGCCTTTGTCATTACCTTGATGACAGAGGCCGAACTGGTCGCGGCACAAGTCCAGACATTGGGGGCGGATATTCAGGATAAGGGTGCGCGTTGGCTGCATTTTCCGATCAAGGATTTCTCGACCCCAGATGCAGAGGCGGCGCGGGCTTGGGATGACATCAGCACCAGTACGCGCAAGGCTCTGCTGGGTGGGGGCCGGGTTCTGGTGCATTGCCGGGGCGGCTGTGGGCGCTCGGGCATGATTGCGCTGCGCTTGATGATCGAAGCGGGCGAAGCCCCGGATGAGGCCCTGACCCGCCTGCGACAGGTCCGTCCCTGCGCGATCGAGACCGAGGATCAGATGCGCTGGGCCATGGCGGCCGAGCGCCAGCCCGCCGTCTTTATGCGCCACAACGATTAGGATCGTCATGCAGCGCATGAAACGCATCGCCAAAACAGGGACATGTTTTGAAATTGCCAGGGGATAAGGTGAGAGGCTGGACAGCGACCCAGACGGGGCTCGTTGCGGCTGCTTCCTTCCGGACCTGACCGGGTTGGCGAGGCGTCTACCCGCGCCAACCTCTCGCCCCGTCACATAGTTGACATGACGCGCGGTTGCAAGCACCGGCTTGATCCAATTGTGCAGGGGCGGGACTGTCGAGGCAGGAAACCCCTCGCGCTTTGCGCCCCGCCGCGCTAAGCCCGGCCTATGGAGAAATTCGAGATCTTTCTGGCCGCCCCGCCGGGGCTGGAGCCGGTGCTGCGCAGCGAAGCCCAGGAACAGGGCTTTGCCAAACCGACCTGTGTGCCGGGCGGCGTCACCATTCGCGGCACCTGGCGCGAGGTCTGGCGCGCCAATCTGGTACTGCGCGGCGCGGGGCGTGTGCTGGCCCGGATCGGCAGCTTTCGCGCGATGCATATGTCACAGCTGGACAAGCGCGCGCGGCAATTCGACTGGGCCGCGCTGCTGCGCCCGGATGTGCCGGTGCGGGTAGAGGTCAGCTGTAAGGGATCCAAAATCTATCACGACCGCGCCGCGCGACAGCGGATTGAAACCGCGATCAGCGACACGCTTGGCGCCCCAATCGCCGAGGACGCGCCGGTGCGGGTCATGGTGCGGATCGAAAACAACGTCGTGACCCTGTCGCTGGATACCAGCGGAGAGCTGCTGCACAAGCGCGGCACCAAAGCCGCCGTGGGCAAAGCGCCAATGCGTGAAACTCTGGCGGCGCTGTTCCTGCGCAGCTGTGGCTATAACGGGCGTGAACCGGTGGTCGATCCGATGTGCGGTTCGGGTACGTTTTTGCTGGAGGCAGCCGGGATCGCGGCGGGGCTGCAGCCGGGCGCGCATCGCAGCTTTGCCTTTGAGCATCTGGCGAATTTTGACCCTGAGGCCGTGGCGGACCTGCGCCGGACAACGCCGATCCGTGACATTGCCGAGCCGCGCTTTTTCGGGTCAGACCGCAATGACGGGGCGATCCGCAATGCGACGGAAAACGCCGCCCGTGCTGGGCTGGATGCGGCTTGCCAGTTCACCCGGCTTGCGGTCAGCGATCTGCAGCGGCCCGAGGGCGCGCCCGGTCTGGTGATCGTCAATCCGCCCTATGGCGCGCGCATCGGGGATCGCAAATTGCTGTTCTCGCTTTACGGATCGCTGGGCGAGGTGCTGCGCAGCCGCTTTGCCGGGTGGCGCGTGGGCATTGTGACCTCAGACGGCGGGCTGGCAAAATCCACCGGGCTGGATTTTGGCGACATTTCCCCGCCCATCCCCCATGGCGGTCTGCAGGTGAAACTGTATCAGGCCGGGCCGCTTTAAAGCGCCAGCCGATAGGCGCGGAACCCGTCCTCCTGCAGCCCCAGATCGGTGCAGCTCAGCCCGGCCAGATCCCTTTCATACAGATTGGCGCGCGGGCCCGTGTCAAACCGCACAGTGGTGCCGGGCATCGGGGCAAAGCGCCAATGTGCCTGGGGTTCTGGCGATACGACCTCTTGGGCGCGGACATAGTCGCACAGCAGATCGCGGTTGTTCTGGCAGGTCTCCAGCACAATGCGCCCTTGCTGCGCTCCGCAGAACCCGCCGCCGCCGCCGGTGCGGTAATTGTTGGTGCTGACCAGAAACTTTGCGTCATCGCGCACGGGCTGGCCGTCAAACCGAAGATCCCGGATGCGATAGGCCGACGGGTTCATCAGATTGCCGATAATGTCGAAACGCGAGGGGCTGGACAGGTCGATCTGATAGCTGACGCCAAACAGGATGTCGCAGAAATAGCTGGGAAATTCCTGATCGAACAGTGCGGCATCCTGCGCGCCCGGTGCAATCTGGCGATACACGCCAGCCGAGCGTTCCAGCCAGCTGCGCAGCTGCGCGCCGGTGATTTCCACCACCCGCAGCTGGTTGGGATAGTGATACAGGTCTGAAATATTGCGCAGCAAAAGCGGCCCGGCGGCGACCTCGGTGAAATTATGCGCGCCGCCGCTGCCGCCAAAGCGATAGGGGGCCACGGCGGTCAGCAGGGGCAGGTCGGCTTCGGGCTGGTCCTGCAGCATCCGGGTCACATGCCAGCGTTCGGCCTCGGCCAGAAGTGTCAGATGCGCAGACCCGGTCACCAGCGAGAAATAGCTGTGCAATGGGGTTGTGCAGCGGCCCACATCTGCGCGGATATGAGCCAGAGTGGCCTGATGCGCGGCCTCGGTCACGGCCAGGATTTCCGGGTCGTCACTGACCAGCGGTTTGACCTGGCCACTGGCGGCGCGGGTGGAAATCGGGCGCGTGTCGGCACGGCTTTGGACCGGGGCCCAGCGGGCGCCATCATGTTCCAGCACCAGATCCACCACCCCCAGATGCGACCCTTGCGCGCCTGCCATCACAATCGGTTTGCAGGCGCAGCAGGCATCCCCATGATGAGAGGCCGGTGCCGGAAACACTTTGTGGACATGGCCGGCAATCACCACGTCGATGTCATCCAGCTGGGCCAGCGGCAGCGCGGCGGTGTCCGGTTTATAGGGCGCATCGGGCGGCACCAGGCCGGTATGGGCCAGTGCCAGCACCAGATCGGCCCCCTCTTCACGCAGCCTGCGGGCGTGGGCGCGGGCGGCCTCCAGCATGTCGCGGGTCTGCAGATGCCCGGCCAGATGGGTCTGATCCCAGCTGGTGATCTGCGGCGGTGTCAGTCCGATCACCCCCAGCCGGATCCGATGGCGGGCACCGGTGCTGTCCAGAAAATCCCGTTCCAGGATCGTGGAGGGCGGCAGAAACGGCGCATCGCGCAGCGGATCGTCACCCAGATCGCGGACCGCATTTGTCAGCACATAGGGGAACTCGGCGTCTGCGATGCTATGCAGCAGATGATCCAGCCCAAAGTTGAAATCGTGATTGCCCAGGGTCGCGGCATCATAATTCAGCTGGTTCAGCGCCGCGATCATGGGGTGCGGCCTGCGCTGTGGGCCGGGTGTGTCCTCTGCCATGAAATCGCCCAAGGGTGTGCCTTGGATCAGGTCTCCATTATCCACCAGCAGGCAGTTCGGGGCTTCGGCGCGGGCGGCCCGGATCAACGAGGCCACGCGGGTCAGGCCGCAGGTTTCAACCGGTTCATCGCGGAAATAATCATAGGCGCGGATATGGGCGTGCAGATCCGTGGTGGACAGGATGCGCAACGTCACCTGACCGGCGGCCGCAGCTATGTGGGCGGCAGAGGCTGCCGAGGACAAAGAGCGATGCCGGTTAAAACCGGAGGATAAATCTTTGGGCACGGGCGGGTGCTTTCCTGTCGAGTGTGAAGGCAGGTAAACAATACGGGCGATAAAAAAACGTCTGCTTTCAGGGGTAAAGCATGACGCGGATAAGCGTATATTGCAACGATAAGATGTGTTTTTGGAATGAGCGACAACTGAATTGCTGCTTATTTGCCCCAGTTCACATCCCTGAGGCGGGGGCGGATGATTGCCAATTCCGTGATGTCTGGGCATGGTGCGCGGGCATCAAAGGGGGCAGCGATGAAAGCGGCAGAAGAAGTGAGTTTCGGAGGCTCTGGCCTGGAGCGCGCGGCGCATCTGCGCGGGGATATTCCGGCGCTCAGCGCGCTGATGCAGTCGGATCAGGCGCGGACCGTGCTGCTGTGGCGGGGCAAGCCGCTGATTGCGGGCGAAGGCAAGTTTGATCTGCAGCGCCTGCCGCTGGATCATCCGATTCTGCGCCACAGCTCGGGAGAGCCGCTTTTGCTGGGGATCGAAGAGCAGGGCGGCGCGGTGTTCGCCCATGACATCTCCAGCTGGGCTCCCGATGATCTGGACCAAGAGGCCATGGCCGCCTTTGTCGATCAGACCGAACAGATCCATCCCAGCCTGACCGGCGATCAGCGGTTCCGCGAGTTGCGCAGCATGATGACCCGCCTCACCCCGCGCGATGCTGAGCTGGCCGCCACGGCCCGCGCGCTGTTCTGCTGGCATGACAGCCACCGGTTCTGCGCCCGTTGCGGCACGGCCAGCGAAATCCACAAAGCCGGGTGGGAACGCATCTGCCCCAGCTGTGGCGCGCATCATTTTCCGCGCACCGATCCTGTGGTGATCATGCTGATCACCGATGGCAATCGCACGTTGCTGGGCCGGGGCACAGGCTGGCCCGAGGGCATGTATTCCTGCCTCGCCGGTTTTCTGGAGCCGGGCGAAACAATCGAGGCCGCCGTGCGCCGCGAAGTGTTCGAGGAAGCAGGGGTCAAGGTCGGTGCCGTGCGCTACCTGTCCAGCCAGCCCTGGGCCTTTCCGTCCTCGCTGATGATCGGCTGCCAGGGCATCGCCAAAAGCAGCGAAATCCAGCTGGACCCGGAAGAGTTGGAAGACGCCCGCTGGGTCACGCGCGAACAGCTGATCGCCAGCATGGCGGGGCAGGACACATCGTTTTTTCCGGCGCGCAAAGGCTCAATTGCGCATTTTCTTTTGCGCAACTGGCTGGCGGACCGGCTGGACTAAGCCCCGGTATCGGGTAGTGTGGCGCCAGAACCGAACGAGGCAAACACAGGCGCGCAGGCGTCAGGACAGGGTAAGACACGCAGATGATTTTGACCGCGCAGGAAGATATAGAAGCCCCGATTGATCGGGTTTTTGCGGAATTGTCGGATTTCGACGGGATTGAACGCCAGGCCATGCGCCGCGGGGTTCAGGTGCAGCGCCGCGGCTCTGTGGATGCGCCTGTGGCTGCTGGTACCGCCTGGGAGGTGGGGTTTACCTTTCGCGGCAAAACTCGCGATGCGGTGATCACACTGACCGACTGCATCCCCTCGGAAAAGCTGGTCTTTGACACAGTGTCTGGCGGGCTGGAGGCGCAGGCAGTGGTCAATTGTGTGGCCCTGTCGCGCGGGCGGACCCGGATCAGCCTGCATTCCGAACTGATCCCGAAAACCCTGTCGGCCCGTCTGCTGGTGCAGTCGCTGAAACTGGCCAAAGGTGGGGTGGAAAAACGGTTCCGTCGCCGCATGGCCGGGTTCGCTAAGGATCTGGAAACGCGCTTGAAAAGCGCCGGTTAAGGGCGCGAGGTCAGGGATGGGGCTGTTTTCCAGACTGGTCTGCGGATTGGGCGCGGCGCTGTTGGCTGTGCCTGCGCTGGCGCATGAATTTTGGATCGAGCCGCTGTCCACGCAGGTCGCTCCCGGTGCGGCCCTGGTTGCGGATCTGCGCGTGGGGGATGACCTGGCCGGGGCAAAACACGCCTATATCCCGCGCAATTTTCGCCGGTTCGACCTGGCTTTGGACGATCAGATCCTGCCGGTGCCGGGCCGGATCGGGGACCGTCCGGCGTTGAATATGCAGGTTGCCGGGGCGGGGTTGGCCGTGGCGCTGCATGTCACCCGCGACCATCAGATCACCTATCGGGATTTTGACAAATTCACGCGGTTCTGCACTCGAAAAGGCTTTGCCGATGTGGTGGAGCAGCATGTTGCGCGGGGCTTTGAGACATCAGAGGTGCGCGAACGCTATTCCCGCTATGCCAAGGCGCTGGTGGGCGTCGGTGCGGGGGACGGGGCGGACCGTGCCTTTGGGCTGGAGGTCGAGCTGGTCGCGCTGGCCAACCCCTATCGCGACGATCTGAGCGCAGGGATGCCGGTGCAGCTGCTGTATCAGGGCGCGCCTTTGCCCGATGCGCAGATTGAACTGTTTGAACGCGCGCCGGATCTGACCGTGCGCCTGCAGACCCTGCGCACCGATGCGGCTGGGCAGGTGCGGCTGCCGGTGGTGCCGGGGCATTTCTATCTGGTGGATCATGTGGTGATGCGCGCGCTGGATCCTGAAACCGAAAACGGAATGCAGTGGGAAAGCCTGTGGGCATCACTGACATTCGGAGTTGCTGAATGACACAGGTTCTGGAGGCGCTGCGCGCCGCGCTGGGCGCGGACCAAGTGCTGACCGGTGCGGATATGGCCGCATGGAGTCGGGACTGGACCGGGCAATATGACTGGACCCCGCTTTGTGTGCTGCGGCCACGGGATCGGGATGAGGTCTCGGCCGTGATGAAACTGGCCTATGAACATGGCGCGCCGGTGGTGCCGGTTGGGGGCAATACCGGGATTTCCGGCGGCACCGTGGGGGAAGGGGCCATTATGCTGTCGCTGGAGCGTATGACCCGCATCCGCGAGATCCGCAGCGCAGGCCGCATCGCCGTGGTCGAGGCCGGGGTGATCCTGTCGCAATTGCACGATGCGACCGAAGCACAGGGGCTGCGCTTTCCCATGACATTCGGGGCCAAGGGCAGTTGCCGGATTGGCGGCATCCTGTCGACCAATGCCGGGGGATCCAATGTGCTGCGCTATGGCAATACCCGCGATCTGGTGCTGGGGGTGGAAATCGTTCTGCCCGACGGGCGCGTCGTCGACGCCATGAGCGCGCTGCACAAGAACAATTCGGGGCTGGATCTGCGCCATCTGGTGATCGGGGCCGAAGGCACTCTGGGTGTGATCACCGCAGCCGTGCTGAAACTGGTGCCGCAGCCACGGGTGCGGGCCACGGCGATGGTGGCGATGGCGGATCTGGACAGCGCGTTGCAGCTATTGAACCGGATGCAGGATGCCACTGGCGGTGCGGTCGAAGCCTGTGAATACATGCCCGCCCGCTATATGCGCGCCTATGAGGCCCTGCACCCGGATATCCGTCCGGTCTTTGATCGCAGCCATGAGGTGAATATCCTGATCGAGCTGGCCTCGACCGCGCCGCGCGATGCGGCACCAGGGCCGGATGGGCAGCCGCTCTTGGCTGGGCTGCTGCAGGACGCGCTGGGCGAAATGCTGGCAGAGGGGCTGGTGCAGGACGCGGTGATTGCGCAGTCTGATGCGCAGCGGGCGCAGATCTGGGCGCGACGCGAAGCAGCGGCCGAGGTGGCGACCTCGCGTCCGGTGGTGATGACCGATGTGGCTGTACCAGTGGATCAGGTGGCCCGGTTTGTCGCGCAGGCCGATGCGCGGCTGGCGACGCTGGACCCGCAGGCAGGCAGCACGCTGGTGGCGCATCTGGGGGATGGCAATGTGCATTATTCCATCTGGCCTGGACCCGACGCGCCCCCGCCCGATGACATCATGTTCGCCATCGAGGAAGAGGCGCTGGCGCTGGGCGGCACCTTTTCCGCCGAACATGGGATTGGCGTGTCAAAACGCCCGGCCATGCTGCGGTTCAAAGACCCGCAGGCCGTGCAGATGATGCGTCAGATCAAACAGGCGATTGATCCCAAAGGCATTCTGAATCCGGGTAAGAGTTTCTGACATTATGCTGACACAGCAGGCGGTGGGTTGAAAACCCACCCTACGGCCTGTCCGGGGCGGTGGCGCTGCGCACACTGTCTGCGATCTGTCGCAGGCGCGGGGCCAGGGGGGTGGTGTTGCGCCAGACCATGCCGATGGTGCGGCTGGGGGCGGGGGCGCGGAACCGTGCCAGATCCACCGTGGCGGCGCGGGTTTCCAATGCGACGGCCATTTCCGGGATCAGTGTGACGCCAATCCCCGCCGACACCATTTGTACCAGCGTGGACAGGGACGACCCGTCCAGCCCGTCCCGCGCCAGCGCCGGGCGTTGCGCGCAAAAGGCCAGCGCCTGATCGCGGAAACAATGGCCTTCCTCTAGCAGCAGCAGACGCATCTGGGCCAGCTCTTCGGCGTTTGGGACCGTGCGCCCTGCCTGATCTGCCGGGCGCACCAACACAAAGTCTTCGTCAAACAGGGCGGTTTCGGTCAGCCAGCTTTCTGATGTTGGCAGGGCGAGGATGGCGCAATCCAACCGCCCTTCGGCCAGTTCCTGCAACAGCGTCTGGGTCTGGGTTTCACGCACATGCAGGTCCAGCGCGGGCAGATCCAGTGTCAGCCGGGCAATCACGCGGGGCAGCAGATAGGGGGCAATGGTCGGGATGATCCCCATGCGCAGACGCAGCGCATCACCTGCGCGGTTGGCGGCTGCCAGGTCTGACAGTTCTTCGACCCGTTGCAGAATATCGCGGATTCTGGGGGCAAGGTCTTCGCCAAAGCCGGTCAGGGTCACGCGCCGGGCCGCGCGCTCAAACAGCGGTGCGCCCAGGTCCTGTTCCATCTCGCGGATCTGCACGGACAGGGCGGGTTGCGAGATGGCGCAGGCTTCGGCGGCGCGGCCAAAATGGCCGGCTTTGTGCAGGGCTTCGAAATAGCGCATTTGGCGCAGGGTCAGGTTTGCCATAATTTTTGATTATCAAAAAAATAGGAAACTACAATTTATAATTATTCAAAACGCTTGTTAGCTTGATCTTGCAGGGGCCGCCGACAGGACGCGCCCCAGACGCAAGACAGCCTGCGCCGGGATCCCCGGCATCAGCAGAACCAGCCATAGGGAGAACAAGATGGACGGAAGCGACAAGGGAACCGGCGGCTGCCCGGTCATGCATGGTGCGGTGAATTTCGGCACGCGCTCGAACCGTGACTGGTGGCCGAACCAGCTGAACCTGCGTGTGCTGCATCAGAACGCCCCTGCGGGCGATCCTCTGGGCGGCGATTTTGATTATGCAGCGGCGTTCAAGGCGCTGGATCTGGATGCGGTTAAGGCTGATCTTTATGCGCTGATGACTGACAGTCAGGATTGGTGGCCCGCCGATTACGGCCATTACGGTCCGTTCTTCATTCGCATGGCCTGGCACAGCGCGGGCACCTATCGCACGGCGGATGGGCGCGGCGGTGGCGGCTCTGGCTCGCAGCGGTTCGCGCCGCTGAACAGCTGGCCGGACAATGGCAATCTGGACAAGGCGCGCCGCCTGCTCTGGCCGGTGAAAAAGAAATATGGCAACGCGCTCAGCTGGGCGGATCTGTATATTCTGGCGGGCAATTGCGCGATTGAATCCATGGGCGGGCGCACCTTTGGCTTTGGCGGTGGGCGCGAAGATATCTGGGAACCCGAGGAAGACATCTATTGGGGCGATGAAACCGAGTGGCTGGCCACTTCGGACAACCCCAACAGCCGCTATAGTGGCGAACGCGATCTGGCCAACCCGCTGGCCGCCGTGCAGATGGGGCTGATCTATGTGAATCCCGAAGGGCCGGATGGCAATCCTGATCCTGTGGCCTCGGGTGCGGATATTCGCGAAACATTCGCCCGGATGGGCATGAATGATGAGGAAACCGTGGCGCTGACCGCCGGTGGCCATACCTTTGGCAAGGCGCATGGCGCAGGCGATGCGGCCCATGTTGGTCCCGAACCCGAAGCTGCGCCAATCGAGGCAATGGGCTTTGGCTGGCTGTCGTCGCACAAATCCGGCAAGGGCGTGGATGCGATCACCTCAGGCATCGAAGGGCCGTGGACCGCTAACCCGATCAAATGGGACAATGGCTATTTCGACCTGCTGTTCGGGTATGAGTGGGAACTGACCAAATCCCCCGCAGGCGCGCATATCTGGCATCCCAAGGATCTGGCCGATGAGGATCACGCGCCCGAGGTCGACGGATCCGGGGCCAAGGTCACGCCGATGATGACCACAGCGGATATGGCCATGCGGATGGACCCGATATATGGCCCGATCTCCAAACGGTTCCATGAGAACCCCGAAGAGTTCGCCGAGGCCTTCGCCCGTGCGTGGTTCAAGCTGACCCACCGCGATATGGGGCCGAAATCCCGCTATCTGGGCAAGGAAGTCCCGGCCGAGGATCTGATTTGGATGGATCCGATTCCGGCGGTGGATCACGATCTGATCGGGGCCGAGGATGTGGCCGCGCTGAAACAGCAGATCGCCGCCACAGGGCTGAGCGTGTCCGAGCTGGTCTCGACCGCCTGGGCGTCTGCTGCGACCTATCGTGGCTCTGACCATCGCGGCGGGGCCAATGGTGCGCGCATCCGCCTGTCGCCACAAAAGGACTGGGCGGTGAACCAGCCAGAGCAACTTGCGCGGGTACTGGCCGCGTTGGAAAGCGTGCAAGCGGGCTTTGCTGATGCGGGCAAGCGGGTCTCCATGGCGGATCTGATTGTGCTGGCAGGCAATGTCGGGGTGGAACAGGCAGCTGCGGCAGCGGGTCATTCCATTGAGGTGCCTTTTCATGCAGGCCGCATGGACGCCACGCAGGATCAGACCGATGCCGAGGGCATGGCGGTTCTGGAACCCGAGGCCGATGGCTTCCGCAATTACCTGTCGCAGGCGTTCCGCACTGCACCCGAAGAGATGCTGGTGGACAAAGCGCAGCTGCTGGGGCTGAGCGCCCCGGAAATGACAGTGCTGGTTGCAGGGCTCCGCGGTCTGGGTGCCAATCATGGTGGCGTGCGTCATGGGGTGCTGACGGATCGTGAGGGCCAGCTGTCCAATGATTTCCTGGTGAATATCCTGGATATGGGCGTGACATGGACGCCTGTGGATGGGGAAAGCAACCTGTTTGAAGGGCGCGATAGCAGCGGTGCGGTGAAATGGACCGGGACGCGTGTGGATCTGGTCTTTGGCTCGAACTCACAATTGCGGGCATTGGCGGAGGTCTATGCGCAGGATGACAATAGCGCGCGGTTTGTGGCGGATTTTGTGTCGGCTTGGACCAAGGTTATGGAAGCAGATCGCTACGATCTCCGCTGATCCTTTGCCTTTGTTTCGGATCGCCTTTGGCGATCCGACCAGCGCGCGCCCTTTGGGCGCGCGTTTTTATGTGGGCGCTTGCGGCTGGGCGGGGGGCAAGATTTTTTGAAAAAATCTTGGGAGGGGGCGTTGCCCCCTCGGCCTTTGGCCTCACCCCCAGAGGTCTTTCAAAGAGAAGACGGGGCGGTTTGGGCAGAGGCTTTGCGCGTTGCGATTTGCCGCCAAGCAAAGGCGAGGATGAAAAAGGCTGTGAGGATCAGGATGATCGTCGGGGCCGGTGCGCTGTCGAGATAGAAGCTGGCATAGGTGCCCAGCAGCATGGAGGCCATGCAGGTCAGCACAGCTGTCACCATCATCCATGGGAAAGAGCGCGTCAGCAGAAAGGCAATTGCCCCCGGTGCGATCAACAGCCCGACCGCCAGGATCAGCCCCACCGCCGACAGGGTTGCCACGATGGTCAGCGACAGGGCCGTCAGCAGCCCGTAATGCAGCCACGCCACCGGCAGGCCAGAGACCCGCGCTTGTGCCGCATCAAAACTGTGCAGCAGCAGGTCTTTCCATTTCAATGCTATGCCAAGCGCCACGATGGCCGAGATAATCGCGGCGGTTTGCAGTTCCGAACCGTCCACGCCCAGCATATTGCCGAACAGGATGTGGTCCAGATGGGCGTCGGTGTCGGCCCAGACGAACATCACGATGCCAACGGCGAACATGCCGGAAAAGACGACCCCCATCACCGTGTCCTGTTTCACCCGTGAATTGCCTGCAAGGTATCCCGTTGCCACGGCGCATCCCATACCTGCGGCAAAGGCTCCGATGATCAGCGGGATGCCCAGCATATAGGCCAGCACAATGCCCGGCAGGACTGCGTGGCTGACCGCGTCGCCCATCAGCGCCCAGCCTTTCAGCACCAGAAAACAGGACAAAAGCGCCGTAGGCACCGACACGATCAGCGACACCAGAAACGCGTTCTGCATAAAGGGAAAGCGGAAGGGCAGCAGTGCAGTGGCGAGCTCAAACTCCATTTTGGGCCTCGCTTTGCAGGTTTGGGGCGCGCAGGGCCTCTGCGGCTTTGCGTTTCGCGGCCAGCAGCCCGTGTTTCGGGGCCCAGACAAAGGCCGCCAGAAAGACCAGCGTTTGCAGGGTGACAATGATACCGCCCGTCGCGCCATCCAGGAAATAGCTGGCATAGGCCCCGAAAAAGCTGCTTAGCGCGCCGATGGCCACCGAGGTCGCGATTAGCCGGGGAAACCGATCACACAACAGATAGGCAGTGGCCCCCGGTGTCACGACCATGGCGATCACCAGAAACGCGCCCACGGTTTGCATCGCCGCCACAACCGAGGCCGACAGCAGCGTGAAAAACACCAGTTTCAGCAGGCCTGGCCGCAACCCGATGCTGCGCGCATGGTTTTCGTCGAAAAACACGACCATCAGGTCTTTCCATTTGGCCAGAAGCACGACCAAAGATACCCCGCCAATCAGCACCAGCTGCAGCGTGTCGGACGGTGAAATCGCCAGGATATTGCCCATGGTGATGGTCTGGATCGAGACCGAAATCGGGTTGATCGACACCATGAACAGCCCGATCCCGAAGAATGAGGTAAAGATCATGCCGATCACCACATCCGCCTTTAACCCCGATCTTTCAGACAAGAACAGCATGGTGCCTGCCGCCAGCCCGCCCGCCAGAAACGCCCCCAGCGCAAAGGGCAGGCCCAGCAGATAGGCCCCCGCAACACCGGGCACGACCGCGTGGCTAAGCGCGTCGCCGATCAGCGACCAGCCTTTCAACATCAGATAGGCCGACAGAAAGGCGCAGACCCCGCCCACAAGGGCCGACACCCACATGGCATTGGTCATGTAGCCATAGCTGAACGGTTCCAGCAGCAGGGCGATCATTGATCTGCCTCTGTCTCTGGGCCTGCCGCCTCGCGTTCGGTCTTTTGGGTTTTGTCGCCATATTGCACGAAGGGGCGCTCATCATCGGTAAAGATCGAGATCTCGCGGGCGTCTTCGTCATCATGCAGGTCGCTGCCGCCCAGGGTGAACTGGCGCAAAACGCCGCCAAAGGCGAGTTCCAGGTTCTCGCGGGTGAAAACCTGTTCGGTAGGTCCGTGTTTCAGAACGGTGTTTTTGACCAGCACCGTGCGATCACAAAATTCAGGTACCGAGCCAAGGTTGTGGGTGGAGACCAGCATCACCCGGCCTTCGTCCCGTAATTCGCGCAGCAGGGCGATGATCTGGTCTTCGGTTTTGACATCCACACCGGTAAAGGGTTCGTCCAGCAGGATCACCTGCCCATCCTGCGCCAGCGAGCGGGCCAGAAAGACGCGCTTGCGCTGGCCGCCGGACAGCTCGCCAATCTGGCGCTTGCGGAAGTCCTGCATATTGACCCGCGCCAGCGCCTGTTCGACGGCTTTGTGATCGGCGGCGCGGGGGCGGCGGAGAAAGCCCATATGGCCATAGCGCCCCATCATCACCACATCCTCGACCAGCACGGGAAAGGCCCAGTCGACCTCCTCGGACTGGGGGACATAGGCGACCAGATTGCGTTTCAGCGCCTCGCGCACGGGCAGGCCCAGAATGGTGATCTGCCCCTGCGCGGTGGGGACAAAGCCCATCACCGATTTGAACAGGGTGGATTTGCCCGCGCCATTCACCCCGACAAGGGCGGTGACTGACCCGCGGGGAATGTCGAAACTGGCATTCCACAGGGCGGTATGGCCATTGCGATAGGTGACAGTCACATCCCGAGCCACAAGGCCTGGGGTCTCGTTGGCGTGTTGTGTCGGGAGGACGGTCTGCATCGTCGGTGCCCTTACTCTGTGACCTGTAAGGTCAGCCCTTTGGCCACTGTTTCCGAGGTCACGCGCAGCAGGTCCAGATAGGTCGGCACCGGGCCATCCGCATTCGAAAGTGAATCCACATAAAGCTCGCCGCCATATTGTGCGTCGGTTTCGCGGGCGACCTGCTGGGCGGGGGCGGTGTTGACCGTGCTTTCGCAGAACACGGCGGGGATGTCATTGGCACGCACCCCGTCAATCACCGCGCGCACCTGCTGGGGCGTGCCCACCTGATCGGCGTTCATCGGCCACAGATACAGTTCCTGCATGGCGAAATCGCGCGCCAGATAGCTAAAGGCGCCTTCGCAGGTCACCAGCCAGCGCCGATCCTGCGGGATCGCGGCGACCTGTTCGCGCAGCGGTGCGATGGTAGCGCGGATCTGATCGCGGTAAGCGGTGGCATTTGCCGCATAGGTCGCAGCATTGTCGGGATCCTGTGCGGACAGTGCTGCCTCGATATTATTAATATAGATCAGCGCATTATCCAGACCCATCCAGGCATGGGGGTTGGGTTTGCCTTCATAGCTGCCCGATCCGATGGCAATCGGGTCAATCCCATCCGTCAGTGTGGCCGAGGGAATATCCCCCAGCTGGGACAGGAACTGCTCGAACCACAGCTCCAGATTCATGCCGTTCCACAGGATCAGATCGGCGTCATAGGCGCGCACGATGTCCTGCGGCGTGGGCTCATAGCCGTGGATTTCCGCGCCCGGTTTGGTGACGGACACGATGTCGGCCGCATCCCCGGCCACATTGGCCGCCATATCCGCAAGCACGGTAAAGGTCGTCACGACCTTCATTTTATCTGCCGCTGCCAGCGAGGGCATCAGACATGTGGTCAAAACCAGCGAAGCAGCAAGCGTCGGGGCAAAGCGGAACAAGGGCATGGGAAACCTGATAATGCTGTGTGTCTGGCTCTTCTAAATGCGAATAAATCGCAACAGTCAAGGCTAATGCGAGTCATTCGCAACAAAACACCCTCTGCCGCACATGGCTTGCTCAAATCCCGCCGGTGCGAAAGACTGGACGCACCGTAGCCCGATTTGTTTTGTCTGACGCGGAGGCCGCTTGTGCAAGATCCAGACCAGATCCCACATCCCCGTGACAGCCTGCGCGCCGGGGAAACCACCCTGCAGGACAACGCGCCGATCAGTGCTGGGCTGCGCTTTATCGGGGTGATCCATACGCCTTTTGCGCAGCGCGGCGATTGCCCGCGCCAAGGCGATCGTGAGGGCGGGCCAGAGTGCCGGGTCGAGCTGGACCCGCGTTATGGCCCGGCTCTGGATGGGGTGGACCGCTTTGACACGCTAGAGTTGCTATACTGGCTGCATCAGGCGCGGCGCGATCTGCTGACCCAAAGCCCGCGCGGGCGGGACGATCTGCGCGGCACGTTTTCCCTGCGCTCGCCGGTGCGGCCCAACCCGATTGGCACGTCGATTGTGCGCCTGCTGCGACGCGAGGGGAACGTCCTGATCGTGCGCGGGCTGGATTGCCTGGACGGCACGCCGCTGCTGGACATCAAGCCCGACCGCTGCAGCTATACGGTGCAGGCAGCGCCAAAAGCCTAGCTAAACAGATCACCATAGCTGTCGCGCAGTGCGTTTTTCTGCACCTTGCCCATGGTGTTGCGGGGCAGGGCGTCCAGAACGATATAGCGGCGGGGATGTTTGAACCGGGCGAGGCTTTGGCTCACGGCTGCCTCGATTACCGCCAGATCGGGCTGCACGCCTTTTTCGGGCACCAGCACCGCCACCGGGCTTTCGCCGAAATCGGGATGGGGCACGCCGATCACGGCGCTTTCCAGAACGCCGGGCTGGTCGTCCAGCAGGCTTTCGATTTCCTTGGGATAGATGTTGTAGCCGCCCGCGATGATCAGATCCTTGCCGCGCCCGACAATGGTGACATAGCCATCTGCGCCCTGTGTCGCGAGGTCCCCTGTGATAAAGAACCCGTCCTCGCGCAGTTCCGCCGCCGTCTTTTCCGGCATCTGCCAATAGCCCTGAAACACATTGGGGCCGCGCACCTCAAGGATGCCGATTTCGCCGCGCGGGATCTCGGTACCTGTGTCGTCGCAGACTTTGACCTCGACACCGGGCAGGGGCAGGCCCACCGTGCCAGCGCGGCGGTCTCCGTCGTAGGGGTTAGAGGTGTTCATATTGGTTTCGGTCATGCCATAGCGTTCCAGAATGCGGTGGCCGGTGCGGGCCTTAAACTGGCGGTGCGTGTCCGCCAGCAGCGGGGCAGAGCCCGAGATGAACAGCCGCATATTGGCGCTGACCTCTTGGGTGAAATCTGGGTCATCCAGCAGGCGGGTGTAAAAGGTCGGCACCCCCATCAGCGCAGTGGCGCGGGGCATGTGGCGGATCAGCTCGGCAGTGTCGAGGCCCGGCATGAACACCATCGACGCCCCGGCGGCAAGGATCACATTGGTTGCCACAAACAGCCCATGGGTGTGGAAAATCGGCAGCGCGTGCAGCAGCACATCCGTGTTGGTGAACTGCCAGTGATCCACCAGCGTCAGCGCGTTTGACAGCAGGTTGTCCTGGCTCAGCATCGCGCCTTTGGACCGCCCCGTGGTGCCAGAGGTATAGAGGAAAGCCGCGACCGATCCGCCCTCGCAATCCTGTGTCGGGAAATCGACTGGGCTGACACTGGCGACCTGCGCCAATGCGCCATCGCCGCTGGCCCCCAGTGTGGTCAGACCTGTGCCGCAGGCTTCGGCCACCGGGCTCAGCGCCGCTTCGCGCGCAGGATCGCAGACCAGCAGCCGCGCCCCGGAGTTTTCGACAAAATAGGCGATTTCATCGGCAGTATAGGCGGTGTTGAGCGGCAGAAAGATGATGCCCGCCCGGATGCAGGCAAAGATCAGGGCCAGCGCCTCGGGCGATTTAGCGACCTGAATGGCGACGCGGTCACCGGGCTGCAGCCCCGCATCCATCAGCGCATGGGCGTAGCGCGCGGTGCTGTCGACAAACTGGCCATAGCTTTGCACATGACCATCGGGCAGGTGCAAAAACGGCGCATCGCTGCCCGCGTGACGGCCCAGCATCTGATCAAAAAGCGGATTACCCATGACGTTCCCCCAACTGACTGCGGATCGGGTATAGCAGAGCGGCGGCCAAAGCAAAGCGCCCGCTGTCCTGCGCCGCGCGCGTGGGGTTTGCGCTGGCCGCGCGCCGGTGCAGGGCGCTGGATCAGCTGTCCTGTAACAGGCCTTTTTGTAGCAGAGCCTTGCGCGTTTCCGCCCAGCAGGGGCGCAGTTTGGGCAGGAAAGACAGCAGCGCGTCGGCTTCGCCTTTTTGGGCGGCTTCCTGCAATTGCCCCAGCAGCGCGGCCAGGCGTGGTGCGCCAAACAGCCCGGCAGCGCCGCACAGCCTGTGGGCCTCCTGCGCAAGCAAAGTCAGATCCGGCGGGCTAGCTGGATCGCCAAACAGCGACTGGCCGTCCAGAAACCGGTCGATTTCATGGGCAAAAGACCGCATCGCCGCGCGGCGATGCTGGGGCGTTAGGGTTTCGTTCAATGTGTCGATCAGTTCGGCGCTCAGCACAGGCGGGGTATCCCCCTGCGAAGGTCTGGACGCAGAGGGCTGAGCCAGAGTGGGGTCGCTGATGTCAGCCAAGGCCGCGCGCAGGGTCGAACGGGTGATGGGTTTGATCAGACTGTCCCCCATCCCGGCCTCGCGAAAGCGTTGCAGATCCTCGGGCAGCGCATGGGCGGTGACAGGCAGGATCGGCGTGTCCCGGTTCAACGCGCCAGCCCCGCCCTGACGGATATGTTCGGTCGCCGTGACCCCATCCATGCCGGGCATGGAAATATCCATCAGGATCAGGTCAAACGGTTGTGTCTGTGCCAGGTGCACCCCGCTCAGGCCATTATCCGCCTGCGTGACGTGATGGGTGTCGGCCTCGAGCATACGACACAGGACCAGCCGGTTTATGTCATTGTCTTCGATCAGAAGGATCCGCAAAGGCGCGGTGGCCGCTGGATCGTGCGGCGCGGTGATCTCAGGCGTGTCCTCTGCCCCGGCAGGGCGGGCCAGAGGCAGACATACCCAAAAGACGGATCCTTCCCCCGGTTCGCTTTCCACGCCCATCATCCCACCCATGGCAAGGGTCAGGCGTTGCGCGATCCCCAGGCCAAGGCCGGTGCCCTCGTGGCGGCGCTGATAGGATCCGTCCAGCGTGACAAAATCGTCAAACACGCGATCCAGATCCTCGGGGGCGATGCCCTGACCGCTGTCGATCACGCGCAGCTCCACCTCGGACAGGCCGTTGGTGCATTCCGCTTCGACGGTGATCTGACCGTTTTCGGTAAATTTGATCGCATTGCCAAGCAGGTTCAAAAGGGCCTGGCGCAGGCGTTCCGGGTCGCCCCAGACCTGGTGCAGCACGGGGCTGGGCGGGGTCAGAACAATGGTGTTGCCGCGGGCCTGAGCCGGGCCGATCTGACTGTCGCACAGATCCTGCAGCAGCGCGACCAGATCAAAGGCACGGGCCCGCACCGGCGGTCCCCCCGCATCCATGCGTGAGATTTCCAGCACATCGTTGACCAGATCCAGCAAGCGATGCGCGGAATTGCGGTTGATGTCCAGATAGTGGCGCTGGTCCGCAGGCAGGGCCTTTGGATCCAGAAGTTCCAGCGCGCCGATGATTCCGTTCAGCGGGGTGCGCATCTCATGGCTCATCACTGCCAGCATCCGGGCTTTGGACTGGGCACCGGCGATGGCTTCGTCGCGGGCGCTGCGCAACGCGTTTTCCGCCGCGACCCGGTCGGAAATATCGCGCAGAAAGGCGATAAAGATCGGGCCGGTGGGCAGCTGAGCTTCGGACAGGGACAGCTCTACTGGAAAGATCTGGCCGTTGCTGCGCTGGGCGTCCAGCTGAACCGTGCCACGTTCCAGCATCCGCCCGCGCCGTCCCGACAGGTAACGGCGCATCCCGGCGCGATGCGCATCGCGCTGATCCGGCGGAATGATCAGATCCGCCAGCTCGGCGCCAAGCGCCGCATCGCGGGCAATCCCAAACGCGGTTTCTGCTGCCCCATTGAAATCCAGAATGCGCCCGGCCGTATCAATCACGATCACCGCATCAAAAGAGGTCTCTACGATGGTTTCCATCCGCGCCTGCGTTTCGCGGTTCTGGCGCGTCTGGCGGTCACGCATACGATCCAGTCGCAGCATCAGGGCCAGCATCACAAACAGGATCGAGACCAGCACCAGCGTGTGCTGCACAGCCCCCGACAGAGTCCGAGAGATCGAGCTGCGCTGGTTGTCGCCTTCGGCAGCTGAAAGGGCAATGCCCCGCAAGGTCGCGCGCCGCGCAGCTTCGCGGTTGAACCCGGCGGCGACCTCCAGTTCCGCAAGGCGCGCCTCCAGCTCCGCGTCCGGCCCGTCAATCACCGGGGTCCAGGTGTCCAGAAATGCTCTGATTTCGTCCAGGGGCGGGCCGATGCCGGGCATCATGCGCACAGAGGCAAAATTATCGCTGAGGATCAGCGGTTCGGCTCGGCTGAAATACAGATCAAAGCGGCGCCGGATGATGTGCAGCGCGGCATTGCGTTGTGGCGGGGCGTAGTGATGCGCGCGCAGAACCGCGTTTTCCAGCTTCAGCGCGTCGACTTCGATTTGCGACAGGCTCCATTGCACCACGTCGGAATCCGCGGTGCCCAGATTGGACAGCTGGCGGCGCATATCCAGCACGCTGCTTGCGATCAACCCGCCAAAAAACAACAGCGCAGCCAATGCGGTCAGCAGCGCCAGCAAAGACAGGCGACGACGGGTCATCGCCAGGCCTCATGACATAAAGGGGGCGCAGGGGGTGATTCGAATTTCCCCCGATTCTGATGGCCAGGCCGGGTCACTCGGCCGCGTCAGAGGCGAGGACTTCGATCAGATCCATCTGCCATATGCTGCGCGCGTAATAGGTTTCGCTGCGGAATTTTTCGTCGCGATCATAGGGGTAAATCATCCATAGCGGGCCTTTGCTGCGCACGGACATGGGTTTGCCGTTGCGCTCATAAGCGATCAGCGCGCCGCCTTCGATCGCGTCCTCCAGCGGGATCTCGATCAGGTATTCATTCAGGGCGCTGGCCTCCAGCGTGCCTGCCTCAATTTTTAGCCGGTCGACCAGTTCTTTTAGAAGGACACCGCGAAACTGCTGCAGACCGTTTGTCCACAATGTTGTTGTTTCATACACAGTATCGGGCATTTCCTGCAGCATGGCGAGGTCAAACTGCGCCTCGCCCGCGCTATTGGTCACGCTCACATCGCCAAACACGCGCAGCACAACCGGCCCTTGCGGGGCAGGCAGCGGCGTGTCGGCCCGCGCCGGGCCAAACAGTGTTAAAGAGAGCGCCAAAAGGATCATCGCGGTCAGGGTGGAAGGCAGGGCCGCGCGCTGTGAGGACATGTAAAACTCCGCTATGGGCAAATCGGTATCTTGGGCGTCTTATTCGAATATTCACGAATTTGCACAAAACAGGTTAAAGAGAAATCCACCTATTCTTTCGAGACTGTATGCTACGCTATGGTATCCAGACCGGATTAGCGGTAACTTTTGAGTGAATTTTTTGATGGGTGCCCGAATGAGGATCCTAGTCGCAGATGACCATGATCTGGTGCGGGATACGATCGCGGCGTATCTTGATGCCAGTGATGTCGAAGAGGTGGTCACCGTCGCCACATTGGACGAGGCCGTGGCCGCAGCCGAACAAACCGGCAGTTTCGATCTGGTTTTGCTGGATTACACCATGCCCGGTATGAATGGGCTTGAGGGGTTGGCGCGGATGCGCCGGGCCAATCAGGAACGTCCTGTGGCCATCCTGTCGGGCACAGCCACCCGTTCCGTCGCCGAAGCGGCGCTGAAAGCAGGCGCACAGGGATTCATTCCCAAAACACTGGCCGCGCGCACCATGTTGACCGCCGCCAGGTTCATGGCCGCAGGCGAGGTCTATACGCCGCTTGATTTCATGCAGGATCGCAGCGGGGATCCGCCGACCCTGACACGGCGCGAAACCGATGTGTTGCGGGGGATCTGCGAGGGCAAGGCCAATAAGGAAATCGCCCGCGATCTGAACCTGCAAGAGGTCACGGTCAAGCTGCATGTCAAAACCCTTAGCCGCAAACTTGAGGCGCGCAACCGCACCCATGCGGCCATGATCGCCCGCGACCGTGGTCTGATCTGAGCCAACCCTGCCGCCATCTGGCGTCTGTCACGCCACATAAGCGTTTTTGCGCGACACAGTCCTGCCCGATAGATTGGGGCGGTGAATTGTGTGGTGAATGGCAAGATGACCAGCAGAAAAATGTCTTTGACACCTGACGGGCTGCGCCCGGTCGATACAGCGCCTGCTTGCGATGTAACTGCGCCAGTATCGGCGCGGGTGCCGACGTCTGTTGCGGCCTTTCCGGGGCGGGTGCGCTCTGGCCGGTCGTTGCCGCTGGCGCTGGCGCGGGCGCGGGAACATGTCTCCGCGCCCATGCGCCCGGTCTTGGGCGCGGTGGGGATCAGCGAACAGCAATGGCGCATCCTGACCACGCTGGAAACGCAGGGGGCGTGCGATTCCGGCAGTCTCGCGTCGGCGACCTGTCTGCACCTGCCTTCGATCACCCGGCTGACGCGCGGCTTGTCAGAGCGTGGCATGGTCGAGCTGTTCCGCGACAGCCAGGATCGCCGCCGCCACATGATTCGCATTTCCGACAAGGGCAGCGCCATGGTGGCGCGCCATCTGGCCGTCTGTGATCGCATGGCGGCGCAGCTATGTGACGGGATGGGCGCGCAGAATTACGAAACGCTGATCGACCTGTTAGAGGCGCTGGTGGCCGTGCCGCAAAATCCCACGTCGGGCGTCTGATTTTTCCACGTCAAGAGGGGACATTCACAGGGATCTGTGTCTTGCTGCCGAAAAGATCGGGCAGGAGAAGCAACAGATGAATGATGTCACCACAGAGCGCCGGGGCCGTGTGCTGGAAATCACGCTGGCGCGGGGCAAGGTCAATGCGATTGACGCGGCCACCTCGCGCGCGCTGGGCGATGCATTCGCGCAGTTGCAGGAGGATCCCGGACTGTCCGTGGCGATCATCACCGGCGGTGGGGATCGGTTCTTTTCCGCGGGCTGGGATCTGAAAGCGGGCGAAGATCCCCATGCGCCCCAAGGGGTTGGCGGCTTTGCCGGTCTGACAGAGTTCTGGGATCTGAAGAAACCGGTGATTGCGGCGGTGAATGGCACGGCGCTGGGCGGCGGGTTTGAACTGGCCCTGTCGGCGGACATGATCGTCGCCGCAGATCATGCGGAATTTGCCCTGACCGAAGTGTCGATCGGCATTGTGGCGGATTCGGGCGGTGTGATCCGCCTGCCGCGCCGTCTGCCCCGCGCCATCGCCAACGAATTGATGATGACCGCTCGCCGCGCCAGCGCAGCTGAGCTGGAACGCTGGGGGCTGGTCAATCGCGTGGTCCCGGCGGATCAGCTGATGACTGCCGCGCGCGATCTGGCCGATCAGGTTGCGGCCAACGCGCCGCTGTCGCTTCAGGCGGTGAAGGAAATCCAATCCGCGACCGAAGACAAAACCGAACAGGCGGCCTTTGCCGCCATGCGCTCGGGCGATCTGCCGATTTATCAGGGGCTTTACGCCAGCGAAGACGCGGCCGAGGGCATGGGCGCAGTGATGGAAAAACGCGATCCGGTCTGGAAAGGGCGCTGAGATGATCGAGACAGAAACCTTTCTGCACGACTGGACGGGTGAGATCGCAGCGCCTTTGCAACTGGTTGAAAACAAAGTGCGTTCTGAGTGGGTGGATGAATTTCACCACATGAATATGGCGCATTACCTGACCATCTGCGATCAGTCGAACTGGGCCTTTTGGAACTGGATCAACGGCCCGGATCAGACCATCGAAAGCCGGGCAGGCCATGAATATGTGATTGTCGAAAACCACATCACCTATGGGGCCGAACTGGCCGAGGGCGACGGGTTTACCATCACGACTCAGCTGATTGGTTTTGATGACAAACGGCTGATCCTGTTCCATCAGGTGCTGACCGCCGACGGGCATGTGTCCGCCAGCAATGAAACCAAACTGCTGGGGTTCAACCTCGAATCCCGCCGCCCCGAGGCGTGGTCGCCGCGCGTGGCGGAACGCCTGACGCAGATCCTGCAGGCACATGAAACGCTGGGTAGACCCGCACAATCAGGTCAGGGCATTGCGTTGAAAAAACGCTGACAGGGCAAGGCAGTCTGCCCGGTTGATCCCCGACCGGGCGAGATGTGGAACTGTACGTTGCCACGCCAGAACTTACGCAAGTATCTGTGTTGCTAGAATTTTCATCCGGGGGGGGAGTGGTGGCGTGGGGGAGACTTGAACTCCCGACCTATCGATTATGAGTCGATCGCTCTAACCAACTGAGCTACCGCGCCATTCCGTGAACGGGGGAATATGAAAGCTGGGCGGTGGCGTCAAGCGGAAATTCCGCAAAAATGTGACGCCATCGCACAAAGCGCATCACTTCACGATCACCTCGTCTTTGACGAACATGTTGGACCAGGCGCGATCCACCAATTCCGGCGTCATACGGTAGGGCAGGCCTTCGAAATCGCAGACGGCGATCATCTGGTCGATGAGGAAAACCGGCTGGTAGTTCGCATAGACATTGTTGATCGTCGGGTATTTGTTTTTCAGCAGATGGACCAGCGCGCCCTCGTCCAGTTGCATCTTTTTCTTGCGCGCGACCATGGCAAAGATTTTCAGGAAATCCTCCTGACAGGGGCCGTCGATCTTGATCTTGAAAAAGATCCGGCGCAGGGCGGCCTGGTCGAAGATCTCGTTCGGGTGGAAGTTGGTGGAAAAGATCACCAGCGTGTCGAAAGGCACCTCGAATTTTTCACCTGATTGCAGGGCGAGGATGTCTTTTGATTCTTCCAGCGGAACAATCCAGCGGTTGACCAGTTTCTGCGGCGGTTCGGCCTGACGGCCAAGGTCGTCGACGATGAAAATCCCGCCGGTGGATTTGAGCTGCAGCGGGGCCTGATAGGTGCGCGCGGTCGGGTTATAGACCAGATCCAGCATGTCGAGGCTGAGTTCACCACCGGTGATCACCGTGGGCCGCTGGCACAGCACATAGCGGCGATCATAACGCGAGGTCAGGCGCAGGCCGGTGGCCTCTTCGCCGCCCGCTTCGGCCTTGGAATGGACAATCGGGTCATAGACCGTGATCACCTGACCGGAATATTCGATGGCGCGCGGCACATAGATCTTGTCCCCCATCGCATCGCGAATCCCGTTCGAGATCGAGGATTTCCCGTTACCCGGCGGGCCATACATCAGGATCGAGCGCCCGGCGCTGACCGCAGGGCCCAGATTGCCGATCAGGTCGTCAGGCAAAACCAGATGCCCCATGGCGCCGGTCAGCTGGTCGCGGGCGACCTGAATATTGCGGATCGACTGGCGTTTGACCTGTTCCTGATAGGCCGCCAGCGGCACGGGCATGGGGCCGAAATATTCCGACTGGGCCAGCGCATCCAGCGCGCGGGCTTTGCCTGCATCTGTCAGCTGGTAGGGCATTTCATTGGTGACAGCGCCTGCACCCAGCGTGCCCATGGCCTCTAGCAGCCCCTGGGCGCGGGCCATGTCGATCAGTTCCTGGGTGATGCCGATGGGCAGAGCGACCGCGCGGGCCAGATCGGTCACCACATTGGTGTTCTTGCGGAACATGGTTTTCAACACGATGTCGCGCATCATCACCGGGTTCAGCCCGACATCTTCCATCCGCTTTGGGGCGGGCGGGGCCATGACATTTGAGGTCTGCATGTTCATCTGAAAACGCCTGCTGCGATTGCCTTTGGCAGCAATCTGCCGGGGCTTTGTGGCAAGAGCGGGGCACAGAGGGGGAGCCTTGGCGGCAGCCCCTCACGCTGTCAGGGGCGTTTAGTGCGGCGCGTGGCCGTAGAGGATCCCAAGGATCAGATAGATCGCCAGAGTGCCGCCAAGGGCCAGGCCCATGGGGAATTTCTTGCCCGCCTGCCAGCTTTCCCAATCCGGGGCCAGACGGCGCAGGGCGCTGTGTTTGGCCAGCCTGTGCGCGATGAACGCGGCCAGCAGGTTGGCGGCAAACAACACCATCAGAAACCGCACATCGCCCAGATGGATCAGTGGCGCGGCGGCGGCCATGAATTTGGCATCGCCCGCCCCCATGGCCCCGCCCGCATTCAGCGCAAAGCCCGCAACCAGAACCACGATCAGATGCAGATAGCGGGTGAAATAGACATCCAGCGGCAGCGCGACCAGCCCGACCAGAACAAACACCCCGGTCAGGGCCATCACCGCATGGTTGGGGATCTTCATCCCCCGCATGTCGGTGAACATGATGTACAGGCAGATGGGCAGCACAAAAGGCGCAAACCACAATGCCGCGCTGGCCGAGATCGACATCACCGGATCCGTTCCTTAGCCCGACGCGTTGTTTTCCAGCGCGCGCAGCGAGCGGGCGGCCGCGTCGAAATGCTGAGGATGGGTTTCGATGGCATCGCGCAGCAGACCTTTGCCGATTTCCACATCGCCCCGTTTCACGGCGGCCAGACCCATCGTGTGCAGCAGTTCAGCGCGTTCAACCTGCGTCATCGGCAGGACGGGCAGGGTGTAATTGCCCTGTGCGCCACGGGCCAGAACCAGGTTGTTCTTGGCGGTGAACAGGGTGCGGTCCTGGCGGATTGCATCCAGGAACAGGCGCTCTGCGTCGGCATGGGCCCCGCGGGTCAGTTTGGAATAGCCCCAGTTGTTCAGAACGCTGGCGGGTGTGGTGGTCAGGCCCACGGCGGTTTCATAGAAACTGTCGGCTTTTTTCCAGTCCTTGTTGCTGTCAGCGATCATCGCCTCCAGCCGGTAGCGTTTGAATGTTTCGTGGGTGGGGGGGATCGCGTTCAGAACGGTTTGCGCCCCGGTCCAGTCATTCGCCCGGATCATCGCATCCGCCAGATTCACACGGTCGCCATTGTTGCTGTCTTTGTGGTCAACCACGGCGGCCCAGGCGATTTTCGCCTCTGAGGCGCGCTTGGCCTTGACCAGCGACAGGGCCTGACCGCGCATCAGGTCAATGCGGCCGGGATCCTGTTCAAGAGCGCGTTTGAAATAGGCCACGGCCTCGTTCGGGTCGCCCACGGTCAGCATCACCTCGTTGAGGTTGGTTTCATCGACCACGTTCACGCCCTGGAATTTGCGATCAACGGCCTCTTTGTCGATGCCTTTTTCACAGGCCGACAGCGCGACCGCGGCGGTCACGCACAGGGATACGACGATGGGATGGCGCATGTTGCCTGCGTCCTCTTGCTGCTCTGCCTCTTATCCCGGCGTCCTGCGGATCAGATATTGGGAACTGCCCCGGCGCACGAGTTTGTATTCTTGTTGTTGCGGTCCACCATAGACCGAATTGTCAAGTTTTGCGAGAGCCAAGCGAAGATTGTCACGGATTGAGTCACTTTGGCCATTATCCAGCGCATAGGCGCGGCGAAAGATTTCCACGGCCTCGGCGGTTTTGCCCCGTTCGATCAGCACAACGCCCAGATTGTTATAGGCTTCGGGCCAGGTGGATTCGACCGTGATCGCCCGGCGCAGCAGCTTTTCCGATTGGTTCAAACGCCCCAGCGCCAGATTGGCCGATCCCAGTGCCACCAGCACTTCGCCGGTCAGGCCGCGATTGCCTGCGGCGCGGGTAAAGGCCTCGAGCGCGAGTTCGTGTTCGCCTGCTTCCATCAGGCGATGGCCGACCAGCATCCCGT
The DNA here is from genome assembly GCA_025210265.1 of Pelagimonas sp. Classification (GTDB taxonomy): domain Bacteria; phylum Pseudomonadota; class Alphaproteobacteria; order Rhodobacterales; family Rhodobacteraceae; genus JAOASD01. The sequence goes on from JAOASD010000025.1 coordinate 49,772, forward strand.
CGACCGCCTCGCCCTTGGGGTCCAGCGCGGGGGCATAGGTGCCATCACGCGCGCCAAGGCCGCCCGTGTCACAGGCGGCCAGAGAAAGGATGATCACGCATCCCGCGATAAAGCGCATGTCTTATTGTCCGATACTGCCCATTTCGGTGATGCTGACCGCAGACGGACCCACAAGGATGATCAGCAGCGGCGGCACTGTCAGCATCATAGTCGTCAGAGTCATCTTTGTCGGCAGCTGGTTTGCTTTTTCTTCCGCACGCATGACCCTTTTGTCACGCATTTCCGAGGCATAGACCCGCAGCGCGTCCGAGATTGACGTACCAAAGGTCTGGGCCTGATTGAGAACGGTCACAAAGCTGGACACATCCTGCACCCCGCAGCGTTCGGACATATCGCTCAACACCTGGGTCTTGTCCTTACCGGCCTTCATTTCATGGGCGATGATTTCAAATTCATCCGCAAGGCTGGGGTAAGAGGCCCGCAATTCCTTGGCGACGCGCACAATGGATTGGTCCATGGACTGACCGGCTTCGACACAGACCAGCATCATGTCCAGCGCATCGGGGAACCCGGATTGGATTTCCTCTTTGCGCTTTTCCACGCGCTTGGTGATCCAGTATTTCGGGGCGAGATAGCCTGCGGCACCAGGGCCGAGGATATACATGAGTTTTTGCTGTGTCGTCGCATTGGCACTGTCCAGCACAAACAGGAAATACAGCACCCCAGCCGCCAGCAGGCCCAGTCCCAGCGCAAATTGGGCAAAGTAATACAGCTGCACCGCATCCTTGCTGCGATAGCCGGCCTGCAGCAGTTTCATCCGAATGTCGGACAGTTCCTGTTCGTCCTGCGGTTCCAGAAACTGCGCGTATTTGTTCAGCTTTTCATTGCGCTTTTTGTCGCGCAGCACCGCGCGGGTGTCCGCATCCAGCCGCTGCTGGCCGGTTTGCTTGAGCTTGTCCAGCGGATCGGGCTTGGCGCGCATGAACATGGGCACGGCGGCCAGGATCAGCAGCGCGGCGAGACCGGCAACCACCAGCAGCGGACCTGCAGGGCCAAGCGCGTCGGTGATCATGGTGTTGAGTTGGTCAATCATGGAAACAGCCTTTTGCAGATACCGGGGTCACACTTTGATGTTCACAAGCGCGCGCATCACAAAGATGTTCAGCGTCAGCATGATGCCCACGATGAAACAGGCGGGGATGAACCAGGGGTGGTCCAGCACCTCGTCGTAATAATCGGGCTTGGCGACCTGAATGAAGATCAGCGCAGCCACGGGGAAGCCCGACAGGAATTTACCGGACCATTGGGCTTCGGCGGTGATCGCCTTGACCCGGCGGAACAGGCGGAAGCGTGCCCGGATCACCTTGGCCAGACCTTCGAGGATCTCGGCCAGGTTACCACCGGCCTGCTGCTGGATCGCCACAGCCACCGCCAGAAAGCGCATGTCCTGCATGTCCAGCCGCTCGGCCATGTGTTTCAGGCTTTCGCCAATGTCGCGGCCATAGGTGGCCTCGTCCGCGATGATGCCAAATTCGGTGGCCAGCGGGTCTTTGATTTCCTTGGACACGATGGAAATGGCCGAATTGAACGGATGCCCAACGCGCAGCGAGCGCACCATCAGCTCAACCGCGTCGGGCAGCTGTTCTTCGATCATGGACAGGCGTTTCTTGGCCTTGTGGTTGACCCACATATAGACCCCGCCAATCCCCATGCCGACGCCCATCACGCCGCGCACGGGCAGGCTGGCATCGGTGCCGATGGTCAGGCCGACAAAGGCCAGAACGCTGACGGCGCCCATGACCATGATCAGCTGCTGGGGGGTAAAGGCAATCGCGGCCTTCTGCGCCTTATCCGCGAGCAGGGCGTATAAGGGGAAGGACCGGGATTGCATATGCTGGTCCATCTCCTTGCGGAGCTTGGCCAGCACGTCTTCGCGCCGGGTGCCCTTGTCGAGCATTTCCAGGCGGCGATTGACCTTGTTGTTCAGGCTGATGGATTTGCCAAAGGCCACCAGATAGACACCTTCGACCAGCACGAGAACGCCGATGAAGATCATGCCATAGATGATTGGTTCTGCTGACAGCATGACGGGTTACTCCGCTCTGAAGGGTTCGTAGATCGAGGCCGGCACGTCAAAGCCCCACATGCGGAAGCGTTCGGAGAAATGCGAACGCACGCCGGTGGCGGTGAAATGGCCGATGATCTTGTTGTCGGGCGTCAGGCCCACGCGCTGAAAGCGAAAGATTTCCTGCATGGAGATCACGTCGCCTTCCATCCCGGTGATCTCGGTGATCGAGGTCATCCGGCGCGAGCCGTCCTGCAGACGCGAGGCCTGCACAATCAGGTTCACAGCCGAAGAAATCTGGCTGCGCATCGCCTTGAGCGGCATGTCGATACCCGCCATGGCGATCATGTTTTCCAGACGCGCCACGCCATCGCGGGCGCTGTTGGCGTGGATCGTGGTCATGGATCCGTCATGGCCGGTGTTCATGGCCTGCAGCATGTCGATGACTTCTTCGCCGCGCGTTTCGCCGACGATGATACGGTCGGGACGCATCCGCAGGGCGTTTTTCAGACAGTCGCGCGGGGTCACAGCGCCTTTGCCTTCGACATTGGGCGGGCGGCTTTCCATCCGGCCCACATGGGTCTGCTGCAGTTGAAGTTCCGCGGTGTCCTCGATCGTCAGGATCCGTTCGGAATTGTCGATGAAACTGGACAGGGCGTTCAGCGTGGTGGTTTTACCCGAGCCCGTACCGCCGGACACGATCACATTCAGACGGGTCGCCACAGCGGCCTGAAGATAGACAGCCATTTCCTCGGTGAAGGCACCGAAATTGACCAGATCGTCAATGCCCAGCTTATCCTTCTTGAACTTACGAATCGACACCAGCGAGCCATCAATCGCGATCGGCGGGACCATGGCGTTGAAACGCGACCCATCAGCCAGACGGGCGTCCACATAAGGATTGCTTTCATCGACCCGTCGGCCCACGGCCGAAACGATCTTGTCGATGATCCGCATCAGGTGCTTTTCATCCTTAAAGGTGATGTCGGACAGGGACAGTTTGCCGTGCTGTTCGACAAAGATCTGATGCGGGCCGTTGACCAGAATATCGGAAACCGTGTCATCCTTAAGCAAGGTTTCCAGCGGGCCAAGGCCTTTTACCTCGTCATAGAGGTCGGCAATCATCGCGCGGCGTTCTTCGCGGTTCAGAACAATCCCGCGTTCCTGCAGGTTTTCCGACGCGATTTCGCTGATTTCCTCGCGCAGCTCTGCTTCGCCCGCCTGATCAATCGCGGCCAGGTTCAGGCTGTCCAGCAGGGCGCGGTGCAGCTCCAGCTTGATCTCGGCCAGACGCTCCTTGCGCTTTTTCTCTTTGTCCACCGGGGCGGCGCGGGCCGGGGCGTTGGGCGCGGGTTTGCGCTGCACCGTGGATTTTGGCGTGGCCTCTTTGGCAGCGGGGGCCGCAGCGGGCGTGACCGGTGCCGCGTCGGCTTGGGGCTTTTTATAGCGCGAGAACATCTGTCAGGCTCCTCAGGCGGCTTCGGCGTCGGACTGGCCGATGGCGATCAGGTTGCCCGCAAGTTTGGTGATTTCCTTGCGCAGCGGGTTCTTGGCAGCGTGGTTGGCCAATGGCAGCCCGTGGTCGCAGGCTTGCATCACGATCTTGCCGCCATCGGGCAGCTGCAGATCAATGGCGATGCCCAGACTGTCGCACATGCGTTTCACCCGCGATTTGCCCTGCAGATCGGTGAATTTCGGCGCGCGGTTCAGCACAAAGCGCAGCTTGTCAAAGGGCAGCTCTTCGGATTGCAGCGCGCGTTTCAGGCGCAGCGTGTTCTGGGCGGACCGCATGTCCAGTTCGAGCAGCGCAAAATAGACCTGTGCCTCGGTCAGCACGGTTTCGGTCCATTGCACCAGCGTCGTGGGCATGTCGACAATGACGTAATCAAAATGTTCGCGGGTCACTTCCAGCAGGCGCAGGACTTCGGCCGGGCCGATCATGTCCAGCGGCAGGATGTCCGGCGGCGAGGTAAAGACCTGGAACTTGTCCTCAAAGGACACCAGCGCCTGAGCAAAACTTTCGCCATCCATGCTGTCAATATCCGACAGCAATTCCATCACCGCGTCGCGGCGGGGCAGGTCCAGATAGGTCGAGACCGAGCCAAACTGCAGGCCCAGATCCATCAGGCAGACCCGCGGATTGTCGGTTTTGGAGCCAGTCGCCAGTTCGTGCGCAAGGTTCACAGCCAGGGTCGAGGCCCCGACGCCGCCCGCAATCCCCTGCACGGCAATCAACACACCATCGCCATCGCCGGACAGTTTGACCTTGTCCGGGGTCTCATCGCCTGCCGGAACCGCGGCAGCGACCTCGGCGGGGGCCGGACTGCGCAGGCGTTCAATCGCGGCGGACAATTCGCCTTCGGGCAGAGGGTAGGGCACAAATTCATCCGCGCCTTTGCGCAGCAGCTGGTGCAGCGAGGCGGGGGTCACATCCTCGGCGATCAGGATCACCTTGACCCCACGGGCACGGGCCCCCTCGATGATCAGACCCAACATTTCCACATCGGGTTCGTCCACCGCATCAATCGCCATGGCGACAAATTCCATCGACGCCGCATCGGGTTGCGACAAAAAGGGCAGGGCTTCGTCAAATCCCAGATCGCCCCAGCTTTCCCCCAGCTCGGTTTCCATATCTTCGATCAGAAGGTCGAAATTCTGCACGTCGCGGCTGATGGTGCAGGCCAGGATCGGAGCCGGTTCAGTCGGCTGGGTCGGGGTACTCGTCATATCGTTTCTTGTCCTGTGTCAGGGTGCCCCGTTCTGAGGCACCAGCACCGAGTCGCCTCGGCGCACGGGGATCGTCACAGGCAAAACTGGCGGTCAAACGGGGCAACATTGGGGCCAAAAAACCGAAATTGTACGGTATTTAGGCACAGGATTGCGGCGGAGCGGGGCCGCATAGGCAAAGAAAAAGGCCCCGAAGTGGGGCCTTTGTACCGTTTCACGATGTGGTTGCGGCGTTAGCCACCGGCGCCGGTCACACCGGTTTCGGTCAACAGATCCTGCCCGGAAATACCGGAAAGCCCGGTTTTGGGCGCGGCCGAGCGCACATATTCGCGGTAAATCACCTCGGCATATCTCCCATCCAGAACAGTGGGATGCCCGGCGACAAAGCCCGATACTTCGGTCACGGTGCGGCGGTTGCGCCGTTCGCGCCCCTCGGTCACGATCAGCGGCTGGGCCTCGCCATAGCTGACCAGCGCCTCCAGCCGCGAGCGATCGACGCCCAGCGACACCAGATAGTTCACCACAGTCTGCGCACGGCGCAGGCCAAGGCGTTTGTTATAGGCATCGGACCCAACCTTGTCCGTATGGCCATAAACGGCAAAGCGTACCTCGGGGAACTGCCGGATCCACTGGGCCTGTTCCTTCAGCGTGTCGCGCGCGCCAACATCCAGCTGCGAGGAATTGAAGGCGAAATTCACCGTGGTCAGAACCTCGGTGGCGAACCGCTGCGACAGGTCATAAACGAACTGTTTTTCGCCCGTCTGGTACTGGGTGTTGTTCATGGTCGCGTTGCCGAAATCGCCGGTATCGGCCAGCGATCCTGCCTCGCGGTTGAAGGACGCATAGACCGGGTCGCGGCCATTTGCGCTACAGGCGGACAGAACGCACAAGGCAAGCCCCGCCATGGTGATCCGTTTGAAAGTCTGACCCTGCATCATGTCGTCCTCAATCCAACACATAGCCATAAGAGCCGCTGAAATCCTGTTTGGCCACTTCGCCCGCCGCCCCTTTGGGCAGTTTGCGGCGCGAGGTGTCGCTGCCGACACGGCCATACAGGAACAGATCTTTTTCCGAAGGCGGGCGCACGCGGTCGGTGGGCAGGGCCAGGGCTTCGCCCCGTGTCGGCGTCACCAGATGCGGCGTCACGATGATCACCAGTTCAGATTGTTCGCGCTGATATTCGGCGCTGCGGAACAGGGCACCCAGCACGGGAATATCCCCTAGCCACGGCACCTGACCGTTCAGATCCTTGAAATCATCCAGCAGCAGCCCAGCAATTGCGAAACTTTCGCCGTCGCGCATTTCCACGGTGGTCTGGGTTTCGCGCCGGGTAAAGGCGTTGACGCTGATGGTTTCAAATTCAAAAGAGTTGTTGGTGTCGATCGCAGACACCGCCGCTTCGAGTTCGAGATTGATCAGATCGCCATCCACCACGCGGGGGATAAAGTTCAGCTCGACCCCAAAGGGTTTATATTCGATCGAAATCGTGCCGCCCTGCTGGCTGACCGGAACCGGGTATTCGCCACCGGCCAGAAACTTGGCCTCCTGCCCGGACAGGGCGATCAGGTTCGGTTCGGCCAGGGTGCGCACAACGCCTTTGGATTCAAGGGCTTCCAGAAGGATGCCGACCTCAAGCCCACCGGCGTTAAAGCCAAACAGCACCGCGCCCTCGGATGCGTTAGACCCGGATTGCGGGTTCAGCTTGCCGACAATCGTGTCCACATCGGCAAGGGGCGCGGCATTGCCGGTGCCGATTTCCAGCCCCAGATCTCCGCCCAGGATGGACCCGCCCGTCGCAACCGAAGAGCGCAGGGTCTTGGCGACCGAGCGGCTCATTTCTGCAAAGCGCACTTTCAGCATGACCTGCTGAATGCCGCCCACGGTCATCAGGTTCGACACCCGATCCGGCGCGTAGCGGCTGGCCAGATCCAGCGCGCGGTTCATTTTCTGCGTCGACGACACGGTGCCCGACATGACGATGCCGTCATTGGCGGTGCGGACTTCGATTTTCTCGTCGGGCAGGATCTGACGCAGGCGTTCCTTGAACTCGGTCACATCAGCGGCTACGCGCACATCCACATTGGTGATCAGCTGGCCCTGCGCATCAAAGATCGACAGGGTTGTCGTGCCCGGACTTTTGCCCAGCACATAGATCGACCGATCCGACAGCGAGGAAATATCCGCGATGGCCGGATTGGCGATGGACAATTCCGCAAAGGGTTCTTCGCTTTCGACCACCACAGCGCGGTTCATCGCCACCGACAGCACGGATTCTGTGCCGGTGCGCACCACGCGCAGCGTTTCAGCCTGGGTGCTGGTGACGACTGCACCAGCGCAGAGGGTCAGCCCCAGCAGGGCTGCCTTCAAAAACCTGTCAAATTTCATGTGACCTGCCTTTCGATCACGCCTCGTTATGCAGATCTTTTGCCTGCTCTTTTTTGGCAATGTGCGGCAGTTTACGATTTTTTGCAAGAATCAAAGGTTTCGCGCCCGGATTTTATGTGGATAAGACGCAACAGGTGGGGAAAAACCGCAGGCCCCGGCGGACATCCACCGGGGCGCAACAGGTCAAAGAGGTGAGATCCAGGGGCGGTTCAGTCGCCGCAGGGGATCGGGATTTCGGTTTTTTCGACACCGCGCCGTACGATCCGGGTGCAGGTGCGCAGGGCGCGGGGCGCATCCTGCTGTGCCTTTTCCAGACCCAGCAGGGACAGCTGGTCGACTTCGATGGCTTCGGCCACGGTTTCGTCGGTGTTGCTCATCAGCGAAAGCGAGAGGCTGCCGGTGGATTGCGCCTGCGCCAGAGCCGCGATCTGCTGGGGCGAGGCCGCGACGGTCACGGTGCGCGCGATGGTGGCGTCGGTCGTGTCGGAATTGGCCATCTGGTCAATCGCGATCAGGCGAATGCCGGTCTGGATCAGCTTGGTCACGTCGCCTTCGGGCAGGTTCGGGTCATTGCCAGGGATGCGGCCGGTCCAGTAGATGTCCACGCGGTCCGACGGGCGCAGAAAGCCCGACACGCCGGAGGCCACATCGACCTTGATGGCAAAGGCGCGTTCGCCCTTTTTCAGGCGCGAGGTCAGGCCCGCATCGCCACCGGGGGCCGACACTTTGACCTGCACCATGGCGTCATGCATTTCCAGCGCACGAATGGCCACGCGGTTGCCTTCGCCATCGACGAAAAAGGGATTTTCCGCGTCGAAATACCCTTCGGGCAGGATTTCCTTGGGCCAGGGGGCCAGGCGGACATCCTCGGTCAGGATTTCTTCGCCAAAGGCAATGGCGCGGGTGGCGACATAGATTTCCTTGGTCGGAACGGCAGCCGTGGATTTGGCGCGTTCCTTTTTCAGGGCGTTTTCATAGGCCCCGATGTAATTTTGTGCCATGTAGACGGCGAAACCGGCCAGGCCGAGCCCCGCAATCAAAACCAATCCGAATACCAGTCGCATCGCGTCACCTCTTTGACTTGCGCATTGCCCGGCGCAAAACGCGCGGGGCCATAGTGATTACTGTTCTGAAAATGTGGCGAAATGAGGCCTGAGCGGGGGAATGTCTGTGTCCCATCAACATTGACCGATCAACCCGCACAGCAAAAAGGCCGGTGCCAAAGCCCGGCCTTTCCAAGGTTCAGGTTCTGCGTGATCCAGCCGGTCAGAAATCGTTTTCTGCAGAGACAGCACCGCCTGCGGCGCTCATCAGATCAGCGGAACTGTCTTCGATCATGAAGAAGGAGATAGCAGACATACCGACCACGGCAGCGGTAATGACAACCCAATCGACGGTCACAGCGCCGGACTGATCGTCACGGAATGTCTTGAATTTGTTCAGCATCTCTAACCCTTTCTTACGAATACCTGGAAATATTGTGCCGCGGGCCGCATCATGCGGCCCACAGCGTCATGTCAGGTCGGAAAGACTTAGAAGTCGTTTTCAGCGGTCACGGCACCGCCTGCTGCGGTGATCAGATCGCGCGAGCTGTCTTCGATGGTCGAATAGGCGGCGATTGCCAGGCCAACAACGGCTGCGGTCAGGACGACCCAGTCAACAGTCACGGCACCGGATTCTTCTTTGCGGAAGTTTTGGATGAATTTCATCATGGGTTTTCTCCAAATTTGCCCGTGAGGTCCTGTCAGGATGCAGCCGTCAGGGGCGGATAGCTGTGTTGGGAAGGGCGCGTCATGTATGGCGCACCCTCATGTCAGGCGGCGTATCAGCCGCCAGCGACTTAGAAGTCGTTTTCAGCGGTCACGGCACCGCCTGCTGCGGTGATCAGATCGCGCGAGCTGTCTTCGATGGTCGAATAGGCGGCGATTGCCAGGCCAACAACGGCTGCGGTCAGAACGACCCAGTCAACAGTCACGGCGCCGGATTCTTCTTTGCGGAAGTTCTGGATGAATTTGATCATGGTCTCTCTCCGTAGATGTATTTGCTCACATGCACCGGTTTGGGCTTTGTCCGAGGCTCTCTCACTTCCTCGTTCCCGCTGCGGTATGAGCACATAAAGCTCCTGGTTTGGGGCGAGAGTGTGTCCGGAATCGTTTGTTTTTGCAGTTTCGGCAGAATTGGAGGGAAAACTATTTAGGCCTCTGAAAGTAAAAGGAAAAAACATATAAATAGGGTTAAGGACAGGTGAATGTTCGCCATTTGGGCAAGCATTGCGGCGGGCTTGGTTTACGAATGGGGAACAATTCTGGAAAGAACGCCCGGATTGTGCCATATTGACGCTAAAGGCCATCAAGGCAGAGCAGGCAAAACACATGAGACTCGGGAAAATTTTGGCGCTGGGGGCGGCCGGGGCGCTGTGCCTCGCGATCACGGCCTCTGACTCGTGGGCGCAAGGGGCCTCTGATTCCCCTGCAGCCTATCCTGATTTTTCGGCCAAGCGGGTGAAACCACCCAAACCCGGCACAAAACGCCGGGTTCTGGTCCAGATCGCCCCGCGGGCGAATCCGGCGGTGCCCCCTCCGCCCGCCAGCGCCCCTGTGGCCGCGGCGGTGATCGCTGCGCCCAAACCCACTGCTAAGGCGACTTTGGGGCGCTATGCGTGGTATTGGGATACGGTGTCCCCTGCGCTGGAGGCCACGGGGCCGGGGCGGCTGGACGCGGCTTTGGGGGCGTTGAAGGGTGGACAGGGCGTGGCTGCGCCGCGTTTGCAGGACTTGCAGGACATTGCAGCGCAACATGGCAAAAGCCTGCTGCTATCGACCGTGGGCACCCGCGTGTCGCCTGCTTTGGCGCTGGCGGTGATTTCGGTGGAATCCTCGGGCAGGGCGGATGCGGTCAGCGGCGCTGGGGCCGAGGGGTTGATGCAGTTGATGCCCGCCACCGCCAAACGGTTTGGCGTCACGGACAGTCTGGACCCCGCGCAGAACATCAAGGGCGGGGTCGCCTTTCTTGATTTCCTGATGGAGAAGTTTGAGGGCGATCCGATCCTTGTTCTGGCCGGATATAATGCCGGGGAAAACAGCATTGGCCAGCATGGCGGCGTGCCGCCCTTTGCCGAGACCCGCGATTACGTGCCCAAGGTGCTGGCCGCGTTTCAGACGGCCAAGGGGCTGTGCCTGACGCCGCCTCAGCTGATTTCAGATGGCTGCGTGTTCGGGATCAGCGCCGGAAACTAACGCCGCAGCACAGCGCCCGGATTCATGATGCCTTGCGGGTCCAGCGCCGCTTTGATGGTGCGCATGGCGGCCAGCTTGGCCGGGTCGCCGAACCGCTCCAGATCCGCGACTTTCAACCGCCCGATCCCATGTTCGGCCGAGATTGACCCGCCGCGCTGATGGGTCAGGGTATGGATCGCGCGGGTCAGGTCCGCCGCCTGCGCGCGATAGGCATCGCGGTGTTCGCCTTTGGGCGGGAATATGTTGAAATGCAGATTGCCATCGCCCAGATGGCCAAAACAGTTGATCCGATAGGCGCCCTGCTTCGCCACAGCCGCAAAGGCATCGCTGATAAAGCCCGGCATTTCCTCCAGCGGGATCGAAATGTCATGGCTGGCAATGGATCCGATCCGCCGGTTCCCTTCGGGGAAATGTTCGCGCAGGGACCAGAAATCCTGCGATTGGCTGTCGGATTGCGCGATCAGCCCGTCGCTGACCAGCCCCTGCTCATGCGCGCTTAGGAACAGCTGTTCCAGCGCCTCCTGTACCGACTGCCCGCGCGGCAGGCCCAGTTCGATCAGCACGGACCATTCCGGGGCGTCGGGCCAGGGTTGGCGGATCTCGGGCAGGGTTTCTGTCAGAAAATCAAACCCGGTGCGGTGCATCAGTTCAAAGGCGCTGATCCCCTCGGCCAGCCGATCCCGTGCCAGCGCCAGCAGCGACAGCGCGTGGGAGGGCGATCCAACCGTCAGGAGCGCCGTGCCGGTATTGGCCGGGCGTGGGGACAGTTTCAGACAGGCGGCGGTGATCACACCCAGCGTGCCCTCGGCCCCCATCAACAGGTGCCGCAGATCATAGCCGGTATTGTCTTTGTGCAGCCGTTTTAGCCCGTGCCAGATCTGACCGTCTGGCAGCACCGCCTCCAACCCCAGCACCTGCGCCCGCGCCGACCCGTAGCGCAGCACATTCACGCCCCCGGCATTGGTCGATAGCAGGCCCCCCAGTCGTGCGGATCCTTCCGAGGCCAACGACAGCGCGAACAGCCGGTCGTGATCGGCGGCGGCGCTGTGAATATCGGCAAGGATGCAGCCCGCCTCGGCCACCATCGTGTATTCGCGGGGATAGGTCGCGCGGATGTGGTTCAGGCGCTCCAGCGACAACAGCAGCGGCGCAGGCCCGTCCGGGGCAACCTGCCCCCCCACCAGCCCGGTGCCGCCCGCATAAGGCACCACGCCGACCCGTGCCGCGTTACAAGCGCGGATGATCTGCGCGACCTCTTCGGTGCTTTCCGGGCGCGCCACCCAGCCCGAGATGCCCTTCCATTTGCGGCGCGGCTCTTCCAGATAGCGGGGCTCGGCTCGTGTCAGGCGGTCCTTGGACAGGGCGGCGGACAGTTGGGCGGCAAAGGCATCATCGGCGGGGGAGAGGGGCGGAAAACTCATGGCTCAGATGTAGCGCAGCGCCGCGCGCGGCCCAAGGGGATTTGGGGGGTTAGTCTTCGGGGTCGATGATCCATTGCGGGCGCAGCACTTTGACTGTGGGGCGCGCAGGCAGGTCGCGCAGCGAGACAAGGATTTCGGCATCGCCTGTGACCTCGATAGCATAGATGTCGCGCACCCCGTCCAGAAACTGGCCCAGCGACAGGTCTGAAAACCAATGCATCGGGATCACAATCGAAGACCGCAGCCGATCCACAACCCGGATCACCGTGTCGATGGGCAGGGTCATGCCGCCATCCACCGGCACCATCACCACATCCAGCCGCCCCAGCGCGGCGTACTGCTCATCTGTGGGTTCGTGATGCAGATGGCCCAGATGGCCGATACACAGCCCTTCGACCTCGAACACAAAAATCGAGTTGCCGCGCGGCTCTGACCCGCCGAACTGGCTGCGAATATCGGTCGAGACATTGCGCACCAGCATTTCCCCCAGATCCAGATGGTGATCTATCCCCGCGCCAAATTCGGCACCCCAGCCGGGCAGCACATGGGGGATGGCAGGATCGGGAAAGGCGGTCCAGTGGGTATCATGAGCGTGGTTCATGGTGACCACATCGGGGATCATCCGGGTATTGCCGACAAAGCCTGTGTAATCCGTGACCGCCTCAATCCCGCCGCGCGTCTGGATCAGGAAAGAGGCATGGGCGATATACTGGATCCGCACGGAATAGTCCGGGATCGGATCGGTCCAGGCGGCCTGATGCAGATAGCGCAGGCCCGGCGCCGCATCTGCAATGGCAATGCAATGGCTGGGGCGGCGCGTATCCTGCGCCAGTGCCGTGCCCGCCGTCAGGAGCATCAGAAAACAAGCGATCAGAGATTTCATGGTACGCCTCCCCAGGCCCAAATCTAGGGCAGGGCGGGCGATGACCAAAGAGAAAAGCTACAGCCCGGCTTCGGTCCGTCCGCGCCGGTCGCCGCGCAGCGCGGCATACAGCACATGGGTGCGCCAGCGGCCATTGATCTGCAGATAGCTTTGCGCCACGCCCTCGTACTTAAATCCAGAGCGTTCCAGCAACCCGCGCGAGGCTTGGTTTTCCGGCAGGCAGGCGGCTTCGATCCGGCTGAGATCCATGCGTTCAAAGGCATGGTGCACGATGGCGGCGATGGCCTCGGACATATAGCCGTGACGGGCGAATTGCTGCCCCACCCAATAGCCCAGCGTGCCCGACTGCGCCGGGCCACGGCGGATATTGTCCAGCGTGATCGCCCCCAGCAGCTGATCGTCAGAGCGCCGGATCAGGAATAGCGGCAGCGCGGTCTGCCCGGTGATCGAGCGCGACGCCCAATAGACCCGGTTGGTAAAGGCCCGGCGCGACAGGTGATCTTCGGCCCAGCTGGGTTCCCACGGGGTCAGGAAATCGCGGCTGTCGCGGCGCAGGGACGTCCAGGGCGTGAAATCGGAATGGATCGGCGGGCGCAGGGTCAGCCGCTCGGTCTCCAGCCGCAATTTCCGCCGATTGAGCAACATTACGCGGCGCGCCTCGCCAGCAGATCCTCCAGCGCGGGGGCGCCGCTGACCGGGCCATACAGCGCCATGGCGGCGGGGGACTGGCTGGCCAGATGGGCCGCATGGGTCCGCACGGCGTCCAGCGTCACGGCGTCGATCTTGTCCACGGTTTCGGTGATGTCCGGCACGCGGCCCCAGATCTGGATCATGCGCGCCATGCGCTCGGCCCGCGACGAGGGGCTTTCCAGCCCCATCAGCAGCCCGGCCTTCATCTGGGCGCGGGCGCGGTCCAGTTCGGCGACCGTCATATCGTCGGCGGCGCGGCGCATCTCGGCCATGGTCAGCTGTGCCAGATCGCCCAGTTCCTCGCCCGAGGTGCCGGCATAGATCGTGGTCATGCCGGTATCGGCATAGGCCCCGCATTGGGCAAAGATCGTGTAGCACAGGCCGCGCTTTTCGCGGATTTCCTGGAACAGGCGGGACGACATCCCGCCCCCCAGCGCCATGGAATAGATCTGGGCAGTGTAGAAATCCGCATCCCGGTAGCCCGGCGATTCAAAGGCCAGGGTGAAATGCGCCTGTTCCAGATCCTTGACTTGGCGGGCTTCGCCCCCGTGAAACTGCGCCAGCTCAGGGGCGGCAGCCTTGCCCGGTGTCATATGGGCAAATAGCGCCTCGGCCTGCGCGACGATGGCATCGTGATCAATGCCGCCCGCAGCCGACAGGATCATCTGTTCCGGTCCGTAATGTTCGCCGACAAAGCGCGCGAGATCTTCGCGGTCAAAGCTGCGCACGCGCTCGACCTCGCCCAGAATGGTGCGGCCGATGGGCTGATCCGGATAGGCCTGTTCCTGTAGCCAGTCAAAGACCACATCATCGGGCGTGTCATGCGCCTGACCGATTTCCTGCAGGATCACGTGGCGCTCTGTCTCGATCTCTTTTTCGTCAAAGACCGGGTTCAGCAGAATATCGGCGATCACATCCAGCGCCAGCGCCGTGTCACCGGACAAGACGCGGGCGTAATAGGCCGTGACCTCGCGCGAGGTATAGGCGTTGATATAGCCGCCCACATCCTCGATCGCCTCGGCGATCTGCAGGGCGCTGCGCGTGGTTGTGCCCTTGAACGCCATGTGTTCCAGAAAATGCGCCACGCCGTTTTGTTCCGGGCGTTCATGACGCCCCCCGGCTCCGACCCAGATCCCGAGCGAAGCAGATTGCAGCCCCGGCATGTGTTCGGTGACGATGCGAAAGCCGTTTTTCAGCGTGGCGGTCTTGATGGTCACTTGGCGATACGCTCCTGAATGAGGGTTTCGAGGGCGGTCAGGTCGTTTGGCACCTGTGTTACCCGTTCCGAACGCTCATACAGATCTGCCATGCGGTTGGGAAGAGAGGGGTGGATGCCCGTGGCCTCTTCGACCGCGGCGGGGAATTTCGCCGGGTGGGCGGTGGCCAGCGTGACCATGGGTGTGGTGCTGGATTTTGCCAGTTGTTGGTTCGCCACATGCACGCCGATGGCGGAATGCGGGCACAGCAATTCGCCGGTCTCGGCTTTGGCGGCGGTGATGGTCGCGCTGGTGGTGGCCTCATCAGCCATGCCGCTGTCGTAATGCTGCGATAGGGCGGACATGGCGTTGTCGGAAATGGCAAAGCCGCCCTTGTCCTTCAGTTCGTCCATCAGGACGGCCACGGCGGCGCCATCCTTGTCATGGGCCCAGAACAGCGCGCGCTCAAAGTTCGAGGACACCTCGATATCCATGGACGGGCTGATCGACGGGGTCACGCCATGTTTGCGATATTCGGCGTTTTCCATGCAGCGATGCAGGATGTCATTCTGGTTGGTGGCGATCACCAGACGATCAATCGGCAGGCCCATCTGCTTGGCGATGAACCCGGCAAAGATGTCACCGAAATTGCCTGTCGGCACGGTAAAGCTGATCTTGCGATCCGGCGCGCCCAGGCTGGCGGCGGCGGTGAAGTAATACACAACCTGAATCAGCACCCGCGCCCAGTTGATCGAGTTCACACCGGCCAGTTTCACGCCATCGCGGAACTCGAAATGGTTGAACATGTCCTTCAGGCGGGCCTGACAATCGTCAAAATCGCCATCCAGCGCCAGTGCGTGCACGTTCGATTCCTTCGGGGTTGTCATCTGGCGGCGCTGCACTTCGCTGACGCGACCATGCGGGTACAGGATGAACACATCCACGGCGTCCAGACCTTTGAACGCCTCGATTGCCGCCGAGCCGGTATCGCCCGAGGTCGCGCCGACAATGGTCACGCGCTCGCCGCGCTTGGTCAGTTCGACCTGAAACAGCTGGCCGATCAGCTGCATGGCAAAGTCTTTGAAGGCCAGGGTTGGGCCGTGGAACAGTTCCAGCAGGAAATGGTTCGGTGCCAGCTGTACCAGCGGTGCGCGGGCGGTGTGGCCAAAGCCTGCATAGGCGCGGTCAATACAGCCGCGCAGTTCTTCGTCGGTGAAACAGTCGCCGACAAAGGGCTTCATCACGCGAAAGGCGGTTTCCTCATAGCTGAGCCCCTGCAGCGCGCGGATGTCTTCGGCGCTCATCTGCGGGATCTCGGCCGGGACATACAGCCCGCCATCACGCGCCAGACCGGTCAGCATGGCATCGGCAAAGCTCAGTTCAGGGGCATTGCCACGGGTGGACACATATTTCATTGAGACTCCCCTTTCAGGAGGCGCCGGATCCAGAGCCCGGTCATCAAAAGCCAGATCCCGGCCAGCGAGAACCAGGTGATGGCATATTGCAAGTGATCATTGGGAATGCCGTCGATCGAGACAGGCATAGGGGTGATGGCGCGGTCGCGCGGCGTGATGTCGCGCGCAACCACCAAAAGCGGTTCGGTTTTCAACCCGTCAGACATCTGTGAAATGTCGCGGGCAAACCAGGTGTTGTTGACCCAGTCATTGTCCGGGGTGGAACTGTTGCGATCATCGGGCCAGTGCAGGTTGCCGGTCACGGTGATCACGCCCTCAGGCGATGTGGCGGCTTTCTTGTCCACGGGGGTAAAGCCCCGGTCCAGCAGGATGCGCCGCCCGTCATTGGTGGTGAAATCGGAAATCACCCGCCAGCCCGCGCCCTGCCGTTTGACCGAGACCAGCACAAACAGATGGTTTTCGCCAATCTGGCCGGTCAGTTCGACAGGTTGGTATTTCTGCTTGGTCGGGTCCACCAGCCGGGGCAGCGGGGCAGGGGCACCGGCGATGGTGCGCTCGATCGTGTAAAGAACGCCGCGCTTCCACTCCAGGCGCTGCATTTGCCAGCTGCCCAGCCAGATCAGAATGGCCGCGCCGATCAGACCGATCAGCAAAGGGGCAAGGATGCGTTTCACGAAGATCCCTCATCGAAAAAAGGCGCGCCGTGTCGGGCGCGCCTTTGGGTTTATCGTGTCGGGCCACAGGTGCAAGCCCTGACAGGTCGGCTTAGCCGCCCCAGATGTAAACTGCGGCAAACAGGAACAGCCAGACCACGTCCACAAAGTGCCAGTACCAGGCGGCTGCTTCGAACCCCAGATGCTGTTCGGGGGTGAAGTGACCGCGCAGAACGCGCAGCAGGCAGATGAACAGGAAGAGGGTGCCGACAACCACGTGGAAACCGTGGAACCCGGTCGCCATAAAGAAGTTCGCGCCATAGATGTTGCCAGAGAAGCTGAACGCGGCATGACCATATTCGTAGACCTGGAACACGGTGAAGATCAGGCCCAGAGCAATCGACAGGATCAGACCGTTTTTCAGATCTTTGCGGTTGTTCTCATGTGCCAGCGCATGGTGCGCCCAGGTTGCCGCCGCGCCCGAGCACAGCAGGATCAGCGTGTTGATCAGCGGCAGGTGGAACGGATCAAAGGTTTCGATCCCGGCAGGCGGCCAGGGGCCATCAATCGCGGGCGAATTGCCATCGGGGTCCATCGGGTACAGCGCGTGTTTGAAGAAGCTCCAGAACCACGCAAAGAAGAACATCACTTCGGACATGATGAACAGGATCACGCCATAGCGCAGGCCGATCATGACCACGGGTGTGTGGTCGCCAACCTTGTTTTCGGCGATGGTTTCGCTCCACCAGCCGAACATGACGTAGAGCACGCCAACAAAGCCAATCAGGAATACCCATGGGCCGCTGTCATGCATCCACAGTACGGCGCCAAACAGCATGAGGAACCCGGCCACAGACGCGGCGAGAGGCCAGATTGAGGGGGGTAGGATGTGATAGTCGTGGTCTTTTGCATGCGCCATCTTCTGTCCTCGCTAGGCGTTAGTTCACGGGCGCTTGCGCGCCGTTATCTGTTTCAAGAGCAGCCTGCCGGTTGTCATCTTCGGGCAGGTCGATCTCGTAGAAAGTGTAGGAAAGGGTGATGTGGCCGGTATGCTTTGCATCACGGTCGGTCACGATTTCCGGGTCGACGTAAAAGCTTACGGGCATTTGCACCCGTTCGCCGGGCTGCAGAACCTGTTCGGTAAAGCAGAAACATTCGATTTTGTAAAAGAAGCCCCCGGCCTCGAACGGCGCGACGTTATAGCTGGCCTGGCCAGCAACGGGGCGGTCGGTCGGGTTATAGGCTTCGTAAAAGGCCAGGCCCTCTTCGCCGATGCGCACGGTCATCTCGGTCTGCATGGGTTTGAATTCCCACGGCATCCCGCGCGACTTCGACGCGTCGAACTTGATCTTGATGGTCTGGTCCAGAATTTCACTGCCAGCGGCATCGGCGGTCTGGGTCACGCCGCCAAAGCCGGTGACACGGCAGAACCAGTCGTAAAACGGCACGGAGGCCCAGGCCAGCCCGCCCATCAAAAGCACCACGCCAACCAGCTGTTTCACGGTTTTCAGCTTGGGATCCTTAGTAGCCATTTTCAGCCTCCGAGGTTTCAACCTGATAATCGCCCCGCGTGACCTTGACCACGGTCAGACCAAAGAAGATCGCAACCAAAGAGGCCAGGGCCAGTCCAACCCCAAGATTTCGGCCAAAGCGGCGGGTGTGGATTTCGTGTTCCTTGCTCAGCCCCATCAGAGCACCCCTGCATAAAGGCCCAGACGGGCGGCACCTGCTTCGATCAGGATCGCACCAAAATGGGCGAACAGATACAGCAGGGAAAGTTTGAAAAATTTCCGCTCGATGCGGAAATTGTCGGTCTCGCTATCCTCTTCGTTGCGACGCCAGATCTGCCAGGCACCTTTCAGGAACAAGGCGTTCAGCACCACAGCAACGGTCAGATAGATCGGGCCGCCCACCTGGGTAAAGCCCAGCCCCACGGCCAGCACGGCCAGCAGGATGGTGTAAACGAGGATATGTTTGCGGGTCGATGGACGGCCATGGGTGACGGTCAGCATCGGCACTTTGGCGTTGTCGTAATCGCTGCGCATGAACAGGGCCAGCGCCCAGAAATGCGGCGGGGTCCACATGAAGGTCAGGCAGAACATCAGCACCGAGGCGACGGAAATGTCACCTGTCGCCGCGGCCCAGCCGATCATCGGGGGGAAGGCCCCGGCGGCGCCGCCAATCACGATGTTCTGCGGAGTCGAGCGTTTCAGCCACATGGTGTAGATCACCACGTAGAAAAAGATCGTAAAGGCCAGCAGCCCACCAGCAACCCAGTTGGTCGCAAGGCCCAGGAACACGCAGGCAAAGACCGACAGGGTCAGGCCGATGGCAAAGGCTTCTTCGCGCGACACGCGGCCTGCGGGGATCGGGCGTTTCTTGGTGCGGGTCATGACCGCATCAATATCGGAATCATACCACATATTCAGCGCGCCAGAGGCCCCGCCGCCAAGCGCGATGAACAGGATCGCGCAGAAGCCGACAAAGGGATGCACCGATACCGGCGCGGCCAGCAGGCCGACAAAGGCGGTGAAAACGACCAGCGTCATCACGCGGGGCTTCAGCAGGGCGAAATAATCGCTGAACTGTGCCTCACCTGCGTAGGTTTTGCTGTCAAAGCTTGCGTCGCTCATGTGGTCTCCGGGCGGCTGGCCATGAAGTGGGTACGGCCTGTCAGGCTGGGTCTGGTTTATGTGCCCTTGGGGCGTGAAGGGCGCGACAGGTCGCGCCACTTCGGGTTTTGATGCCGGGGCGGGCCAGTCCGGCCCGCAGCCCCTACTTAGTTGGTCAGGACCGTGCGCACGTCCACATAGTCGCCTTCTTCGACCGAACGGGCGAGCCATGCGTCATAGGCGTCCTGGCTGACCACTTTGACGGTGATCGGCATATAGGCGTGGTCCTTGCCACACAGTTCCGAGCACTGGCCGAAATAGACGCCCTGCTTTTCTGCGTTGAACCACAGCTCTGCCAGACGGCCGGGAACGGCGTCCTGCTTTACGCCAAAGGCGGGGATGGTCCAGGAGTGGATCACGTCACCGGCGGTGACCTGCATCACGATGGTCTTGCCTTCGGGTACAACAACGGCGGTGTTGGTGGCCAGCAGCCAGTCCGCACGCGAGTAACCGGACCGCTCCAGGCGGGTTTCCATGGCGTCGTTCAGGACAAAGTCGATCGCGCCTGCGTCGTAATCCTCATCTTCCATCGAAGCGGGGTGGCCGATCATGTAGCTGTCATAGGCCAGATCGGTGCCGACATATTCATAGCCCCAGTACCACTGGTAGCCGGTCACTTTGATGGTCACGTCGCCATCGGGGATTTCCTGCTGGTTGAACAGCACCGGCAGCGAGAACGCACCGATGAACACCAGCGTCAGGATCGGGCCAATGGTCCAGGCGATTTCCAGCGGCGAGTTGTGGGTGAAGCTTGCGGGGTTCTTGTTCGCGCGCTCGTTGAAGCGCACATAAACAACGGCCAGCAGACCAACGACGAACAGGCAGATCACGGTGATGATGATCAGCAGCAGGCCGTCCAGGCCCTGCAGTTCGCGCGCCAGTTCCGTTGCGGCAGGCTGAAAGCCCATGGCACCGTCTTCGGGGCGGCCCAGAACGGGCAGGTCTTGCGCCAGGGCAGGCGCGGCGATGAAGGCTGTGGCGAGGCCGGTCAGCATCGGTTTAAAGTACATGTGTCACCCTGATCGGTTTAGCGTGGCGTGCGGAGCGGAAAAGCGGATCCACGGCCCCCTTGGCCGGAATCTCTCCCTCCCATTGCGTATCGCACGCTAAAAACCATATTCTTCGTCACCAATAAAGACAGAGTCTTGCGGCAAAGCGCCGCTTTTTTTGATCTGGATCAAAAAGTCACAACAGTTGAGGACGCGATGAGCGAAGCCCCTTTCCGCCCGTTTGAAACCCATCTGGACCGCGCCCGCGCTGTTGCGCTGCTGCGCGAGGCCACTGCCGGTGCCGATGATGGTGAATTGTTTCTAGAGCGCCGGCGCTCGGAATCGCTGGTTCTGGATGATGGTCGGATCAAGACCGCCAGCTATGACGCAGGCGAGGGATTCGGCCTGCGCGCGGTGCGCGGCGAGGTCGCAGGCTATGCCCATGCCACGGAAATCAGCGAATCCGCTTTGCGCCGCGCCGGGGAAACCACGCGGCTGGCCGTGGGCGAGGGCGGCGGCGTGATGGCCCCCCCGCCTGCAGGCACGAACCGCACGCTTTATACCGATGCCGATCCCATTTCCGGCGTCAGCTTTCCGGTCAAGCTGGACACCCTGCGCGAGATTGATTCCTTTGCCCGCGATCTGGATCCGCGGGTGGTGCAGGTCACCGCAACCATTGCAGCTTCGCTACAGGAAATCGCCATTCTGCGTCCCGAGGACACGCTTGTCACAGATATCCGCCCGATGACCCGCGTGAATGTCAGCGTGATTGTCGAAGAAAATGGCCGCCGCGAATCCGGCACCGCCGGTGGCGGTGGGCGCGTCACGCTGGAGGGGCTGTTGGCGCCGCAGGACTGGCAATCCAAAGCGCGCGAGGCGTTGCGCATCGCGTTGGTCAACCTCGAGGCCGAGCCCGCCCCGGCAGGTGTCATGGACATCGTGCTTGGCCCTGGCTGGCCGGGCATCCTGCTGCACGAGGCAATCGGCCATGGGCTTGAGGGCGATTTTAACCGCAAGGGCAGCTCGGCCTTTGCGGGTTTGATGGGCAAACAGGTGGCGTCCAAAGGGGTGACGGTGCTGGATGACGGCACGATCCCGGATCGTCGTGGCTCGATCACTATTGATGATGAGGGCACGCCGTCGGGGCGCAATGTGCTGATCGAAGATGGCGTACTGGTCGGCTATATGCAGGACCGTCAGAACGCCCGCCTGATGGGGGTGCAGCCCACCGGCAACGGGCGGCGCGAAAGCTATGCGCATATTCCGATGCCGCGCATGACCAACACCTATATGCTGGGCGGTGACAGCGACCCTGCGGATATTGTTGCGGATCTCAAGGATGGCATTTGGGCCGTGGGCTTTGGTGGCGGTCAGGTCGACATCACCAATGGCAAGTTCGTCTTTAGCTGCACCGAGGCCTACCGCGTCAAAGATGGCAAGGTCGGCGCGCCCGTCAAAGGCGCGACCCTGATCGGGGATGGGGCCACGGCGCTGAACCAGATCCGGGCGCTTGGCAATGACATGGCGCTGGATCCCGGCATGGGCAATTGCGGCAAGCAGGGGCAATGGGTGCCGGTGGGCGTGGGCCAGCCGACGGTGATGATTGGTGGCCTGACGGTTGGTGGTTCTGGCGGCTGAGGTGTGAGGGCGAATCGTAATGGTTCGCCCTTTGTCCCTCCGATTGAAAAACATTTCTTATAAAATCAGCGTCTTATTGATTTTTCTCAGAGTTTAACTCTGCCGTTTACCCTCAATTAACCGATCCCGCGTTAATCCTTAATCCGCAAGATGACGGGGCCAGGATGCGCGATATCAGCTACTCTTCCACTCACCCCCCACTCCCACCCACCACGGAAGATGACCGTGTGGACTGGCTCCGTCTCTTGCGCTCTCGTCGCGTTGGGGTGACAACCTTCTGGCGACTACTCTCCGAACATGGATCTGCGCGGGCTGCGCTAGAGGCGCTGCCCGAAGTGGCCCGCGCTGCCGGTGTGCCGCGATACGAGGCCTGCCCCGAAGGGGTCATCTTAAAGGAATTGAAACAGGCCCGTGCCTATGGTGCCCGTGCGGTGTTTTTCGGAGACCCGGATTACCCGGAGGATCTGGCACAACTGCCCGACGCCCCCCCGGTTTTGTGGGTGGTGGGCGAGGCAGCCGTGCTGCAGCGCCCGATGGTGGCGGTGGTCGGGGCTCGAAATGCGTCGTCATTGGGGATCCGTATGGCGCGGCATCTGGCCTCTGGTCTGACCGAAGCCGGGTTTGTCGTGGTGTCCGGGCTGGCGCGCGGTATTGATAAGGTGGCACATGGCGCGGCGCTTGAAGGCGGGACCGTGGGCGTCATGGCTGGCGGGGTTGATGTGCTCTACCCCTCGGAAAACGCAGGCCTGGCCGAAGAGATCGCCGCAAAAGGTGGCGCGAGGATCAGCGAGATGCCCCTTGGGATGCAACCCATGGCGCGGCATTTCCCGGTGCGCAACCGTATCGTTTCGGGCCTGTCCCGCGCGGTGGTGGTGGTCGAGGCGGCGGCCAAATCCGGCAGCCTGATCACCGCACGCGGTGCGCTGGACCAAGGGCGCGAGGTGCTGGCCGTGCCGGGCCACCCGTTTGACGCGCGCGCAGCGGGCTGCAACATGCTGCTGCGCGATGGCGCGCGCCTTGTGCGCAATGTAGATGACATCCTTGAGGCATTGCCGCCGGTTCAAACGCAGTTTGTGCAGGCCGAACTGCCTTTGCAGCCCTCTGCTGAGGACGCCTGCACCGCGCCGCCCGCCGCCGAAGCCCCGCAGCGATCTTTGCGCGAAACCGCGGCGCTCCACAGCCGGATTCTTGACCGTCTTGGCCCCTCTCCGATCTCCGAAGACCAGCTGATTCGCGATTTGGGCGGTCAGGTGCGCGAAGTTGTACCGGTTTTGACAGAGCTTGAACTGGAAGGTCGTGTCGAACGCCAGCCGGGTGGTTTTCTTGCCCTTGTTTCCGGGCGATGACAGGGCTGTCCGCGCGATGAAAACGCGGAATTGACCGTGTTTTAACCATGCTTTCAGCGGCCATGCATTGACAATTGCCCCTTGCGTCCCACATCCCTGATCGCCATACGCAGCCCTCAAAAGGCTGTATTTTCACAATCTGAGGTTTGCCAGCAGATGCCCGTTGTCGTCGTCGAATCCCCGGCTAAGGCCAAGACAATCAACAAATATCTGGGATCCGATTACACGGTATTGGCTAGTTACGGCCATGTGCGCGACCTGCCGCCCAAGGATGGTTCCGTCGATCCTGACGATGAATTTGCCATGAAATGGGAGGTCGCAACCGATTCGCGCAAACATGTGGCGGCCATCGCTGAGGCGTTGAAAACCGACGACACGCTGATTCTGGCGACTGACCCTGATCGCGAAGGCGAAGCCATCAGCTGGCATCTGAAAGAGGCGCTGACCAAACGGCGCTCGATCAAGAAATCGACCCATGTCAGCCGCGTGACCTTCAACGCGATCACCAAGGCCGCCGTGACCGAGGCGATGGCCAACCCGCGCGAAATCGATGCCCCGCTGGTCGAGGCCTATCTGGCCCGCCGCGCGCTGGACTATCTGGTCGGGTTCAACCTGTCGCCGGTTCTGTGGCGCAAACTGCCCGGTGCGCGCAGCGCGGGGCGTGTGCAGTCCGTTTGTCTGCGTCTGATCGTTGAGCGCGAGACCGAAATCGAGGCGTTTAACCCCCGCGAATACTGGCAGGTCAAAGCTCAGCTGACGACGCCGCGCGGCCAGCAATTTGAGGCCCGCCTGACCAATCTTGCGGGCAAGAAGCTCGACAAATTCGACCTCGAAAACGCCACCCAGGCGGAAATGGCCGTGGACGCCGTTGCCAAACGCGCGCTGAAAATCACCAGCGTCGAAGCCAAGCCAGCCAGCCGAAACCCCTCGGCCCCGTTCATGACTTCGACTCTGCAGCAGGAAGCCAGCCGCAAATTCGGCTTTGGCGCGCGGCAGACCATGAACATCGCGCAGCGCCTCTATGAGGCGGGCTACATCACCTATATGCGGACCGACGGGATCGACATGGCGCCCGAGGCGGTGACGGCTTGCCGTGATGCGATCACCGACCGCTACGGCGCAAAATACGTACCCGACAGCCCTCGGATTTACAAAAACAAGGCGAAAAACGCCCAGGAAGCGCATGAATGTATCCGCCCGACGGATATGACCAAGGATGCCTCGCAGCTGAAACTGACCGAGGCGGATCAGCGCAAGCTCTATGATCTGATCTGGAAACGGACCCTGGCTGCGCAGATGGCCGGTGCCAAGCTGGAGCGCACCACGGTCGAAATTGGCAGCGATGACGGTCAGGTTGGCCTGCGCGCCACCGGTCAGGTCGTGACCTTTGACGGGTTCCTCAAAGTCTATGAGGAAGGGCGCGACGATGATGCAGAGCGGTCCGACGACGATCGCCGCCTGCCGCAGATCATGATGGGCGAACCGGCGGGCTTTGCCGCCGGTGGCCTGCAGGGGGCCTATGACAAGGCGTCGGGCACGTCGGGGGCCGTGATCGAGGGGATGCAGAAATGCGACGCCGCGGTCCTGTCCGCCGATGGCGCAACCCTTGCCAATCAAAGTTTCACCCAGCCGCCGCCGCGCTACACCGAGGCAACGCTGGTCAAGCGCATGGAAGAGCTGGGCATTGGCCGCCCCTCGACCTATGCCAGCATCGTCACCACGATCCAGGACCGCGAATATGTCCGCAAAGAACAGAACCGTCTGTTCCCCGAGGATAAGGGCCGGATCGTTACGATTTTCCTGCTGAACTTCTTCAAACGCTATGTGGAATATGATTTCACCGCCGCGCTTGAAAGCGAGCTGGACCATGTCAGCGCCGGGGATACCGAGTATAAAGAGCTACTTGCGCGGTTCTGGCGCGATTTCAGCGCGGCCATTGCGGAAACATCCGACCTGCGGATTTCCGAAGTGCTGGATGTGCTGGACGACGCCCTTGCGCCACAGCTTTACCCGCCGCGTGAGGATGGCAGCGACCCGCGTATCTGTCCGAAATGCGGCAGCGGCCAGCTGCATCTGAAAACCTCGCGCACCGGCGGGTTTGTCGGCTGTGGCAACTACCCGGAATGCACCTATACCCGCCCCATCGCGGGCGAAGGGGCTGACGGCGACGAACGTGTGCTGGGCGAGGATGAAGGGGATGAGATCTGGCTGAAAGCCGGGCGCTTTGGCCCCTATGTTCAGCGTGGAGAGCCGACGCCTGAGAACAAAAAACCACCACGCGCGTCGCTGCCGAAGGCGCGGGGCCAGTATCTGCCGGGCTGGGAGCCCGACGGCATGACGCTGGAAAAGGCGCTGACCCTGCTGACCCTACCGCGCCAGATCGGGATGCACCCGGATGGCGGCGCGATTTCGTCCAATCTGGGGCGTTTTGGGCCGTATATCATGCACCAGCTGCCCGATGAGGCAAAGCCGGTCTATGTGAACCTCAAGGAATTTCAGGAGGTTTTCGAGATCGGCATGAACCACGCGGTGGAGCTTTTGGCGCATAAACGTGCCAATCCGGGCCGTGGACGCGGTGCGGCGGCAAAAGCCCTGCGCGAGTTGGGGGAACACCCGGATGGCGGGCCGATGCAGATCATGGACGGGCGCTATGGGCCCTATGTGAAATGGGCAAAGGTCAACGCGACCATCCCCAAAGGCACCGAACCGGCGGATGTGACGGTCGAAATGGCGCTGGAACTGATCGCGGCCAAGACCAAGAAACCCGCGAAAAAAGCCGCCGCCAAGAAGGCGCCTGCCAAAAAAACCGCGGCGAAAAAGGCTCCGGCAAAGAAAGCAGCGGCAAAGAAGACCACAACCAAAAAAGCGGCATCGCCAAAGGACGAGTGACCTTTAACGGCGTCAGTCAAAGGAGGGTCTGAGCCTGTGCTCAGGCCCTTTTTATGTGTCTGGATGCTGGTTTGATTCGGAAACCTGTTCGTCTTTGCGCGGCCAGAGCGGAATTTTTTTCATCTTTTTTGCTGTGCCTGGTGGTGAATTTTGGTTTTTTCCATGTGTGTTTTTGTGGATTATATGTTTTTTTGACATTATTCTGTGCGCGAAGTCGCGATTTTCAACTTTTGAGTGTTTTAATTATATTTAATCACCCTCATATTCGCGTGATTTTGTCAAAAACCTTCAGTTCAATCTAAGATTGCATTCCGTTATGCCAGTGCTGCATTGCGGCGAACTTGTTGACAGCGCAGAACCGCCTCGCCACAACTCTCAGCCATCCACGAGTTCAGAGGAGAAACTCCATGAAAAAGGTGTATGGCTCTGCTGCCGAAGCTCTTGATGGGCTTTTGCAGGACGGCATGATGATCGCCGCCGGGGGCTTTGGCCTGTGCGGCATCCCCGAGCTGCTGCTGCAGGCGATCAAGGAAAGCGGTGTTAAGGATCTGACCTTTGCGTCCAACAATGCGGGCGTCGATGATTTCGGCATCGGCATCCTGCTGCAAACCAAGCAGGTCAAGAAAATGATCAGCTCTTACGTTGGTGAAAACGCGGAATTTATGCGTCAGTACCTGTCGGGCGAGCTGGAGCTGGAATTCAACCCGCAGGGCACCCTGGCGGAGCGTATGCGCGCCGGTGGCGCAGGCATCCCCGGTTTCTATACCAAAACCGGCGTGGGCACCGTCATTGCCGAGGGCAAGGACCACAAGGATTTCAACGGCGAAACCTACATCATGGAGGAGGGCATCTTTGCCGATCTCGCCATCGTAAAGGCCTGGAAAGCCGATGAAACCGGCAATCTGGTCTTCCGCAAGACCGCGCGCAACTTTAACGCGCCGGCCGCCACCTGCGGCAAGATCTGTGTTGTCGAGGTCGAGGAAATCGTGCCCACCGGCTCGCTTGACCCCGATACGATCCACCTGCCGGGCATCTATGTGCACCGCATCATCAAGGGTGATCACGAAAAGCGCATCGAACAGCGCACTGTCCGCAAGCGGGAGGAAGCATAATGTCCAGCGCAATCAAAGGGTGGGATCGCAATCAAATGGCCGCACGCGCGGCACAGGAACTGCAGGACGGCTGGTATGTGAACCTCGGCATCGGGATCCCGACGCTGGTCAGCAACTACATCCCCGAAGGCGTCGAAGTGACCCTGCAATCGGAAAACGGCATGTTGGGCATGGGCCCGTTCCCCTATGAGGGCGAAGAGGATGCCGACCTGATCAACGCAGGCAAGCAGACCATCACCGAACTGCCCCAGACCGCCTATTTCGACAGCGCACAAAGCTTTGCCATGATCCGTGGCGGCAAGATCGCCATGGCGATCCTGGGCGCGATGGAAGTGGCCGAAAACGGCGACCTGGCGAACTGGATGATTCCGGGCAAGCTGGTCAAAGGCATGGGCGGCGCGATGGATCTTGTCGCAGGCGTAGGCCGTGTTGTGGTCGTGATGGACCACACCAACAAGCACGGCGACAGCAAGGTGCTAAAGGAATGCACCCTGCCGCTGACCGGCCAGAAAGTCGTGGATCGCATCATCACAAATCTCGGCGTGATGGATGTGGTTGAAGGCGGGTTGAAACTGGTCGAACTGGCCGATGGCGTGACCGAAGAAGAGTTCCGCGCCGCCACACAGGCCACGCTGGTCTGAGCAGCGGCACTTTTAAAAACGGGCCGTGCAGGACATTCTGCGCGGCCTTTTCTTTTGTTCAATCGCGCAATCCGCTCCCGAACCAGACAAAATCATCCCCTTTTCGCGCAGCCTCAGCACGCAGCCCGGAGAGAAGGCCCCCAATGGCCTCGCTGCCAAGACCGAACCGGCTTTTGGGGCCACCCGTCAAAGGCTTCGCATTCCCCGCTCTTCTTCTCTTTAAAAATACCTCCGGGGGTGAATGGCCGCAGGCCAGAGGGGGCAGCGCCCCCAATCCCGCACAATCCCAAGCGGATCTTAAGACCCATGCAAATCCAGCCAGGCAAAAGAAAGCGCGCCTTTGCGTAGCAAAGGCGCGCGGATCGTCCCGGCGTCAGCCGGGGCGAAATTCCTATTGGATCAGGCTTTGTCTAGCTCGAACGCATCATGCAGCGCCTGCACGGCCAGCTCCATATATTTGCGCTCCACCAGAACCGAGATCTTGATTTCAGAGGTCGTGATCACCTTGATGTTGATGCCCTCATCGGCCAGCACCTTGAACATCTTGGCCGCAACACCGGCCGCCGAGCGCATCCCGATGCCCACAACAGACACTTTGCAAACCTCGGTATCGGCCACGATGCCGTGGAAATTGATGTCACCCGCCGCCTTGGCCGCATCCATCGCCTGCTCTGCGCGCGCGACCTGATTGGTCGGGCAGGAAAAGGTCATGTCCGTGCGGCCATCTTCGCTGATGTTCTGCACGATCATGTCGACATTCACACCGGCCTCTGCCAGCGGGCTGAAAATGGCCGAGGCAATGCCCGGACGATCCGCGACAGAGACAAGGGTCATCTTGGCCTCGTCACGGGAATGGGCCACACCGGCCACAACATTGCTTTCCATGATGTCCTCCTCGTCGCAAACCAGCGTGCCCGCCTCGTCCGACTGTTCTTCAAAGCTGCTCAGAACCCGCAGCTTGACCTTGTATCGCATCGCCAGCTCGACCGAGCGTGTCTGCAGAACCTTGGCCCCCAGCGAGGCCAGTTCCAGCATTTCTTCAAAGGCGATCTTGTCCAGTTTGCGCGCCTTGTCACAGATGCGCGGGTCGGTCGTATAGACCCCGTCCACATCGGTGTAGATGTCGCAACGCTCTGCGCCAAATGCGGCGGCAAAGGCCACGGCGGTTGTGTCGCTGCCGCCCCGGCCCAGCGTGGTGATCCGGCCCTCGGGGCTGATGCCCTGGAACCCGGCAACCACCGCCACCTTCATGCCCTCGGCAAATTTGGCAGTGATGTTTTCCGGCGGGATATCTTCGATCCGGGCGCTGGAATGGGCGCTGGTGGTTTTCACCGGCACCTGCCAGCCCTGCCAGCTGCGCGCAGGCACATCCATTTCCTGCAGGGTCAGCGCCATCAGGCCTGCGGTGACATTCTCGCCCGAGCTGACAACGGCGTCGTATTCACGCGCGTCAAACAGCGGCGAGGTCTCTTCGACATAGCCGACCAGTTTGTTGGTTTCCCCGGACATGGCCGAGACGATGACAATGACGTCATAGCCTTTGGCCACTTCGACCCCGACGCGCTTGGCGGCGCGGCGGATGCGGTCCAGCGTGGCAACAGACGTGCCACCGAATTTCATGACAAGAACGGGCATGAAGGTCTTCCCCCGATAATATTGCGCGCGGGTGTATGCCTGTTGGGCCCAAAGGGCAAGGTCGCAAACGCGGGCAAAGCCGCTGCGAGCGCCCGCAGCGCAGGATTATTGCTGGGCGAGGGGGGATTTTGCTGTTTTGCTGTTTAGTCTTTGCGGCTCAGTACGGGTGTGCGCGCCCGTCCCAGGTTTCGAAACAGCCGGTCCTGTCCAGATCCAGCGCGTCAAACCGGTCGATCAGGCCGCTAGCCGCCTGATCCACGGTGATCTCTGCTGCGCTGCCGCCCATATCCGTCTGCACCCAGCCGGGATGATAGGTGCCCACGGCGATGCCCAGCCCTTTCAGATCCGTGGCCAGGTTGCGCCCAAGGTTCAGCGCCGCCGCTTTGGACGCGCGATAGATATAGCTGCCGCCCGGTGCGCGCGTATGTGACGCCATCTGGCTGGAGATCACCGCAATGCGCGGCGCATCCGACATTTGCAGATTGGGCAGCAGCGATTGCACCGTCAGGAACACGCCGGTCACATTCACTGCAAAACTGTGCGCCCACATGTCTGCCGGATAGCCATCTGCCAGGCTCTGCCCCTTATCCAGATAGACCCCGGCATTGCAGATCAGCAGGTCGATTTTCTGCCCTTCCAGCCGCTGAGCCAGCGCGCGATGCGAGGCCGGGTCCGTGACCTCCAGATCCTGATAGTCCGGGTGATGGCCGCGCGCGGTGCCGATTACGGTGTCGCCGCGCACGCTGTATTGCTGCTCAAGTGCTGCGCCAATGCCGCGGTTTGCGCCGGTGATCAGAATGTCCATGGGGCGGGTCCGATGGGGGTGTCAGTTGCTTTTGCGGGTTGGGGTAAAGGGCAGGGGGGCGACGGGAATGCCATCTTCGATCAGGGCTTTGGCCTCTTCTGTTCGGGCCTCTCCCCAGATCGCGCGTTCGGGGCTGTCGCCCAGATGCATGGCGCGGGCCTCGCGGGCGAAATCGCTGCCGACATAGTCGGAATTGGCCTCCACATGGGCTTTCATCGCGGCGATGGCCTGTTCCGCTGGGCTTTGCGGTGCGCTGAGCGGGGCAGGCGGGGCGTCCTGTTGCGGGGCGTCGGCGTTTTGCGCGCTGTCCTGAGAACTGTCCTGCGTGCTGAGGCGCGGTGCCATCAGTGCCTTTTCCACTTTGGGCGCGCCGCAGATTGCGCAGGCCACATGGCCCGCCGCCTGCAATTTTTCAAAGGCCGCGCCGGACTGGAACCAGCTGTCAAACCGGTGCCCATGTTCGCAGATCAGACTGAATTGGATCATGTTTTCCTATCCGCCATACTGGCAAAGAAGATACTCATATCGGTCTACCGTTCAAGGGCGGTCAAGCTGTGACAGAACGGTCTGGGCCAACGCAGCTGCATCGCCCTCCTGCCGCAGCGCCTGCATGGCAGCCGCGCCCGCCTGTTGCTGCGCATCCGGTCGGGACAGATCGCCAAGCGCCTGCGCCAGCTGCGCAGCGGTTTCGATCTGGCGCGATGCGGCGGCGGCGGTCAGTCGGCCAAAGGCCGGGCGGAAATTGGTGACATCGGGCCCGTGCAGCAGGGCCGCGCCAAAGGCCGCCGGTTCATAAGGCGTGTGCCCGCCGCGATCGCACAGCGTCCCACCGATCAGAACCCGTCCGGCCAGCTGATACCACAGCGCCATTTCCCCCATCGTATCGGCCAGATAGACCTGAGCCATACCGGGGGTGTCGCCCGTGCTGCGGCGCGCCATGCTCAGCCCTTCGGCGGCGATCAGCGCAGTGATTTCATCGGCGCGTTTGGGGTGGCGCGGGGCCAGGATCAGGCGCAGGTCAGGATCGTGTCGCAGGGCCAGACGATGCGCGGCCAGCACGGTTTCCTCTTCGCCGTCATGGGTGGAGGCCGCCAGCCACGTCCTGTCACGTGCAAATGCGCCCTGCAGATCGGCGGGGATAGGCATGGCCGGGGCGCGATACAGCGCCTTCAGATCCACGACCGGGCCGCGCGCAGCAGGGCCAAGCCCCAATGCGCCAAGCCGTGTCAGGCTGTCCTCGTCCTGTGCCGAGGCCCAGGTGATCCGTGCCAGCGTGGCTTCGGCGAGCTTTGGCAGACGGCCCCAGCCTTTGGCGGTGCCTGCGCTTAACCTTGCGCCCAGCAACAGCACCGGGCCTTGTGTCAGGCGAAACCGGTGCGGCCAGAGTTCGGATTCCAGCGAAATATGCCCACAGACCTGCCAATGGCGCAGAAACCGGCGGGTTGCCCATGCCAGATCCAGCGGGGCAAGGCGCGCGGCCACATTGGGCAGCGCCCAGCCCTGCACCAAAGCCACGCCGGTATCGGTATTGGCAGTGATCAGCAGGTGTTGTTCTGGTGCCTGTGCGATCAGCTCTTCGATGATCGGGCGCGCCGAAGCCAGTTCCCCGTTGGATGCGCCATGCAGCCACAGATGCGGCGCGGGCCAGTCTGGCCCTGCGCCAAAGCCTAGGCGCGCCTTGCGGTGCGGGCGCGCGCACAGCACGACCAGCGCGAAAAGCGACATCAGGCAACGATACAGGATCACGGGGGACTCCGACAGGGCTATCCCTTGGCGATAGGACGAAGACGGACCCAATGGCAAGCACTGCAATGCGATTTCCCCCTGCGAGGGGCGCAGAGATTGGGGCGGCTCTGCGCTTGTCTGCGGGGGTAAAATCGCCAATATGCCGACGATGTCAGGCCGCCTCTTGCCCGCGCCTTGCCAGATAGGAGCCCCGCATGGATCTGCTGACCGCCAATGACCGTCCGGGGGAATATCCCGGTTCCTTTTACGCTGCGCAGGCCACCCCGCTGGCGCGGTTTCCCAGCGCGGCCGGGGCGTTGGACTGTGATGTCTGTGTCATTGGCGGCGGGTTCATGGGCCTGTCGACCGCCTGGCATCTGGCGCAGCGCGGCTATGACACAGTGCTGCTTGAGGCGCAGCGCGTCGGCTTTGGCGCGTCGGGGCGCAATGGCGGCCAGGTCAGCATGGGGCAGCGGGTGGAACAGGACGCGTTGGAGCAGATGGTCGGCCAAAGCCATGCCCGCGCGCTGTGGGACATCGGTGCGCAGGCGGTGGATCTGGTGCGCAGCCTGTGCGCCCGCGCAGAGGTCCACACGGCGTTTCACGATGGCATTATTCACACAGTGCATCGCGTGCGCGATCACGTTCATAATCAGGCGTTTGTGGACCATATGCACCGGCATTATGATCAGGACCGCCTGCGCCTGCTGGATCCTGCGGAATGCCGGCATCTGGTCAACTCGCCCGCATATCATGGCGGTGTGCTGGATCTGGACTCCGGGCATGTGAACCCGCTGGAACTGGCGCTGGGGCTGGCGCGGCTGGCGCAACAGGCTGGGGTGCGCCTGTTCGAAGGCTCCACCGTGACCGGCATCACCGAAGGCGATCCGGCACTGGTCCAGACCGACAGCGCACAGATCCGTGCGCGCTATGTTGTGATGGGCTGCAACGGGTATCTGGGCCGGATGCACAAACATGTGGCGCGCCGGGTCATGCCCATCAACAATTACATCGTGGCCACTGAACCCATGTCCCCCGCCGCACAGGAAGACATCATCCGGCATAATTACGCTGTGGCGGACAGCAAATTCGTGGTGAATTATTTCCGCTTTTCCGAAGATCACCGGCTGCTGTTCGGCGGCACAGAAAGCTATGGCTACAAATTTCCCAACGACATCGCCGGGGCTGTGCGCAAACCGTTGCAGCAGATTTTCCCCCAGCTTGCCGGGGTTAGGATTGATCACGCCTGGGGCGGGACGCTGGGGATCACCATGAATCGCCTGCCGCATGTGGAACGCATGGCGGGCAATATTCTGACCCTGTCGGGGTTTTCGGGGTCGGGCGTGGCGCTGGCCACCCTGTCCGGCCAAATCGCGGCCGAGGCCATCGCAGGACAGGCCGAACGGTTTGACGTCATGGCGCGCGTTCCCACGCATGTTTTTCCGGGCGGGTCTGCGCTGCGCACACCTTTACTGGTGCTGGCGATGCTGTGGTACAGTCTGCGTGACCGGCTGTGACCGGCTAAGATATCCTGTTTTTGCTGCCAGATCGGGCAGGCTGCTTTACGCGGCCTGACGGTTTCTGCCTGCATTTTGAGCAATTTTCCGCATTGCGGAAAAGATCACCTTCTAAATTGAAAAACATGGTCCTCAGAGCGACATCAAGCGCAGATGAAAGGGGATACCATGGCATACCGTGAACACTCCGGCCTGCAGGTGGCCGCAGAACTAAATGATTTCGCCGAAACCGCGCTGTTGCCCGGCACGGGGCTCAGCCAGGATGATTTCTGGGGTGGCTATGCGCGTTTGCTGCGCGCACTGGCTCCGAAAAACGCGGCGCTGCTGGAAAAGCGGGCGTTGCTGCAGCGACAGCTGGACGACTGGTCCCGCGCGCGCAAAGGCAAAGCGTTCGATGTCACCGAGCACAAAGCCTTTTTGCAGGAAATCGGCTATCTGGTGCCCAAAGGCGCGCCCTTTCAGGTTGAGACCCAGAATGTGGATCCCGAGATCGCGCAGATTGCCGGTCCGCAGCTGGTCGTGCCTGTGACGAATGCGCGCTATGCGCTGAACGCGGCCAATGCCCGCTGGCGGTCGCTATATGATGCGCTGTATGGCACGGATGCGCTGCCGGGGCAGGCCGAGGGGCCGGGCTATGATGCGGCGCGCGGCGCGCAGGCGGTGGCCTGGTCGGCGGATTTTCTGGACCGTGCCGTGCCGCTTGAAACGGGGTCTCATGCGGATGTCACCGCCTATCGGCGCAACGGCGCGCAGCTGCTGGCTGAGATCGGTGATCAGGTGGCGGGCTTTGCTGCCGGTGCCAGCTTTGTCGCCTATGACGAAGACGGGGCGCGTGCATCCTACATTCTGAAACATAACGGGTTGCATATTGAATTGCTGATTGACCCTGACCATCCGGTTGGCGCGGCGTCGGCTTCGGGTCTGCGGGATGTGGTGATCGAAAGCGCCCTGACCGCGATCAATGACTGCGAAGATTCCGTGGCCGCGGTGGATGCGGCTGACAAGGTTCTGGCCTATTCCAACTGGCTGGGTCTGATGAAGGGCACGCTGGTCGAAAGTTTCGAAAAGGGCGGCAAGACCGTGACCCGTCGCCTGATGGCGGATCGTCAGATGACCGCGCCGGATGGCAGTGCTGTCACGCTTAAGGGGCGCACGGTCGCGCTGGTGCGCAATGTGGGCCATCTGATGACCACGGATGCGGTGTTGCTGGACGGTCAGGAAACGCCTGAGGGCATGTTGGATGCGCTGTTCACCGTGGCGGCGGCTTTGCATGACCGGGCGCGCAGCGAAAACACCAATTCGGCCACCGGATCGGTCTATGTGGTCAAACCCAAGATGCACGGCCCCGAAGAGGTCGCCTTTGCCGAAGAGCTCTATGCCGGGGTCGAGGATATTCTGGGCCTGCCGCGCAACACGGTCAAACTGGGCGTGATGGACGAAGAGCGCCGGACCTCGGTCAATCTGGTCGAATCCATGCGCCAGGTCAAAGACCGGCTGGTCTTTATCAATACCGGTTTTTTGGACCGGACCGGGGATGAAATCCACAGCGCGATGCAGCTGGGCCCGGTGATTCCCAAAGAGGAAATGAAAGACAGCGGCTGGCTGGCCGCCTATGAGGACGGCAATGTCGATGCGGGTCTGGAAACCGGGCTGGTCGGGCATGGGCAGATTGGCAAAGGCATGTGGGCAAAACCCGATGACATGGCCGAAATGCTGCAGGTCAAGATCGGCCACCCGAAATCCGGCGCGAACACGGCCTGGGTGCCGTCCCCCACAGCGGCGACGCTGCACGCGACACATTACCATGAGGTCGATGTGTTTGGGCTTCATGCGGAGATGGCCAAACGGGAAACCGCCTCTCTGGAGGCGCTGCTGACCCCGCCGGTCATGCATAACCGCCATCTCAGCGCGGCTGAAATCGAACACGGGTTGGACAATAACTGCCAGTCGATTCTGGGCTATGTGGTGCGCTGGGTCGATCAGGGGATCGGGTGTTCAAAAGTGCCGGACCTGAACGATGTGGCCCTGATGGAAGACCGCGCCACCCTGCGGATCAGTGCGCAGATCCTGGCCAACTGGCTGATGCATGATGTGATCAGCAAAGAACAGGTGCTGGACAGTCTGCAGCGCATGGCGGCCAAGGTCGATGCGCAGAATGCGGGGGATGCGGCCTATCGCCCGATGGCCCCCGATTTTGACGGCCCGGCCTTTGCTGCCGCGCGTGATCTGATCCTGCTGGGGGCGCAGCAGCCCTCTGGCTATACGGAACCTTTGCTGCACGCCTATCGCCGCAAGGCCAAGGCCCTTTACGGAGAATAAACCATGCTGACCATCACCCGTCTGGATATTGCCGATGCCCGGATCCTGATCGCAGGGGCCCGCGCCAAATCCGAAGAGATCGGCGTGCCCATGTGCATCGCCATCACCGATGAGGGCGGCAATCTGATCGCGTTTGAACGCATGGATGGCGGCAAAGTCACCAGCGCGACCATTGCCATCGACAAATCCTTTACCGCGTCGGCGGCCAAGAAACCGACCCATGAATATGGCGATGCCAGCCAGCCGGGCGCACCGGCCTATGGCATCAACGCCGCGCTGGGCGGACGTCTGATGGTGGTTGGCGGCGGTCTGCCGGTGATCGTCGATGGCGAGGTCGTGGGGGCCATTGGCGTCAGCTCTGGCACGCCGATGCAGGATCGTGAGGTGGCCCAGGCCGGGATCGACCATTTTCTGGCCTCGCGCTAAGGGTCATTTGTGATCTGCCCTCAGGCACTGACCTGGTGCCTGGGGGTCTGAGCCTAACTGTTTGCTGTGCCGCCACCGGCCAGCTGATCAGACAGGTTGCGGGCTGCGGCGCAGACCAGCGTGGCGATTTTATAGGTGGATTCCTGTGTGACCCGCGCGGCCAGCCCCGACACGGAAATCGCCGCGATGGCCTCTCCCTCGGGGGCATGGACCACCGCCGCAACGCAGCGCATCCCGATCACATATTCTTCGTCATCTACGGCATAGCCCTGCCGTCGGATCCGGGCAATTTCCTGCATGACGCTCTCTTCTGAACTCAGGCTTTTCGAGGTCATGCTGCGCAGCCCCTGACGCTGGATCAGACGACGAATCGCATCATCGGGCCAGGTGGCCACAATCGCCTTGCCCATGCCGGAGTTCAGAACCGGGACGCGCCCGCCGGGCGGTGCAATGGCACGCATGATTTCACGGCTTTCGATTTGGGAAATGGTCACGGCCTCTTCGCGCTGAATCACCCCCAGATTCGCGGTTTCGCGGGTGCTGTCGCGCAGATGGCGTAGGAACGGACGGGCGGGCAGGACCAGACTGTCATGCAGCGGATAGCTTTCTCCGACGCCATGAGCGCGCTGGCCGATGATCCACAACCCGGTCCCTAGGTCTTTTTGCACAAAACGGCGCAGTTCCATCGTGGTCAGCAGGCGGTGGGCGGTCGACACCGGCAGCCCCAATGCGGTCGCGATGTCTGACACCCGGATGCCGCTGCGATGATCCGCGATCAGCTCCAGCATCGCCAGTGCGCGATCCACGGATTGCACCAGGTTCGGATCCCGATCTGCCATGTTTGCCTGCCTCCTCCTGGCCGTATAGATTTAGGGAAACCTATATCAGCGGCGCGGGGCAGAGCGAAATCGCAATGGCTGATTCTGATGAAGATGGGCAGCCCGATCAGTTGCCCGTCGAAATGTATGGGCTGGATTTTGAATAACCTAAGTCTTTGTTTGAGAGGGGTAAAATTAAGAAACTGCCAGGCATCATACGCGCCGTATCAGCCTGTAATTCTCACCATATT
Source organism: Pelagimonas sp. (assembly GCA_025210265.1). Taxonomy (GTDB): domain Bacteria; phylum Pseudomonadota; class Alphaproteobacteria; order Rhodobacterales; family Rhodobacteraceae; genus JAOASD01. Next base: position 87,226 of record JAOASD010000025.1, read on the forward strand.
GGGTGTCTGCATCTGTGCAGAACTATAATGGTGCTGCTGGAGGGCATTGAATAACCGTTCCGCTACGTTCCCGGATAAGCCATGATAGCAAAGGGGGCATTTTAAATCAGGGCCTTACAAGCTGGGTAGCGTTCCCGCTTGTTCCCGTATGTTCCGGGATATACAACATATAGCAATGGGACTGAGAATGGGGCTGGATAGGAGCGATTGTCAGATTGGCGCTAGGATCTAACAAGCTGAGCGGTGCAAAGGTTCGGACCGCAGCCGCCGGGAAATACGGTGATGGTGAAAATCTGTGGCTTCACAAGCGCGACGCCGAGCGCGGCAAATGGGTGCTCTTTGTCACTGTGCACGGGCGGCGGCGTGAAATGGGCCTTGGGGCCTATCCACAGGTCTCCTTGAAGGAAGCCCAAAAATGGCGGGCGGTTGCGCGCCGGGGGCTTGATCCAATCAAAGAGCGGGAACGCGAGCGGCGCGAGGCAGAGCGCCAGATGCACATTCTCAATGACGTGGCGCGCGATGCTTTCGAGGCGCGCAAGGCCGAGCTAAAGGGGGATGGCAAGGCCGGGCGATGGTTCTCACCCCTTGAGCTTCACATCCTCCCCAAGCTGGGCAAGGTGCCGGTCGCGGATATTGACCAGATAGACATTCGTGACGCGCTGGCCCCTATCTGGCACACCAAGGCCAGCACCGCAGAAAAGGCGATGCACCGGCTTGGGGTCTGCCTGAAACACGCCGCCGCGCTGGGCTTGGATGTGGACTTGCAGGCGGTGGAGAAGGCGCGCGCCCTACTGGGCAGGCAACGCCACATCGTAAAAACATTCCGGCACTACCCTGGAAAGAGGTTCCCGCATTTTATGAAAGCCTAGACGAAGGGTCTGTTACCCATTTGGCATTGCGCCTCCTGATCCTTACCGCTGTGCGATCAAGCCCTTTGCGCTTCCTCCACGTTGATCAAATCGACGGTGACGTGTGGACGATCCCCGGGGACGCCATGAAGGGCCGAAAAGGGGCAACGTCTGATTTCCGGGTGCCATTGTCACAAGAGGCGCTGGCGGTGATCGAACAAGCGCGCCCGCTTGCCCGTGATGGCTTCTTGTTCCCCAGCGTTCGGAAAGGCGTGATCAGCGATGCCACCATGAGCCGCCTCATGGAGCGGCGAGAAATGGAAGCGCGCCCCCATGGGTTCCGATCCAGCTTTCGCGATTGGGTCTCAGAAACGACCAACACGCCATACGAAGTCGCAGAAACCGCGCTGGGGCATACAGTTGGCGGGACCGTTGAGCGGGCCTATCGGCGCACCGATCATCTAGAGCAAAGGCGCGCTCTGATGCAGAGCTGGGAAAATCACGTCGCAGGAAAAGCGACCGACAAAATTGTTAGGATTGGATGATGTGTGAAACAAATAGTCATTCGGATAGCAATGGCACGCTGTCAGAAATGGATCTTTGGCGCTTGTCCGACGCGCTTCCGATAGTAGCAGCGGCGATGCTAGTTGCAGGTCTGTCTCCGGCCGACCGTTTTTTGTCTGGAGATGGTGACTACCGTATCGGTTTCGACAGGAACGGAGAAAAGCAAAAAAAATATGATGCTGCATTTAGCAGCTTACGGGGAGCCATTTTAGCCAATAGGCTTCGAGCAAATGTCAAATTCTCAATGAGGGGCAGCAGAAGCGGGCAAAGCGTATGGCTAGACAGGGATGGGAACGAACGGTTTGAGTCCTACGAAGTGGTCGAAATGCCTCACGAGGAGCAAGTTTCCTACGACATGCTTATCGCCAACGCGGCGCATTCTGAAGTTCCGGTAAGAAGGTTGGACGCAGAGACGAAGCTAAACTTCGACCTTGATACTCTTAGGTCCGAACCCCTTTTGTACATTTGCAAAGAACCGAACTGGATGGAAACGACTGTTGATGTTCAGGACCTGAAACTATGGCTTTCAGAGCGTGGTGTATTCCCCGTGTTTTTCTTCCCGAAGGGGAAGGCCGAGGGCTTTCGCGACCCTCAAAACGAAAGATACTCTGCAAAACTTGCTTGCGCCGTAGCTGCGTGGGAGGCGGTGAAAGAACCCGGACCGAATGAAAGCCCCAAGCAAACGCTCGCGGCCTGGGTTCAGTCGAATGAGGGAAGGCTAATGGGATGGGCTGCGAGCAAATAGGCAGCGAGGTTAAGAAAACAGGAGCCCAAGTATCGCTGGAAACTACAGAAGTTTTCCGTTCTGGCAGAGTGAGAAACGGGCGGTGGAAATAAAAGTGTTATTAATCAATTTACTAGGGGTTGGTGCGGTTGCCTTTAACCTACCTAGAAAGGTATGTCGCTATCGCCCAAATCGAGCGAGTGCGGTTTTTTCTCATACCCAAATTCATAGTTATCAACAGGCTCGTCGCGCGCCGGAGCGATATGGTCTGCGCGGGTTGCAGTGGTTGGGGCACCACCACCTGTTGCCCAGTTAGCTATCTTTGCTATTTCTTCTGCGGCGGTGGCAGAAACCACTTTGTTGGCACCGCCGAGGCCATAGGTAACTCCATGTTCCCAGACATGCGGGGAAGCGCTCATGTGGCGGCTGATCAAACCTTTTGGTTGACGCTCTTCTCTTCCCCTCCTGTCGCCAAACGCAAAGGATTTGAGGATGGTTGAGAAACACTACCGCCGCACCGAGGTTGAGGAAATTGTCGGCCTGAGCCGCACGACAATCTACAACTTAATGAACGCGGGGAAGTTCCCCCGGCCTATTCGTCTCACAAGCAAGGCTGTTGGCTGGCCGGAAAGCGCCATTTCCGAATGGCTGGAAAGCCGCGAAGCCGCATAAAAAACCACCACCCGCTAGGCTAACGGGCGGTGGGGATAATTTCTTGCGGACTTAGGACGCCGCAAGGGTATCGCATCACAGGCACATTATCGGCCATTCTAGAAACGAATTAAGAGGCTTCCTGTCCATCCGCCAATGGCGGTTGGCTAATCGTGTCGGTGGGGCTGGCCGATGCGGCAAAAGAAAACCCCCGCACCGGGCGCAACCGGGCGAGGGTTTGGCTCCCCCGTTAGGGAGGAGTGGTTTACCTATCCCGGATATCAGACCCCCCACCAGTATGGCAACCCGACGCGCATCCCACCACATCTTGACGCTGCCCGTTGGGTTGCTATTTTGTTCGCAATCCTGCCGGGTGGTTTACAGACGTTGGCGGCAGGAGGTTTCGGGATACCAATGGGCGCAACCATATCCCAACCGCAGTCCGAAAGATTGAAGCGGGGTTGCCGGGGATCAGGGAAGATCCTCGAAAGTAGCAATCGACCGCGCGGCATTTCCCCAATGTGACCTGCGGGCCTCTGACTGACCGACGGCGACCGACGCTATGGATCAGAGAGGCTAGGAACGACCCCGGCGCAGACGCGCTAGGGCTGTTCGTCCTATGCCTCTTTCCCTCCCTCAGGTTCCCTCTGCTATGGGGGGTATTGCGCCAGAAAACGAATTTTCGAGATTGGCACTGCTGAACGGGTTTCGAAAAGGGGCGGCTGTTCGGACCGTGATATTATCCATGATACTGGAAACGGGGCGGGCCTGCTCGGCCCCTACCATTGCTTGGGCAATACTAAGTTTTGCTAAGTCCCAGGCGCTGCAGTCGCTTTGCCAATGTTGGGTTTTGCTAAGTCCCAAGCCCTACAATCGCTCGGGCGATGTTAAGTTTTGTTAAGTTGCCACCACTCTCAGACCTCGCCGCTGTTACCCTCGGCCCTGACAGCATATTGCGACCCGTTGAGGCTCGCGTAGTGCCATGCAGAAAACCATCGCGGGGTGTGTTTTCTGAGCTGCGGTCAGAACCGAATAGCCCGCCCCAATGAAAGGGCGGGCTTGCGTCATTCGGTTGGTCAGGCGCTGATTTCACATTAGGAAATGATGTGCAGCGAGGTC
>JAOASD010000026.1 GCA_025210265.1 Pelagimonas sp.
CCATCTTCCGAGACGGTCCAGCTTTCGGCGACTTCCGGCTGATAGCCGGCATCGAGGTTCATCGGGTCGAAGTTGACCAGCTTTTGATAGACGTTGCGGCTGATATCCGAGCCAGCGAATTCAAAGCTTTCGGCCGGGTCAATTGTGGTGACATCGTCAATGCGGTTGGCGATCACCAGCATGTTCGGCGGGGTTTCCGCATAGGCTGCGCCCGAGGGCGCTGCTAATGCCAGCCCGAGGGCTGCGCCGGTCATCAGTTTTGAAAATGCGTTCATTTTCTATGTCCTTCCTGTTGTATTCGGTCTGTTGTTTTTGCCGTATTTTTGTCTGTGTCTTGCCAGGGGCTTAGGCACCCCAGGTTTTTTCGAGAACTCGTAACCAGTTTTTATAGCAGAGCTTTTCAATCAGCTCGGTGCCATAGCCGTGGTCGATCATTGCCTGCCGTAACGCTGGCAGCTGGGCCACGGTTGTTACCTCTTCGGGGGTGACGGCGCCGTCATAGTCAGAGCCCATCCCCACCCGATCTTCGCCAAGGATGTTCATCAGGTGGTCGAGATGTTTCATCATCTGCGACAGAGGAACATCTGCACGCATCTTGCCATCTTTGCGCAAAAAAGCCACGGCAAAGTTGAGCCCCACCATCCCGTCGCTATCAGCGATTGCACGCAGCTGATCGTCGGTCAGGTTGCGCGGGTGGGGGCAGATGGCAAAACAGTTGGAATGGGTCGCCACCAGCGGAGCATCCGAGATTTTGGCCACATCCCAGAACCCTTTTTCGTTCAGATGCGACAGATCCACCATTATACTTAAGTCGTTACAGCGGCGGATCAGCGCTTTGCCGACATCCGTCAGACCATCGCCAATGTCAGGCCCATGGGGATAGCGGAAGGGCACGCCATGACCAAAGATGGTCGGGCGGCTCCAGACCGGGCCGATTGAGCGCAGGCCCGCCGCGTGAAGCACATCCAGCGCATGCAGATCGGCATCAATGGCTTCGGCCCCTTCGATATGCAGGATCGCCGCCAGCTTGCCTGTTTCAAGGCAGTGGCGCAGATCGGCGGCGGTGGTGCAGATTTTCAGCGCCTCAAGGCGTTCCAGTTCCCGCAGGATCGAGATTTTCTCGAGCGCGATGGGCATGGCGTCGTGCCAGTCGATGGCCGGGGGCAAGGGCAGGTCATAGCTGTCCTTGTTCATCTCTTCGAACTTGAGTTCCTTATCTGCGGGCGAGGGGATGAAGACCGCGAAAAAGCCGCCACCAAATCCACCTGCCTGAGATTTGGGCAGATCAATGGCCCCGTCACGTCCTGTCAGAAAATCCCTGGCACGGGCAGGGCCCCCATCACGCAGGATCTGCAAAAGCACATCGTTATGGCCGTCGAAAATCGGGGGGGACGTCAGTGTCACGTGAGGCTCTCCATGTTGTGATCAAGAGCCTAGACCAGTTGGATACATTTTGTTTAGACATAAGGTAATGAGAAAATATCATTGATATATGAGGAAAGGGAATTTCCTATGGGAACGGATCGCGGTTGGCATTCCCTTACGGAATACAATGCCTTACGGGCAATGATGCATGCGGGGACAACCGCAGGCGCAGCCCGGCAACTGGGGCTTTCGCAGTCGGCGGTCAGCCGGTCGTTGGGATCGCTGGAAGAGCGGATGGGGGTGACCTTGTTTGAACGGGTGGCCGGGCGGCTGCGCCCCACCCGCGAGGCGGAACAGTTGAACCGGCGGCTGGATGCGCTGTTTGATGCGCTCGATCACATCGACGGGCCGGATGAAATACCGCAAGAGGTGCTGCGGTTGGCGGCGCCACCCAGCTATGCGCATAAGTATCTGGTGTCGATGGTGGGATCGTTTTTACGCGCCAACCCGGATTTTCGGGTGAACTTTGAGGTGGCGACCTCGGATATGGTGTCTCAGGGGGTGTTGGAAGATCGTTTTGATCTGGCGGTCACCGGCATTGAGCAAAGCCGCGCCGGGTTGCGGCTGACGCCATTTCGGGCCTCGCCTGCGGTCTGCGTGATGCGCCCGGATCATCCGCTGGCGGGGCGCGATTTTCTTACGCCGTCGGATCTGCACGAACAGGCGCTTATTGCGCTGACCTATCGCCACGGGCGGCGTGGGCAGTTGGATAGGCTGCTGCATCAGGCCCATGCAGATCCCAGAATCGTGGTTGAGGTGTCGACGTCTTTCGCGGCGGCGGATATGGCGCTGGAAGGGCTGGGGCTGGCGGTGATCAACCCCTTCCCGATCTATCAGTTTCGCGCCAAGGAACTGGCGTTTGTGCCTTTCCTGTCGCCCATTCAGTACCGCAGCTATTTTGTCACCCCCGAAGCCCGTCCGGTGCCCCGGATCGTGCGCGCGTTCATGCGGCATGTGCGGCTGAATACCCCGCCGGATCCGTTTACCCGGCGGGATTGAGCTGGGGTTAGTCCCAGCTGAGCTTTGGGGTGGCGGCGGCGTAGTCGCTGTCGCCTCTGCCACGCAGGTCTGATTTGAAGGTCTCAGGATCAAACCGGGGGCCGCCGCGGTGCAGATGGCCCATGGCCATGGCCAGCGAAATCATCCCGGCGGCAATGGCTGTCGCGGCCGAGGTGCCCGAGAAGGTGCAAAACAGCGATGAGGGATCAAGCTAGGCGTCAGTGCCATCATCGCTGGCGAAAGGATCTTGCAGATAGGCGCGGGGGTTATAGCCATTTGGTCCCGGCACATCGGGTGTCATGAGCTGCTGGGGGGCCATCAGGCGGCTGTGATCCAAAGC
>JAOASD010000027.1 GCA_025210265.1 Pelagimonas sp.
CAATGGGACAAGGGCCTGCTCGAAGAACTCAGCCAAACCATGGTCGACGCAAGCATCTGCGGCCTGGGACAAGCCGCTCCAAACCCGATCAGATTGGTCATCAAACACTTCGCGGAGGAAATCTGACATGGCTGACGGCGCACGCCCCGAACTGGTGACTTTTACCCTGGATGGCAAAGAGGTCACCGCCCAGCCCGGCCAAACGATCTGGGAGGTATCTCATGGAGTTGGTTTGAAGATACCGCATTTGTGTCACAAGCCAGCGCCGGGGTATCGGCCTGATGGGAATTGCCGGGCTTGTATGGTTGAGATCGAGGGCGAGCGGACCCTGGCGGCGTCTTGCATTCGCGAGCCCTCTGAGGGGATGGTTGTGACGACCAACTCTGCGCGGGCCGAGAACGCGCGCAATATGGTGATGGAGCTGTTGCTTGCTGACCAGCCCGAGCGCGAAGAAGCGCATGACAAATCCAGCCATCTTTGGGACATGGCCGACGAAAACGGCCTGTCCGAGAGCCGCTTTCCCAAGCTTGAAGAGGGGCGCATTCCCCTGCTGGACGACAGCCATGTGGCCATGTCGGTCAACCTGGATGCCTGTATTTCCTGCGGGCTGTGCGTGCGCGCCTGCCGCGAGATCCAGGTCAATGACGTGATCGGCATGGCGGGGCGTGGGCATGACGCCTATCCGACCTTTGATATGGCTGATCCCATGGGGCAATCCAGCTGCGTGGCCTGTGGCGAATGCGTTCAGGCCTGCCCGACCGGCGCGCTGATGCCCTCCACGGTGGTGAACGAAAACCAGGTGGGGGACCGGGCGGATTTCGATTCCGAGACCGAAAGCGTCTGCCCGTTTTGCGGCGTGGGCTGCAAGGTCAGCCTCAAGGTCAAGGACGGCAAGGTCAAATATGTCGAGGGCATCAACGGCCCCGCGAACGAAGGCCGGTTGTGCGTCAAGGGCCGCTTTGGCTTTGACTATATCCACCATGAACACCGGCTGACCAAGCCGCTGATCCGCCGCGACGATGCGCCGGCCAAGGGCTTGAACGTCGATCCGGGCAACCTGATGACCCACTTCCGCGAAGCCACCTGGGATGAGGCGCTGGATCTGGCGGCCAAGGGGCTGATGGATCTGCGTGACCAGGATCCGCGCCGCGTTGCGGGCTTTGGCAGTGCGAAATGCACCAACGAAGAGGCCTATCTGTTCCAGAAATTCATCCGCCAGGGGTTCAAGCACAACAACGTCGACCACTGCACGCGGCTGTGCCATGCGTCTTCGGTTGCGGCGCTGATCGAAAACGTCGGATCGGGCGCGGTGACGGCGACGTTCAACGAAATCGAAAACGCGGATGTGGCCATCGTGATCGGGTCGAACCCGATTGAAAACCACCCCGTCGCGGCGACCTATTTCAAACAGTTCACCAAACGCGGCGGCAAGCTGATCGTGATGGATCCGCGCGGCGTGGGCCTGCGCCGCTTTGCCACCGAGATGGTGCAATTCCGCCCCGGCGCGGATGTGAGCCTGTTGAATGCGATCATGAATGTGATCGTCGAAGAAGAGCTGTACGATAGCCAGTACATCCACCGCTGGACCGAAAACTGGGAGGCGGAAAAAGCGCATCTGGCCGATTTTACCCCTGAAAAGATGACCGAGATCTGCGGCATCTCGCCCGATCAGATCCGCCGCGTGGCGCGCATCTTTGCCGGGGCCGAGGCCGGTCTGATCTTTTGGGGCATGGGCGTGTCGCAGCACATCCACGGCACCGATAATTCGCGCTGCCTGATCAGCCTGGCGCTGATGACGGGGAACGTGGGCAAACCGGGCGCGGGTCTGCATCCGCTGCGGGGCCAGAACAATGTTCAGGGCGCGTCAGACGCCGGTCTGATCCCGATGTTCTTGCCCGATTACCAATCGGTGATGGATGACGGCATCCGCAAGGCCTTTACCGATGTCTGGGGCGGCGAGGACTTTAGCAATGAAAAAGGCCTGACCGTTACCGAGATCGTCGATCAGATTTATGCCGGCAATATCAAGGGTATGTACATCCAGGGGGAAAACCCGGCCATGTCCGACCCGGATGTGGAACACGCCCGCGATGCCTTTGCCAAGCTGGATCTGATGGTGGTTCAGGACATCTTTCTGACCGAAACGGCGAATTATGCTGACATCATCCTGCCCGCCTCGGCGCTCTATGAAAAGAACGGCACGGTCAGCAACACCAACCGCCAGGTGCAGCGCGTGCGCCCCGCCGTGCCCCCCCCGGGAGAGGCGCGCGAAGACTGGTCGATCACCGTCGATCTGGCGCAGCGCATTGGCCTGCCGTGGGATTACACGGATGTCAGCCAGGTGTTTGACGAGATGAAGCTCAATATGAAGAGCCTCGACAATATCACCTGGGACCGGCTTGAGACCGAAACCATCACCTATCCGTCGCTGCATGAAACCGACCCCGGTCAGGCGATCGTGTTTGGCGATGGCTTTCCGCGCCCGGATGGCCGCGCCCGGTTTACCCCCGCCAGCGTGATCGCTCCGGACGAAGCCCCGGATGCGGACTTTCCGATGATCATGACCACGGGCCGCCAGCTGGAACATTGGCACACGGGATCGATGACCCGGCGCTCTCTGGTGCTGGACGCGGTCGAACCCGAGGCCAACTGTTCGCTGCACCCATCCACCCTGCGCAAACTGGGCGTGGAACCGGGCGAGATGATCCGCCTGACCACCCGCCGCGGCAGCATCGACATCATGGCCCGCGCCGACAGAGCCGTCGCCCCAGACATGGTCTTTGTCCCCTTCGCCTACGTCGAAGCCGCCGCAAACACACTCACAAACCCAGCAATCGACCCTTACGGAAAAATCCCAGAATTCAAATTCGCTGCCGTCAAAGTCGAAAAAGTCGAAACCCAGGAATTTGCCGCGCAATAAGCGGCTTACAGCAACAGGAGAGCACCCATGTCGTTTAAGACTGATATTGAGATAGCGCGCGAGGCGGCTAAGAGGCCTATTCAGGAGATTGGCGATAAGCTTGGGATACCGAGTGCTGATTTGCTGCCTTATGGACATGACAAGGCTAAGGTGAGCCAGGAG
>JAOASD010000028.1 GCA_025210265.1 Pelagimonas sp.
CAACCTTGTCCAGGCAGAGGGTACTTCTCGGTACTCTAAGGCGTTGGTATCTGCGTCCAGCTATTTCCGTATGAGTAAGCACCCACCCATCGGCGCGCAGTTTCTCGAAAACCTGTGCAATAGCTGGGAAGAGCGCCTTATCACGCCGCCTGACCTCAACATCAAGGTGCCCGGATACAACGGTTACTGGTACGTCAAGGGTGATATGCGCCAGTACCTGTGTGAACGTCTTCACGACATCAACAAGAAAAGGATTGAACAAACGGGAACTCAAAGCCCGACTTGGCGGGCGCTTCTAGCGTCGGTCGAAACGTCTGTAAAAGATTGGGAGGATCTATATTTTGGCTCGCAAGCGGAAACAAAAATCAAACTCGCAGAACTTGAAACCGAATGGTGGGAAGAGAGGGGGCGGGACCAGTTCGCCAGGTACCTTGCAGGTAAGCCCGCTCACCAGTCCTGCGAGCAGGACTATGAGCCCGACTTCAACATCCCGGAATTATATCTCAACAAGTCATTCCGTCGGACCTGCTTCTCCCTTTCCCCATGCCAAGCATGTCAGCAGGCCCTCACCCCAAAAGGCTTTGATCGGCTCGCCCGATTTATTCGAAACAACTGGCCAGAAGGCGCAACCTTCGAGGAGGCAAGTGAAGCCTTTACGGACAAGATCAGCCCCAATCCATTCTGTCAGTGGTTCAATAGGCCCGACTTCCATGCACTCAGTTAAGGCCCCTTCTGCCTCTACTTTGAGTTCGTCCAAGACGCGCGTGGAGGGTCAAGCGAAGCTGAAATGCCGCCCTGACAGTTCTGAGGCCCGGAAAGGTAACGGCGGGTCTCGCGCTTTCATTCCTTGGAAAAAGGACTGCTAAGCGCAACCTATGGGTGAATGGTGCTTTTTGTCGTGATAACCTGTCAAAAGTGCTTGACCCCAATCAATAGATGTGAAACCAAGAAAGCAGGCTGATATTGTGTCAAGACACAACAACGTGTAATTGTACACAATACCAATTATGGGATAATACACTTCCCACAAACCGACCTCCCGTTCCACAAAAAACAGGCCAGCGTGACACTGGCCTGCTTGTTTTGTCTGTCATCAGGTCGTTTAACCGGCGGCTGCGACGGCGCGTTTGGTCATCACCGCGACCAGATGCGCGCGGTATGCGCCCGAACCGTGCAGATCAGAGATCATGCCATCCGCCGGCACCGACAGACCGTCCAGAGCCTCTGCCGAGAAATTCGCGCTCAGCGCTGCTTCGGCCTCGGTCCAGCGGAACACGCCCTCTTCGGAGGCACCGGTCACAGCCACTCGCACCCCATCGGCGAATTTCGCCACAAACACCCCAACCAGCGCAAAGCGCGAGGCCGGCTGTTCGAACTTTTCATAGGCCGCTTTTTCCGGCACTGGAATCCGCACCGAAGTGATGATTTCGCCCTCGTCCAGCGCCGTGTCGAACAGGCCCTGAAAATAATCATCCGCTGCGATTTCGCGCGCATTGGTCACGATGGTCGCACCGCTGGCCAGCGCCGCAGACGGGTAACATGCGGACGGGTCGTTGTTGGCGAGGCTGCCGCCGATCGTGCCGCGATTGCGCACGGCAGGATCACCGATATGTCCGGCCAGGGCCGCCAGCGCGGGATAGGCCCCCGCCTCGGCCGCCACTGTGGCGTGGGGTGTCCCGCCACCGATCACCAGCGCGCCATCCTCGGAACAAACGCCCTTCATCTCGTCAATGCCGGACAGGCTGACCAGAACGGACGGGCTGGCAAGCCGTTGTTTCAACGTCGGGATCAGCGTCTGACCGCCTCCCAGCGCCTGAGCTTCTTCCTGGCCTAGGGCCTCGACGGCATCGGCCACGGATGTGGGACGTGTCACATCAAATGCATACATTGTGTTTTCCTCCTCGACCGCAAAGATCCTGTTGTTTCTTCTTGGTCAAAATATCTCTCGGGGGTCTGGGGGCAGACAGCCCCCAGCGATCTGCGGGTCTGGGGCCAAACGGCCTCCAGCACCACGTTCTCAGCCCTGCATGGCCTCCCAGACGCGCGACGGCGACACAGGCATGTCGATATGTTCGACCTTGTGCCCACCGCTGTTCAGCGCATCAATCACCGCATTCACCACAGTCGGAGGCGAGCCAATCGCCCCGGCCTCGCCACAGCCCTTCACCCCCAGAGGGTTATGGGTGCAGGGCGTCTGGCAGGAATGGTCCACCGTGTAATCCGCCATATGCGGCAGATCATCGGCGCGCGGCATGGCGTAATCCATGTAGGATGCGCTCAGCAGCTGGCCATTCTCGTCATAGGCGCAGTTTTCCAGCAGTGCCTGACCAATGCCCTGGGCGATCCCGCCATGGACCTGACCCTCGACGATCATCGGGTTGATAACATTGCCGAAATCATCCGCGGACACGAATTTTTCGATCGTCACCTTGCCGGTGTCAGGGTCAAGCTCCACCTCGCAGGCATAGGCACCAGCAGGATAGGTAAAGTTCGCCGGGTCGTAGAATGCGGTCTCCTCCAGCCCCGGCTCGATCTCTTCCAGCGGGTAGTTATGCGGCACATAGGCAGCCAGGGTCACATCGCCCCAGGCCACGGATTTATCTGTGCCCGCAACGCTGAACTGACCGTCCTTCAGTTCGATATCCGCGTCCGACGCCTCCATCAGATGGGCCGCGATCTTTTTGGCCTTGTTGATGATCTTTTCGGTGGCGCGCACCATGGCCGAGCCACAGACCGCCAGCGAACGCGACCCATAAGTCCCCATTCCAAAAGGAATTTTCGAGGTGTCGCCATGCACGATCTCGATCATGCTTTCGTCAATGCCCAGCATTTCCGCCACAACCTGCGGGAACACCGTTTCATGGCCCTGACCGTGGCTATGCGCCCCGACCATCACGCTGATCGACCCGGTGGCATTCACCCGCACCGTGGCCGCATCATACAGGCCCGCACGCGCGCCCAGCTGACCAACAAGGTTCGACGGCGCGATGCCGCAGGCCTCGATAAAGCAGTTCACGCCAAAGCCCCGCAGCTTGCCATTGGCCTCTGAGGCCGCACGACGGGCAGCAAAGCCCGGTAGGTCCATCAGCTCTTCCATACGGGCCATGGTGGCCTCGTAATCGCCAGTGTCATATTCCACCGCAACCGGGGTCGCATAGGGGAACTGGGTGATAAAGTTCTGACGGCGCAGGGCAATCGGATCCACATTCAACTCGCGCGCGGCTTTGTCGATCAGGCGCTCCAGCTGATAGGTCGCCTCGGGGCGCCCTGCCCCGCGATACGCATCCACCGGCACGGTGTTGGTGAACACAGCTTTCACATTCACCTGAACCGCCGGGGTTTTGTAATTGCCGGCCATCAGCGTGCCATGCAGCCAGGTCGGGACCGAGCTGGCAAAGGTCGACAGATACGCGCCCATATTGGCCAGCGTGTCGGTGCGGATCGCGGTGAAGTTATTATCCGCATCCAGCGCCAGTTCGATTTTGGTCACGTGATCGCGGCCATGGGCATCGGACATGAAGGCCTCGGACCGGGTGGAGGTCCATTTCACCGGGCGGTTACAGGCCTTGGCGGCAAAGGTGCAGAACGCCTCTTCGGCATAGTGGAAGATCTTGGTGCCAAAGCCACCGCCCACATCCGGCGCCACAACGCGCAGCTTGTGTTCCGGGATGCCCAGAACAAACGCGCCCATCAGCAGACGGATCACATGGGGGTTCTGGCTGGTGGTGTGCAGCGTGCTGTCATCGGTGGCGCGGCTATATTCGCCCACGGCGACGCGCGGCTCCATCGGGTTGGCGACCAAACGGTTGTTGCGCAGCTCCAGCGTGGTGACATGGGCCGCGGCGGCAAAGGCCGCGTCGACATCGGCTGTTTCGGTGCCGAACTGCCAGTCATAGCACAGGTTGTCGCCCAGCTCATCATGGACCAGCGGCGCACCGGGTTCCAGCGCGGCCTTCATGCAGACGGCGGCGTCATGTTCTTCGATGTCGATGTCAATCGCTTCGGCGGCGTTGCGCGCCTCTTCGAGGCTGTCGGCGACGACGGCGGCGATGGGATCCCCCACATGGCGGGCTTTGCCCTGGGCCAGAACCGGGTGCGCCGGTTCCTTCATCGGTTCACCGTTTTTGTCGGTGATCTGCCAGCCGCAGGGCACGCTGCCGACACCTTCGAAATCCGCACCGGTAAAGATGCGCACAACGCCGGGCATCCCATCCGCGGCCGACGTGTCGATGGATTTGATCGTGCCATTGGCCACATCCGAGCGCACAAAATACACATAGGCCTGGCCATGAATATTGATGTCATCGGTGTAGTGACCGGCTCCGGTCAGAAAGCGGACGTCTTCGCGCCGCTTGGGGCTTGCGCCAATGCCAGTATCTTTGGGCATGGTTGTTCCTCCCTTGGGGTGGTGGGGTTTGAACCCACCCTACGCTTGGGTACTGTTTTGTTTTTAAGGCGTTATTCGGCGGCGACGGCAGTCACATCCTGACCGCTGGCGGCCATGATCGCCTTGACGATATTGTGGTAGCCCGTGCAGCGGCAGATATTGCCCTCGAGGTAATCACGCACCTCGGCCTCGGTCGGTTTGGGGTTTTCCTTCAGCAGCGCAGTGGCGGACATCACCATGCCCGGCGTGCAGAACCCGCATTGCAGACCGTGATGATCCTGAAACGCCTGTTGGATCGCATTGAGCGAGCCATCCGCATTGGCCTGGTCTTCGATGGTGGACACCTCGGCGCCGTTGGCTTCGGCGGCAAACATGGTGCAGGATTTCACCGCTTCGCCGTTGACGTGAATGACACAGGCACCGCATTGGCTGGTGTCACAGCCCACATGGGTGCCGGTCAGGCGCAGCTCTTCGCGCAGGAATTCGGTCATCAGCGTGTTGCCGCTGACCGAACGGGTGACGGATTTCCCGTTCACCACCATGGTTACTTCTGCCATTTATTTCCTCCCTGGAAATCCGAGACTTCAATCTCTGTTAATCTGGGTACGGATGGGCGCAGGTCAGGAGACCATGCGCTTGAACCATCCTTTTTTCTTTTGCTCGCCGCCCTGCCCGTCTTCGGCATCGGCCTCATCCGACGGGCCTTCGACCGCGTCCTGGAAGTTCTGGAAAAACTGATCGGCCATTTTTTTGGCAAAGCCGTCGATGATACGGCTGCCCAGCTGGGCCAGCTTGCCGCCGACCTTGGCCTCGACCGCATAGGTCAGAAGCGTGCCGCCATCCTCGCCCGGCGCCAGTGTGACCGTGGCACCGCCTTTGGCGAACCCGGCCGCGCCGCCTTTGCCCTCGCCGGACAGGGTGACGGTGTTGGGGGCGTCCATGCCTGACAGCGTGACCTTGCCCTTAAAGGTGGCTTTGACCGGGCCGACCTTTTGCACCACGGTGGCCTCGAACCCGTCTTCGGCGCTGCCGGCCATTTCGGTGCAGCCGGGCACGCATTCCTTCAGCACCTCGGGGTTCAGGATCGCCCCCCACACCACGTCCTGAGGTGCGTTGATCTGGCGGGAATCGTTCATTTCCATGGGTCAGTTCCTTGTAACTAAAGACAGGTTAGGCGGAGTTTCCCCGATCGGCATATAAGACCAAGGGATGAGACCGCGCCGGGCTACCATTTTGGAGGCTGATGGCTGAGCCCGTAAGTTTCGAAAATCTCGGCGATGCGACCAGAGGCCAGCCCATCGCTGATCGCGTCGCCCACGGTGTAGGCCAGCGGGCGATAGGCGAAATGCACGGCTGCGCCAAGGGTCCAGTTGGATTTGGCCAGCCCGGCCAGCGGCGGCTGGTGGATCGCAACCCCCGGCCCTGCGCCATGTTCCAGCTGGGCCAGCGGGCCCATGGCGGCCATGGTTTCGCCTGCATTCAGGGCCGCCATCGCCTCGGCCATGCTGGCATAGCGCCGCACACCTTTAGCAGTTTGCCCGCCCGCAAAGCTGGTCAGGTAGAAATCCGACAGCGAGTCATTTTCCACCGCGACACTGTCAAACCGGAAATAGGCCGGGACCGGGCCGCCATCGGGGTAATCGTCGATGCGATAGGCAATGGCGACGCTTTCCTGATGGTATTGCCCCGGAAACACCGCCTGTTCGACCCGGCATTTAAAGCTGCTGTCATAGGGCACCCGCAGCATCACATTGGACACGCGGCCCCCGATCAGCGGACCTTTCCAGATGTTGTGGCGCAGGTCGGCCTCTAGGTTTTCGCCGGCGGCGACCAGACGGATCTGCGCCTCCACCCCGATATAATCGGCGATCAGATGCGCGATCTCGACATCAATGCCGCGCGGCTTGCCTTTTTCCTCCCAGCTATAAGGCGGATAATCGGCATACAGGGCAAAGCTCAGGGTGCCGCGCTCGATGATCGTGTCCAGATCCTGACCGACAATATCGCGGCTGGCATTTTGGGGTTTGGGCTGGGGAATGTGATCGGCACAGGGGTCAGCGGCAAAGACAGGCGTGGCCAGAACCAGACCGGACAGCGCGATCCCAACTGCCGGTGCCAGCCATCCCAGCATCGTTTTCCTGTTCAATCCCATGGACATGCCCCTTTTCCTGATTGGTGGGCGGCGGATCACAGCCCGCCGCCTGCGCCCATCAGTTTGCTGCGGAAAGCCCGATGGTCAAGGCCTCTGCCGCTTTGACATAGCCCGCTTGCGAGCCATCCAGGAATGCCGCGGCGCGGCTGGCGGCGCTGTCGGCACGGGGCGCGCCGGACAGGGTTTCGATGCCCGCCGCAATGTCATTCAGCCGCGCCAGCGTGGCGTCATTATCTGCGCCATCGGCATTTTCGCTCCAGGCCGCCAGCTGGTCGCGCAGGGCTTTCAATTCGCCTGAGACCTCTTCCATGCTGGCATCATCGGGGCGCGTTTCGATATAGGTGCGGATCGCCCAGGCGGCGTCCTGCCCCAGCAAGTCGCCAAATTCCGGCATCTTGGTGATCCCGTTCTGGGTATAGCCATAGCGGAAGCGTTCCACATACCATTCATCGCCATATTCCTCGGCCTCGAGAAAGCGCAGATCCGGGGCCAGACCGCCGGAAATCGCCTCTAGCCCATGGCAGCGCGCGCAGTTCTGGTTATAGCCGGACGCGCCAATTTCCACGGCCTTGGCCCAGACCTCTGCACCCACTTCGGCTTCGCGATAGGGGTTTTCGATCAGCCATTCCTCGCCCGTGACCGGCAGACCGGTCGTATCCACCGCCTGCGGTGCCACATCCCCATGGGCAAAGGCCAGGCTGGGCAGAAGGGCAAGCGCGCCTAGCGCGGCACCGATACGTGTCTTGGTCATGTCATCTCCTCCCGGACATTTTCTGTTCGCTTGGCTTTGGGTGTAGGCCATCGCCGCAGCGCCGCACTATTGGACTTTCGTGGCGCGACAGCCCCCCGCGCCCCCACCTAAGTCGTATTGAGCGCCCCTACCCGACTGTTACGGTCGGGTTCGGGAGGACCATTTCAGATGATTTCACGCCTGTTTGCAGGGGCGCTTGTGGCGCTCGCCACCAGCCTTGGCGCCGCAACCGCCAGCCATGCTGCCGAGATAAAGGTGACCTATCTGCAGCAGCAGGTGTCCGCGCAGGCGGTGCTGTCCAATCTGGACCCAATCCCACAGGATCTGGGGCAGGCTGGCGCGGCGCTGGCCCTTGCAGATAACAAGACAACCGGGCGGTTTCTGGGGCAGAAATGGGCGCTTGATATCGTTTCAGTGTCCGAAGGTGGGGATTTTGACGCCGCGGCCCGCGCGGCTCTGGCGCATAGCCCCTTTGTGATCCTCGATGCCCCGCGCGCACAGATCCTCGCCACCGCAGACCTGCCCGAAGCCGCAAATGCACTGCTGTTCAATGCCACAAATGGTGACACCGCCCTGCGCGATGACGCCTGCCGGGCCAATCTGCTGCACAGCCTGCCCTCGCGCGCCATGCTTAGTGATGCGCTGATGCAATTCCTGGTGAAACGCCGCTGGAGCGACATCGCGCTGATCCAGGGCGAGGCCGAGAACGATCAGGCCCAGGCCGCCGCCCTGCAGCGATCCGCCACCAAATTCGGGCTAAAGATCGGGGCCAGCAAAACCTGGGCCTTTGACGCGGATATGCGCCGCAACGCCGCGCAGGAAGTGCCGCTGTTCACGCAGGAACTGGGCGATTACGACGTGCTGCTGGTTGCCGACGAAGCCAATGATTTCGCACGTTATATCCCGTTCAACACCTGGTACCCCCGCCCTGTCGCCGGGGCCGAAGGTCTGACACCGCGCACTTGGGACCGGGTGGTCGAACAATGGGGTGCCGCGCAGCTGCAATCGCGTTTCAACGACCAATCAAACCGCCCCATGCAATCCAAGGATTACGGTGCCTGGGCCGCGCTGCGTGCCCTGGGCGAGGCCGTGACCCGCACCAAAAGCGCCGATGCCGCCACCCTGCGCGCCTATATGCTGGGCCCGGATTTTGAACTGGCCGGGTTCAAAGGCCGCCCTCTGACCTTCCGCAGCTGGAATGGCCAGCTGCGCCAGCCCATCCCGCTGACCCATCGCGGCGCGCTGGTCGCGCAGGCCCCGCTTGATGGTTTCCTGCACCAGCGCAGCGAGCTGGACACGCTGGGTCTGGATCAACCCGAAAGCGCCTGCCGCGCGTTTGAATAGGGTTTCTTCTTGGCCAAAATACTCACCTTTTCCGCACCACTAAGGACCGACCGATGAAATTCACGCCGCTCCTCGCCGCCCTGCTGCTGTCCGCGACGCCTGCGCTCAGCGATGAAATCTGGGTCACGAATGAAAAAGACGACACAATCAGCGTGATTGACATTGAAACGATGGAAGTCACCCGCACCCTGAACACCGGTGAACGCCCGCGCGGCATCACCTTTGCCAAAGATTATTCGGTGGTCTATATCTGCGCCTCTGACAGCGATGCGGTGCAGGTCATGGACCCCGAGACCGGGGAAATCCTGCATGATCTGCCCTCGGGCGAAGACCCGGAGCAATTTGTGCTGCACCCGGACAATCGCCACCTTTACATCGCCAACGAAGACGACGCGATCACCACCGTGGTCGATACGCAATCCCGTCAGGTTGTGGCCCAGATCGACGTGGGCATCGAACCCGAAGGCATGGCCGTCAGCCCCGATGGCAAGATTGCCATCACCACATCCGAAACCACCAATATGGCCCATTGGATCGACACTGAAACACAGGAACTGTTCGCCAATACGCTGGTCGACAGCCGCCCGCGCCACGCCGAATTTATCAAGGATGGCGCGGAAATGTGGGTCAGTTCGGAAATCGGCGGCACGATCACCGTGTTTGACACCGCGACCCAGACCGAAAAGGCCAAGATCGCGTTTGAGGTCGCCAATGTTCACCCCGACCGGGTGCAGCCTGTCGGGTTTGAAATGACCAATGACGACACCCATGCCTTTGTTGCGCTGGGGCCGTCCAACCATGTGGCCGTGGTCAATGCCCAGACCTATGAGGTCGAAGATTACATTCTGGTCGGTCGCCGCGTCTGGCACATGGATTTCAACGCGGATCGTTCGCTTTTGTTTACCACAAATGGCGTGTCCGGCGATGTGACCGTGATTGATGTGGCCAAGCGCAAGGCGTTGAAATCCATCAAGGTTGGCCGCTTTCCCTGGGGCGCGGCCTTTCGCTCAACGGACTGAGCGTTTCTTCGCCACAACATAACAGGCGCAAAATCACCCCGGTGATTTTGACCCGTCCCGCAACTCTCACTGAAACGAGGACCAACATGAAGAAATTCCTGCTGACCGCCCTGCTGGCCGCCGCCCTGCCGATGACGGCCATGGCCGATGATGATGACGACAATGGGTTTGGTCTGGCCGGCCTGCTGTCGGCAAAAAACAAAGAAGATCTGGAACCGATCCAGCTGTCTGCCGGGATGCCGTTGACCAGTGCCCCGTGGGTGCTGAAATCCGGCACCTATTACGAATTTGAAATTCAGGGGGATGGCAGCCAGGAACTGGCCCTGACAGGCCCCGAATTTTTCCGCGCCATCTGGGTGGATGAAATCGTGGTCGAAGGGCTGGAGATCCGCCCTCTGGGGTTGGATAGCGTCGAATTTGACGAAGCGGGGGAAATGGAAATCGGCTTTATCGCCATCAAACCGGGCAGCTATTACCTGAAAGTGCCGGGCTCTACCGGCGAAACCCAGCGTCTGGAAATCACCATCAAATAAATCGGTGAAATCCGATATGGTAGGCGGGGGCATTTCGCCTCCGCCTTGATTTTGTTTCGTATCCCCAAGAAGATAGCCCCATGATCGAGATTTCCGGCCTCAGCTATGCCTATGGTGCCAAACGGGCGCTGCAGGATGTGTCCTTTCAGGTCGAGGCCGGGCAGTTCACCGGGTTACTCGGGCCTAATGGGGCTGGAAAATCCACGATTTTCAGCCTGTTATGCCGCCTTTTTATTGCCAGACAGGGGCGGATCATCATCGCCGATCATGATCTGCAGCAGGCTCCGCGCAAAGCCCTGTCGCAGATGGGGTTGGTGTTTCAGCAGACCACCTTGGATCTGGACCTGAGCGTCCGACAAAATCTACGCTATTTTGCAGGGTTACAGGGGATCACCGGGCGGGATCGGGATCACAGGATCGAAACCGCGCTGGATCGGCTGGCCATGCGCGCGCGTGCGGGCGAGCGCGCGCGGGATCTGAATGGCGGGCATCGCCGTCGCTGTGAAATCGCGCGCGCGCTGCTGCATGATCCAAAGGTGCTGCTGCTGGATGAACCAACCGTCGGGCTGGATGCCGAAAGCCGCAGCGCGATCACTCAGCATGTGCATGATCTGGCCCGTGATCAGGGCATTTCCGTGCTGTGGGCGACCCATCTGACCGATGAATTGCAGGACCGTGATCCTTTGATTCTGCTACATAAAGGATCTGTGCAAGCCACTGGAATTGTTCAGGATTTGCGCGGATCTCAATCCCTGAAAGACTGGTTCCTGACCCAGACCCGCGCGGAGGCCGCATGACGCATTATCTGGCCACGTTCCGCGCGATCCTCTGGCGTGAGGCCCTGCGGTTTCTGCATCAGCGCGAACGGTTTTTCGCGGCGCTGGTGCGCCCGCTGGTCTGGCTGCTGGTCTTTGCCGCAGGATTCCGCGCCGCGCTTGGCCTGTCGATCACAGCGCCCTACCAAACCTATATCACCTACGAAACCTACATCGTTCCGGGCCTGTGCGGCATGATCCTTTTGTTTAACGGGATGCAGTCCTCGCTGTCATTGGTGCATGACCGCGAAACCGGGTCGATGCGCCTGTTGATGACAGCCCCCCTGCCCCGATGGTTTCTTTTGTTTTCAAAACTTTGCGGTGCGACCTTCATTGGTGTTCTGCAATGTCTGAGCTTTCTTTTCATCGCCTGGATGTTTGACATCACAGCCCCGGCTGCGGGCTATCTGGCGGTGATTCCGGCGCTGGTGCTGGGCGGATTGGTTCTGGGCGCGCTTGGGCTGGCGCTGTCGAGCCTGATCAAACAGTTGGAAAATTTCGCCGGGGTGATGAATTTCGTCATCTTCCCGATGTTTTTTCTTAGCTCCGCGCTCTATCCCCTTTGGAAGATGGCAGAATCTTCGGAATTGCTGCATGATATCTGCGCGGCAAACCCGTTCACCCATGTGGTCGAACTGATCCGGTTTTCGCTTTATGCGCAGTGGAATGGCACGGCTCTGGGCTGGTCGCTGCTGTCCGGGCTGGTTTTTATGGCGTTGGCGCTGTGGGGTTATGATCCGGCGCGTGGCATCATGAATAGAAAAAAGCGATAATAAAGAATGCCCTGACAGGCAAAGCTAAACCAAATCCGGTTTGATAAAGGCCGGGCTGCCAGTCATTTCAAGGATCCGTGTGCCCAGCCTGTCTGCCTCGGACTGGGAATGCGTCACCATCAGCGTGGTCACGCGGTAACGGTCGCGCAGCACCTCAAACAGCGTCATCATCTCATCCACCAATGCCGCATCCAGCGACACAAAGGGTTCGTCCATCAGCAGCAGATCAGGTTTGGCGGCAAACGCGCGGGCCAGCGCCAGACGACGCCCTTGACCCAGGCTCAGCTGATCGGGATACATATCGCCACGCCCGGCCAGACCGACCTCGGACAGCGCGTGATCGGCGTCCTGTGCGGTGATGCCCAAAGGTAAAATCAGATTATCGCGCAGCGTGCGCCAGCGCAGCAAAGTGGGTTCCTGAAACACCATCGCCATTTTGGCAGGTGCGCGCAAACGCCCCTGATGGCGGGTTTCCAGCCCGGCAATCACCCGCAGCAGCGTGGATTTGCCAATGCCTGACGGACCGGTCAGAACCGCCGTTTCGCCCAGATGCAGGCGCAGGTCGATCCGGTCCAGAATGGAAGAGCCGCCAAGGGCCAGCCCCGGCAGCTCCAGATGGAGGATTTCAGCGCCCAGCCCCGGCCGGGCGCCGCCCTCGATCACTGTCAATCTGGTGCTCACAGGCCTGGCTGAACGAACAGCCCATCAGGCAGTGAGGTTGCCGTACCGACCAGCTCTTTGCCGCCCAGACGCCCCATCAGTTCCAGCATTTTGGTTGCGGCCTCTTCGTCCACCGGACCGGGCGCGGGGATCCCGGCGCGAAAGCCCGATTTCAGCGCGGCGAATTGCGCGTCGGTTTTGGCCTTCATGCGCGGGCGCAGGCGGTCCCATTCCGCGTCATCCTTGGCCAGAATATCCTTGGCCCCGCGCGAGGCGGCGGCCATGCCTGCCACCAGTTCAGGATTGTCGCGCAGCATCTCGCCCCGCATGACATAGCCCAGCAGCGGCGTCGCCGGATCCAGCCCAAGCGAGGTTGCTGCCTCTTCGACTGTGATCAGGGGTTTCATGCCGCTGGCTTCCATTTTGGCAAGGAAGTGCCAGAAATTGATCGCGCCGGACAGCTCGCCCTGCAGGGCAGTTTTAAAGATCAGCGGCGGTGCGCCAAACACCTGTTCGGTTTCCGCCGCCAGATCCAGACCGTGCTGTTGTTCGGCGTAAGCCTTTAGAATAAGCCAGCTTTTGTCCAGCGGCCCACCGGCGATGCCGATTTTTCCGCCAGCCAGATCCTTGAGGCTGGTGGCGTCGCTGTCGCCGGGCACCATCACCGCTCCGACCGCGCGGCTATAGGGGATGAACACGTAATCCTTGCCTGCTGCGCGCTGTCGCGCCACCCAAAGCCAGTCGGACACGATCACATCGGCTTCGCCGCCCTGAAAGGCCACTTTGGCCGCAGCGCCCCCGGCCATGCCCTGCACGCTGAGTTCAAACCCGTTGGCCTGATCCAGACCGTGATGTTTGATCACGTCCAGTTCCCAGTTCACCGTGCCGAATTTCAGCACAGCCGCGCGCAGCTGAGGTGCTTCGGCATAGGCGATGCTGGCGGTGGCGATCAAAGCGGCGATCCCGCCGCGCAGAGTGGTCATGATGGTCATGGAGCTCTCCCGTTTCTCCGTTTCCCACAGCCTAACATGCGGCCACGCCCCCGAAATACGACCATAGGACACCATAGGACAGGGGCAGGCACGCGTCTATTGCGCGGGCGCCACCGGCGTTACGCGCAAAACGGGCAACCAGTGGCTGGAGGGATCCGCCGGTTCGATGTCCTGAGGCGAGATTGGCCGCAGCTCTCCCTGTGCGGGCGGCACGGCCAGCAGGTTCATATCCATCTCATGCATCATCCCGCGCAGCCCATCGCCATCAGGCTGCAGCCGGTAATAGACACCGTTCCACAGGTCGATGCCGTATTCCCCCGCGGGTTTCCAGACAAACAGCATATCATATTCCAGATCCGTCAGATCGCCGGACAAATCCCGATTGGTTTCATAGGGGTATGGCACATGGCACCACAGTTTTTCCGGCCCTTCCAGACATTTGAACGGGCGCATGGACAGGAAATGATCGCTAAAGGGCGCATCGGCCATGGACAGACTGTAGCGGCCTTGGTCCAGCTGCGCCTGCGCGATTTCGATTGTGGTGCCATCCGCCGCCTCCAGCCAGATCGCATAGCGCCCCTCCTCCAGCGCCACCGCCGCCTGTGGCAGCAAAACCGCCAGTGCTGCAATTTTCAATCTTGTCATGATTCGCCCTCCCTCCAAGCAGCCGAGTGGATTCGATCCCGACCTGTCAAGTCGGTCATGGTCGTACGACCTTTGCGTCCTATCGGGGTTTTGACCCGCCGTTATAATCAGCGGCGATTGGACCGGATTGAACCCCCCGGTCTGACCACAACAGCCCCGGAAACGATCAGGCGGCTGAACATGTTGGGAGGAAGATCATGAACAAATTCGTCGCTACGGTTGCGATGGGTCTGATGGCAGCCGGTGCTGCGCAGGCAGAAGTGACCGAGGACATGCTGGCCAATGACCAGAGCATGACCAATCAGGTTGTGACCAACGGGATGGGGCGCCACCTGCAACGCTATTCGCCGCTGGATACGCTGAACAAGGACAATGTGAAAAACCTTGTGCCGGCCTGGGCCTTTAGCCTTGGGGGTGAAAAGCAGCGCGGTCAGGAAACTCAGCCGCTGGTCTATGATGGTGTGATGTATATCACCGGGTCGTATTCGCGCCTGTATGCGATTGACATCAAGACCGGCAAAGAGCTGTGGCAATATGATGCCCGCCTGCCCGAAGGCATCCTGCCCTGCTGTGACGTGATCAACCGCGGTGCGGCGCTGTATGGTGACAAGATCATCTTTGGCACGCTGGATGCGCGGATTGTGGCGCTGAACAAAGACACTGGCGATGTGGTCTGGCGCGACAAGATCGACGATTACAAGGCTGGCTATTCCTACACGGCCGCGCCTCTGATCGTGAACGGTCTGGTTGTGACCGGCAATTCGGGTGGTGAATTTGGCATTGTTGGCTCGGTTCAGGCGCGCGATGTGAACACCGGCGATCTGGTCTGGGAACGCCCCGTGATCGAAGGCCATATGGGCACGCTGAACGGCGAAGAATCCACCATGACCGGCACGCTGAACGCGACCTGGCCGGGCGATATGTGGAAAACCGGTGGTGGCGCGACCTGGCTGGGCGGATCCTATGATGCGCGCACCGATACGCTGATCTTTGGCGCGGGCAACCCGGCCCCCTGGAACAGTTGGTTGCGCGATGCGGGCCAGAACAATGACGGGTCGGGTGACAACCTGTATGCGGCCTCGCGGATCGGCATCAACCCCGCCGATGGTGAAATCAAATGGCATTTCCAGACCACCCCGCGTGAGGGCTGGGATTATGACGGCGTGAACGAAGTGGTCGCCTATAATGACCGCGACGGCAACCAGCGCCTGGCCACGGCAGACCGCAACGGGTTCTTCTATGTTCTGGATGCGGCGGATGGCGGGTTTGTCGGTGCGACCCCCTTTGTCAAAGACATCTCCTGGGCTGAGGGCATCGACGAAAACGGTCGTCCGATCTTTAACGAAGCCAACCGCCCCGGTGATCCGTCCAAGGCCGCCGATGGCAAAAAAGGCGAAGTCGTCTTTGCATCGCCCTCTTTCCTGGGTGGCAAGAACTGGATGCCCATGGCGTTTTCGCAGCGCACTGGCAATTTCTATGTGCCGTCCAACGAATGGGGCATGGATATCTGGAACGAACCGGTCAGCTATAAAAAGGGCGCGGCCTATCTGGGCTCGGGCTTTACCATCAAGCCCAATTACGAAGACCATATCGGCAGCCTGAAGGCCATCGACCCCGACACGCTGGAAGTGGTCTGGGAAGCCAAGAACGACGCGCCGCTTTGGGGTGGTGTGATGACCACTGCGGGCGGTCTGGTGTTCTACGGCACACCCGAAGGCGAATTCCTGGCGCTGGATGATGAAACCGGTGAGGTTCTGTGGTCCTTCCAGACCGGGTCCGGCATTGTCGGCCAGCCGATCACCTGGGAACAGGATGGCGAACAATATGTGTCGATCATCTCTGGCTGGGGTGGCGCGGTGCCGCTTTGGGGTGGTGAAGTGGCCAAAAAGGTCAGCTACCTGAACCAGGGCGGCCTGCTGTGGACCTTCCGCCTGCCCAAGGAACTGGCCGCGGCCAACTGATCTGACCCAGATCCCTGATACGACGACGCCCGAGCTTTGGCTCGGGCGTTTTTATTTGGGATCCTGTGATTTTCATGGGGCGGCCATGCAGCACGCCCTGCCTTGTCTCAGCCCCCTTCCAGCGTGGCAAAGGCCTTGTGCCAATGGCCAGCGCGCAGATCCTCTGACGAAATCCAGACCTGATATTTACCGCAATCCCCGAACATCCACATCAGGGATTTGCTGGTGGCGGCTTCGAATAACAGCACCTTGTCACGATGTTCCTGGGCAGCGTTCTGGACGTTTTCCCCATAGCCCAAGGCCTGATGGGAATAGCTGCCCCAGATCATATCGGCCGCAAGGGTCCGTATCTGGTCAGGCATGTCGCCCAATCCGGTTTCCCCATCACATAGTAGGGTCAGATCATCCACACAGGCGTATAACCCATCTCCCAGTAGCGATCTGGTCTTGAAATCCGGGTCTTTGGCCCCAAGATCCGCCGGGACAAATCGACCAAGCCCCAGACGTTTTAACCATCTGGCTTTGCGCCCATTGGCGCGCAGCCCATTGCGCAGTCGCGCCGCCGCATGAACCCGCCACCGCGCTTTGACCCAGGCCTGAAACGCCTGTCGATCCTGTTCAGGCACCGCGTCATGGGGTGGCTGCGCGCAGGCTTTTTCCCGCCAGGCCAGGGCCTCTTGCTGGGTTTTCTTGATCTGCGCGGTGCCATCTTCGCACCAGCTTCGTGCGCCGGGAAAACAATCAATGAAGAACAGGGCCAACCCGCCCCAGGTCAGCGGAAAGGTCTCGGGCAGCCGTGGCAGGCTGGGATCGAGGTCCGACGTCACTGGACGCCGCGGCGAAAATTCTGACTTGGGATCCAGAAAGGGGGCGCTGTCGGTATATGCCCTTGGTCCTTGTGCAAGCGCCTGGCGGCGCTGCGCCACATCCCGCCCAAAGACATCGGCCAGGGCTGCCTGTCTGTGTGCGGCCAGCGCGTCTTGTATCGGGGATATGTCCTCGAACCCGTCGGGATAGGTCTGACGACGGGTTTGCCGATCATAGACAATGCGCGGCATCGGCAGATCCCTGGCCGGGATCATGTCCATGGCATATTTGGGGTAGTGATCCAGCTCTAGAACCCTGGGCCCTTTTTGACGGAGATAATTGAAAACCGATCCGGAAAAGATCAAATCATAATAGGCCTTTGCCATGCGCAGCGGCCCTGACGGTTGGTGTTTTATCAGCGCCGTGCCGTCGGGCCAGTATTCAACCACGGGCAATTGCGTGGTCCCGGTTTCAGTACAGGTCAGATCGTAGAAAAAGACCAACAGACCTGACACCGGCAGGCCCTCGGGCAAATCCACACCGGCCGCCGCCAGTTCGGCAAGGTCGATCTGTGCCAGAAAGGGCATATCGCCATGGTCAGGATGCTGAGGCCAGGGGGCGCCCTGCCCGCGCAGCGGATAGCCGCCAAACCAGCTGCGCCGCTGTTCCGCACCCTGCCACAATGCAGGGCGCAGCAGAATGCAGGGACGTTCATATTGGTCGATATAAGCCGTTACTTTATCTGTCATCATAGCACCATTTAACTTTGTCTTTCACTTTCACTGGGGGGCTTTAGCGCCCCTTGAACAGCCCGCCCAGAATGCCGCGCACGATGCGGCGGCCGGTGGTTCCGGTCAGTTCCTTGACAACCATGTCCTGCATGGCCTGGCCAAAACTTTTGCCGCGCGACCGGGTGCTGCGCGAGGTTGACCGCCGAACCCGGCTGCCGGAATAGCGCCGCGCGGCGCTGTATTCGCGCTGCATTGCGGGCATGTCGTCCTCTTGTGCCTCCAGCTCGTCGGCCTCTTTTGCGGCGGCCTCGGCGCGGGTTTTCAGGATTTCATAGGCCGAGCGCCGATCCAGCGGGGTGTCATATTTCCCCGCCATATCCGAGCCCGCCAGAACATCCGCGCGTTCCGCATCAGAAATCGGCCCCAGCTGTGACGCAGGCGGACGGATCAGCGTGCGCTGCGCCATGCCGGGCACGCCTTTCTTTTGCAGAACCGAGGTCACGGCCTCGCCCACGCCAACCTCGCGGATCGCGGTTTCAATGTCGAAATCGGGATTGTCACGATAGGTTTCCGCCGCCAGTTTCAGCGCCCGCTTGTCCCGCGCGGTAAAGGCCCGGAGCGCGTGCTGCACGCGGTTGCCCAGCTGGCCCAGAATGTCTTCGGGAATGTCATCGGGGTTTTGGGTGATGAAATAAACCCCCACCCCTTTGGAGCGGATCAGCCGCGCGACCTGTTCCACCTTATCGACCAGCGCCTTGGGCGCATCGTCAAACAGCAGATGGGCCTCGTCGAAAAAGAACACCAGCTTGGGTTTGTCGGGGTCGCCGACCTCGGGCAGCTCTTCGAACAGCTCGGACAAAAGCCACAACAGGAAGGTCGCATAAAGGCGCGGCGCGGCCATCAGTTTGTCGGCAGCCAGAATATTCACCCGCCCCCGGCCATCGGCATCACAGCGCATCAGGTCGGACAGCTCTAGCGCCGGTTCGCCAAAGAACCCCGCGCCGCCCTCGTTTTCCAGCACCAGCAGGCGGCGCTGAATCGCCCCGATCGAGGCAGGCGAAATCGTGCCATAGCGCAGCATCAGATCGGCGCGGTTTTCGCCAATCCAAACCAGCAGCGCGCGCAGATCCGACAGATCCAGCAGCGGCAGCCCCTCTTCATCCGACAGGCGGAAGGCGATGTTGAGGATGCCTTCCTGTGCTTCGGACAATTCCAGCAGCCGGGCCAGCAAAAGCGGCCCCATTTCGGCCAGGGTTGTGCGGATCGGGTGGCCCTGATTGCCAAACAAATCCCAGAACGTCACGGGAAACGCGCCATAGGTAAAATCGTCAAAGCCGATTTTGCCGTTTCGTTCCATAAAGGGGGCGTGCAGCTTGCCCTCGGGGGTGCCGGCTTTGGCCAGACCGGACAGATCGCCCTTTACATCGGCCATAAAGACCGGGACGCCCGCCGCAGAAAAGCCTTCGGCCAGGATTTGCAGCGTCACGGTTTTGCCTGTGCCCGTGGCCCCGGCGATCAACCCGTGGCGATTGGCGTATTTCAGCGAAAGATGCTGTTTTTCCGCGTAATCAGCCCCTGCGCCCCCCAGAAAGATACCATTTGTCATGAAACCACCCTTTTTACCTGCAAGTCTGCGCTCGCACCGAACATACATCCTTAACCTCTTGATGCCAGTCTGTTCACTGTCCGGGATGACATGTCCTCTCCTATCCCGGATTGACTTCCTCCCTGTCAGACTGGCCGCGCCCTATGGCGCGGTTTTTTTTGATCCTGGCGCACCCGGCCAAGGTAATAATTTTGCAAGGAAAAAAACCCTGTTGACCGATGCGCGCGGATTGCGTAGCGTCCTGATCAATGACAAAGTCGGCCGGTCCGACAGGGAGAGATACGGAAAGGGGCTGGATACGGCCCCTTTCCTTTTTTCTGCTGGCGCATCGTGATTTTGTCAGGCATTTTCCATATTTTCAGGCCCGCACCGGCCAGCGCAGCGGCGGCAATCCGCAAAGCCAGCGCAAGGTCAGGGATTTTCGCCCTGACACGCCTTTTGCCCCGTGTTAAGCCCTTGGCAAGGTGAGTACAGGATTTCAGAGGAATTCCATGATCAGAACGCTTCTTCTTCTGTCGGTTATGGCAGGTCTGGGCGCGGCCCCCGCATTGGCGCAGGAAAACACAACGCCGGAGAGCGGCACATCGACCAATATCGGTGGCGAACTGGATCTGGGCGAAGACGCCAGCGCCGCTGCAGGCAGCCAGCCAGAAACCTATATCAAAGAGGTCCACGGCGACTGGTCCATGCAATGTCTGCGCGTCGAAGGCCGCGATGATGTCTGCCAGATGTATCAGCTGCTGAATGACGAAAATGGGGCCAGCGTGGCCGAAGTGTCGATTTTCCAGCTGGCAGGTCAGGGCCGGGCTGTGGCCGGGGGCACGTTTGTTGTGCCGCTGGAAACGCTGCTGACCCAAAAGCTGACCGTGTCGGTCGATGGCGGTCAGGCACGTCGTTATGATTACAGCTTTTGCGCCCCGATTGGCTGCTATGCCCGCGTTGGTTTCACCGCCGAAGACATCGCCCGCTTTAAGGCCGGTGCCAAGGCGACCGTGACTCTGGTGCCCGCTCTGGCACCGGATCAGAAGGTCAGCGTGGAAATGTCCCTGACCGGCTTTACCGCCGCCTATGACAAAACCACGCCGCTGAACCAGTAAACCCGGTTTTCAGCCACAGAAGACACCCTCGGTGCCACCGCATCGGGGGTTTTTCTTTGCGCTATCCTGATCTTTGTCGCGATGGCGGTCAGTGCCGCGTCGCGTGGCCGGGCAGAGCATTCAGAACCGCCTGCGCCGCGCGATCGCCGGGATGCGGCCCGCCCTTGCCCAGACGCTCCATCGTCAGGGCCATGGCAGCGCGCTGATCGGCGGGATCCTGCAGCACCTGTGCCACCGCCTTGGCGATGGGTTCGGGCTGGCAATTCGTGCCGATGAATTCCGGCACGGCGCGGGTCTCGCTGACCAGATTGACCAATGTGACCGTGTCCACCAGCAACATGCGCCCGATGATCTGACGGCTGAGCCAGCTCATGTCATAGGCGATGACCATCGGGGTCGCATTCGCCGCCAGTTCCAGCGACACAGTTCCAGAGGCCGCCAGCGCCACATCCGCTGCGCGAAAGGCAGCGCGTTTCATCGCCCCGTCCGCATCCTCGCGCGGGTCGATCACCAAGGGCGCGCCGGGCCAGTCGGCCACGGCCTCGCGCACGCTATCCGCCACAGAAGACGCCGCCGGCAGCACCAGCCGAACATCCGGGCGTGCGCTGTGCAGATGCGCGGCCACGTCGCGGAACACCGGCAAAAGCCGCGCGATTTCCGACCGGCGCGAGCCCGGCAGCAGCAGCGCCATCGGCCCGTCTATGCCTTGTGCTGCGCGGAAAGCCGCGGCCTCTTCGGTGTTTGCGACCTCGTCCGTCACCACCGGATGGCCAACAAAATCGCATTCCATCCCGGCCTTTTGCATAAAGGGCGGCTCAAACGGCAGCAAAGCCAGCACCTGATCCACATGGGCCGCCATTTTTTCAGCCCGACCGGGACGCCAGGCCCAGACAGTCGGGGCCACGTAATGCACCACACGCAGATCGCTGGCCGCCTTGATCAGACGCGCCACGCGCAGGGAAAATTCCGGCAGGTCGATGGTGATCACCACATCGGGCTGCCAGTCCAGCGCCGCATCGGCGGTCTGACGAATGCGCGCTTTCAGATGGCGGTATTCGCGCAGGATTTCACCGATTCCCATGATATTGATCTCATCCATGGGAAACAGGCTGTTCAGCCCCTCGGCCTCCATCAACGGCCCGCCAATGCCGCGAAACTCGATGTCCGGCACAAGGGCGCGCAAGCCGCGCATCAAGGCCACACCCAGCTTGTCACCGGACAATTCACCCGCTGTGATAAAGACCTTCATGTCATGTCCCTTTCGCGCACCCACAGCGCCAGACCGGTTTCAGACAGCCGCGCAAGCACTTGATCCTGCTGTAAAATCATCACGCCCCCGGCTTCGATCACCAGCGCAGACAGCCCCGCGCGGGCAGCAGCACTGACCGTATCCGGCCCGATCACCGGCAGGTCGGCGCGGCGGTCCTGACCGGGTTTGGGGGCTTTGTAGAAAACCCCTGAACCTGTCTGAGACGCCGTAAGCCCTGCCAGCATGGCATCGGTGCCCGCATCATCCTCGCGCGCAATCACGGCCCCGTCGCGGATCACGCAGCTTTGCCCCAGATCCTGCGCGCCCTGCTGGGCGCTGATCTGATCGCCAAGCGCAGCATCCCGTGCGGCAGTGTCCGGCAGATCCCCGATCACACCGGGCGCGGGCAGTAGATCCGGCGCGGCCTCATGTGCGCCCAGTACCTTCAGACCCGCATCTTCGAACAGTCCCATGACAATGCGCAGCGCGCCATCATCGCCGCGTTTCAGCGCGCGCAGCACCGCAGGCACCAAAGGCAGGGTGCGCAGATCCAGATTTTTCCAGGACAGCGCAGGACGATCCACTGCACCACATAAACAGACGCGGTCCACCCCGGCGCGCCGCAGATCGCGCAGCAGGCTGCCTAGCCGTTCCACCCGGAAGGTCAGATCGGGGCGCAGGTGATCCGGCCCCTGCCCTTCCAGTGCGCAGATCAGCGGAGGCGACTCGCCCGCCTGTGCCCGCGCCGCGACCACCGCATCCGGCAGCGCACCGCGCCCGGCGATCAGCGCCAGCCGCCCCAAAGCCTCAACCCGGCGTCAGGAAAGACCGGTCGCTATCCCCAAGGATAAAGCTCACGATCTCGCGCACATAGTCGCTGCTGGTTTCATCGCCCAAGCGGCGGGCGCGTTCCTGGAAAGACCCTTCGCCCTGCGCCAGCATCTGGAAGGCCGCGCGCAGCGCGGTGATGTCCGCGCGATCCACGCCGCGGCGCTTTAGCCCGACCAGGTTCAGCCCGTCCAGCTTGCCGCGCGGGGCCTGCACCAGACCGTAAGGGATCACGTCATTGGTCACCATGGTCACAGCGCCGATAATCGCGCCCCGCCCGATACGCACCCATTGATGCACGCCCGACAGGCCGCCGATGATCACGTCATCCTCGATCACGCAATGCCCGGCCAGCGCGGCATTGTTCACCACAATCACCCGGTCACCCACGATCACGTCATGCGCCACATGGCAACCCGCCATGAACAGCCCGTCATCGCCGACCTTGGTCAGACCGCCACCACCCTCGGTGCCGGTGTTCATGGTGACATGTTCGCGGATGCGGTTGCGCTCGCCAATGATCAGTTCGCTGGCCTCGCCCTTGAATTTCAGATCCTGCGGGATCTCGCCAATCACGGCAAAGGGAAAGATCACGGTGTCAGAGCCAACCCGCGTGCGGCCTGTGACAACCACGTGGGATTTCAACTCGACCCGAGGGTGCAGCACCACATCAGGACCGATATGGCAGAACGGGCCGATGATACAGCCTTCGCCAATCTGCGCCCCGTCTTCGATCACGGCTGAGGGATGGATCTGGCTCGCGCTCATGCAGGCAGGTCCATCATCGCGGTAAATTCGGCCTCGGCGGCCATTTCACCCTCGACCTCAGCCACACCGCCAAATTTCCAGACCTTGCCGCCGGGCTTGCCGCGCAGCGTGGTCAGGCGCATTTTCAGCTGATCGCCGGGCACAACCTTGCGGCGGAATTTGCATTTGTCGATGGCCATGAAATAGACCTTCATCTCCTTATCGGCCATGCCAAGGGTGGCGCCGACCATCACGGCCGCGGTCTGGGCCATGGCCTCGACAATGGTGACACCGGGCATGATCGGCAGGCCGGGGAAATGGCCCTGGAAATGCGGTTCATTCATGCTGACATTCTTGATGCCGACGGCGGATTGCGTGCCCTCGATTTCCTCGACACGGTCCACCAGAAGGAACGGGTAGCGATGCGGCAGCAGGCGCTGGATCAGCTGGATGTCGGCGGTGGTTACGGGTTCGGTCACGGGGTCGCTCATGATGGGCCTCGGGTTTCTTTGATCTTTTCGAATATATCTGCCCGTTCCCTAACAATGGACGGGCTTTGGGGCAAGCGTGGCAGTCAGGGTTCCTGTGCCTGAGAGGACGGGCTGGCGGCGGTCGCGCCCTCCTGTGCCTGCCCATCCCCCAGCGATGCGTTGATCTGGCGGATCGCGTTATCGGTGATGTCAATCGCACCCGAGGTCAGAATGACCGCGCGCCGCTCTAGCATCACGGCGGCGTTGGATTGCTGCATGATGTCCTGCAGCACAGGCCGGGCAGCTGTCAGGAAAATGCGCTGCGCCGCCTCGCGTCTGCCGGTGATGGCACGGGCCTTGGCATCCTGATCGCGGCGCATTTTCTGCACCTTTTCATCAAACGCGGCGGCAAGCACACGAAACTCATCCGCTGCCATCGTGTCACGCTGTGCGGTCAATGCCCGCTCTTCGGCGTTCAGATCGGCCTCGATCTGGCGGTTTTCTGTGGCCAGCAACAGGCCATCCGCCTCAATATCCGCCTGAATACGCTGGCCAAAGTCGCTTTGGCTATACAGCGTTTCGAAATCGACCACCAGAACCGGGCTTTGCACCAGACCGGTGTCCAGCGGCCCGCCCAAATTCTGGGCCGTGGCAGGTGCGGCCCCGATCATCAGGGCCGCGATGCAGGCAAAGGCGCGGTGGCGCATCTGCTTAGAACTCTGTGCGGATCGACAGGTTGAAATTCTGCACCTTATCGCGGCGCTCTTTGACCAGCGCCTCAGAGAAGTTCAGCTGCAGCGGACCAATCGCGCTGTCCCAGAAGATCGAGACACCGACCACATGGCGGGCGCTGAAATCTTCGTACAGGACATTGTCGTTGGTGTCGTCCAGCCCCCAGACGCTGCCCACATCATAGAACACACCGCCGGAAATGCCGTATTCTTCGGGCAGGCCCAGCGGGAATTCCGCCTCAAGCCGCGCGACGGCGAAATAATTGCCGCCCAGCGGGTCATCCACACCATTGGCACCATCAAATTCGCGCGGACCAATGCCGGCAAATTCAAAGCCGCGCAGCAGGCTGGGGCCGACCTGGAACCGGTCGGACACGCGGCCCGACCCGCGGGAATAGCTGAGCGCCCCGGCCTCAAGCGTGGCGCGCAGGGTCACTTCTTCGTTCAGGATCTTGGTCTGGCCAACGGCCTTGAGGTTGGTGCGCACAAAGCTGCGGTCGCCGCCAAGCCCACCAAAATCCTGGCCAAATTCCAGCAGCACACCGGCATTCGGGTTCAGCCCGCTGCGCCGGGTGTCATAGCTGAAGGTGTAGCCCAGGCTGCTGTCGAACAATTCGTTGTTCAGCGCCTCTGCCTTGACCAGTTCGCCAATATCGGTGGCGTCCTGATCGACCCCCTGAATTTCGCTGTAGCGCAGTGTGTAGCGCAGCTGCAGCCGTCCGTTTTCGGACAGCGGAAAGGCCAGCGATGGGCGGAACAACCCATTGGTTGTGCTGAATTCTTCGCTGATATTGTTGCTTTCGGTGTAGTTCAGCGCCAGACCAAAGGCCACATCCCGCCCCAGGAAGGCCGGTTCGACAAAATTCATCCCGTAAGAGTTCGAACTGCCCGTGGTGTTGATGTTGAACGAAAACACCTGGCCGCGCCCCAGAAAGTTCCGCTCAGAGAAGCTGATCGACGCGCCAAACCCGTCGGTGGTCGAAAAACTGCCGCCAAAGCTGATGCTGCCGGTGGGCTGTTCTTCGACATCCACATCGACGATCACGCTGCCCGGAGCCGAGCCTTCGCGCGCCTGAACATCGGCATTGGTGAAATATCCCAGCGCGCGGATGCGCTCGGCGCTTTCACGGATGGCGCGGGGGTTGAACGGGTCGCCTTCGGCCACGTCGAACTGACGGCGGACCACGCTGTCCAGCGTGGTGGTGTTGCCCTCGATGTCGATGCGCTCGATAAAGATGCGTTCGCCGCGGGTCAGCTGAAATTCCACATCCAGCGTCAGATCGCGGTCATTGCGATTGATGCGCGGTTCGACGCGGACAAAGTTCAACCCTTCGCGCACAGCGATCCGTTCCAGCCGGGCAATGTCAGTTTCCACCAGGCTGGGCGAATAGACCTTGCCGCTGCGCAGCTTGACCGCCTTTTGGAACAGATCCGGGTCCACATCCGGCAGATCCGAGGTCACAGTGACCTCGCCCACGGTGAATTGCTGGCCCTCTTCGACGTTGAACGTCACGAAATAGCCGTCACGCTCCTGCGCCAGTTCGGAATTGACTCCGGTGACGCGGAAATCGACATAGCCCCGCGCGGCGTAGAAATCGCGCAGCAGCTGTTTGTCAAATTCCAGCCGGTCCTCAATCAGCGTGTCTTTCTTGATCAGCGCGCGCAGCAGACCGGCCTGTTTGGTTTCCAGAACGCGGCGCAGGCGGCGGTCCGAATAGGTGCCATTGCCGACAAAGCCGATGCGCTCGATTTCCGATACACCGCCCTCAAAAACTTCGAACACCAGATCGACACGGTTGCCCGAGCGGCGGATGACCTTGGGGGTAACGCGGGCAGCGATGCGACCCTGCTGAGCATAGGCTTCGGACAGGGTCTGGGCGTCGCTTTCGGCCACACGCGGGCTGAACACCCGGCGCGACTGGCTTTGCACGATCTGCGCCAGATCTTCGTCTTTGATGCGGCGATTGCCCTCAAAGGTGATGCGGTTGACCGTGGGATATTCCACAACCTTGATCAGCAGGCGGTTGCCCTGCGGGATCAATTCGACGGATTCGAACAGCCCCGATGCCAGCAGACGCTGATAGCCATCGTTCAGCTGTGCGGCGCTGACCTGCGCGCCTTTGGCGATCCCGACATAAGACAGGATTGTCGCCGGTTCGATCCGGCCATTGCCTTCGATCGTCACAGACGAGAACGAAAAACTTTGTGCCCAGGCGGTCGTGGGCAGGCTGGCAGCGCCCATCCCAGCGCCCAAAGCAATGGCCAGAGCCACAGCCCGCGACGCCATTTTCACCCGGCTGCGCGCCCTGCCCTGACCCAACTGGTTTTCAAATTCGTAACGCGCCACCGGCGCGGAAATGACATCAGCCATTTTCGCCCATCCAATTCAGACATCCCATTGGTTTGTCACTATCGGGATTGGGGGGGCTTGTCAAAAGCGCAGTCGCCCTGTGCACACCAGATATAGCGGTATTGCCAGGCTTGGCCGCAAATCGGCGTGTTTGCGCCTATCCTGCTGTGTTCACGGCAAAAACCGCCAGACCTGTGTCCGGCGGGGCTGGCTTGGGCATAGGGCTTACTGCAGGAAACTGCCCAGATACGCGCCCAGGAAAAGCGCGAAAACAATGGTGAACACATAAAGCAGCCGGTCCCAGTTGATCGAGACCAGCAGGCTCATGCTGCGGTAACCGGCGTGAATCGTCTGCATGGATTCGGTCCTTTTGTTGCAGGACCACCCTAGCAAGGGATTCGGGCCGGATTGGGGCACCGGCCCGGTGAATTGTTGACCTCAGCAGAACAAATCGTTGGTCAGACCAAAGACCATCAACGACAGCACAACAACCAGACCGATGGTCATCAGGATGCGCAGCGCCGCGTCGCTGGGTTTGCGGCCGGAAACGGCCTCATAGGCGTAGAACACCAGATGGCCGCCATCCAGCACCGGCACCGGGAACAGGTTCAGCAGGCCCACAGCGGTGGACAGCACCGCCACGAACCAGATGAAATTCGCCGTGCCCTGGCTGGCCATGTCCCCCGAGGTCTCGGCAATGCCGATCGGGCCGGACAGGTTGCAGGTGCTGATCGCGCCGGTCGCCATGTGCCACAGCCCCGAAACCGATCCCTTCATGATCGCCCAGACCTGATTGCCCCCGGCAGAGATTGCCAGACCAAAGCCCGGCGTTTCCGTGGCCGGTTCAAACAGGATGCCGCCAATGATGCCGATGCGGTAGAAGGTCTTGAACCCGCCCTCGGGCTGCGGTTCATCGGTGCGGCGCGGGGTCAGGTCCAGCGACAGCAGCTGCCCGTCGCGCCAGATGGTCAGCGCCAGCGTGCGCCCTTCGGAACTTTCGACCTGCTCTTTCAGCTGATCAAAGGCAAAGATCGGCTGGCCGTCGATTTCAGTGATCACATCACCGGGCCGGAACCCGGCATCTGACGCGGCCGAGCGCGGCGCAATCTGCGTGGCAATCGGCGGATAGACATACGGCCCGCTGACCACCTGTTCGCGCCCCTCGCGCAGCACGGTGTAGTCCAGACGCGCCTGCAGCGGCAGCGCCTTCATAAAGCCCTCATAGGCGACAGCATCGTCAAAGGCCGGAGGCGCCGTGCCCGCGATCTCAAGGATCTGATCGCCCTGCATCAGTTCCTGCTGGCCCGGCAGCGCGCGCAGGTCGCCTACGGTCAGCGGATCGGCGGTGACGCCACGATACATAATCACGGCGGTAAAGATCACGATGGACAGGGCAAAATTGAACAGCGGCCCGGCGGCAACAGTGGCCGTGCGCGCCCAAAGCGGTGCGCCATCCATGGTGCTGCGCAGCTCTTCCTCAGACGCCTGCGCATAGACCGCGTCGTCGCGCCCGCCGGACGGGTTCGCATCGCCTTTGAACTTGACATAGCCGCCAAAGGGGATCGCCGCGATCTGCCATTTTGTGCCATCCCGGTCGACCCGCGACCACAGCACCGGCCCAAACCCAAGCGAGAAAACCTCGGGGTAGATGCCCGATTTCTTGCCTACGATGTAATGGCCATATTCATGGATCGCCACGATGATCGACAGGGCCACGATAAAGAACACGATGTTCCAGAGCGACCCGCCAAATTGCGGCAACAATGATGTGAAATCCATCCCCGGCCCCTTTCAAAGGCTGTAACTTAACCGTTCGCGCAGATCTGCCGCGCCTCCTGACGGGCGAGATGGTCCGCATTGGCGACGGTATCAAGCGTCAATTCGGCATCAATAAGGCCAGGTTGCGAAGAAAGCCGGTTCAGCACCTCTTCGACCACCTCGGACATGCGGGTGAACCCGATCTGGCCGGCGATAAACGCATCCAGCGCGCTTTCCTTGGCGGCGTTGAACACAGCACCGGACAGCCCGCCCTGATCCATGACCTCGCGCGCCAGCCGCAGCGCAGGCCAGCGTTGATCGCAGGGCGCGCGAAAGGTCAGCGCCCCAAGGCGCACCAGATCCAGCCGCTCGACCGGCAGAGTGCGGCGCTGCGGATAGTGCAGCGCATAGCCGATTGCGTGGCGCATATCGGGCGGACCCACATGCGCCATCAGCGCCCCGTCATTGAACCCGACCAGCGCGTGGATCATGGATTCCGGGTGGACAACGACCTCGATCTTGCTGGCATCAACGCCGAAAAACTCTTTGGTTTCTATCAGTTCCAGCGCCTTGTTGAACATCGACGCGCTGTCGATCGTGATCCGCTGCCCCATATCCCAGTTGGGATGGGTCGCGGCCTGCTGAGGCGTGGCCTTGGCCAGATCCTCCAGCGGCCAGTCCCGGAACGCGCCGCCGCTGGCGGTGATGATGATGCGTTCGACTTCGCTCAGATCTTCGCCAATCAGGGCCTGGAACACAGCGGAATGTTCGCTATCCACCGGCAAGAGCCGCCCGCCATGGGCCCGCGCCGCCTGCAGCATCAACGGCCCTGCGCAGACCATGCTTTCCTTATTGGCCAGCGCCAGATCCGCCCCCTGCTGCAGCGCGCGCAGGCCCGGTTCGAGTCCAGCAGCACCGACAATGGCGGACATAACCCAATCGGCAGGGCGTGTCGCGGCCTCGATCAAGGCGGCGCGCCCGGCGGCGGCCTCGACCCCACTGCCCGCCAGTGCAGCGCGCAGATCTTCCAGCCGGGTTTCATCCGCCAGCACCGCGATGTCCGCGTTCAGGCGCCGCGCATCCGCCGCCAACTGCGCCACATTCGCGCCCCCGGTCAGGGCGACAACCTGATAGGCATCGGGGTCGCGGGCGATCAGATCAATCGTGTTCTGCCCGATGGACCCCGTGGCCCCAAAAATCGAAATCCGGCGTGTCATGCCCAGCCTTTCAGCCTCCGAAACAGGTATCCAGCAGCCAGAACAGCGCGCCCACAGCCAACAGCCCGTCAAACCGGTCCAGCACACCGCCATGGCCGGGAATGATGTTTGAACTGTCCTTGACGCCCATGCGCCGCTTGACCGCGCTTTGGGCGATGTCCCCCAATTGCGAGGCAAAAGACAAGGCCACGGCAATCACGATAAAGGGCAGGAAATCAGGGCCATGGCGATGAATCAGCGCATCATGTGACGCCGCTGCCAGCAGTCCCGCACCAATCCAGCCGCCCAGAATCCCGGACCAGGTTTTCTTGGGGCTGATCGAAGGCCAGAATTTCGGCCCGCCCAGGCTGCGCCCGGTGAAATAGCCCAACGTGTCGGTCACAGCGACCAGCGCGATGATAAAAATCAGCCCGGCCCGGCCAAAGTCATCCGATATTTCCAGCAGCCCGAACACACCCAGCGCAAACAGAACCGCGTAGCCTGCCAGCGCGATCCTGTCACTTTGGGACAAGCCCCCAGAGGCAGCCCCCGACCGGCCCATGCTGACCAGCTCCCAAACGCCAATCAGCGTCGCCACCATCAGCAGCCCGGCAAAGGCCAGATGGCTCGCCGCAATTGCCGCCACGCCAATGGCAATCAGGACCAGCGCGGACAAAATGCGCTGCCGCAAATCCGACCAGTTCTGGCTCATGGTTTCACCGCGCCAAAGCGACGATCCCGCTTGCCAAAGCGGTTGACCAGCCGGGTCAGCTCTTCGCCGGTGAAATCGGGCCAGAGCGTGTCGACAAATTCATATTCCGCATAGGCGGACTGCCACAGAAGGAAATTGCTGATGCGGGCCTCGCCGCTGGTGCGGATCACCAGATCGGGATCGGGCAGCACATGGGTATCCAGATAGCGCGGCAGGGTTTCCTCATCCACCGTGTCCGGGTCCAGCTTGCCCGCGGCGACATCCTGCGCCAGACGGCGCGTGGCGCGGGCGACCTCGTCCCGGCCGCCATAATTCAGCGCGATGGTCAGGTTGGTGCCGGTGCAATCGGCGGTCAGCGCCTCCAGCTCGTCCATCAGGGCGATCAGCTTGGCATCCAGCCGCACCCGGTCGCCGATAAAGCGGACCTTGACATTGCGTTCCTTGAGCGCGCGGGTTTCCTTGGAAATATAGCGGCGGAACAGGCTCATGAGGCCGGCGACCTCGACCTGGGTGCGTTTCCAGTTCTCGGTCGAAAAGGCAAAGATGGTCAGATACTCGACGCCCAGATCCGGGCAGGCCTCGACCACTTCGCGCACACGTTTGGCCCCGGCATGATGGCCAAACAGGCGTGGACGCCCCCGCATCGTGGCCCAGCGGCCATTGCCATCCATGATAATCGCGATATGGCGCGGTCCTTGGGGCGTGTCGCTGGCGTCGGGCATCGGGCGCCTGTCCTTTATCTGGCCCCGATCCGAAAACGGGACACGTATTGGTTGCTGGCTATGCTTCAGGCTCAGCAATCGCACGAAGCTGCCCCAGCGACAAGCACCAGAGGCGCGGCGGGGGCGGCTTCATGCCGATTACCGAAAACAAAGGGGCCAGGACCGGCCCCCTTTGGGTCAGACCCTGCGGTCAGACCTGCATGATCTCTTCTTGCTTGGTGGCCAGCAGCTCATCAATGTTTTTGATGAACGTGTCGGTCATTTCCTGAACCTCGGCTTCCCACAGCTTTTGATCATCTTCGGACATGCCGTCGGCCTTGCCCTTCTTGATCTGATCCATGCCGTCGCGACGCACATTGCGGATGCTGACACGGGCGTTTTCGGCATAGCCCCCGGCAACCTTGCCCAGCTCGCGGCGGCGTTCCTCGTTCAGCTCGGGGATTGGCAGCATGATGATCGTGCCATTCAGCTGAGGGTTGATGCCCAGACCGCTTTCGCGGATCGCCTTTTCGACCTTGCCGACCAGACCTTTGTCCCAGACATTGATCGTCACCATGCGCGGTTCGGGCACGTTCACGGTGCCAACCTGGTTGATCGGCGTCATGCTGCCATAGGCATCCACCATCACCGGCTCCAGCATCGACGCCGAGGCACGCCCGGTGCGCAGCGACGCAAATTCCGTGCGCAGATTGGCAATCGCGCCATCCATGCGGCGGTTCAGATCATCGGTATCCAGTTCGAAATCGTCAGACATGCGGTCCTCGGTCTGCTTCTTGTGCTATCTCGCCCCGGTTCTAAGCGTTGCGCGCGCGCTTGTATAGCCAAAGAGCGCAGCCCCGCCCCGACAGCGCCCCCTGCAAGGGGGTGATTGCGACATAACTTGGGCGCAAACTGTAAAAAAAAATCAATCGTGCACAAAGATCCAAATAAGAAACGCAAAACGCCATCTACTCGCGAGATAAGTGCAAATGCCCAATTCCAAAACAATTTTATATAGGATAAGAAAAACGTCAGCAAAATTGAGCCGGAGAAACCTTCACTCAATCCTAATCAATTTTCGCTTTGTTCACCAAAGGTGGCTCAGGCTGGACAGCAAACCAGCATC
The DNA here is from genome assembly GCA_025210265.1 of Pelagimonas sp. Taxonomy (GTDB): domain Bacteria; phylum Pseudomonadota; class Alphaproteobacteria; order Rhodobacterales; family Rhodobacteraceae; genus JAOASD01. The sequence goes on from JAOASD010000028.1 coordinate 32,142, forward strand.
GAGGTCGTAATATGCAGCTGTTCTCGGAACACTATTGATGCAAATTTGTTTCACACTGTTTCCCGGATTTCGGGGCCTGCCCTTTATCCTCGCCTGCGAGGTGCTTCGGGTGGCCAATCAATGCGCTGGTCAGGCCTTGTTTTCATGGCACTGTCGCAGTGTGTCCGGGGAACCGGTCAGCTCAGCCGAGGGGCTGCGCGTGGCCCCGGATGTGACCGGCTGGGACGGCGGCGAGGCGCTGGATCTGGTGATGTTGGGGGCCGGGTTTGATCCGCTGCAGCATCTGCCCATGGGGCTGCGCGGGTTCCTGTCCCGCGCCGATGCCAAAGGCGCGACACTGGGCGGGTTCGAGGCCGGCGCGGTTGTGCTGGCAGAGCTGGGCCTGCTCAAATCTCATCAGGCGGTTCTGGTGGAAGAGGCCCGCCCGCATATGCGTGAAAACTGGCCTGAGATCGCGCTGTCAGAGGCCCCGATTTCCTTTGATCGCGCACGGTTGACCGCCGGTGGCGGGCTGGCGTCGGGCGAGGCCATGCTGGCCTGGATCGCCCATGCGGTGTCCCCTGCTCTGGCCGCGCAGGTCTCTGCCGCCCTGGCGCTTGGCCGGATCGAAGAGGCCGGCCAACATCAGGAAATGGCTCAAAGTGACGATCCGATTTTGACCCGGATGCTGGCGATCATGGCCAGTCAACTGCAGGATCCGCTGCCGCTGGATTCGGTGGCCCGCGCCTTGGAAATCAGCCCGAAACAAATGCGCAGCCGCTGTCAGAAAGGGTTGGGAAAAACGCCGCAACATGCCTATCTGGATTTGCGTCTGCAACGGGCCCGTCAGCTGATTGCAAATACAGAGCTGCCCGTGCAGGACATCGCACAAGCGACAGGTTTTGCATCATCTTCGGCATTTACCCGCAGTTATCGGACCCGATATGGGGAAACCCCGCGTTCGGAGCGCGCGGCACGCCACCGTCCAGACACCGCGGCTCTGGTTCAGGAATAGGCGCGGCCAATTATACCAGTGGATGAAATTAACTAATTTCAATATTCCCTGGATTGCATTGAATTGCCACCATCACCGAACGTGCACATATCCATTCGTATAGTCCGCTGACAGATATAAAAAGCGCGCCACCAAATGGGGCGCGCTTTTGCATTTCCAATCTCGGTTATTAGAGCGTTGCACGGACAACAATCCGCCGCCCCCGGATCAGCCCAGGCTCATCCCTGAACGCGGGTGAACGTGCCCTTCCCGGCCAGAATGCCGCGGAAGCCACCGGGTTCGTCCAGCGGGAACACGATGATCGGCAGATTGTTGTCGCGCGCCAGCGCAATGGCCGAGGCATCCATGACCTTGAGATTCTTCGCCAGCACCTCGTCAAAGGTCACGCTGTCATAGCGTTTGGCATCGTCATTCTGGCGCGGATCCTTGTCATAGATCCCGTCCACACCGTTTTTGCCCATAAAGATCGCCTCGCAGGCCATTTCATTGGCGCGCAGCGCGGCGGCGGTGTCGGTGGTGAAATAGGGGTTGCCGGTGCCGGCAGCAAAGATGCAGACCCGCTTTTTTTCCAGGTGGCGCACTGCGCGGCGGCGAATATAGGGTTCGGCCACCTCATCCATACGGATCGCGGTGATCACGCGACAGAACACGCCCATGCTTTCCAGCGCGGATTGCATCCCCAGCGCGTTCATCACCGTGGCCAGCATCCCCATGTAATCGGCGGTGGTGCGTTCCATGCCCTGCGCGCTGCCGGACAGGCCGCGGAAAATATTACCGCCGCCGATCACCATGCAGATTTCGACACCCATGTCATGCACGGCTTTGACTTCGCGGGCGATGCGTTCGACGGTTGGCGGGTGCAGGCCAAACCCCTGATCGCCCATCAAGGCCTCGCCCGAGATCTTGAGCATGACGCGGTTGAAGGTGGTCTCTGGCGTGCTGCTCTCGCTCATGTTGCGCTCCGTCTGGCAGGGGATATGATCGGCGCCAGTTTTGGCTCAAAACCGGCGGATCTGCAATGGCAGAACATGCGCCGTAGGGCGCAATGGCAGAACATGCGCGGGGGCCGGGACTATGGGCTGGAATATGAGAAAGTCGAACCAGTGACGGCAGCGCAGACACAAAGTACAAAAGCGGTGGTGGATCAGCTGGATCCGACACGCCCTGTCCTGATTGCCGGGCCGACAGCCAGTGGCAAATCGGCGCTGGCGCTGCGGATTGCTCAGGCGCAGGGCCGGATTGTGGTCAATGCTGACGCGCTTCAGGTCTTTGCGGACTGGCCGATTCTGTCGGCCCGCCCCCCAGCCGAGGACGAAGCCCGCGCGCCGCACATGTTATACGGGCATGTGCCGGGGCATCACGCCTATTCCGTTGGCGAATGGCTGCGCGACCTGACCCCGTTGCTGAACGGCCCCGACCCGCTGGTGATTGTCGGTGGCACGGGGCTGTATTTCACCGCGCTGACCGAAGGTCTGGCCGATATTCCCCCGGTGCCTGATGCCATTCGCGCCAAAGGCAACACCCTGGCTCTGGCCACCATGGTCGATCAGCTGGACCCCGCCTCTCGCGCGCGCATTGACCTGCAGAACCCGATGCGGGTGCAACGCGCCTGGGAAGTTCTGCACGCCACGGGCCGCGGCATTGCCGACTGGCAGGATGCCACGCCGCCCCCCCTGTTGCCGCTGTCGCAGGCCCAGCCGCTGCTTCTGGACGCGCCCAAAGACTGGCTGACCCCCAGAATCGAACAGCGGTTTGATCTGATGCTGCAGGCCGGCGCGTTAGAGGAAGCCCGCGCCAACCTGCCCGAATGGTCCCCCGCCCGGCCCTCGGCCAAAACCATCGGCGCGCCAGAGCTGATCGCGCATCTTCAGGGGCAGCTGTCGCTGGAGGAGGCCGCAGAAAAGGCGACAATCGCGACCCGCCAATATGCCAAACGTCAGCGCACCTGGTTTCGCAAACGGATGCGTGACTGGCAGCGCCTGACACCCGAGCACCTGACATGACAGAGGATCCGGGCGACGCGCGCAACCAAGTGCCCACATTCCTGCGCAAAGCCCTGCCCCCCGCGCCTGCGCCCAAAGGGCCGGTGAGCTGTGGGTCTTTTGCTTTGGCGCAACAGGGGGCGAGCTGGGCCTCGGGGCTGCTGCATGACCTGCCCGATCACTACCTGCTGTGGATCACCAAGGGCCAGGGGCGGCTGATCCTTGAGGGTGTACGGCACGGACTGTCTGCGCATCAATTGCTGTTCATACCTGCGGGTCATGTGTTCAGCCTCGATCTGCCTCTGGGGGCGCAGGCCCTGTATCTGCGCTGTCCGCCGCGCTTTGGTGGCGATGTGCTGCCCTCTCGCCCTGTGCTGCTGCGCCTGAGCACCGCGCAGGCGCAGGTCACATTGACCGGAGAGCTGGACGCCATCACCCGCGAACTCGCAGCCCAGCAACCCGCCATGGAGACCGCGATCACCGCCCGCATCGCCCTGATTGCCGTGCTGATGCAGCGGCAGTTGCCGCCGGGCAATGCCCCCGATCCGCTGGCCCCGAATGATGCGGCCGCGCGGCTGGTCAGGCGGTTCGCCCGCGCTCTGGCCCGCGATTTCCGCAGCCCCAAACCCATGGCCGAATACGCCCGCGCGCTAGAGATCACACCGACCCATCTGACCCGCGTCTGTCGCCAGTGCTGTGGCCTGACCGCCGCCGATATGCTGACCCAGCGCAAACTTCATGCGGCGCGTCTGGCGCTGGCTGCAAATGGCCCGGCGATCAAGGACATCGCTGCGGATCTTGGCTTTGCCTCTGCGGCATATTTCACCCGTTTCATTCAGAATCACACCGGGATGCCCCCGACCGCGCTGCGCCGTCAGGCGCGCCAGAAAACCCGCGAACAGGGGTGAAATTCCGGGCTCTCGCAGTTGTGAACAGGCAGTACAGCCAGGCAGGCCGCGCCATCGCGTACCATTCGTGTTTTGCGACACTTCAAGGTCGGGTTTTCGCCTTGTGTCGCGATCTTTGTCGCTTTTGAATGGGGTTGATGTCGCTTTTTTACCTCAAAACGCCGATTGCAGCCGTTGACGCCGCGCCGCAAACAGTGCCGAATGGGTGCGACACTTGGGAACAGTCTGGATCATCCGGGATCACACCGATCCGGGGCACCGGCAAATTCCCCCATAAAATCAACTTGTGTCACAGGGAGAACAGAATGACGCACCAACACAGCCAAGGCACGCTGCACCCCGCAGCAGAGATGTATGCCGACGAATTTCGCGCAGGTCACATGGATCGCCGTGAATTTCTGGCACGCAGCACTGCGCTGGGTCTGACAGCAACCGCGGCCTATGCGCTTGGTGGCCTGCAAAGCCCCGCTCAGGCGGCGGCCCATGCCCAGCAGGGCGGCACGGTTCGGATGGAAATGGAAGTGCGCGCGCTGAAGGATCCGCGCACCTATGACTGGACCCAGATCGCAACCTTCAGCGCCGGCTGGCTGGAATATCTGGTCGAGTATAACAGCGACGGGTCGTTCAACCCGATGCTGCTGGAAAGCTGGGAAGCCAACGCAGACGCCACCGAATACACCCTGCGCGTGCGCAAAGGGGTCAAATGGAACAATGGCGATGATTTCACCGCCGAAGACGTGGCGCGCAACATCGCGGGCTGGTGTGACAAATCGGTCGAGGGCAATTCGATGGCCGGTCGCATGGCGTCGCTGGTCGACGATGAAACCGGTCAGGCCGCCGAAGGCGCGATCACCGTGGTCGACAGCCACACCGTGATGCTGAAAACCAAGGCTCCCGACATCACCCTGGTGCCCGGCATGGCCGATTACCCGGCGGCCATCGTGCATTCCAGCCACGACCCCAACACCATGCTGAGCAACCCGGTCGGTACCGGCTATATGCTGCCCGAAAGCCACGAAGTCGGCGTCAAAGGTGTGCTGGTGCGCAACGAAGGCCATGACTGGTGGGGCTATGCGGCCGGCAAAGGCGGCTATCTGGACCGCATCGAATTTGTGGATTTCGGCACCGATCCGGCTGCGCATGTCGCCGCCTATGAGGCCGAAGAAATCGACATGAACTGGGAAAGCCAGGGTGATTTCATCGAAATCATGGATGCGATCGGTCTGGTCAAATCCGAAGTGGCGTCGGGCGCGACCATCGTGATCCGCCCCAACCAGCTGGCCGAAGACGCCGATGGCAACAGGATCTATGCCGACAAGCGTGTGCGCCAGGCGCTGGCCATGGCGGTGGACAATGCGATCTGCCTGGAACTGGGCTACGCCAATCTGGGCATCGCTGCCGACAACTGCCATGTGGGTCCGATGCACCCGGAACATGATCCCAGCGTGACCCGCCTGCCCCATGATCCGGCCAAGGCCAAGGCCCTGATGGAAGAGGCCGGGATGCTCGATTTCGAGCACGAGCTGCATTCCATCGACGACGGCTATCGTAAGGACACCGCCGATGCGGTGGCGGCGCAGCTGCGCGATGCCGGTTTCAAGGTCAAGCGCACGGTCCTGCCCGGTTCGACCTTCTGGAACGACTGGGTCAAATACGCGTTCAGCACGACCAACTGGAACCACCGCCCGCTGGGCACGCAGGTTCTGGGTCTGGCCTATAAATCCGGCGAAGCCTGGAATGAATTTGGCTGGTCCAACCCGGAATTTGACGCGCTTCTGGCCGAGGCAAACAGCCTGGCCGATGCAGAGGCCCGTCGCGCGGTGATGACCAAAATCCAGTCCCTCGTGATCGAAGAAGGCGTGACCATGCAGCCCTACTGGCGCTCGATCCAGCGTCACCATGTCGAAGGCCTGGTGGGCGTGGATATGCACATTGCCTATCTGCCGCAGATCTACAAATGGGGCTGGGCCGCCTAAGGTCTGATGACCCGCAGGGGGCCGCGCGCAGATCGTGCGGCCCTCTCGCTCAGGCGCGCCCGGCGGGCCTGACGATTTTAGCAAGCTGTCTGGACATCCAACCAGCAGCAAGCCGCGACCAACAGGGGCATTCATGGGACTGTTCATACTCAGGCGCGTTGGGATGATGATCCTGACGGCGCTCTGCCTGACTTATATCGTCTTCTTTCTGACCAACCTTTATCCGAACCTGGAAAAACTTGCGAAAACGCAGGGCAATTTCCGCATGTCGGACGAAGCCGTGGCCAGTTTCCTGGAAAAGGGCGGCTATTTGCAGCCCATGCCCAAGAAATACGCCGAATGGATGGGCCTGATGCCGTCCTACCGGCACACCCACGAGGATGGCAGCGTCACCGGGCGTTGCATCGCACCGGGCAGTGACCCGGCCGAGGCACCGCAGTTCTGCGGCATCCTGCAGGGCTATTGGGGGTTCTCCACCATTTCCAAAGTTCCGGTCAGCCAGGTGCTGCAGCCGCGCCTGGCCAATACCGGGTTTTTGATGCTGTGCGTCATGCTGGTCATGGTGCCGATGGCGCTTTTGGTGGGGGTTTTGGCGGGGATGCGCGAAGGATCGCGTCTGGACCGCACCCTGTCGACCTTTTCGATCACCACCACGGCGACGCCGGAATATGTGTCCGGGGTGATCTTTATCGCGCTGTTCGCCGCGTCGTCTTCGCCGATCAACCAATGGCTGAAATCCAGTGGTCTGATCGAGGGCAAGACCCTGTTCAAAGGCTCGGCCTCCAAGGCGATGACCGAACCGAGCTTTGAAAACTTTACCCTGCCGGTGCTGACCATTGCGCTATATGGGATGGGCTATATCGCGCGAATGACGCGGGCCTCCATGGCCGAGGTCATGACCGCGCAATATATCCGCACCGCGCGGCTGAAAGGGGTCAGCTTTGGCAAGATCGTGATGAAACACGCGCTGCGCAACGCGCTGATCGCGCCTTTCACCGTGATCATGCTGCAGATTCCCTGGCTGTTGAACGGCGTGGTGATCGTGGAAACCCTGTTCCAATATAAAGGCCTGGGCTGGGAGCTGGTCCGCGCCGCGGGCAACAATGATATCGAGATGCTGTTGGGCATTTCTGTTGTTTCGGTTGTGGTTGTTCTGGTTACGCAGCTGATCTCTGACATCGGCTATGTGTATCTCAACCCGCGCATCAGCGTGACATAAGGAGGCGCTCATGGAACCTTTGAGCTGGGGCGCAATCCTTGCGCAGATTTTTATCCGCTTCACGCCGGTCTGGATCGCGCTGATCCTGATGTTCGTGGTCTCGTTCCGCTATCGCCGGAAACTGGGCCTGTATGGCAAGCTGTATGACAGCCCTGTGGGGCTGATCGGGCTGGGGCTGGTCATGTTCTGGGTCTTTACGGCGATCTTTGCCGGGCTGTTCGACATGATCGGCACCCATGACCCGCTGAGCCAGGTATCCGGCATGAAGAACAAACTGCCCGGCACGCCGCTGCGCGGAGCCGAGGCAGGCGATTACCCGCATTACCTGCTGGGTGGGGACAAGCTGGCGCGGGATGTGTTCACCCGCATGGTCGAAGGCAGCGCGGTGGTGATTGCCATTGCGCCGCTGGCGACGCTGTTTGCCTTTATGGTCGGCATCACGCTGGGCCTGCCCGCGGGCTATTACGGCGGCAAGCTGGATACAGTGCTGAGCTTTCTCGCCAACCTGATCCTGGCTTTCCCGGTGATCCTGCTGTTCTACCTGCTGGTCACACCGGAAATCGCGCTGACAGGTTTGCCGCAATATATGGCGACGCTGCTGTTCTTTTTCCCGCTGGTGTTCATGTCGGTGCTGCTACATTCGCGGTTCCGCACACAGCCCAGCAAGAACATGACCTGGCAGGCGATCGTGCTGATCCCGATGCTGCTGATCTACCTGTCGGCGATCAACGCGCCGGACAGCAAGATCGACTTCTGGCCGCTGGACTTCATTCCGCTGGATGGCGGGTTGCTGACGGTGTTTGTGTCGGTGGTGTTTGTCAATTCGCCTACGGTGTTCCGCATCGTGCGCGGCCTGACGCTGGACATCAAAACCCGCGACTATGTGGCGGCGGCGCAGACCCGTGGCGAGCGCCCCTGGTACATCATGCTGTGGGAGATCTTGCCCAATGCGCGTGGCCCGCTGATCGTCGATTTCTGCCTGCGGATCGGCTATACCACCATCCTTCTGGGGACTTTGGGCTTTTTCGGCCTGGGTCTGGCCTCGGAAAGCCCGGATTGGGGCACGACGATCAATGATGGCCGCAAGCTGCTGCTGATCTACCTGCATCCGGCGCTGGTGCCGGCTCTGTCTCTGCTGAGCCTGGTGCTGGGGCTGAACCTGTTGGCCGATGGTCTGCGCGAGGAATCCCTGCGCGACTGATACCAAAACACGCCCGGGGGCCGGCCCCCCGCGCCCCCGGGGTGTGAAAAACCAAGAACCCCCCGGGCGGGTTGGGTTTGGGCCCGGGGGGGGGG
>JAOASD010000029.1 GCA_025210265.1 Pelagimonas sp.
AACCCGCGCAGAGCCAGCGCCAAGTCGTAACAGATGCCCGATTTCCATATAATCGCCGGTCTCGGTCACGAAACGGTGACCCGGCGTAACGGTCAGCTTCTCGCGGCCATCAGCGAAGTCGAGGGTAATAAATTCCTGAGTGCTGTTGGTGAACAACTTGTCAACGACGCCCGGGACGGGGTTACCATCAGCGTCAAAGGTCAGAACAACGTCCGATTGGGTGATCAATTCAATCGGTTTGGACCCACCGTCCCAAAGTTTCACCTCACTACCGGCGGAAAAACACGAGCTATTGTCAAACGCTATGCTCTCAACATCTGCCGCAACCAAGGTTTGGCCAGATCCTGGAAGCCCAGCACGCGAAACAAGGTGTGAGCCATCAGCTTGTTGGACGACATTGTACATGGCCTCAAGGCCGAGGAACACAGCTGTATCCGTTCCGGCACCACCAGAAAGCTCATCGGACGTGTGCGAACGTGAACCTCCGCCAATCAGTGTGTCGTCGCCATTTCCTCCTTCCAGAACATCTAAACCAGAGCCAGCAATCAGGATGTCGTCGCCATCGCCGCCTAAAAGAAAGTCGTTTCCCTTTCCGCCGATAAGAACGTCGCCCTCAGAGCCTCCATAGACTGTGTCGTTCCCATTGTTGGCAAACACAAAATTGTTCCCGGTTTGCACCGTAATTACGTCGTCGCCCGCCCCGCCAATGATGGCTTCGCCGCCGGGAACACTGCTGGTATAAGTCGCCCCCTGGTCGCCGGTGCCGGAAAAAACTGTGACCGCATCGGAGGAAAGGAACGCCCCCTCAAACAACGCGTCCACTTGTGCAGCCCAATTGATATGTCCCCACAGCCGTTCGAGACCCAAGGGAATGGCCTCCGCCTCGCTCGGGGCGAAGTCAAGTTTGGTCAGGTCAAAGGTGAGGAAATTTTGACTGGCGTCGGCCTGCAATACGCTACTGTCAAAGGCCGCATTCTTGCGTAGCTGTTGACCCGCATAGTGAATCAGAAGTTCCGAAATTCGCGCAACCGGAGCTTGGTAATTCGCAGAAAGGATTTCAGTTGTTTCCAATGCGCCAAAATCGGCATCCGTCGCGAGATGCAAGATGCCATCGACAGCCTGGAGCAAAGGAGACACAACATCAATATTCGCATCTAGGTAAGATTTAACGACAGCCTCAAAGAGTCTTACGTCGCTTTCTTCACGCTCACCGTTTGCGTCGTATCCGGCTTGCGCTGCCAGCTCCGCATCAAAGAAGCCCTTCAGAAAACCGGAGACGCCGTTGAAATTTGTCAGGCCCAGCTTTTCGTTTCCAAGCAATAGGATTTGGGCGAGAGCCATGGAGTGAAGCTGGATTGCATCACTGCCTGGAATGAAATGCCCACCCGCATTCAATTCTTCATATATCACACCGACTCGCTCGGCATCGGCAAGGCCCGCTAAGGCGCTGGATAAACCTGCTCCGTATATGCCGATACGGTTTAGTACGTCTATGAAATCGGCAAGCACAGATCCGCCGGCAGTCGCGGCATCTATCGCTGCTTGCAGGGCCTCTCCTGTAACGCGCAGGTTTTTGACCTTGCTTTCGTCCGGGGTAAGAAGGTCATCTAAAGAACGCAGCTCCAGAAGTGGCTCTAGATGCTGAATGACTTCGCTATGAGGCCCTGAATCAAAAGTAACCGCATCAATATGCGTAATCGCCCCAAGAGCACCGGCAGCAATCCCGCCCAACGAATGCCCCGTCAGGGTGATCAAGTCCTTGTCGAACACGTCAACCCGGTCATAAACATTGGTCAGGAAGTTATAGGCATCCTGCAAATAGGAAAGTGTTTCAACTGGCAGGTTAGAACCGTCATACCCAGCTCCAAGCGGAATAGAGGTCTCGGCCAGTTCGCCATTGTCGTCGGTTCCGCGATAGGCGACAACAACCTCGCCTGTGGTGTCGTTGATATAGGCAGTAGCCTGAAAGGTTGCGACGCTTTTTTCAAACTCTGGATCTCCTTCAAGACCAGAAATCTCTTCACTAGTTATCAGAACGCTCCAGCCATCCACAGGCGAAACATCCGCCCCCCGTGCACTACCTGGTGTGCCGGAGTATGAATCAAGCGAAAAATGACCCAGAACGAGAAGGCGATCCAGTTCGGTTGAGTTTGGGAGGGATACTGACATTGGGTCATTTCCTTGTAATAGTTACCTTAATAAGATTGATGTCGCTCGGAGTTATTGGCAAAACTCGGTAAAACGATCCTCGGCGATCAACTCCTCTGGGTGGTCTGAAATAGGCCGTCAAGACGGTCAAACCCGTATCCTCTTTGGGTGCAGAAAGCGCCATACCACCATCTTGATTATGCCCGTCCAAGCTGAGAAGGTCGGTGGAACTGTAAGTGACCTGCACCTCAGTCTCAGTTCCAAAATACAACATGTATTCGTTGAGGCCTGAGGCCTCTCTGACAGGTGGGAACATCCTCAACCCATATAAGCGCGGCTCCACCTCAAGCGGATCGCAGAGGGGGATGAAACTTGGGGTTTTGGCTGGCTTCACGCCAAAGCTCGGTTTCATCGCCGACAGCCAGCAGTCGAATGTCAGGTCGATATCCGCGAAATCCACGCCTTCTTTCATCACGAAGTGCACACGCAGATCAAACGGGTCGCCATAATCAAAGCCGCGACCTGCGAAATCCCTGTAGATGATTTTCGAGGGGCTGACTTCGGCATAATACTCAGGACGCGGCTTTAATTCGCGCTCGCCGGGGATGAACCAGATCACGAGCAGACCAATCAGCAGCAAAGCAATGGCCGTAAACATAATTCTCATAGGACACTCACACTCAACTCGGGACCGAAATTACGGCCATGCTGCCCGGAGTCAACCAAATGGTCCGCAGGGCCTGACGTTTAGCTCCGCCATCCATGTACCTCTTTTCGTGCGCTTAACCTGCTCTGCTTTGTGAGCCTGATGTGCGAGTTTCGTTTTTCTTGTCAGGTCAGCAACCGCTTGTTCAACGTCGCCGCCCTGTCCGTCTCTCGCGGTCAGGTTGGTCAAATAGTCATCAATCTGCCGTTTCAGTTCGGTGCCAATCGACGCTTCATCCTTGCGGCCAGCAACGTCGCGAGAAACGATGTATCGGACATCATCAATCCCGCCCATATTGGACAGATCATACTGCGGGTTTTGATCAAGCAGCCGGTAGGCATCCATCACAAAGTTTCCGCCGCCATTGGACATGTCAGCCATCTGAACCGCCGCAGCATCATTGAACCGGTCATTCGGGTTGGGCCGCAAGTTGCTGTCAGGCCCGATCATTTCGCGCAAGTCGAATGGCGGGAAAAGCTCCTCAGCGGGCGTTCCGTTTTGGATGCCCTTCCAGATGCGCTGCTTGTCTTCTGGCCCCATGTCCAAAAACTCGCGCTGCCGATCAGGCGGCAAAGCCTGGAGCCAAGACGCATGGGCCCGTAGCCACGACACTGACCGAGGTTCTAGGGGGCCGCCCGTCGCTGGAGGAAATGCCCCGTCAGTGAGGCCCAACACCCTACGATTACCCTAAGGTTGGCGGAGCGCTTTCTTTCCTCATTGCTGGAACGGATCGAGCTTTGCCGCACCCCCTCCGCCCCTGACTAAAATCAAAAAGGTCAGAGAATTTCACCCGTTGCCCGTTTTTTACCGGCGAATAACGGGCGGTCAGTGCCTCAACAGGGCAGCGCTCTATCAACGCGCTGGGCAGATCCTCTTTCCTGAATGCAGGAAAGCCCGAGACCCGACGCCCATCAAATCACACGAATGGGGCTGCGGATGGGGCTGAGCTAAGGGGGAAGTCTGTAAGACGCTGATTTAACAGGGCCTTTTCAGGTGAAATGGTGCTGCTGGAGAGAATTGAACTCTCGACCTCTCCCTTACCAAGGGAGTGCTCTACCTCTGAGCTACAGCAGCTCCGTTTGCCGAAGCGTGAGGCGGGGTTTAGAACCAAACTTCGCGGCTTGCAAGCGCAATCTGGACGCTTTTTTGCGAACAGGGTAGAGAAGGGTCATGCAGCGCAAAAAAGACACCGCAAACACAGCCGAAAATGCCCGCGAAGACCGTCTTAAGGCGGCTTTGAAGGCCAATTTGGGACGCCGAAAGGCGCAGGCACGGGCGCGGGCGGATAAACCGCCGCAGGAAGATAACGGGCAGAACGGTAACAAGGACTGACAGGCATGGATTCGATTCTGGTAACGGGCAACGGCCCGCTGAACGGGGATATCCCCATTGCGGGCGCAAAAAATGCCTGTCTGACTTTGATGCCGGCGACGTTGCTATCGGACGAACCGCTGACATTGACCAATGCGCCGCGCCTGTCGGACATCCGCACCATGACGACGCTGCTACAATCGCTGGGGGCCGAGGTCTCTGGCCTGCAGGACGGGCAGGTGCTGGCCATGTCCAGCCATGACCTGAACAATTTGACCGCGGATTATGACATTGTGCGCAAGATGCGCGCCTCGATCCTGGTGCTGGGGCCGATGCTGGCGCGGGCGGGGCAGGCGGTTGTGTCGCTGCCCGGCGGCTGTGCTATTGGGGCGCGTCCGGTCGATCTGCACCTGAAAGCATTTGAAGCCATGGGCGCGGATCTGGAGCTGCGCGATGGCTATGTCCATGCCAAGGCCCCCTCGGGTGGGTTGAAAGGTGCGGTTGTGGAATTTCCCTTTGTGTCGGTGGGCGCGACGGAAAACGCGCTGATGGCGGCGACGCTGGCAAAGGGCACGACAGTTCTGAAAAACGCTGCGCGCGAGCCGGAAATCGTCGACCTTGCGGAATGTCTGCGGGCCATGGGTGCCCAGATCGAGGGCGAGGGTACTTCGACCATCACGATTCAGGGTGTCGACCGTTTGGGCGGCGCGACTCACCGTGTGGTCACGGACCGGATCGAGCTGGGCACCTATATGCTGGCCCCGGCGATCTGCGGCGGCGAAGTCACCTGCCTCGGCGGCAAGCTGAGCCTGGTGCAAAGTTTTGTCGACAAGCTGGAGGCCGCAGGCGTGTCGGTCACCGAAACCGAAATGGGTCTGACCGTGTCGCGCAAGGGCGATCGCGTGCAGGCGGTAGATGTGACCACTGAACCGTATCCCGGTTTTCCCACCGATCTGCAGGCGCAGATGATGGCGCTGCTTTGCACGGCTGAGGGCACCAGCGTGCTTGAGGAAAAAATCTTTGAGAATCGCTTTATGCATGCGCCGGAACTGATCCGCATGGGGGCCAAGATCGACGTTCAGGGTGGTCATGCCACCGTGACCGGGGTGGAGCGTCTGAAAGGCGCGCCGGTGATGGCGACCGATCTGCGCGCCAGTGTCTCGCTGATCCTGGCCGGTCTGGCCGCCGAGGGCGAAACAAAAGTCAGCCGCGTGTATCATCTGGATCGCGGTTATGAACATGTGGTGCGCAAACTCTCGGCGGTGGGTGCCAAAATCGAAAGGGTCAAAGGCGAATGAGCAATGACGCGCGTTTCGAAGATGGCGGGGAAAAGCCCCTGAATCTGGGGGCGTTTGACGCCGAAGATCTGCAGGTGATTTCGTCGCTGGTGCAGGACGCGGTTCTGCCCGTGACGGAAATTCGCTGGCAGCCAAAACAACGCCGGCTGGGGCTGTTGGTCAACCGTGTCCGCTGGGAAGATGTGGATGCGGCCAAGGCGCAGGGGCGTCCGGTGGAACGCGTGCAATCGCTGCTCAGCATTGATCAGGTGGTTTCGGTGTCCAGCCAGGGGGTCGATCGCGCGGATCAGGATATGATCCTGTCGGTGCTGTCCTTGTCCTTTGAGGAAACGGACGCGCCGTCCGGCCATATCGTGCTGACATTGGCCGGGGATGGTGGGATCCGCGCGCAGGTCGAAGCGCCGGAACTGTCGCTGCGCGATGTGACGCGGCCCTATGCTGCGCCGTCGGGCAAAGCGCCTAGTCACCCGGAATGATTCGCCAGCTGACACAGGCGGATCTGCCGGCGTTTCGGGCCTTGCTTGAACAGGGGCTGGCGCAGGAACCGCTGTCCTTTCTGCTGACGGCCAAAGAATTGCGCGCCATTCCTGAGCAGGACATGGCACCGGGCTTTGACGAGGGCCGTCATTTCGGTGCGTTTCTGGACGGCGACCTTGTGGCCATTGCTTCGATAAAGCGCGGCGGGGTCGCGCGGCTGCGCCATATGGCCGATCTTGGTCCGATTTATGTTGCGCCTCAGGCGCGGCGGCGCGGTTTTGCCCGTGGGCTGGTCTGCGCTGCGATTGAGGCGGCGCAGGCGGCTGGACTGCTGCAGCTGGAATTGGCTGTGGATGCGCAGAATGCGGGGGCGATTGCCCTGTATGAAACGCTTGGTTTTGTGCGCTTTGGGCTGCGTCCACGCTCTGTCATTGTTGCGGGTGTGCCGCGTGACGATGTGCTGATGCTGCGCCGGTTGGATTGAGCGTGTTTCAGCAAAAAGTTGATATTTTACAGTTAATTGGGGTTTAACTTATCCACGGGATACGTGTGGGTAACTTGCAGGTCGCTTTGAAATCAGGCAGTTCCAACCGGTTTTGGATGTGATGCATGATGTCACCTGAAACGTCGCAAAGATCGTGAATCTGCTAGTGGGACCGGTGTAGACGTGATGGGGCAAAGTCGCGCGCCCTGCGGCGGATGCTTGAGCCTGCTCTTTTCGCGGGATAAACCCCGCTGAAAGGAGACTCCAATGCCCGTCTTTCTGAACAGCACCGATCCCGATTTCGAAACCGCCTTTGCCGCGCTGCTGAATGCCAAGCGCGAAGACAGCCCGGATGTGGATCATACGGTGGCGCAGATCATCGCCGACGTGCGTGCACGTGGTGATGCGGCGGTGCTGGAACTGACCGCCAAATTCGACCGGCTGGAGCTGAGCGCAGACACGATGCGGTTCAGCGAAGAAGAGATCGACAGCTATATCGCGCAGGTCGATCCGGTCGAGCGCGCAGCACTCGAACAGGCCGCAGAGCGCATCCGCGCCTATCACGTCAAACAGATGCCCGAAGACGCCAGCTGGACCGACGCGTCCGGCGCGACCTTGGGCTGGCGCTGGACTGCCGTGTCGGCGGCAGGGCTGTATGTGCCGGGTGGGCTGGCGTCCTACCCGTCCTCCGTGTTGATGAACGCCATCCCCGCCAAAGTGGCCGGGGTTGAGCGTCTGGCGATCACGGTGCCGACCCCGGATGGGGCGGTGAACCCGCTGGTTCTGCTGGCGGCGCGCCTGTCCGGCGTGGATGAAATCTATCGAATCGGTGGGGCGCAGGCCGTGGCCGCGTTGGCCTATGGCACACAAACCATCGCGCCGGTGGACAAGATCACCGGGCCGGGCAACGCCTTTGTCGCGGCGGCCAAACGCCGGGTGTTTGGCAAGGTCGGGATCGACATGATCGCGGGCCCGTCCGAAATCCTTGTGATTGCGGATGGCGACAATGACCCGGACTGGATCGCGCTGGATCTGCTGAGTCAGGCCGAGCACGACGAATCAGCGCAAAGCCTGCTGATCACCACGGATCCGGCGTTTGGCGCGGCGGTGAGCAAAGCAGTGGACGCCCGGTTGGAAACGCTGGAACGCCGGGCCATCGCGGGCGCGTCGTGGAAGGATTACGGCGCGGTGATCACGGTGCAGGATCTGGATGAGGCCGCCGCGCTAAGCAACCGCATCGCGCCTGAGCACCTGGAACTATGTGTTGCCGATCCCGAGGCGTTGGCGGAGAAATGCACCCATGCGGGCGCGATTTTCCTTGGTCAATGGACGCCTGAGGCGATTGGCGACTATGTCGGCGGGCCGAATCACGTGCTGCCCACCGCGCGCTCTGCCCGGTTCAGCTCGGGCCTGTCGGTGATGGATTTTGTGAAACGCACGACCATGGCGCGCATGACCTCGGAATCGCTGCGCGCGATTGGTCCAGCGGCCGAGGTGCTGGCGCGCTCGGAAAGCCTTGAGGCGCACGGGCTGAGCGTCACGGCGCGTCTGGACAAGCTGAACCGCTAATCCCCAAAAAACAAAGCGCCGGACGGGCTGTCCGGCGCTTGGCTGTCATGGTGACGGGTTTTGACCGCTTATTTAAAGCGATAGTTGATCCGACCCTTGGTCAGATCATAGGGGGTCATTTCCACCTGAACCTTGTCGCCTGCCAGAACGCGGATGCGGTTTTTGCGCATCTTGCCTGCCGTATGTGCGATGATCTCATGGCCGTTCTCAAGCTCGACCCGAAACGTCGCATTGGGCAGGAGTTCCTTAACGACACCGGGAAATTCGAGCGTATCTTCCTTGGCCATGGTTTCTCCTTCACAAACCACCCGGAGTAGTATGCCGGGCGGGCCTTGATATGGTCTTAAAACCCCTGATTTTCAAGCCCACATTTCATTTCAAGGTCTCGAAAGCGGCGGGCAGGTCACGTCCGTCCTGTTCGACCCAGTGTTTGCGGTTGAAAACGGCCCCGTTTTTACGCACCTCGTGGATCGTGTTCAGGTCGATCTCGGCATAGGTCCAGCCGGGCGCGTTCAGGGGGCCTTCGGCCAACACGCCGGTGGCGGGAAAGCCCAGATCGGGTGGGCCGAACACGCCGCCAGCGCCAACATTTTCGTCCACGGCGGGGGACCAGTCGCAATCGCCCACGGTCGAGGCCATCACCGCAACGCATTGATTTTCCAGCGCGCGGGCCATGGCGCCGATGCGCACGCGCCAATAGCCCGACAGCGCATCGGTGCAGGAGGGCACCAGCAGGATGTCGATCTGTTCCAGCGCGCGGCCCAGCAGGGGGAACTCGCTGTCATAGCAGATCAGGATGCCGATGCGGCCAAGGTCGGTGTCAAAGATTTTCAGGGGGCAGCCCCCCTGCACATGCCAGGTTTCGCGTTCGAACCGGGTCATGATCTGTTTGTCCTGAAACCCCATGGAGGTTGGGGAAAACAGGTGGCTGCGATTGACCGGCGGGGTGCCCTCGCTGGCCCATTCGCCATCCCAGACCGGGCCGGAGGGGGCGAGGATATGCACGTTATGCTGCGTGGCGAGATGTTGGAACAGGGTGTTGGCCTGTGGCATCCGGTCGGACACGGCGCGCAGCGAGGCCTGTAGGTCCAGTGATGTCTCGCGCCCAGCCAGCGTTGCCAGTTCCATCGCGCCATATTCTGGAAACACCAGCAGGTCTGCGCCGTTTTCTACGGCCTCTTCGACCCAGCGTGTGATCTTGGCCTCATAGGTCTGCCAGTTGGGCAGGAAATCCATGGAATAGGCTGCGGTGGCGAGTTTCATGGGCGGATCGCTTGTTGTGTCGGACTAACTTGGGGGCCACCCCCCAAACGCAGGTTTAATTTGGGGGCCAGCCCCCAAACCCCCGGAGGTATTTTGACCAAGAAGAAGGGGCGGGCGGGGTGCGGTTACAGATCGCGCATCCAGAATTGCAGCGTTTTCTGGGTTTCCTCAGACTCGCCCAGATCTTTCCAGCCAAAACTGGCGGTGACGCCGTCCAGCGGGGCGTAGCCGCGTTTTTGCCAGAACGGGTGCAGATTGGCATAGCCGTCGGGGCGCTGTGGATGTGTATCCGGGCGGATGACCGAGCAAAAGGCGGATTTGGTCAGGCCAAGGCTGCGTGCATGGGCTTCGCGCAGGTCAAAGAATTTATGGCCGATTCCATGGCCGCGATACTCGGGCAGCAGGACCGATTCGGCGCAGTAGAAGACTTGATCGGGATCGGGCATTGGGCCGGTCAGTTGCGCGGCATCTGCGTGGTCCGACAGGGGCATTCCCGTGGCCGCGCCGACGATCTTGTCCCCATCTCGCGCCACGGCCAGCACTGCGCGCGGGTTCTGGCGGTAGGATTGCAGGTAGCGGCGTTCATACGCCATGTCGCCATCGTAAAGATAGGGAAAGGCGCGGAACACGGCGATGCGCAGCCGCGCCAGGTCATCCAGCGCGGCCTCGATCTGATCTCCGCTGAGCGGTTCGACGATCATGCGGAGACCTGGCGGGTCCAGTCGGCGAGGTTGTAATAGGTCACGACGCGGCTGATCTTGCCATCGCGGATCGAAAAGAACGATCCGGCGGGCAGGCGGTAGGTTTGGCCGTTTGCTTCGGGCAGGCCTTCGTCTGTGTTCAGATAGGTGCCGTTAACGATAAATTCGGCGGATCCGCGGCTGCCATCTTCGTTTGCGAACAGGACCATGTCGGTCAGGTTTTCGCGGTAGCAGTGGCTCATGTGGTCGCAGAAGGCGGCGAATTTTTCTTTGCCTGCGCGGATCTGGCCTTCGTTGACGTGATGTTCGATGTCATCACTCAGGCAGTCCAGCATGGCGTTTGTATCGCCGGCATTGAAGGCATCAAAATAGGTTTGCAGCAGCGCGACGGTCATGTTTTGTCCCATGTTTTCAAAAGCCTGTCGCGGATTTGATCGCGCGTCTGGCGGTAGGCGTTTAGTTTCTGTTCGCGGCTTTCGCCGATGCCGGTCGGGTCCATGATCGGCCAGTATTCGACCGTCAGATGGTAGAACCGGGTCAGGTCCAGCGCAGCGCGCTGTGAGGCGGGGGACAGGGCGACAATCAGGTCAAAGCCTGACAGGGCCTCGCCCATTTCCTCCAGCTCTTCGAAGCTGCGCGAACGGTGACGCGACAATTCTACGCCGATCTCTTCGCAGGCGGAGATTGCAAAACCGTCGATTTCCAGATCGTTGACGACGCCGACGGACTGAATATAGGCCCGTGTGCCGAACAGTTTTTTCATGATGCCTTCGGCCATGGGGGACCGGACGGCGTTGTGATCGCAGCAGAACAGGATCGACTGGGGCAGCGCCTGCACCTTAGCCTCCAAAATGCAGAACGCAGATCAGGGTGAACAGGCGGCGGGCGGTGGCGTCGTCGATCTCGGCCTTGCCGTCCAGCCGTTCCTGCAGGATGCGGGCCCCTTCATTGTGAATGCCGCGCCGGGCCATGTCGATGGTTTCGATCTGACCGGGCGGCAGGGTTTTCACCGCGTCGAAATAGCTTTTGCAGATCTGGAAGTAATCTTTGACCACCTGACGGAAGGGCGACAGGGACAGGTGAAATTCGGCGGCCTTGTCGGCGCTTTCTGTCGTCAGGTCGAACACCAGCCGTTTTTCCCGGATCGACAGGCCCAGATTATAGGGGCCGGGCGGCACCACGCGGTCGTCGCGCGCAGGCAGGGCAAAGCTGTTCTCTTCCATCAGATCGAACATGGCGACGCGGCGTTCCTGTTCGATCTCCGGTGTGGGCGGCGGCAGGTTGGCGTCGTCCAGCTCGATATGTGCGATCCGGGTCATGGCGGCATTCCTCAAAGGTTTGAAATTGGTAGCGCGGGTCCGGTGGCGGTGCAATGCGGTTCAGTGCGCATTTGCGCATGTGTCGCGCAGGCGCTATTTGCCACCCAGTATTTGCCCCAGGCGCGCAAGGAGAGTGAGATGACAGAGCGACCCCGGCTGATCCTTGGGTCTGGCAGCCCGCGCAGGCTGGACCTGCTGGCGCAGCTTGGCGTGGTGCCGGATGACATCCGCCCGCCCGACATCAATGAAGATCCGCAAAAGCGCGAAGAGCCGCGCCCCTATTGCATCCGCATCGCGCGGGAAAAGGCGCTGGCGGTCACGGCGGATCCAGGTGACATCGTGCTGTCTGCTGACACCACTGTGGCGCTGGGGCGCCGCATTCTGGGCAAGCCTGCGGATGAAAAAGAGGCGGCGCAATTCCTGACCATGCTGTCAGGCCGTCGCCACCGGGTGATCACCGCAGTCGCCGTGCGTCTGGGCGATAAGCTGTGGCAAAAGGATGTGGTCACACAAGTGCGGATGAAGATGCTGTCGAACAGTGAACTCAACGCCTATATCGCCAGCGGGGATTGGCGCGGTAAGGCGGGTGGGTACGGCATTCAGGGGCCTGCCGGGGCGTTTGTGCCCTGGATCAGCGGGTCTTTCCCGGCTGTTGTGGGGTTGCCGCTGGCAGAAACGGCGAATCTGCTTCTGTCCGCTGGCTATCCGCTTTACAACCCTGCCTCATGAAAGGGACCACCATTGCATTGGACCATGTGGGCGGGCGTGAAGCCGCTGCACGGGTCATCGACGGCCAGCTGGACGATTTCCTGATCGACAGTGATGCTCCGCGCCCCGGCGCCATCTATCGCGCCATTGCCGACCGCCCGGTGAAAGGGCAGGGGGGGATGTTTCTGCGCACCCCCGATGGTAGCGCCTTTTTGCGGCAGGTGCGCGGGCTGAAATCCGGCGAATCGCTGTTGGTGCAGGTCACGGGCTATGCCGAGCCGGGCAAAGCCCTGCCGGTGACGAACCGCCTGCTGTTCAAATCGCGCTATGCTATCGTGACGCCGGGCGCACCGGGCATCAATGTCTCGCGTTCGATCCGGGATGACGCCCTGCGCGATGCGGCGCTGCTGGCCGCGCATGAGGCGCTGTCTGATGCGCCGCTACCCGAGGGCGCGGGTCTGATCCTACGCTCGTCCTGTGCTGATGCTGACCCCGATGACATCAGCGCAGATGTGACGGAAATGTCCCGCCTTGCAGCGCATGTTCTGGCCGACGCTGGGGAAGGCCCCGAATTGCTGGTCGAAGGCGATGGCCCCCATGCGCTGGCCTGGCGCGAATGGACCGGCCTAGCGGATCTGGACACCGGCGAGGGCAGCTTTGAACGCCATGGGGTGGACGAGGCACTGGACGAGCTGCGCAGCGCGCGCGTCAGCCTGCCCGGCGGGTTCTCTATGATTGTCGAGCCGACCTCGGCGCTGGTGGCGATTGACATCAATACCGGCGGCGTGACCTCGCCTGCGGCGGGGCTCAAGGCCAATCTGGCAGCGATGCGTGACATCCCGCGTCAGCTGCGCCTGCGCGGCCTTGGCGGGCAGATCATCATCGACCCCGCACCCTGCGCCAAAAAGGATCGCAAGCAGATCGAAGGCCTGCTGCGCGCTGGTCTCAAGAAAGAGCCGACCGAAACCATTCTGGCGGGCTGGACGACGCTGGGCCTGATGGAGCTGCAGCGCAAACGCGACCGGCTGCCGATCAAGGGGCTGCTATGAGCTGTCCGATCTGCGCCAAAGCAACGGATGCGAAATACCGTCCGTTCTGCTCGCGCCGCTGCGCCGATATTGATCTGGCGAAATGGCTGGGCGGGGATTACGCGATCCCCTCCAGCGATCCTGACGATGTGGAACGCGCCATCGAGGAAACCGCCGAGGCGCTGCTGCGCGATCTGCCCACGGATAAACCGCATTAGGCTCAGGACCCACTAATTTGCGGCACTCAGCATGGAAAAATGCGCGGTATCAGTGGTTTGGATTTCGCAGAAAAGGCTGGTTGCCTTTGCAAGGAAGCCACGCCGCTGAGAGCGTGCATTTCTCCATGCCCTGCGGGTTCGCCAGATTTTGCCCCAGCCGGCGTTATATGCCCTTGAAATAGATGACTATTCCTGAGGCCATATGCCTGGCCTGGAACAAAATCTGGCGAACTGAGCGTTGCAAATTAATGGGTCCTGAGCCTAGGTTTTCGCGCCCGTCGCATTTGGGCTTGCCTGTTTGGGGGCGTGGGTTTCCTATGCTGTAAAACCGTTTGGTTTTCGCCACTTTCCTCACGAGGCCCCCATGTTCGACGACACGCTCCTGCACGAAATCCGCAATCGCTTTGCCCATGTGGACAGCTGCCCGCTGACCGGAGAGCCGCGCATTTTTATGGAGAATGCGGGCGGCGCGCTGACCCTGAAACAGGTGGTCGAGACCACGGCCCGCTTTGCCGCGATCCCGGACAATCAGGGGCGTGACAATGCGGCCAGCCAGGCGCTGGTGGCGGTGATCAACCGCGCGCGGGACGACATGCGGGTGTTCTTTAACGCCCCGGATGGCGCGCTGGTCTGTGGCGAAAGCGGGACCGAGCTGTTGTTCCGTCTGGTGCAGGATGCCTGCCTTGGTGCCGCGCCCGGCGGGCAGGTTTTAAGCGCGACAATCGAGCACCCTGCCTCGCGCAGCGCGGCTGCGCGCTGGGCAGAGGTGTCGGGCCGCCCGCATCTGATCATCCCGCATGACGATGCGACCGGGGCCGTCAGTGCCGAGGCCTACGCCCAGGCGGTCACGCCGGACACGCGGGTCGCAACGATCCTGCACACCTCGCCCGTGACCGGCATGTCAAACGATGTGGCGGGCATTGCCGCCGCGATCCGCGCCGTCGCGCCGGACTGTTTTATCATCGTGGATGGCATCCAACATGCCTGCCATGGCGGGATCGACATTGCCGGGCTGGGCGGAATCGATGGCTATGTGATCTCGCCCTACAAGGTGTTTTCGCGCCATGGCTATGGGGTTGCCTGGGCTTCGGACCGGCTGACCGCGCTGGCGCATGATGCGCTGATCGACGGGCCAAAAGGCAATTGGGAGCTGGGCACGCGCGACACCGGTGCCTATGCGACCATGTCCGATGTGGTCGGGTATTTTGACTGGCTCGGGGCGCAGCTGTCCGATGCCACCGATCCGCGCGCACGGATCGAAGCCGCAGCAAAGGCCATCCACGCCCATGAACAGGCGCTGAGCGATACGATGCTGCACGGGGTCGGCAACCTGACCGGTCTGGCCGATCTACCAGGCGTGACCATTCTGGGGGGCGTCGACAACCCCGCGCGCGAAGGCCTGGTCGGGTTCTATGTCGAAAACATGGGCTCGGGCGAGATCGTCACGGCGCTGAACGCGGCGGGGATCCGCACCCATATTCGCAAGAATGACCATTATTCCGGCAATGTGCTGGGGCCGCTGGGGCAGAGCGACTGCATTCGCGTGTCCATGGCGCATTACAACAGCCTGGACGAAGTGCGCAGTTTTCTGACCGTCATGCAGGGCTTGGTGGGTTGAAAACCCACCCTACGGCGCGTGGCTGCATCGCGATCAAAGTCTTGGGTAGGGTGGGTTTATAACCCACCGCCCTGTTTCAGAATTCTTCGGGTTTTGCTTCGCGCGCCATGTGATCCAGCACGGCGTTGACGAATTTGCCTTCCTTGCCTTCGGGAAAGAAAGCGCGCGCCACGTCGCAAAATTCCACGATCACCACTTTGGGCGGCGTGTCGCGGTCGACCAGTTCGGCACCCGCTGCGCGGAACAGGGCGCGCAGGGTCGGGTCGATCCGGGCAATCGGCCATTTGGCCACCAGCGCGCGGTCGGTCATTTGGTCGATCTTGGCCTGCCAGGTCACTGCGCCCTCAACCAGAGCAGAGAACAGGGCCACATCGCCCTCGATCATTTCCTCGCCTTCGACCTGTTCGGTGCCGAAACGCCAGTCCAGGAATTCGGCGCGGACCTTGTCGAGCCCCTGGCCGGATTGCTCCATCTGGAACAGCGCCTGAACGGCGTAAAGCCGTGAGGCGGATTTCATTTTGCGTTTCTGGTTTCCGGAAAGCTCGGTCATGCGGTGGTCGGCCCTTTTGCGTCGCCCGCAATCTGGATTTCATCGGTGGCAGGCTGGAACCCCACCCCCGAACGCGGGGCGCTCCATTTACGCGCCAATGCCACCAGATGCAAGGCCGCTGCTGCCGCGCCGCCGCCCTTGTTCATATCGCTCAGCGAGGCGCGCGCCTGCGCCTGATCGTAGTTTTCCACCGTCAGGATGCCATTGCCGATGCACAGCCCCTGCAGACCCAGCAGGGTGATCCCGCGCGAGCTGTCATTGCAGACCGTGTCGTAATGGGTGGTCTCGCCGCGAATAACACAACCAAGCGCGACATAGCCGTCATAATTGCTGAGCCGCTCGGCCATGCCAATGGCGGTGGGCACCTCCAGCGCGCCGGGCACTTCGATCAGATCCCATGTGCCGCCAGCGGCCTCGATCTCGGCTTTGGCACCGGCGATCTGCTGGTCGGCGATGTCTTTGTAATAAGGCGCCACGACGATCAGGATCTTGACCGGCTTGTCAAATTCCGCACGGGGCAGGGTGTAGTGGGTTTCGTTCGATGCCATCAGCCCAGCTCCGAAATCTTGCGGGTTCCAACAATTTCCAGCCCATAGGCGTCCAGACCGACCACTTTGGGGGTGGGCGAATTGGTCAGCAGAATCAGGTTCGACAGACCCAGCGAAGACAGGATCTGCGCGCCCAGCCCGTATTGGCGCAGCGTTTTCGGGGAAACCCCGTCGCTGACATCCAGCTGCATCGCTGTGTCGCGCAGCAGCACAACCACGCCGCGCCCTTCGGCGGCGACGGCCTTCATCGCCTGTTCGAACTCATGCGCGCGGCCCGTGGGGCCAGTGCCGATCACGTCCAGCATCGGGTCCAGCGCGTGCATCCGCACCAGCACCGGATCATCGCCGCTGAGGTCGCCCTTGGTCAGAACGATATGTTCGTCGCCATGGGTTTCGTCGGTATAGATGCGCATTTTCCAATCACCGCCGAATTCGCTGGTGATGGTTTGTTCTTCGCGCACCTTGACCAGATTGTCATGGCGGCGGCGATAGGCGATCAGATCGGAAATCGTGCCGATTTTTAACCCGTGGCGCTGGGCGAATATCACCAGTTCGGGCAGGCGCGCCATGGTGCCGTCTTCGTTCATGATCTCACAGATCACACCGGCGGGGTTCAGCCCGGCAAGGCGGCTGACATCCACGGCGGCCTCGGTGTGGCCAGCGCGGACCAGCACGCCGCCGCGCTTGGCACGCAGGGGGAACACGTGGCCGGGGGTGGCGATATCGGCCTCGCCCTTGGTACCGTCAATGGCCACGGCCACAGTGCGCGCGCGGTCCGCGGCGGAAATCCCGGTGGTCACGCCTTCGCGCGCTTCGATCGAGGTGGTGAAAGCGGTTTCGTGGCGCGACGAATTGTTCGTCGACATCAGCTGCAGTCCCAGCTCTTCGACCCGATCCGGGGTCATGGCGAGGCAGATCAGACCACGGCCATAGAGCGCCATGAAATTGATCGCATCCGGGGTGGCCCATTGCGCGGGGATCACCAGATCGCCCTCGTTTTCGCGGTCTTCGTGATCGACCAGAATGAACATGCGCCCGTTGCGCGCGTCTTCGATGATCTCTTCGACCGAAGAGATCGCGTCACGCAGGTTCTCTTCTACCGGGCCGGGTGTTTCGTAATCGACCATGGGGGCCTCCGCTGGATGTCACAGTCGCAGATACGCCAGCAAAGGCGTGATGACCAGTCTCAACCTACCTTAACGCTGCTTCGCCTGCGGTTTGAAAGCGACGCTGCGCGGGGCGGGCTCGCCTTAATCGAAAATATCTTCGATCACATCAAACGCCTCTTTGAACAGGCGGGTTGTCAGGCTTTTGCGTTTTTTGCGGCGGCGGTCGGGTTTGCCCTTGCGCTCGGCCACGGGGGGCGGTGTGCCATGCCAGCCGTCGTGCCGTGTCTTGCCCTTTTTGCCCTTGCGCGGGGCGCTGTGGGCGCGGGCATCGACCGTGCCGGATTTTATCTGTTTCAGGTCATGCAAAGGCGCGCCGCAGGAGCTGCAGCTGAGTTCATGCCGGACCTTGTCCAGCACCAGCGCGGCGCGGGTGCCGCAATAGCAACAGGTGGCGATCTTTTCGTTTTTCATTCTTCAAGAATGGGGGTGCAGGACAGGGATGACAAGCGTTGTGCAGGTTTCACGGGAATCATGTAACCTGTCCGCATTTGAAAAAGGATTACTGACATGGCTTTGCCTTCGATAAACCGACTGATGCGCCCGTTTGATCATGCGCAGGGGCGTGATGCGCTGCCGCTTACGGTCCAGCAAAGCACGCTGGCGCTGGCGATTGGCGGGGTTGCGCTGTTGGTGCCGGTTCTGCCGCCTGTGGTGACGGCGTTGATCGGCGTGTGCCAACAGCCGTCGATTTCCGATTATTTTTATGTGCCCTTTGCCGGGGGGCTGTTTGTCACCATGCTGGGCTTTGTCGGGCTGGTGATGCTGAGCTACACCGGGCACACGCGGCTGGATTTCTGGATGGCCAAGGCGGGCGGGGTCTGCGCGCTGCTGGTGGCCTTGCTGCCGACTTCTGGGTCGTCCTGCACGGGCGGGGGCAATCTGGGGCGCCCCCTGCATCTGAGTGCAGAGCATGGTCCGGTTTTCGTGTTGGATGGCGCTGCAGGCCTGGTGCATCAGATCCATCTGGGCGCGGCGCTGGGGCTGTTCCTGATCCTTGCGCTGTTCTGCCTGTGGAGCTTTCGCCGCGACAATGGCGAGGGGGTTGTCTTGCGCGATGGCCGCAAGGAGCTGAGCAGGGCCAAGACCAAGCGCAACCGGCTGTACACAGTCTGCGGGCTGGTGATCCTGACCTGCATTGCCGGGCTGTTCGCCCTTGTGGGAGATCCGCCCGCAGGCCAGCCCGAACCCTCGGCCTTTGGCATGACGCTGTTTTTCTGGTGTGAGGCCGTGGCATTATTCGCCTTTGGCCTCAGCTGGTTAGTCAAGGGGCGGATTGTCTGGGCGGGTTAACCCCGCGCCGCATAGAGCGCAATCGCCGCGGCGTTCGACACGTTCAGCGACCCGAAACCTCCGGCAAAGTCGATCCGCACCAGCGCATCCACCGTGTCCTTGGTTTTGGGCCGCAGGCCCGGCCCCTCGGCCCCCAGCACCAGCGCAATGGGCGCGTCGCGGCGGCCCTCGATCGCCTGTTCGATGGTCTGTTCAGCCTCGCCATCCAGACCCAGCACCAGATAGCCCATGCCCTGTAGGGCGATGATCGTGTCGGCCAGATTGCGTTCCCGCAGATAGGGCTGGCGCTCCAGCGCGCCGCTGGCGGTTTTGGCCAGTGCGCCGGTTTCGGGGGCGGCGTGGTGACGCGTGCCGATCACGGCCTGTGCACCCAGCACTTCGGCGCTGCGCAGGATCGCGCCCACATTATGCGGGTCGCTCACGCGATCCAGCAGCACCAGACGCAGCGCGCCTTCGCCGCTGATCGCCACATCCTCAAGACGGCCCCAGTTCAGCGGCTTGACCTCTAGCGCGGCGCCCTGATGCACAGACCCCGGATCAATCGGGGCCTTAAAGCGGCGCGGATCCTGAACCTCGGGCTCAATCCCGGCCTGTTCCAGCGCATCCGCCAGCTTGTCCCGCGCGTTCGGTGTCAGAATCAGCCGCAATTTTTCGCGTTTCGGGTTCAGCAGCGCATCGCGCACCGCGTGCAATCCGAACAGCCAGACGGTTTCCGCCGCCGCTGCGCGTTTCGCCTGTTCTTTTTCGACCACCCATTTCGGTTTTTTCGCCATGAATCCACGCCTTTTCGCCAGAGAGTGAGACATGCACCGGCTGCGAGCAGATTCCAAGAGATTTTCCTGTTGACGGCGCTTTGGGCCGGCTGTAATCACCCCGACACGCCGACCAGTTCGGCGCAACGGTGGGCGACAGGCCGCAAGGTGTGGCAGGGGACTGTAACTCCCTCGAGGCGACTCACGCTTGGTTCGATTCCAAGGTCGCCCACCATTCTAGAATAATCCGCATCAAAATCCGCTAAGACCTTGAAGGGTAAGGTCAAATTTGCGGTTCGTATGCCGTTTTCGCGGCAATAGGCGAGCGGCTTTTCAAAGACCAGTCTGAGGGTCAGATTGCGATCTTCAATGCGCTCGAAACTCCACAAATTCAATGGGTTAAGCAGGAATTCGGTAGCGGTTCGTATCGTGTCCTCCAAGCTGCGTCTGGGTTTGACTTTGGTGGCGGCCTTTTCAGCCAGCAAGGCACGGCGGTTTTCCAGTTCCGCCACCCGCGCCTCATAGCGCCGCGCCATGGCTTCGCTTTCGGCGGCGATGGCACGCGAGATCGTGCGTTCGATTTCCGCGTCCAACTTGGTCAATTCGGCATGTGTCGGCTGCGACTCGGTTTTCGCGCGGCCTGCCCGTTCGTCCCAAAGCTCTCGCAGGATGCTGGCAAGCACCTTCAAGAGCGCAGGTTGCGGGCGCAGCTCTGCAAGGAAGGCTTCAAAGTCGGCCTCCAAAGTCTCGCCGCGAATGTTCTTGCGATAGAGGTCGTAGCCCTTCTGATTGCAGAAGTAATAGGGGTGGTAGCGAGATCGTCCCTTGGACATCGCACCAGTCATGGGATGCCCGCAGCAATCGCAGGCGATAAAGCCGCGCAGTGGGAAGTCGGGATCGGTGTCCTTGCGGATCGGCGCAACGGGACGTCCGTTCAGGCGCTGCAGCAAAGCCTTGGTGGAATCAATCTTGATCGTGCCGTCCTTGCGCTGGCCTTGGATGGCGGGGCTGGCGTTCAGGAACCGGTGCAACTCGGCAATGCTGGAGAGCTGCCCGCTGGCATAGCGCTCCAACGCATCGGCTATCGCGCCGGCGGTGGGTTCGTCGCGCACCAGCATCCGCCCATGGCCTGTGATAGCCTCATAGCGGTAGCCCATGGGCTTGCCGAACATCCAATAGCCCGCCTCTGCGCGGGCTTTCATCTTCTGCATCCCCTGACGGCGATTTTGCTTGCGTTCCAACTCGCCCTGCGCCGCCATGATTGTTTCGACAAATTCGCCTTCCGGTGTGTCTTCGAACCGGAAGTTCAGACATTCGGGACGCGCGCCCCGCGCATCCAATTCACGGCGCAGCTTGCGGTGGAACTCAGTATCGCGGGCAAAGCGTTTCAGATCGTCAAAGATGATCACGTAATTCTTGAGTGGCTGCGCATCGATGTAATTGAGCAGGTTCACCATGCCTGGGCGGTTCATAAAGTCGCCCCCGCCCGAGACATCATCGGGGAAAGCCGCTTCTACGGAATAGCCCTGTGCTTCGGCATAGGCGCGGCAGCGGGTTTCCTGACCTTCAAGGCCATGCCCCCGCGTGACTTGCGACACGCTGGGCACACGGCAATAGATGACCGCTGGCTGCGGTGAGAGGTCATTCATGACGCGCCTCCTTCGGTGTTTGGGGTTGATATGATTTTAACGCATCCAGAATATCTTTGGAATCCGCGACATGGCGCGGCGGCTGGATATGATGGGCTGGCAGATCGCCAAAGCTCCACGCCACAAAGGCTTGCGCCCAGGGTTTGAGGCTGTGGATAAGTGCGCGTTTGGCCTCGACGCTCATGTTGAGATCGTCAAGCTCGCGCAGGTGTTTGTCAGTTTCAAAGGACATATGAGGCTCTTTCCAACGCAGCGCCCCGATGGGCGCTGCGCAAAATTTGTTGCGGATGGAACAACCAAATCCGCAACGCAAAAGCCGCGCGGGCCGCAGGTGGGCGCAGCGCGGGTCAAATTCTGGGCGGATTTGTGGGGATGTTGTCCTAATCATGTCGCAAAGTTTGCATTTTGTCCAATATTTTTAACAGCTTGCCGGATTGCATTACGCTATCCGGCTGTGGCCTTGGTTTACGCGGCTTCCTTGGCCTGTTCCGCCTCAGGTGTGGCTGCTTCTTCCCGATAGCTGCATTGCGGGAAGGTCATATAGCGGGGCATCCAGTCGGGATCGGCGGATGTGCGTGTCCCATTCATGCAGGTGCTCAGGATGGCGCGCTGGGCCTTGGCCGTGGCGGTGATGTGCTCTGCCGCTGCCGTCTGGCCTGCGTATTCGCCGACCATGGCATTCAGCACCTGCTTGTCGCGGATCAGGGCGAAGAACGTCTCGTCCGGTTGCCAGTGGTTGGACATGTCCGTGCCAAGCTGCCCTGCAATACCGTCAATCAAAGGGCTGGTGGCCTCAAAACTTGCTGCCATCAGAAAGGTCGGGACACGCAGCACATCCTCGTCGCTCAAATTCATCAGATGCGCGAAAGTCGTGGCGATGTCAGGCTGGGTTACCGACCAATCGCCGCGCTGGGGCAGGATTTGCGCCAGTTCGATACGCAGCATCTCCGCGATGGCTTCGCGCTCCTTGTCGAAGGCTTGTTGCGCGGCGCTGGCCTCAAGGCTCTCGGCAGTTTCCGGTTTGGCGGCTTTCTGCGGCTCTCGCTCCACTTGCCACAGCGATGATCCAGCGATCATGTGGGCTGCGATCAAGCGCAAGGCCAAGCCGCTTTGCCCCAGCATATCCGCGCGCACGGCAGCATGGCGGTGCAGATCGACATAGTTCTGCGCGGCTTTGGTCAGTTCCGGTTTCTCGGCGGGCGCGGTCTCTGCCTTCTCGCGGCGCTTGCAACACGCCAAGGGCGCGGATGCTGATGACAAGGTCGTCACACTCCTTCGCGCCAAATGTGCGTACGTTGAGCGGGGAAACGGAAAGCTGTTTTAGGTCAATGAATTGCAGGGTCATGAATTTATCCTTTCGCTGCTGTTTGGCGCTGGATTGCACCCTGAAACCGCTCACGCAGAGCGGCTTGGGGCTGCATTCCCCCTCACGCGGCGCGATAGACCAAGTGTTCCCCTGCGATGGTGGCCTCAGAGTATTCCATGCCCAGATCACGGGCGATGGCGTCATAATCAATGTAGAATTGCAGGCGCTCGGGGATGTCGCCGTAAACACCGTCCTCGACAAAACGCTCGGCCAAATCGCGCAGATTGTCCACGTAATAGAAGTCGATTCCATGGCTGTCGGGGCATTCCTGCGCATCAAAGCTGTATCCGCATTCCCCCACGGCGATGATGACATGGGTCTTTTCCCATTCGTCCCAGTCCTCGACGCAGGTCAGATAGTCGGCAAGATTGGCCTGATTGACCCCGATGGCCTTTGCCAGCTCGCAATCAATCCGCTCCCCATCGATGAACTGAATTTCGAATTCCTCGACCGGATCGCCATAGTCATTCCGAAGTTTCGCGGCTTTCTGAGCGTAGTCCTCATAGCTTTCGAAATAGAAGCCATTTGCTGAGATATTATAGGGTTTTACATATAACGTAACGGTCATTTTTTCTGTTCCTTTTCAGATGGATGCAGGGGTTGCGCTTGCAGCCCTTGCCCCTCGGCGAGAGCGGGGGTTCAAATGGAAAGGAAAATCGGCGAAAGGATCTTTTCGTTGTTGGGGGCGAGCCTCAGGGGGTGCCGACAACGAAAGATCCTGTTCGCTCTGTTTTGCTTGAAATGCGCCAGGGGCAGCGCCCCAAGCACGCAGCGGTCAAGACCGCTGCCAACAACATGCCTGCGACAGCAGGTGCGCAAGGGATTGAAGCCACATGGCCGAAACTGTCAAAGACAGGTTCGGTTCACGAAAGCCCGATCCGCCCGTGCGGATGCGCCAAACGAAAAAGAGGCGCAGCCAAAGCCACGCCTCTTCTCACAGAGGGACCTTGTTCGTTTGATCTATTCTGGCGAAGGCTCAATCATCTCGCCCGTCCCTTCATGATCCTCCGGCACAGTGCGCAGAACCAGCTTGCCATCGACCGGCACCGCATCCATCTGGACATTGAAGCCCTGTCCATCCTTATGCGCCCAGGCCACGGCAATCTTGCTCCAATAGGATTTATTGCCCTCAGGGCTGAGCAGGAAGTTGCGATTGTCGCGGCGATGACGGCAGCGGCGGGCATTCTGGTTGTTGCGTTGATCGGGGTAGCGTTCGGCGACGTCCTGTCCTTCCGGCAAGTCTTTGCCCTTGCCGCGATGGTCGGAGCCATTCTGATTTTCCTGCTCCCGACCTAGCCCAAGCAATTCCGCCCGGAAACGTCCTGCAACACGCCCCGGTCAAAAACCCAGGCGCTCCATTCAGAACAGGTAGCCCCTTCGCGGGGGCCTTAACGTTTGGAGAAAGAACATGTCTGACGATAACACATATTATGGCGATCAGTTCAAAGGGGCCGGATCGCATATCAAATACCTGATCGCGGAGCTAATCTCGATCCTGCTTGCCACGGCGCTCAAGATTCTCGACGTGGATGAGGGGCACAAGCGGCTGGTGGAGCTCATGACCTCCGGCTTCAAGGCCAAGTATGGCGCGGCGATGCGGGAACTCGAGCTGCATATTGCTCGGCTGCAAGCGGAACTGATTCTGGTCGAAGACGAGCGGAAGCGCGTGCTTGATGATCTCAAGCACACGCCAAAATGGCTCTCCACCAGCAAGATCAATCACGGGCGCAGTGATGATGACCATGTGGAGACGACGTGGCGGGATTGGCAGGGTCGCCATAAGGTCGAGTCCCTCCTGCTGGCACTGTTAATTCCGTTGGCGGCAACGGCGTCCTTGCTCACAGCCAAGGCCAATATGGAGGGCACTGGGCTTGAGATTTTCCAGACAGGCCCGCTGGTCTGGACTATGGCGGCGCTGGCACCGCTTTCGGGTTTTGCGATCAAAACCATGTGGTCCCATCTGCGCCGCGAATGGGCGCGCAAGGTCTTTACCATCGGTCTGAATACGCTGACGGTGATCTTCATCTTCGCTTGGGTGCTGCTCTATGCGACCTCCTACAAGGGGATGGATGCAGGCGCGGCGATGGCGGGCTTGTTCGACGATCAGATCTGGTGGGATCAGACCCTTCCGATGGCCTTCACTGTCATGACCTTGTTGACCGAGATCAGTGTCACGAGCGTCTTGGCGCATCGGTTGGACAAACTGGCCGCCTACTACTCGCCCTTCTACTGGCTTGAGAACCCGGACTTTCTTGACCTCATGGCCTGTCAGGACCTCAATGACATTGAGCGGGTCTATTCCAAACACGACTTGGAGACCGTGTTATCGGAAACGCATATCAAGCAATTCCTGGCGGTGAGATCCAAAACCACCCTCGATTGGCTTTCTGGCTACCTCGGCGACTACACCGAGACCATTTCCTCCTACAGTATGGGGCGCGACGGGCCGCAGGAAAGCCTTGCCCGGGCGTCTCGAAAGCTGCTGACCTCGGATGAGTTGCAACGCCTGCCGGACCGCGCCCAGATCATCCTCTACGGCAATCTGAAGCCCGTTCTGGCGCTCAAATCCCAGGTCTTTGCCATTGCCCCCTGGCGCAAAACGGTCAGGATCAATTCGAGCTACGGCAGCAAGCGCAAACTGTCGCCAGTAGAGATCCGCCTGCGCTGGTGGCGTACTGAAGTCACACCGCGTGCGCGCCGTGCCTATGCGCGGATGATGCGCGCGGTGTTCCGGGATCGTGGGCAGAAGGGTCGCTTTTGGATGCACATCTTTGGCGGGCTGCACCCCGGCCTGTGCCTCGCAATCGGCCTGATCCTGCCGGTCAGGATACCCTGTCCGGTGGGGATGGGCGCGACACGCTTATCGGTGGTGTTGGGAATGATCGGCTGGCGGGCGGAGGTCAAAATGACACGGTGTTCGGGGACGGCGCGCCTGCGGAATACAGCCCCTTGGCGGGTACGATTTCCAATCATTTGCCGGGGGTCAACCTGATCAACGCCCTGTCCGACGGGTTGCGCTATGCTGGCACGGGGGGCGGCAGCAGCGGGCAGGACCGGTTGTTGGGTGGTTCAGGCCATGACCTGCTGCATGGAGGGGGCGGCAGCGATACGCTTTCCGGTGGTTCTGGTCAGGACATTCTGGTTGGGGGCGCCGGCGCAGATTTGCTAAAGGGTGGTGCCGGGGCGGATATCTTGGTCGGAGGGCGCGGAGCCGACACGCTTTCTGGTGGAACGGGCGGCGATGTCTATATCACCGACGCCGGGGATGCCGACATCAGCGAAGCCACGGGCGCGGGCTTTGACAAGGTTATTGTCACCGAAACCAGCGCGCTGACACTGGCCAATGTCGAACTGGTCGCGCTTATGGATGGGGTTGCGGATCTGGACCTGACAGTGACGGCGATGGGGCAGGCCCGTCAGGGCATCAGCCTTGCCATCGCTGGAAACGCGCAGTCCAACCGGATCACGCTGGATCTGGTGGATTCAAGCGGCCCAGGAGGGTTGGCTGTGGCCGGAGGCGGCGGTGCAGATGTGTTCGTTTTTGAACGCGCGCCGGAACAGGGAAGCGAGGCGCATTTCCTTGATATGTCCGGCGACGACATGATTGATGTCTCTGCGTTGGGCATTCAGGATGTGGTCGATGGCGAAGTGGTTGAGCTTTTTGACGAGGTGCCGTCTGGCCTCTTTCTGCTGTCCAGCTCTGTTCAGGTTACTTATTTGGACGAAACCGCCACGCTGATAACGCGCAGCGTACATGATGTTCTGGGAACAGATGGGGATTGGATGCTGGTCAGCAGTGATGGATCGACCTTTCAGGTCATCGCGGATCTGTATGGCGCGATGATCGCTGGGGATTTTGTGATTTAGGATCGGCGCAGCAGGCTGAGCAGGAAAATCGCCCCGGCGGCGCAGACGATGCTGGGCCCGGCTGGGGTGTCAAAGTGATAGGCTCCCCACAGGCCGCCAAGCGCGGCGCCTGATCCCATGACGCTTGCCAATGCGACCATCTGTTCAGGGGTGCGGGCAAACGCGCGGGCCGCCGCAGCGGGGATCACCAGCAAAGCGCCGATCAGCAGGGCCCCAACCACTTTGATCGCAACCGCGACCACCAGCGCCAACGCCAGCATCAGAATGCGCGATTCGCGGTCGGGGTTGATGCCCGCCGCATAGGCCAGATCTGGCGACACTGTTGCGGTCAGCAGGCGCTGCCAGCGCCAGACCAGCAGCGCCCAGACTGCGAGCGCCCCGCCCCAGATCAGGGCCAGATCCTGTCGTCCCACGGCCAGGATGTCTCCGAACAGGTAGGATTCCAGATCCAGCCTTGCATCCACCACAAGGCTGGTTGCCACCAGCCCCAGCGCCAATGTGCCATGGGACAGCACCCCCAGGACCATGTCATTGCTGCGGGTCGTGCGGGTCAACTGCACCACCGCCAGCGAGGTGATCAGTGCCACGGCCAATGTGCCCAGCATGATCGGCAGGCTCAGTGCCAAAGACAGCGCCACGCCCAGAATGGCGGCATGGGCTGTTGCGTCCCCAAAAAACGCCATGCGCCGCCAAACGACAAAGCCGCCCAGTGGCGCGGCCGCCAGCGCTACGCCGACCGATCCCAGCGCCGCGCGGACCAGAAAGTCATCCAGCATCAGACCACCTCTTTCTGGGTTGCGGGGGGATGCGCCGTTTCTGGTGTGGCGTCATGGTCCGCGCAGCAGGCCCCATCGTTGCTATGCACATGCGCGGGTTCGTGGTGGCGGTGATTGTGCTGGTGGCGATACAGCGCCAGCGCGCCGCCAGTGCCGGTGCCAAACAGGGCGCGATATTCTTCGGCCTGAGCGACCACTTCGGGGTGGCCCTGGCAACAGATATGGCCGTTCAGACAGATCACCCGGTCGCTTGCGCTCATGACCACGTGCAATTCATGGCTGACCAGCAGCACGGCGCAGCCATGGCTGTCGCGCAGATCTTCGATCTTGCGGTAAAATTCGGCCTGGCCGGGCTGGTCCAACCCCTGAGTCGGCTCGTCCAGCAACAGGATTTCGGGGGCGTTCAGCAGGGCGCGGGCCAGCAGCACCCGCTGACGCTGGCCACCGGACAGGGCCGCCATCTGGCGATCCGCGTAATGGCTGGCACCTGCTTCGGCCAGGGCAGTGTCGCGGGCGGCGCGGCTGTTGCGGGTGGGCAGATCCATAAAGCGTTTCACGCTGAGCGGCAGGCTGGGATCCAGCGTCAGGCGCTGCGGGACATAGCCCAGCCGCAGCCCCGCTTTGCGCTGAATCTCGCCCCCGGCAGGCGGCAGCGCCCCAATCAGCGCCCGCAGAAAACTGGATTTACCCGACCCGTTTGGGCCGACCACAGTGACGATTTCTCCGGGGTGGATGTCGAAATCCACATCGCGCAGGACTGTGCTGCCCTGATAGCCCAATCGCAATCCGCGCGTTGAAAGCAGGGCGGTCATGCGCTGTCCTCGCGCGCGGCACAAGAGGGGCACTGGCCCTCGGCCTCCATCAGAACGCGGCTGGGCACAAATCCGGTTTCCGCCACCGCCGCGCTCAGCGCAGATGTGGCGGCCTTGCCGGGGGCCTCGGCCACAGTGTCACAGCCCCGACAGATCAGAAACACCGGCGCGTGGCGTTCCCCCGGATGCGAGCAGGCAATATAGGCGTTCAGCAACTCGATGCGATGGGCAAAGCCATGGCTGACCAGGAAATCCAGCGCGCGATACGCCACCGGAGGCTGTGATCCCAGACCGGCCTCGCGCAGGCGGGCCAG
Source organism: Pelagimonas sp. (assembly GCA_025210265.1). Classification (GTDB taxonomy): domain Bacteria; phylum Pseudomonadota; class Alphaproteobacteria; order Rhodobacterales; family Rhodobacteraceae; genus JAOASD01. The sequence continues at coordinate 27,942 of JAOASD010000029.1, forward strand.
CACGTCATAGGCCCCCATGGCGCGATGCTCTGACAGCAGGATTTCCAGGGCTTTGCGCCGCACCGGGGTCAGCTGCAACCCTTTGTCTTTGCAGGTGTCTTCGGCGGCGGCAAGGCCGCTGGCGATACAGCTGTCGTGATCGTGGTGTTCAAAACCGATCGGGTCCATGGCGGCCTCTGGTTGGGCGTCGATTAAACTGGGGGGTTGATATGTTATATTGTAACGCGCTACAAGCCCTGCGACACGCAAGTGCGTTATATTATAACATATCAAGACGAGAGATCTCATGCGCAGGAAGACTTTGGGCCAGGCAGGCCCCGCAGGTTTGGCTGTTTCTTTTGCCGCTGTTCTGGCCGGCAGCCCCGCACTGGCCGAAGGCCCCTCGGTTGTGGCGGATATTGGTCCGGTGCATGGGCTGGTCAAAATGGTGACCGGGGACAACAATGACACCACGCTGTTGCTGCCGCCGGGCACCTCGCCGCATGGGTTTGCGCTGCGCCCGTCGCAGGCGGGGGCGCTGCAATCGGCGGGTCTGATTGTCTGGGTCGGGCCAGAGCTGACACCATCGCTGGGCCGCAGCATTGAAAACCTTGCCAATGGGGCGGCGGTGCTGGAGCTGTCCGCTGCGGAGGGGATCGAAACCTTGCCGTTCCGTGGGGCTTCGACACTGCGCAAACTGGCCAAAGAGGCCGAAGCCGCGCGCATGGCTGCCGAAAAAGATCATGACGACCACGCGGGCCACGATCACGATGACCACAAGGATCAGGACGATCACGCGGGCCATGACCACGATGAACACAAAGATCACGACGACCACGCAGGCCATGACCACGATGAACACAAAGATCACGACGACCACGCAGGCCACGATCATGATGATCACAAGGATCACGACGACCATGACCACGCGCATGATCATGGGGATATGGATCCGCATCTGTGGCTGTCGCCGCTGAATGCGCAGGTCTGGCTGGGTGAAATTGCCGAAGCTCTGGCCGCGCAGGATCCCGCCAATGCCGATCTGTACCGCGCCAATGCCAAGGCCGGTCAGGCCGAGATCGCGGATGCGCTGGCCGAGGCCAAAGCCCTGCTGGCCCCGCTGGCCGGCAAGAAACTGGCCGTCTATCACGACGCCTACCAGTATTTCGAAGCCAATTTTGACCTCTCCGTCGTCGGCACCCTGTCTGACAGCGATGCCACCGCGCCGGGTGTGTCCCATGTGGATCAGCTGCGCACCGAACTGGCCGAAGAGCCGCCGGTCTGCATGATCAGCGAGCCGGGCGCAACGATCGGCCTGATTCAGGCGGTTCTGCCCTCAGACGTGGCTGTGGTCGAGGTCGACCCGCTGGGGCGTGACCTGCCGCAGGGCGCGCCGCTTTACCCGGCGATGATCCGTTCCATGGCGGAAAAAATCGCAGGCTGTGCCGCAAAGTAAGTGCGGTTAAACGGTGCTATGTTTGCAATCGGGTCGCCTCCTGGCGGCCCGGTTTTTCTTTGTGCTGTGGCCGCAGTCCAATTGCGTTTCAGAACGCGCCGCGCCGCCCGTCAAAGCATTGCAAGGCAAAGCCCGCCTGTTCCAGCGCGCTGCGGGTCTTGCGCGCAATCTGCAGGGCGGTGTCCCCATCCCCATGCAGGCAGATCGTGTCGATTGGCGCGGGGATCGGGTCGCCGGTTTCCGGCAGGATCGCGCCAGCTTCGGCCATTGCGACAATGCGTTTCGCAGCATGATCCGCGTCATGGATCACCGCGCCGGGCAGGCTGCGATCCACCAGCGTGGCATCGGCATTATAGGCCCGATCGGCAAAGATTTCCCCGGCCCAGAGGCACCCCAGCCCCTCGACCGCACGCTGTTGGGCAGTGGCGGCCAGCACCATGATGATCAGCTCGGGCGCGATTTCGGCCACGGCACCATAGCAGGCCTCGGCCATGGCCTGATCTTCGGAGGTCATGTTGGACAGTGCGCCGTGCAGTTTGACATGGCGCAGCTGGGTGCCGCTGGCCCGCGCCATCGCCTGTGCCGCGCCGATCTGGTACTGGATCATGTGGCGCAGGGTTTTGTCGGGTAGATGCATCCGGCGGCGGCCAAAGCCCTGCAGGTCGTCAAATCCGGGATGCGCGCCGATGCCCACGCCGCGCGCCCCGGCCTCGGCCATGGTTGCGGCCATCACAGCCGGGTCGCCCGCGTGGAACCCACAGGCCACATTGGCCGAGGTGATGACCTCCAGCAGGGCGCTGTCCTGCCCCATCACCCAGGGGCCGAAACTTTCGCCCATATCAGCGTTCAGGTCGATGCGTTTGGGGGTGGCTTGGGTCATTCCAGGTCTTCTCCGGTCAATACGCCGCTGATCAGGTTCAGCGATAGCAGGTCAGGGCAATCCGCCGGGTCGCGGATCAGGCGATGGCGGCGGGCGCTCAGCTTGGCGATGTCCTGACGAAAGCGGGCCTCGGCCTCCAGCGCAGATTCACGTGTGACAAAGGCAAAGCGCAGCGGCGCACCCGCCGGGGTTTGCGCCGCCTTGGGCATGTCCGCTGGGATCACCGTGCCAATGCGGGGATAGCCGCCGGTGGTCTGGCATTCCGACAGCAGCAGGAAGGGCGCGCCGTCGCCGGGGATCTGCAGATCGCCCGGCGTGATGATTTCCGACAGGATGGTTTGCCCGCCCTGCAGGCCAAAGCCTGCCTGGGGCGGGAGCAGCCGCATCCCCATCCGGTTTCCGCGCGCATCGCGGGTGAATGCGGTGGTCTCGAACCGGGCGCGCTCGGGGTGGGGGAACAGATCGGTCTGCAGGCTAGGCACGACACGCAGAGCGCCACCTTGCCAGCGCGGAGCCACATCCAGCGCCCAGCCGACCTCATCAGGGTTGTGGCTGTCCCGGCCCAGCGGGATCTGATCGCCGGGCTGACAGGCGCGGCCCAGCCCGGCATTCAGATGGGCGGACACTGCGCCCAACTGTTCAGGCAGATCAAACCCGCCGCCGACGGTCATATAGCCAAAGCTGCCCTCTAGCGTCGCGCCGATTTCTAGCATCGCGCCGTCGGGCAGAAGATGCGAGGCATTCCAGGCCAGCGGCACCCCGTCCAGAATGGCCCGCATGGGCGCGCCGGTCAGGGCGATGCGAGCAGGGGCGGTCGTGCGAAACTTGCCGCCATACCCGGCCATTTCCAACGCTGCGCCAATGGGTTGCGACAGCAGCGCCGCGCCCTCGGCCAGTGCCAGCCGATCCGCTGCGCCGCCGCGCGACAGCCCTTGCGACAGCAGCCCGACGCGGCCGCCATCCTGCACACTGACTCCGGGGCCAGCCTGGTCGATGATCAGATGCGCGCTCATGTCAGGGGTTCTTCGGTCAGGCCGCCGCTGGGGGTGCTGGCCATGTTTTCCAATGTCTCGCGGCTGACTTGCGGAAAGACCACCTCGTCCCCTGGACGCAGCAGAAAGGGGCGCGCGGTGTCAGGCTGGAACAGTCGCGCGGCGGTCTGGCCCACATGACGCCAGCCGGTGGGGGTGCTGACGGAAAACAGCACCAATTGCCGGATCGCCACGACCAGCGCGCCCACCGGCACGCGCGGAGTCAGGCCGCTTTGGCGTGGGATGTCCCATTGCGGGGGCAGGGTGCCCATATAGGGTTGGCCGGGGGCGAACCCGATGGCCGTGACCCGCATCTGCGCGCTGGACAGCTGATCAATGGCGTCGCTGACGCTTTGCCCGGCCAGTGCGGCGGCTTCGTTCAGTTGGGGGGCCAGATCGGTGCCATAAACCGTCGGAATGCGCAGCAGGCTGCGGCCCTGCGGCATGGGCGCGGCGTACCAGTCCTGCGCCTGCAGCATCTGCGCCAGCGCGGCGATCATCTGATCATGCGGCACCGCCAGCGGATCAAAGCGCACAAAGGCCGACACCAGCGAGGTCGCGCATTCCTCGACCCCTGCGGGCGTAGCGCGTTCCAATGCCGCGCGAAAGGCCAGCGCCGCGCGATTGGCCGGTTCGCTCAGCTGATCGCCAAAGCGCACCAAAAGCCCGTCCAGCCCGACCGGATCAATGCGGGGAAACCCGGTCGTTGCGTTCTGTTCATCCGTCATGGGCGCAAGGGATCACGGGGCGCAGGCCCTGTCCATAGCCGCGGGTTCTGTTTTCGCGGCAAAGATGGGCAAAACCTGGCCCATCCTGGCGCTGCAGGGCTTTCGGGCTTGCCTTCTTTGCGGGCTGTTTTATTCTGTATTTCGAATATAAAAGGAGTGCCCCCATGCCGCAGCTTATCCGCATGTATATCCGTCAGGTTCTGATCGGGTTCGGACTTTCGGCGCTGTTTGTTGGGGCGCTGCTGTATACAGATGTCGCCGGGCTGTGGGGATTGGTCTCCAATTCCGATGTGGGATTTGTCGCGGTGCTGATGCTGTTCATGTTCAACGGGATCGTTTTTGCCGGGGTGCAATTTTCCATCGCAATCATGCGGATGCAGGACCATACACCGGGCGGGGGACGACGCGCGCCACGCACTGCGCCGCAGCCCGTTCCCGTCATGGCCGAAGTCCCCGCGCCCAAGGCCGCGTCGCTCAACCGGTTTGCGCAGCGCCGGTAATCGCCGAATTTCACATGCGTGGATTGGGTTTAGGAGGCGGGGACCACCGCAGACGTGTGGGTGAACGCATTCCCGAGGACCTGTTAATACAGGTGGGTGCCAGGTAACGAAGCCACGGCTACGACAGAGCCAGCTCCCTCGGATTTGCTTAAGGCCACCGGAATGTACCCGTGTCACGGAAAGGGCAGAGCCCGCCAATCCCTGAAATAGGGCAACCCCTGCGGCACGACAAGAGGCCGGGTGAAAAACAGTTTCGCCTGTCTGGTCGAAGGGCAGGGGTTGCGCCCGTTCTCCCTTTGTTCATATCTTTGTGTATGAATGGCCCCGACGCATATCTACCCGGTGAGGATCGCCTGACCCGCTGTGACCTGCAGCCGGGGCAGAAATTGGCGCGTGGTGTGGCGCGGCATCTGTCACAGCTGGGCTTTGCCACGCTGGAAGAGGTCTCGCCAGAGCGGGGATTGCGCGTCGATGTGATGGCGCTGGGCAGCAAAGGGCAGCTGTGGATTATTGAATGCAAATCCAGCCGCGCGGATTTTCTGTCAGATCAGAAATGGCAGGGCTATCTGCCCTATTGTGACCGCTATTTCTGGGCGGTCGGCCCTGACTTCCCGGTCGATCTGTTGCCCCCGGAAAGCGGGTTGATCATCGCCGACGCCTATGGGGCCGAGATCGTGAGGCAGGGCATGGAAACCAAACTGCCCGGCGCGCGCCGCACCAAATTGTTGCGCAAATTCGCCCGTGATGCCGCGCAGCGCCTACATCGGCTGCGCGATCCAGAGGCGCGGCTATAGCTGTCTTAGCGTTTCTTTTTGCCCGCACCGCTGGCCGTGCGCGCCCCCGCCGCGGCTGAACGCAGCTCTTCGGCGATTTCCTCGGCCTCTTCGGGCAGGAAATCCATTGGGATTTCAATCCCATCGGCAAAGATAAACAGGCGGACCATGCCCTGATCGGTGGGACCGATTTGCAGGTTTGCTTCGATCTCGCGTTCGTCATTGATGCCCATGATGCGCCCCTTTGCCGCTTTTCTATCGGATACGCCGCCCGTGACGCTGATGCAAGGGCGGGGCGGCAGGGCGGCGGTTTGGGCAGAATGCGGTTTGTGCAAATTCATGCGGGATTCGCTCTTGCATTCACCCTGAGAGCTTTGTATTTCGCCCCTCAGTGCCGCCTTAGCTCAGTAGGTTAGAGCGCTTGATTGTGGATCAAGAGGTCCCCCGTTCGAGCCGGGGAGGCGGTACCATCTTCCAAAGTTGGAAATAGGGCAGGTTGCAGCCGTGCGGTTTGGACGACCGCTGTGCTAGCCCCGCTGTTTCAGCACCCGTCACGGCCCAGAACCAAGACCCAGATATTGCCGGGTGCCCGCACCAGCCCGTAATCGACCACATCGCGCAGCAACAGATTGCGGCGATGGGGTTTGGATTTCATCCAACGGCCCAGCACCTCTGCCGGGGTTTTTGACCCGTAAGAGATATTTTCCGCGATTCGGCAGGGGCGATAGCCCTGCGCCTGCGCGCGTCCCTTTACCGTGCTGCCGTCGCTGCCATCATGGGAAAAGAACCCGTTTTCCGACATATCCATCGCATGAGCCATAGCCGTGGCTTCAAGCCGGGGCGAGGGGGATAGGGGGCCAAGGCCCGCTTCGCTGCGCAGCCCGTTCAGCAACTGGCGCACCTGCTGGGCCTCTGCCGAGGCCGCGCCAACCATCAGGGCCAGCATGAAAACCGCGATTTTGAACATGGGCTGTCCTCCGGGATGAGTCTGGCAGGCGAATACCTGCATTTTGGTAAATATAGCCGTCAGAGCCCGGCCAGCACCCGTGCCATCCGGTTCTGGGTCTTGATCGCGGCCTCAAGGTCAAAACTGACGATCTGCCCGTCGCGCACGATTTCGCGCCCTTCGACCAGCAGGTGGCGCACCCGCGTCGGCCCGGCCAGCAACAGCGCAGCCGGATCCCAACTGCCCGCGCTTTCCACGCCGCTCAGATCCCAGATGGCGATGTCGGCGCGTTTGCCAATGGCGATCTGGCCACAATCGTCGCGGCCCAGCACCTCGGCCCCGCCGCGTGTGGCGATGCGCAGGGCTTCATGGGCGCTCATGGCATCGGCCCCCAGGGCGACGCGTTGCAACAGCATTGCCTGCCGGGCCTCGCCCACCAGAGAGCCGGCATCATTGCTGGCGGAGCCATCCACACCCAGCCCCACAGGCACCCCGGCATCCCGCATGGCGCGCAGCGGCGCAATCCCGCTGCCAAGGCGGCAATTGGAGCAGGGGCAATGGGCGACCCCGGTCTGGCTGCGTGCAAACAGGTCGATTTCCTGACCATCCAGTTTCACGCAATGGGCGTGCCAGACATCGGGACCCGTCCAGCCCAGCTCTTCGGCATATTGACCGGGGCGACAGCCGAACTGCGCCTGGCTATAGGCAATATCTTCTTCGTTTTCAGCCAGATGGGTGTGCAGCATCACGCCTTTGTCCCGCGCCAGAAGCGCCGCGTCGCGCATCAACCCCCGGCTGACTGAAAAAGGAGAGCACGGGGCGATGCCGACCCGCACCATTGCGCCCTCGGACGGGTCATGAAACGTATCGACCACGCGGATGCAGTCATTGAGAATAGCGCCCTCGTCCTCGACCAGACTGTCCGGGGGCAGGCCGCCTTTGCTCTCTCCGATGCTCATGGCACCGCGTGTGGGGTGAAACCGCAGCCCGACCTCTTGCGCGGCAAAGATCGTGTCCTCTAGCCGGGCCCCATTGGGGTACAGATACAGATGGTCCGAGGTCAGTGTGCAGCCCGACAGCGCCAGTTCAGCCAGCCCGATCTGGGCCGAGGTGAACATCTCCTCCGGCCCAAAGCGCGCCCAGATCGGGTATAGGGTTTTGAGCCAGCCAAAAAGCAGCGCATCCTGCCCGCCCGGCACAGCGCGCGTCAGGGTCTGATACAGATGGTGGTGGGTGTTCACGAGGCCGGGCGTGACAAGGCAGTCGCGCCCGTCGATGATGTGCCCCGCGCTTTGCAGGTTCGGCCCGATGGCAGAGATCACCCCGTTGCGGATCACAATATCGTCACCGCTGCGGCGGGTGTCGGCATCATCCATGGTCAGGATGGTGTCGGCGTTGCGAATCAGGATCTCGGACATCGGGGTTCCTTTTTGCGCTTAGGGCGTGTTGGCCAGAAGGGCGAGCGCCTGCGCGTGCAGCTCTTTGTTGGCGGCGGCCAGAACGCGCCCGCCGTTATGCGCCGGGCCGCCAGTCCAGTCGGTGACAATGCCGCCAGCGGCTGTGATCACGGCAATCGGTGCCTGAATGTCATAGGGTTGCAGGCCCGCTTCGATCACTAGATCAATCTGCCCGGCGGCCAGCAGGGCATAGGCGTAGCAGTCGCAGCCATAGCGGGTCAGCTGGACCTGTTCTGCGACTTTGGCAAAGGCCGCGCCTTCTGCTGGGGTGCCGACCTCGGGGAAGGTTGAAAACAGGATGGCGTTGGCCAGGTCGGTTGTGGTCCGGGTCTGACAGACCCCGCCGCCATGGGGGCCAGTCCAGTTCGCGCGCCCTGGGCCGCCAAAAAACCGTTCGCCAGTATAGGGTTGGTCGATCAGCCCAAGCACGGGGCCGGTTTCATCTGCGACAGAAATCAGCACCCCCCAGGTCGGTGTGCCGGACAGAAAGCCGCGTGTGCCGTCGATCGGATCCAGTACCCAGGTCAGACCGCTTTCGCTGTCTTTGGGGCCAAATTCCTCGCCCAGGATGCCGTCCTGCGGGCGCAGTTCGGCAAGAAGGGCGCGCATGGCTTTTTCTGATGCGCGGTCTGCTGCGGTGACCGGGTCGAACCCGTCTTGCTGCTTATTATCTGCCTGCAGTTCGGGGCTGCGGAAATATGGCAGAATCACCTGACCGGCCTGATCCGCAAGGGCGGAGGCCGTGTCAAAAAGTGTGTTGATAAGTTCTTGAGATAGTTCAGCCATTGACCCCTCCGGCGCTCTGTAATCCAGAGCTACCGCAGCGGTCGCTTTGGCTCAAGCCACGTCGGACAGGACGCGTGCCAGTTCAAACAGGCGGCGACGCTGGTTTTCCGGGATCGCATAGTAAGACCGCACAAGATCCAGCGCCTCTTTGTCGCCCAGAATGTCCGCCGGGATGCTTTCCGCCTTTTCGGCGACATCTTCGGCCTCGGACTCGATGCCCTCAAAGAAGAAGCTGACAGGCACATCAAGCGCATCGGCAATGTCCCACAGGCGGGACGCGCTGACACGGTTTGCACCGGTTTCATATTTCTGAATCTGTTGGAATTTGATTCCGACATGTTCGGCCAATTGCTGTTGCGTCATCCCGACCAGCCAGCGGCGGTGGCGAATACGCTTGCCAACATGTACATCTACCGGATGCGCCATGGTTTTTCCCTTATGTCGTTGCCTATGGCCGACCAAATGGGGAAGCCCCTGGTGGCCTGAAATTTTGGTTTTAAGGAATAATCCTGCAAGGATTGACCTGAACCTTGCTACATCAATTTAGCATTGAAAATCAAGACAAAACCACGTCCAATGATGGTAAAGAATTCCGCAATTCCCCACAAAGTTGAACCGATTTGGTAACTGTTGCGGCAATGGAAACACATGGGCTATTCCCTCTAACAGGTTGAAATTCAATACTGCCCAAGTCCACAGGAGAAATCATGCGCGCCTATCAGTTAAGTTCTTTCGACAATCCCGCCGCGCTGGTGGATCTGCCGACCCCCGATCCGGCCGAGGGCGAGATCCGTTTGCGTATCAAAGCCTGCGGGTTGAACTTTGCCGATCTGCTGATGTTGAAGGGCACGTATCAGGATACGCCGGACCTGCCCTTTGTCATGGGGATGGAGGTTGCGGGTATCGTTGATGCGGTCGGACCTGGCGTGGCCGGATTTGCCACGGGCGACCGGGTCGCGGTGTTTGGTGGCAAGGGCGGGCTGGCCGAATATGGGTGTTTCGAAGCGGCCCGTGCGGTGAAATTGCCTGACCAGATGAGCTTTGTTGACGGGGCAGCGTATCAGATCGCCTATGGGACAAGCCATTTGGCGCTGGATCACCGGGCGCATTTGCAACCGGGCGAAACGCTTCTGGTGCTCGGGGCCGCCGGCGGGGTGGGCCTGACCGCGGTCGAGATCGGTAAGCTGATGGGCGCGCGGGTGATTGCCTGCGCACGTGGCGCGGACAAGCTGGAAGCGGCGAAAAACGCGGGGGCAGATGTCTTGATCGACGCCACAACCGCCGATCTGCGCGCCGAGCTGAAGGCGCTGGGCGGGGTTGATGTGGTGTATGACCCGGTTGGAGGCGATCAATTTACTGCCGCCTTCCGTGCCTGCCGCCCCGAAGCCCGGATCCTCAGCATCGGTTTTGCCAGCGGGGATGTGCCGCAAATCAAAGCCAACCATCTGATGGTCAAGAATATTTCCGTGATTGGTCTGTATTGGGGGGCCTATCTGACCTTTAACCCAAAGGCGCTGACCGATTCGCTGGCGCAGCTGCGGGACTGGCAGGTCGAAGGTAAACTGACCCCGCATGTCAGCCACAAGCTGCCGCTAGAGCAGGCAGGCGAAGGCATGGCCTTGCTGCGAGACCGCAAATCCACTGGCAAGGTTGTGATCACGATTGACGACTAATCGCGACGCAGGCCACAGGCGGCGCAAATTTTTCTGAGGAAAAATTTGGCCGTCGCGCATGATGTGACGGGCCGCCAGGCGGGCGGCCTATCACGGGCTACCTGATCAGGTTGCGGGCATCAGCCCCTGATCGCGGGCCAGATCCCGCATCCGTTTTTGCAGCTTTTCAAAGGCGCGCACCTCGATCTGGCGGATACGTTCGCGCGACACGTCATAGACGCTGGACAGATCTTCCAGAGTGACGGGTTTTTCCGTCAGGCGGCGCTGGGTCAGGATGTCCTTTTCACGGTCATTCAGTACATCCATGGCCTCGGTCAGCAGGGTGCGGCGCGCTTCCAGTTCGTCGCGTTCCGCGTAATCGCCTGCTTGATCCGCGTCTTCGTCTTCCAGCCAGTCCTGCCATTGCATGGACCCGTCATCATCGCTGCCAACCTGCGCGTTCAGCGAAGCATCCCCGCCCGACAGGCGGCGGTTCATATTCACAACCTCGGTTTCGGACACGCCCAGATCATTGGCGATGCGCTGCACATGTTCGGGGCGCAGGTCGCCCTCTTCCAATGCGCCGATCCGGGCCTTGGCCTTGCGCAGGTTGAAGAACAGTTTCTTTTGCGCGCTGGTCGTGCCCAGTTTCACCAGAGACCAGGACCGCAGGATATATTCCTGGATCGAGGCACGGATCCACCACATGGCATAGGTCGCCAGGCGAAAGCCCTTTTCCGGGTCAAAGCGTTTCACCGCCTGCATCAGGCCGACATTGGCCTCGGAAATCACTTCGGCCTGGGGTAGGCCATAGCCGCGATAGCCCATGGCGATTTTTGCGGCCAGGCGCAGGTGGCTTGTGACCATCTTATGCGCTGCGCCGGAATCCTCGTCCTCGACCCAGCGTTTGGCCAGCATGTATTCTTCTTCCGGTTCCAGCAGGGGGAACTTACGGATTTCCTGCAAATAGCGGCTCAGCCCGGCTTCGGGCGAGGGGGCGGGCAGGTTTGTATAGTTACTCATGACACTCTCCCTCAGATCATTTAATCCGATGTTACGGATGTTAACATTGATGTGGGACTGGCGTTAGCGCCTTTCAAGGGGCTGCCAGCAATTCCTTGAGGAAAAGTTAAAGCGCGCAGAGATTGGAGGAAAGAGACAGTTACGTGCGTTCACGCACAGGTGTTGATTGCAACAAAGGCGCATAGCGCCCTTGTCACATGCGCATGGCGCGACCGTCAGGCTTCGCGCAGGCGGGTCAGCAAACCGTCCATATCCGCGGGCAGGGGGCTGTGAAACAGTAGTTCTGCGCCGCTGGCAGGGTGGACAAAGCCCAGCTCGGCCGCGTGCAGCGCCTGTCGGTCCAGCGCGGCCAGCGCGCTGACGGTCTCCGGGTCAAACGCCTTGACTGCGATCTTGCGCCGCCCGCCATAGACCGGATCGCCCAACAGCGCATGACCGGCATGGGCCATGTGAACACGAATCTGGTGGGTGCGCCCGGTTTCCAGGCGGCATTGCACCAGCGCCAGAGAGGGCGGTGTGCCGAACCGTTCCAGTACCCTGGCATGGGTCACAGCGTGCCGCCCCTGACCGTCGAAATAGACCGCCTGCCGCTGGCGGTCGGTTTTGTGCCGCGCAAGGCCCGAGGTGATCACAACCTCGCCCGCGCCGCCTGCGGCGACGCCGCGTGTGCCCAGCAGCCGGGGATCGCCCAGATCCGGCACCCCATGGCACAGGGCCAGATAGGCGCGGCGTGCAGTGTGCTTTTCAAACTGCTTCGCCAGCCCGTGATGGGCACGGTCCGATTTCGCCACCACCAGCAGCCCGCTGGTGTCCTTGTCGATGCGATGCACGATGCCGGGGCGCTTTTCACCGCCGATCCCGGATAGGTTGCCGCCAAAATGATGCAGCAGCGCGTTGACCAGCGTTCCATCGGGCGAGCCGGGCGCAGGATGCACCACCATGCCCGCAGGTTTGTCGATGACGATCAGATCCTCGTCTTCGTGCAGGATGGTCAGGGGGATGTCCTGCGGCAGCACGTCATAGCTTTGCGCTTCGGGGACGGTGATGTCGATTTCATCGCCTTCTTCGACCCGCGCTTTGGGGGTGTCCAGAACGGTCCCGCCGCATGTCACCGCGCCCTCGGCGATCAATCGCGCCAATCGGGTGCGCGACAGCGCGGCCTCCTCTGGCACATCACGGGCGAGGGCTTTATCAAGGCGGGGCGGCGGGTTGGCCGCGATGGTTACGCGAAGGGTCGTCATGAATTCCGAAGAGCCTCTGGTCGAAGACTTGCCCGAGCCGCCCCAGCTGCGCTTTCTGCGCCTTCTGGTCACGGTGCTGACAGGGGTGATGATTGCCGGGATCGGGATGATCCTGTTCCTGATCTGGCTCAGCTATAGCAATGCCCGCGCGCCCTTGCCAGAGGTGATCACCCTGCCATCGGGCGCAGAGGCCACGGCCTATACCCAGGGCGCGGATTGGTATGCGGTGGTGACAGCCGACAACCAGATCCTGATCTTTGATCGCGCCACAGGCGATCTGCGCCAGACAATCCAGATCGAGGCGCAGTAAGGTCAGCGGTCTGACTTATCCGTCTTTCAGCGCGCGGCCCGCCACATAGGTCGCCGCAATGGCCCGGTCATCGCCCATCATGATGGTGGGAAAAATGGCCTCCCAGATGTCATTCGCGCGGGCGCTGCGTTGGGCGATGGCGGGGGTCGAGGCCAGATCCATCACGATAAAATCCGCAGCCATGCTGGGGGCCAGATTGCCGATCCGGTCGCTGGCATGAAGCGTGATGGCCGATCCCTGCGTCGCCAGCCACAGCAATGCGCTGGCATGAAGCGGCGCGCCTTTCAGTTGCCCGATCTCATAGGCGGCGGCCATGCTGCGCAGCATGGAAAAGCTGGACCCGCCGCCGGTATCGGTGGCCAAACCGATGCGCTGGCCCTCGGCCATCAGCCCGTTCATGTCAAACAGGCCGGACCCGATGAATGTGTTTGAGGTCGGGCAATGGATCAGCCCCGCGCCGGTTTCGCGCAGCCGATCGCGCTCGCGCGGTTCCAGATGGATCGCGTGACCGTATAGCCCCCGCGCGCCCAGCAGCCCGTGCTGTTCATAGGTGTCCAGATAATCACGCGCCTCAGGGAACAGGCCTTTGACCCACTCGATCTCGTCCAGTTGCTCGCTCAGATGGGTCTGCATCAGGCAATCCGGGTGCTCGGCCCAGAGCGCACCGAGTGCGTTCAGCTGTTCTGGCGTCGAGGTTGGGGAAAAGCGCGGTGTAATCACGTAATTGGCACGACCCCGCCCATGCCATTTCTGCAGCAATGCCTTGCTGTCATCATAGGCGGATTGGGCCGTGTCGCGCAGCCCATCGGGCGCGTTGCGGTCCATGCAGGTCTTGCCGGCAAATATCTCCATCCCCCGCGCGTCTGCTGCGCCAAACAGCGCATTCACAGATTGCGGGTGGATGGTGCAATAGGAACAGGCCGAGGTCGTGCCATGCGCAGCCAGAAGATCCAGATAAGTCCCGGCAATCTCAGTGGCATAATCCGCATCGCCAAAGCGCATTTCCTCAGGGAAGGTATAGCTGTTCAGCCAGTCGATCAGCCGTTTGCCCCAGCTGGCGATGATGCCGGTCTGCGGGTAATGCACATGGGCGTCGACAAAGCCCGCCATGATCAACCCATCGCCATGATCCACTTGCACAGCCTGCGGATATGCCGCGCGCAGATCATCGGCACTGCCCACTGCGCGGATCATGCCATCTTGCACCAGCACCGCGCCATGGGTCTGATGCTGCGCCGCATCGGGCCCCGCGTCAAAGGGGCTGGCGGCAAAGCTGAGTGTCTGGCCCAGATGCAGGGTTGCGGTGGTCATGATGCGCTCCGTCTTTGGTCGATCAACGGTAGGGGCAGGGAGGGGAAAGGACAATCCGCGCAAACAGGCTTTCTTTGCCCTGTTCCCCGACGTCGGGATCGCCTAGGTTCGGCCTCAGCGACCCAAAGCCAAGGGAGGCCCGACATGCTGGATGAGACAGAACAGATGCCAGAGGCCGAAACCGAAGAAGAAGCCTTTGCGCTGGACCGCAAGGGTGTCGCGCAGATCATGTTCGCGGTGGATATCGAGGACCGCGACCAGCTGATCGCGCTGATGGAACCGCTGCACGCGGCCGACATTGCTGACCTTCTGGAACAGATCAACGCCTTTGACCGGATGCGGCTGATCCGGCTGTTCGGCCAGGAATTTGACGGCGACATCCTGTCGGAACTGGATGACTCCCTGCGCGAAGAGGTGATCGGCGCGCTGTCCCCCACGGTTCTGGCCGAGGCCGTGCGCGATCTGGACAGCGACGACGTGGTCGACCTGCTCGAAGATCTGGACGAGCCGCAGCAAGAGGTCATCCTCGACGCGCTGGAAGACAGCGACCGGGCGGCGGTGGAAAAATCGCTGACCTACCCGGAATTTTCCGCCGGGCGTCTGATGCAGCGCGAAGTCGTGATGGCCCCCGAACACTGGAATGTCGGCGAAGCCATTGATTATCTGCGCAATTCCGACGATTTACCGGAACAGTTCTATCACATCGTGATCGTCGATCCGAAACTGCGCCCGGTGGGCAATGTCACCTTGGGCAAGCTGATGGGATCGCGCCGCGAGGTGCTGCTGAAATCTCTGGTCGAGGAAACCTTTCAGATCATCCCCGTCACCTGGGAAGAGGGCGAGGTCGCCTATGCCTTTAACCAGTATCACCTGATTTCCGCCCCTGTGGTGGATGAAAATGACCGGCTGGTCGGGGTGATCACCATCGACGACGCCATGGCCGTGCTGGACGAAGAGCACGAAGAGGACATCCTGCGCCTTGCCGGGGTCAGCGATGAAAGCCGCCTGTCGGACCGGGTGATCGACACGACAAAACGCCGTTTTCCCTGGCTGGCGGTGAACCTTGTCACCGCCGTTCTGGCCAGCCTCGTGATCGCACAATTCGAAGCGGCAATTTCTCAGGTCGTAGCGCTGGCGGTGCTGATGCCGATCGTGGCGTCCATGGGCGGTAATGCGGGCACCCAAAGCCTGACCGTCGCGGTGCGCGCGCTGGCGACCAAAGACCTGACCACAGCGAACCTCTGGCGGGTGATCCGACGCGAGGTCATGGTGGGTCTGGTCAATGGCGTGGCCTTTGCGGTGGTGATGGGGATTGTCGGGCTGATCTGGTTCGGCTCGCCCGCGCTGGGCGGGGTGATCGCGGCGGCCATGGTGATCAACCTTGTGGTGGCGGGGCTGGCGGGGATCGTGATCCCGGTGGCGCTGGAAAAGGCCGGGGTGGACCCGGCGCTGGCCTCGGGCGCTTTTGTGACGACAGTGACGGATGTGGTTGGCTTCTTTGCCTTTCTTGGCCTTGCGGTGGTGGTTTTGCTGTAGAGGCCCATCGCACCAAATATGTCGGTAAATTAATTGAACCGCATAGGCACCGATGTTAGCGTTTTTAAGGTTTTTGTATCGGTATTGGAGGAAAGAACATTGCGTACAGTTTTTTTGGCGGCAGCGTTAAGTGCGGCCAGTGTGACATCCGCCTTGGGACAGTCTGTCGAAATGTCATGGTTGCAGCAGGCGGGGGTTGTTTGTGGCGGAGGGCTGACAATTGAAGCCAGAGGCGATTTCGAAGCGGCTTTTTCAAAGCGGTTAAAACTTGCTGACGTGGGGAGCGAGGGAACATTCAAACAGTCTGATGTTGAGAAGCTGCTTGGCCAGTTCGGTGAGGAAGCCAAAGAACCTATCTATCGCAGCTATGTTGAATGTGTCCTGAATTTGATGGCAGTCGCCAATTCGACCTCTAGCTTACCTCCGCCCGATATTACATTGCAGGCACCGGTAACCGTCGCGCCATTGGAAGCGATAAAGAGGGGGCAGCGGTTTGTGCTGGCTCCCAACGATGTCGCTGCGATCAAAGACTATAGTCAGATATTCACTGTCAATGCAGTCGGAGATGACGGTCGTCCTTATGTGTATTTCACTTGGTCTAACTCGGTTTCAGGCCAAGGTGTCGATCATGTTTATGCACGTCAGGGAACGAGCATTGTGATGGGTGAACAGTGTTCTGTTATCCCTTACAAGATTGACATCGAGAACAGTCAGGTTTCGTTTCTGTCCAGTTGTTGATCGGCACTTGCCGGGCCTACCGCTATGCGGTGCATTTGAAACTTGTAGGGTCGTCTTTGACGGTGTCGCCCGCGCGCGCGCCTGTTACTGTTCCCTCAACACCGCATTCACAAAGGGCGCATCATGGATCTGGAAACCCGCAAGGCCGAGGCGCGCAAGGCCGCATTCGCCCGCCGCAAACAGGCATTTGACACGCGCCCTCCGGGGCAGGCCGGGCATCTGAGCGAAGTGCTGGCGGGCCATCGCGGCGTGCCTCTGGCGGGCTACATGCCGATCCGCACGGAAATCAACCCCATGGCCGCCATGGAAGAGGCCGCCGCCCATGGCCCGGTCAGCGTGCCAGTGATCGAAGCCGCCGGTCAGCCGCTGAAATTCGCCCTGTGGGAGCCCGGCTGCGAAATGACCGACGGCCCGTTTGGGGCTCGCATTCCCGCCAATCCGCGCTTTATCGAACCGGAAATCCTGATTGTGCCGCTGGTCGCGTTTTCGCGCGCGGGCGGGCGACTGGGCTATGGCGGCGGGTTTTATGATCGCAGTCTGGAAGGGCTGCGCGCCAAACGCGCCACGCTGGCCATCGGGTTTGCCTTTGCTGCGCAAGAGGCCGAGGATCTGCCGCTGGAACCCACGGACCAACCGCTGGATCTGATCGTCACCGAACAGGGTGTGATCGAGGTCTGATCTTATAGAAGCGAATGGCGCACCGGGCTGAGCGGCTTGGGCGCCTCCAGCCCCAGCTGCGGCATCAGGCTGATTTCGATCGTGCGGCACATGGCGTTCAGCGCCAGCCCGTTCACGGTCTCGCCAAAGGGGTTCTCCAGTTCTTCGGTAACCTCGGAGAGGCCAAAGAAC
This sequence comes from Pelagimonas sp., assembly GCA_025210265.1. Taxonomy (GTDB): domain Bacteria; phylum Pseudomonadota; class Alphaproteobacteria; order Rhodobacterales; family Rhodobacteraceae; genus JAOASD01. Next base: position 45,138 of record JAOASD010000029.1, read on the forward strand.
ACATAGGCCACCACGCCCGCGAACAGGGGCGTGACCCAGCCCGCGCTGTCCATCATGCCCAGCGGGGCAAGCAGGCAATACAGCACCGCCGTGCGATACACCAACAGCGAATAGACAAAGGGCAGTGGCGTGTTCTGGATGCGCTCGCACCCCGCTTGTGCAAGGGCGATAGAGGCCAGGCGCTGCTCCAGCGCCCGCGCGCCATAGCCGTCCAACCGACCCGCTGCGCGCTCGTCTGACCAAAGGGCGGCGATCCGATCCAGCGCCGCGCAGGGCGGGTGGGGGGCTGCGATCAGCGCGTCATCAATCCACGGGGCGGCATTGTCATCGGGGTCATGGCGGCGCAGATTCAGCCGGTGCAGATGCACAAAGGCAAGGGTCAGGCGCAGGGTGTCTTCGCGCGCCTCGGGTGTCAGGAACAGCTGAGCCTCGCGGGACAGGGCGCGGCTGTCGGCAATCAACTGCCCCCAGAGCTTGCGCGCCTCCCACCAGCGTTCATAGGCCGCGTTGTTGCGAAACCCCAGAAACAGCGATAGCGCCACGCCAAAAGCGGCAAAAGCGCCGGTATCTGCGTGGGGCAGGGTCACGATATTCAGATCGACCCAGACCATCCCGGCGGCGATGGCCGCCACCAGCAGGATGCGCGGCAGGATCAGTGGCAGGACCGAGCCACGCATGGAAAACAACATGGCCAGCGGGCGCTTGCGTTTGCCGACGATCATGGCTCGCTCCTGCGGTTATGGGTGCGATCAGAGGGCGCGCCAGCCAATATCGCGGCGGCAGAAGCCCTGCGGCCAGTCGACCCCATCGACCAGCGCATAGGCGCGGTCGCGGGCCTCTTGTAAGGTGGAGCCCCGCGCGGTGGCGTTCAGAACACGCCCGCCCACGGCCACAACCTGACCGTCTTTTGCGGCGGTGCCCGCATGGAACACCATGTTAAAGCTGTCCTCGGGCAGGCCGTCCAGCTCCTTGATCGCGCTGCCTTTTTCGTAGGACCCGGGATAGCCCTCGGCGGCCAGAACCACAGTCATGGCGTGATCATCGGCCCAGGTGACCTGCGCCTGGTCCAACCGGCCTTCGGCGCAGGCCTGCATCAGATCCAGGGCCTGCGCGCCAAGGCGCAGCATCAGCACCTGGCATTCCGGGTCGCCAAAGCGGACGTTATATTCGACCAGACGCGGCTGGCCGTTTTCGATCATCAGACCCACATACAGCACGCCGGAATAGGGCATCCCACGCGCGGCCATTTCCGCCATGGTCGGGCGCACGATTTCATCCAGCGCCTTTTGCGTCACGCTGTCATCCATGATCGGTGCGGGGGAATAGGCCCCCATGCCGCCGGTATTGGGGCCGGTATCGCCTTCGCCGACGCGCTTGTGGTCCTGTGCGGTGCCGATGGGCAGGCAGGTTTCACCATCGACCAGCACGAAAAAGCTGGCCTCTTCGCCGGTCATGAACTCTTCGATCACGACCTCGGCACCGGCCTCACCAAAAGAGCCACCGAACATGTCGTCAATCGCGGCTTCGGCCTCGGCCACGGTTTCGGCGATGATCACGCCTTTGCCAGCGGCCAGACCGTCGGCCTTGACCACGATGGGCGCGCCCTCGGCCCGAACATGGGCTTTGGCCGCCTCGGCATCGGTGAAATGGCCATAAGAGGCGGTGGGCGCTTTGGCCGCGTCGCAGATTTCCTTGGTGAAACTTTTGGAGGCTTCGAGCCGCGCGGCAGCGGCAGAGGGGCCGAACACGGCCAGACCCGCTTCGCGCAGGCGATCGGATACCCCTGCCGCCAGCGGCGCTTCGGGGCCGACAATCACCAGATCAATGGCGTTCTCGCTGGAAAATTCCGCAACCGCAGCGCCATCATTGATGTCCAGCGCAGCGCATTCGGCGATCTGGGCGATGCCCGCATTGCCGGGCGCGACGATCAGCTTGTCACATTTGGGGTTTTGCAGCGTGGCCCAGGCCAGCGCGTGTTCACGACCGCCGCTTCCGAGGATGAGAATATTCATTGGTGTCTCCTTTGCCGTCGGTGGCGTCGTGATGTGCCGGTGCAGGCGGGGGCTTTGCCCCCACACCCCCAGGGGTATTTTCCAAGCGAAGAATGGGGGCGCGGCGCTTTTACATTACTGGGGGCTGCTTTAAGCTGCGCGGGACGCAAGGGCAAGTCAGGCAGCAGGTGAGACGGCATGGAGATGTTCGAAGAAGAGGGCGCTGGCAACACGCCGGAATTTTCGGTTTCCGAGCTTTCGGGCGCGGTAAAGCGCACGATTGAGGGCGAATACGGCTTTGTCCGGGTGCGCGGTGAGGTGGGGCGCGTCAGCCGTCCGCGATCTGGCCATTATTATCTGGACCTAAAAGATGACCGCGCGGTGATTTCCGGCGTCATGTGGAAAGGTGTGGCCGCGCGGCAGCAGACCTTGCCCGAAGAGGGGATGGAGGTGGTCGCCACCGGCAAGCTGACCACCTTTCCGGGTCAGTCGAAATATCAGATCGTGATTGATGAGATCCGCCCGGCGGGGGCGGGGGCCTTGATGGCGATGCTGGAAAAGCGCAAGGCGATGTTGCAGGCCGAGGGCCTTTTTGCCGCCGAGCGCAAGCGGCCCTTGCCTTATCTGCCTGAAATCATTGGGGTTGTGACCTCTCCCTCTGGCGCGGTGATCCGGGATATTCTGCATCGCCTGCGGGACCGTTTCCCGCGCAAGGTGCTGATCTGGCCGGTTGCGGTGCAGGGCAACAATTGCGCGCCCGAGGTGGCGCGGGCAATTGACGGGTTCAATCGGCTGACGCCTGGGGGGGCGTTGCCACGCCCGGATTTGCTGATTGTCGCGCGGGGCGGTGGTTCGGTCGAGGATCTGTGGGGCTTCAACGAAGAGATCGTGGCGCGCGCCGCAGCGGCCAGCGAGATCCCGTTGATTTCCGCTGTGGGGCACGAAACCGACACCACGCTGATCGATTTTGTCAGCGACCAACGCGCGCCGACCCCCACGGCGGCGGCGGAAATGGCCGTGCCGGTGCGGGTCGAGCTGCTGGGCTGGACTGCAGAGGCAGGCGCGCGGATGACGCGGGCCATGGGGCATCGGGTGGAAACCCGCGGCCAGCGGCTGCGCGATCTGTCGCGGGCTTTGCCGCGTGTCGAAGACCTGCTGAACGGGCCGCGCCAGCGGTTGGACATCATGGCGACACGGTTGCCCGATGGGTTGACCCGTCTGGTGGACCGCCGTCGTCTGCGCCTGAGCGAGGTGTCGGGCAGTCTGAAACCCTCCATGCTGACGCGCGGTTTTGCGCAGGACCGCGCCAAGCTGGGCGACCGGGCTGCGCGCCTGCAGCCCGCGCTGAGCCGGATGGTTCAGCTGCGTCGGGACGGGTTCGAGGCGCGCGCACGCCAGTTGAACGCCGCACCGATCCAGCGTGAAATCCGCGCGCAGGCGGATCGGCTGGAGGCGTTGACCCGCCGTTTGAGCGAGGCGCAGACCAAGCGGATCGAAACCGGCCAGACCCGGCTGGAGGCGCTGGACCGGCTGCATGAAACGCTGGGCTACAAGGCCACGCTGAAACGCGGCTATGCGGTTGTGCGCGGGGCGGATGGCAGCGTGATCACCAGCGCCGCGGCGGCCGCGAAAACCGGCGTGGCCGAGATCGAGTTCAGCGATGCGCGGTTTTCTTTAGATGGCACTGCCCCGGTGCAACCCGCCGAGGCACCCGCAGCCAAACCCAAACCCGCCAAACCTGCACGCAAGACGCCCCCGCCCGAACAGGGCAGCCTGTTCTGATCCGCTGAAGGGGCTACAAACCGGGGGCTTTCCTTTTCTTCTGCGCTCGCATAGGCTTTTCTGCGTTGCTGCATCCGGGAAGGGGAGAGCCCATGGCAGAGTCCGAAAAGCCATTGCTGATCAAGCGTTACGCAAGTCGACGCCTGTATAATACCGAGACCTCGGATTACGTGACCCTTGAGGATATTGCGGGCTTTATCCGTGACGGGCGCGAAGTGCAGATCGTGGATCTGAAAACCGGGGATGACCTGACCCGGCAGTATCTGCTGCAAATCGTGGCCGAGCATGAAAGCAAAGGCGAAAGCGTGCTGCCGATCAGCGTGCTGACCGATCTGGTGCGGTCCTATACTTCGCAGGCGGGCACCATGGTGCCTCAATTCCTGGCCGCCAGTTTCGAGGCCATGCGCGAAGGTCAGTCCAAGTGGCTGGAGAACATGAACCACATGAACCCGATGGTGAAAATGCCAGGGTTTGAGGCCATGCAAGCCCAGCAAGAGGCGTTTCTAAAGGCGATGTCCGGCAATATGGGCACCATGGGCAATAGTTTTTCCGGCCCGGCCAAGGATGACAGCCCGCAAGAGGGCGAAGATCTGGATGCGATCCGAAAACAGCTGAGTGAGCTGCAGGATAAATTGTCCAAACTGGATAAATAAGACCAAAGGCCGGGGATGACCCGGCCTTTTTGTTGCTGGCCGCAACGGAATGCTCCTGCGCATGGTTCAGTAGAGCAGCGCCGCGTATGGGGGCTTACGTCCCGTAGGCCCGCAGCGGGCCCATCACCTGATGCAGCACATCCAGCAGGATCTGTGCGACCTGTTCGCACTCGGCTTCGGTCAGTCGGGCGGGCAGGCGGGTGTCGCAGGCGGACATCAGCATGGCGCGGGTCTGGGGCAGGTCAAACTGTTCCGGCATGAAGCCCCAGTTCCAGAAGGCGCGGGCATTGTCACGGCTCTGGCCAAAGACCTGGATCTTGACGCCCGCCGCCCCCGCGGCCTCGGCAAAGGCGCGAATGTCGGCATCACCCATCCCAACCAGATTGAACTGCAGCGAATCCGGGGCGCGGTCTTCGCCAGGCAGGGCGTCGGGCACCTCGATCCAGGGCGAGGTCGCAAGGCGCGCGGCCACCAGATCGTGGTTGCGGCGTCCATCGCGCACACGGCGCGGGATTTCGGCCAGCTGAGGCCGGATCACGGCGGCGGACAGGTTGCCAAGGCGCAGATTATACAGCGGCAGGCGGTTCTGCCAGCGGGCAAAGGCCTGCTCCAGCGCGGCGGAATTGTCGCCGGGGCGCATGTGTTTCTGCCAGTTATGTTCATAAGCGCCGGACATGATCACGGCGCGGGCGACCAGATCCGCATCATCGGTGATCAGGATGCCGCCTTCGCCCGCGTTCAACAGCTTGTAGCTTTGAAAGCTGAAGCAGCCGACCCGGCCAATCGTGCCGATCTTGCGGCCATGCCACTGCGTGCCCAGCGAATGCGCAGCGTCCTCGATCACCGGGATATTGCGCGCGTCACACAGCGCCATGATCGCATCCATATCCGAGGTATGGCCGCGCATATGGCTGACGATGACGGCCTGAACGCTGTCCAGCTTGGCTTCGAAATCCGTCAGGTCGATGCGGTAATTTGCGCCGACCTCGCACAGAATCGGCACGCAATCAGCGTGTACCACCGATGAGGGCACCGCGGCAAAGGTAAAGCCAGGGATCAGCACGCGCGCATCGCGCGGCAGGCCAAGCGCCTTGAGCGACAGGAACAAAGCGGCGGAACAGGAGGACACGGCCAGCGCGTATTTTGTGCCCATGACTTCGGCAAATTCACGCTCTAGCAGGGCGACAGGGGCGTTTTCCGGCGCGGTATAGCGGAACAGATCGCCCGATTGCAGCAGGCGCTCGATCTCGGCGCGGGCGGCCTCGGGGATGGGTTCGGCGGTGTGCATGTCGGGCAGCATGTATTTCAATTTCCTGAATTGCCGTTTTCGGAAATCTAAAATGAGCAGCGAGTCGCGCCAAGGGATTTCCCGCCATGGCTGGGCTTGACGCTGGGGCAATTGTGGCTTTTGGGGAACGCAAAACGGGGCCTAAAGGCCCCGCAGTCAGATCAAAGGGTAGGGTGGGTTTATAACCCACCATCGCGCCGGTTCAGGCGTTCAGCAAAAGGTGCTCGCGCTCCCAGGGGCTGATGACCTGCAGAAATTCATCATATTCCGCGCGCTTGACGATGGAATAGACCCGCGCAAAATCCGGGCCCAGCACCTCATGCAGATCGCTGGCAGCATCAAACAGGCCAAGCGCCTGCCCCAGAACCGCCGGTATATCGGAATCGCCCTCATAGGCATCGCCGTGGAACTGTTTGGAGGGGCTGATCTCTTGCGTCATGCCCAGATAGCCGCAGGCCAATGAGGCCGCGATGCCCAGATAAGGATTGCAATCCATACCGGCGATGCGGTTTTCGACCCGCCGGGCTTCGGGGCCGGACAGGGGGATACGGATGCCGGTGGTGCGGTTGTCACGCGCCCATTCCAGATTGATCGGCGCGGCGTGGTCTTTGACGTAGCGGCGATAGGAATTGACATAGGGGGCCAGCACCGCGATGGCCGAGGGCAGATGTTTCTGCAGCCCGCCGATAAAATTGTAAAAGGCGATGGTTTCTTCGCCATTCGTGCCCGAAAAAATATTCCGCCCGGTTTCTATATCCATGACCGAGTGGTGGATATGCATGGCGCTGCCCGGTTCGTCTTCGATCGGTTTGGCCATAAAGGTGGCAAAGCAATCATGACGCAGGGCGGCTTCGCGGATCAGGCGTTTGAAATAGAACACCTCATCGGCCAGTTTGATCGGGTCGCCATGGCGCAGGTTGATTTCCAGCTGGCCTGCGCCGCCCTCCTGGGTGATGCCGTCAATTTCGAACCCCTGTGCTTCGGCGAAATCATAGATGTCGTCGATCACCGGACCAAATTCATCCACGGCAGTCATGGAATAGGCCTGACGCGCGGCGGCGGGGCGGCCTGAACGCCCCATCATCGGTTTGATCGGCTGGGCAGGGTCCACATTGCGGGCGACCAGAAAGAATTCCATTTCCGGTGCAACCACCGGTTTCCAGCCCTTTGCGTGATACAGATCACAGACCCGGCGCAGCACATTGCGCGGGCTGTAGGGGATCGGCGCGCCGTCCCGGTCATAGGCGTCATGGATCACCTGCAGGGTCCAGTCGCCGGTCCAGGGCGCGGCGGTGGTGGTGTCCAGATCAGGCCGCAGCACCATGTCCTTTTCGATGAACCCATCTTCGTCAGCGGCTTCGCCCCAGCCACCGGTGATGGTCTGGAAAAAGATCGAATCCGGCAGGTGGAAATAGTTCTGTCGGGCGAATTTTGTGGCAGGCACGGCCTTGCCCCGCGCGATGCCGGGCAGGTCGGAAATGATGCATTCGACCTCGTCCAGGCGCTGATCGTTCAGATAGGATTGCGCGGCTTCGGGCAGGGTGCGGATCCAGTCGCTGTTCATGACAGACGCCTTTCCTTGAAAAAGCGGGTGAAGTGTTGGGCAAGGTCGGCACGCTGTAGCGGTGTGCCCATGCGGGATTTGGCGCTGTTCAGAACCTCATCTGGCACCACACCTTTGGCGCGATGGGTCATCAGACCGTCGATGAAACTGTCGTCAAATTCCGGGTGTGGCTGCACGGTATAGGCTTTGCCCGGATAGAGGATCGCGGCGTTGCGGCAAAAGTCATTTCCTGCCAGCACCTCAGCGCCCTCGGGCAGGGTGACAACCTGATCCTGATGCCAGGCCTGCACGGTTTTGCACCCATCGGGGAAATCATAATCCTGTGGACCAATGGCCCAGCCGCCGTCATATTTCTGCACCTTGCCCCCCAGCGCCTGCGCGATGATCTGGTGGCCAAAGCAGACCCCGATCAGCGGGCGATCTGCGGCGACAATCGCGCGGATCATATCCTCTAGCGGGGGGATCCAGGGGTGATCTTCATAGGCTCCATGGCGCGATCCGGTGATCAGAAACCCATCTGCGGCCTCGGGCCCGTCAGGAAACACTCCGTCCACCACGTTCCAGGTTTCAAAGTCAAACCCCTGACCGCCCAGGAATGCCTGGAACAGATCCGAATAGCTGCCCTGGCTGGCTGCCATTTCATCAGGGATATGGCCGGTTTGCAGAATACCGATTTTCATCCTGTATCGTCCTTATGCGCGTGACCTGACCGGGGTTTACACCGTGTCCAGATAAATCTCGACCCGCTCTTCCGGGGTCAGCTCTTCCATGTCGCGCAATTCTTGCCGCTTGGTCATGACCATATTGTCGATCAGCCCTTTGGGGAAAATCCGCCGCATGGTCGCACTGTCGGCAAAGCGATCAATGGCTGTGGCCCAATCTGTCGGCACCTGAGGCACATCCAGATCATAGGCATTGCCGGTGATCGGGGCGGGGGCTGTGGCTTTGTCTTCGATGCCGGTCAGAGCCGCGCCCAGAATTGCGCTGAGGGCCAGATAGGGGTTCACATCGCCGCCCGCCAGCCGGTGTTCAATGCGCCGCGCAGCCGGTGCGCCCGATGGCACACGGATCGCCACAGTGCGGTTTTCATAGGCCCAGCACAGCCCCAATGGCGCATGGGCCCCCGGCACCAGCCGGTCAAAGCTGTTGGCATGAGGGGCAAAAATCAGCGTGCTGTCCTGCAATGCATTCAGACAGCCCGCAATGGCATGGCGCAGGGCAGGGGTGCCTTCGGCCCCGCCATCATCGAAAATATTGCGCCCATCCGCATCCAGAACCGAAAAATGCGCGTGCATCCCGGACCCGGCATAATCCTCATAAGGTTTGGCCATGAAACTGGCGGCAAAGCCATGGCTGCGGGCCAGCCCTTTAACCAGCATCTTGAACATCCAGGCATCATCCGCCGCGCGCAGCGCGTCGTCGCAATGCACCAGATTGATTTCGAACTGTCCCAGACCTGCCTCTGAAATGGCGGTGTCGGCCGGGATGCCCATGGCCTCGCAGGCTTCATAAAGATCGGAAAAGAACGCATCAAACGCGTCCAGCGCCCGGATCGACAGGATTTCCGCCGCCTTGCGCCGTTTGCCCGAGCGCGGAGACACAGGCACCTGCAGGTTGCGGGTGGAATCGTCGATCAGAAAGAACTCCAGCTCAACCGCCACAACCGGCGTCAAACCGCGCGCCTTGTATCGCTGTACCACCGCATTCAACGCATGGCGCGGATCGCCCTCAAAGGGACGGCCATCCTCGTGATACATCCAGATCGGCAGCAGGGCGGATGGGCGCGACAGCCAGGGCATCGGCACAAAGCCACGCTCTGTCGGCATCAAAACCCCATCCGCATCGCCAGTCTCAAACACCAGCGGGCTGTCTTCGACATCCTCGCCCCAGATGTCCAGATTCAGCACGGACATGGGAAAACGTGTCCCGTCCTCCAAAACCTTAAGGGCGGATCCGATCGGCATCCGTTTGCCACGCGCCACCCCGTTCAGATCACAGGCAGCGGCGCGGATGGTCCGCACTTCGGGATGGTCGCGCAACCAGTCGGCAGAAGGGGCAGGCATGAGAGATTCCGGTAATTTGATCAAATTTCAGGGTGTGCCCACAGCCTGCGCCAAGCAATGCGCCCCGTCAAGGGGGCGCAGACCACCATCACGACTGGAAAAAGATCAGCGGATCAATTTTGGGCGCAGCTTGATCCGTGTGCGCCGCTCCTGCGGCAGATGCCGGTTCAACCGCTTGTTCACCCCGCCAAAAACCCCAATCACACAAAGCGTCAGCACAATGAAATAGCCCGCAAGGATGGGGTAGGGAATGAACGGGTTAAACGTCTTGTCAGCGAAATAATTCGCATAATACAGCGCATCCCCGCGCTGCTGCCAGGCGGGGAACCCGGAAAAATACACCAGCGTTGTGGCGTGAAACAAAAAGATCGCCTCGTTCGTGTAGGCAGGCCAGCCCAGCCGCAACATGGTCGGCCAGGTGATGCGCCGGAACTTGGCCCAGCCGGTAAAGCCATAGGCATCCGCCGCTTCCAGATCCCCCTTGGGAATGGATTGCAGCGCCCCGTAAAAGATCTCGGCGGAATAGGCGGCGGTGTTCAGGAACAGAACAATCAACGCCCCCAGCCAGGCGGCGGTGAACGGATCAAAGATCGGTGAAACAGATTTCAGCGATAGAAACGCGAAATAGGCAAAAAAGAACTGAATGAACAGCGGCGATCCCCGGAACAAAAAGATGAACCATTCCGAAACCTTGCGCAAAACAGGATGGGCCGATGCCTTGCCCATGGCCGCCGCCGTGGCCAAAAAGAACCCGCCCACCAGCGCAAGCACCCCGAAATACACATTCCAGATCATGCCCGACCCGATCAGCGTGAACTGCTGACACAGGGTGAAATCCTCACGCGGCAACAGACGCTGCCCGATCCCGATCGAGCGCAACCCGTAATCGGCAATGGTTTCCCAGCAGGACATCAGTACTCGCCTCTCAGAACCGCGGTCAGGGGTTTCTTCTTGGGTAAAATACCTCTGGGGGGCGTGCGCAGCACGTGGGGGCAACGCCCCCTCTGACGGTGCATCAGGCTCATACCGTGCCCCCCTGCGCCTTGCCGCCCAGCGTCGCCTGACCTTTGGTCAAACGCGCCATCAGCCGGTCCAATGCGATCTCTGACACACGGGTGAAAGCCAGATAAAACACCAGAAGCGCGAGGAAATACCAGACCCGCCAATCCGGGTGCGGGTAATCAGTGAACCGCGCAGTCTTGGCACCGCCCAGCTCGCGCGCCCAATAGACGATGTCCTCGACCCCCAGCAGGAACAAAAGCGGCGTGGCTTTGATCAAAACCATCCAAAGGTTCGACAGGCCGGGCAGGGCATAGACCCACATCTGGGGGACCAGAATGCGCCAGAAACTCTGGCGCGGGGTCATACCATAGGCCTCGGCGGTCTCCATCTGCGCGCGCGGCACGGCGCGCATGGCACCAAACAGCACATTCGCAGCAAAGGCACCAAATACGATGGCAAAGGTCAGCACCGCCAGGAAAAACCCATAGGTTTCATGCACCCATTGCGCCGCATTACCCAGCGGCAGCTTGGCCTCGGCGCAGACGACAAAATCATTGCCCTGCCGCACCGGCGCGTCCCAGTCAGGACATTTCACCCGATGGCGGATCCATTCAAAAAACTGGTCCAGCGCAATAACAAAAAACAGGAAAAAGGCAATGTCGGGCACGCCGCGCACCACGGCGATATAGGCCTTGCCAACCCAGCGCAGCGGAGCAATCCGTGACCGCGCCGCAGTGGCCCCGCCAAAGCCAAACAGCAACGCCGCGGGGGCGGTGATCGCCAATAGCAAAAGAACCGTGCCGACCGACCAGTAGATCGACATGTGCTTTCCGGTTGTCAGATAGCAGGAAAGCCAGCGCAGACCGGCCAGCGTTTCAGGATCAGAACAGTAGGAAAACATCCGTGTCAGGGCCTTGCGGCAGGGGCTGGCGGGCAAAAACGTGGGACACGTTTTTCAAATTTCGTGTCCGAAATTTGCCCGCCAACGGTGGTCAGATCAGAAAGTCGCGCCGACTTCCCATTTCACGATCAGGGCGTTCAGGCTGCCATCGTCTTTCATCGACTGGATCGCTGCGTCGAACTTGGCCCGCAGCTCACCGTCGCTTTCACGCAGGCCCAGACCGATGCCGCCACCGATCAGCACGTCTTCGCCAACAAAGGACAGGTCGGCATTTTCCGCCGCCACCGGGTCAAGGAAGGCCCGGTCTGCCAGAACCGCGTCTGCTTCGCCATTGCGCACGGCGGCCACGGTTTCGTCGGGCGATGCAAATTCCACCAGGGTTGCGCCGCTTTCAGCCACGTAAGACGCCTGAATGGTGTTGGCCTGCGCCGCGATCACGCCGCCGGTGAAATCCACCGATGCGCCATCCAGCGCTAGATAGGCCGAGGGATCAGGCTGTGTGTAGTTCTGGGTGAAATCCAGAACCTCTTCGCGCTCGGGCGTGATGCTCATGCCGGCGATGATGGTGTCATAGTTGCCCGACACCAGGTTGGGAATGATGGAATCCCACTCATTTGTGACCCATTCACAGGTCAGCTCGGCGCGTTTGCACAGCTCGTCGCCCAGCTCGCGTTCGAACCCGTCTACTTCGCCATTGTCGTTGATGAAGTTATACGGAGGGTACGCGCCTTCGGTGCCCATGCGCACAACCGAATGGCCGTCAGCCAGGGCCATGCCCGCAGCAAATGCCAGGATCGAGGATCCGAGGATCAGTTTTTTCATGTTCATATCTCCCTGAGATTATCTGCATCCAACGTCACATGCGCGGTTTGCAGGATGCTGGGAAGGGTTAAGCGAAACGTCGTCAAGTTCAAGAGGGGCGTGGCGACAATCCGTCAGCACTGTCGCAAGCGGCGTCTGATGGGTCGGATCAGGCGTATGACGTTGCGGCAAGAAACCCGCGTAGCCGCTCTGACTTTGGCGCGCCGAACAGCTCATCCGGGTGGCCTTGTTCTTCGATCAACCCTTGGTGCAGGAACACGACCTGATCGCTGACATCGGCGGCCATCTTCATGTCATGAGTCACAATCAGCATGGTCCGGCCCTCTTCGGCCAGCGCCTGAATCACGCGCACGACCTCTTGTTCCAATTCGGGGTCCAGGGCGCTGGTGGGTTCGTCAAACAGCAGGGCTTCGGGTTCCATGCACAGGCCCCGCGCGATGGCGGCGCGCTGTTGCTGGCCGCCGGACAGTTGCGCCGGATAGACATCGCATTTGTCGCCGATCCCGACCTTGGCCAGATATTCGCGCGCCTTGGCCTCGACCTCGTCACGGTCGCGGCCCAGCACGGTGACGGGGGCCTCCATCACGTTTTGCAGAATGGTCATGTGGGACCACAGGTTGAACTGCTGGAACACCATGGACAGGTTTGTGCGAATGCGCAGCACCTGTTTCGGGTCGCCGGGGCGGCGGCCATGACCCGCGCCTTTCCAGCTGACCGGTTCGCCTTTGAACAGGATGTCGCCCTGCTGGCTGTCTTCCAGCAGGTTGCAGCAGCGCAGCAAGGTCGATTTCCCCGATCCCGAAGACCCGATCAGCGACACCACATCCCCTTTATGGGCGGTGATGTCGACGCCTTTCAGAACCTCCAGCGCGCCATAGGCTTTGTGCAGGTTGCGGATTTCGATGACAGGGGTGTCGGACACGGGCGAACCTCTTGGTGCAAAGTGATCCCCTATCAAAGGGAAATCCAGAGATTTGACAAGGGGCGCAGTGCGGTCAACCCGGCGGCGCTGGTGGGATTTTCAGTGCCGCATACTCTGCCATCGGGATCTGGCACAGGCCAACCGGCCCGCCCATGGCGGCGCGGGCGGTGTCGGGCAGACGATCCAACGCAGTGCACAGCGCGGCGCGCAACGGGGCAGGGTCACGCCCAGGTGCCGCGATCAGCGCCAGTCCGGGGGTGGGGGTGCTGTGGCCATGCAGCTCCAGCGGGTCGCACAGATCCGGGCGCAGCTGTTGCAGGATGCGCCAGGTTACGGCGTCGATATAGGCAATGTCGGCGCGGCCCTCGACCAGCGCCTGGGCCGACAGGAAATGCGCGCCCGTCGCCAGATGGCGGCCAAAGTGCCGCCCGCGGGTGCTGCCCCAGCCGGACTGACTGTCTGCGGAATTATAGGCCAGGGTCAGGTCGCGATCCGGGCGGGTTTCGCCCCGGCGGGTGACGATCAGCGAATGGTAATAGCCCGGAGGCGTGTCGGGCAAAGCAAAGTCCAGACTGCCGATATAGGTGCAACGCTCCATATAGTGCTGGCGAAAGGGCAGACCGCAGATATGGGACAAAGCCAGATCCGGGGCGGACCAGTGCGCATACCAATCCGCTGGCAGATCCTCGGCCGCCGTCAGATCCGGCAGGTCGGGCAGGACCGCCTGAACATCGCGCCAGAATCCCCGCCAATACTGGGCAAATTCCGGGCGCCAATACATGGGCAGGCTGGCGATCATTCCTGACCCTGACCCTGCACCCGCTGCCGTGCCAGCGCACTGTCGCGGTCATTGATGCCCAGAAACCCAGAGACCAGCCGCAGCAGCGCGTCCTCTTCGGCTTCGCGCACCCCATCGGCCAGAACCACCTGCCACAGGGATTCGATCACGGCGATGCGGTCCTCATAGGCGACGGCATCCTTGATCGCGCGGGTAAAGCGCACCGTATCGGGGGCTTCGCTTTCTAATGTTTCCGCCTCTTTGCGCAGGGCGGTGGCCTCGAAGGGCGACAGGGCATAGCGGGCGGCGGTGATCCGGTCGATCCGGTCCTGTTCCTCGGGGTCATATGCCCCATCGGCGCGGGCAACCCGCACCAGAAGGGCGGTCAGCGCAAGGCGGGCATCGCCCTCGGTCAGGGGATCGGGCTGCGGGGCGGTCAGACGCTTGAGAAAATCAGCAAACATGAGGCCTATCTAGGAACGCATGAAGGCAAAAGGAAACCTGTCACCGCGCGCGCGGGCAAAAAAATCCAGATTTTTTTGCGGCTCCGTCTGGGACGGCCCGGCACAGTCCCGGATCAGGTGCCAGGATCAGGGGATTGCCGCTGCGGCGCGGGCGGCTTCGGAATCGGCGCGTTCAATGCCCAGCGTGGTTTCGATCAGCTCGACCAGCGCCTCTTCGCGTTCGTCGCTGACGCCGTCTGCCATCACAACAGACCACAGGGCGGCGACCTTGTCGCGGCGGTGGTCATATTGCACCGCCTCGCGAATGCGGCGGGCCATGTCTGTGTCATCCTCGATATGCAGTGCCAGTTTTTCACAGCTGGCCCGCATCTGCGCCGCTTCCAGCGGTTTCAGGTCATAGGCGCGGGCCAGAACGCGGTCGATCTGTTCGACCTCTTCAAACAGATAGGCCCCGTCCGCCAGTGCCACCCGAACCAAGAGCGTCCCCAGCGCCAGCCGCGCATCCGGTTCCGGCAGGGGCTCGGGGGCGGTGGGTTTCTGGGTGAAAAACTCTCTCAGCCGTTCCAGCATCATGGGCGCTCCGAATATAGGCGTGTGGGTTCAAAAGACCCCAGCTTTGGCGTTGCTGCAACCCATCACATTTGAGTGAGTCCACAGGGCAGGGCCCCATGCGTCAGCCGCGCAGCCCGGCGAATCGTTTGCTGAGCGGGGCCAGAGCTTGTGCCATGCCCCAGGGCGGGTTCACGGTGAACAGGCCCGACCCGACCATGCGATGCCCGTCGCGCGCAGGGGGAAAGCGGACCTCATGGCGCAGCCCCTCGGGGAAGTCGCGCTCCAGCTGGCGCAGCATCGGCACATGGCTGCCATCGGTCAGCACCGGATACCACAGCACCTGAATGCCCACATTCCATTTGCGCGCCATCCCGGCCATCTGGCGTGGGATGGTGGCATAATCGGTTTTGACCTCCCAGCTGGGGTCAATCAACAGCAGCCCACGGCGCGGTTCGGGGGGCGTCAGGCTGATCGCCATTTCCAGCCCGTCCTGTTTGTAGAATTTCACATTGGGCGCGCGCAGTGCCTTGCGCAGGGCGGTATGTTCCTGCGGATGCAGTTCCGCCAGATGCAGCCGATCGGTATCGCGCAGAAGATGCCGCGCAATCAGTGGCGAGCCCGGATAGCTTTGCGCGCCGTGTTCTGCACGCAAGGCGTTCAGCGCGAGGGCATAGGGGTGGTCGGCGGCAAACCAGTCATCGGTTATGGCGATCCCTTTGGCCGCCTCTCCGGTTTTCTTGGCCTCTGCCCCGGACAGGTCATACAGCCCCCGACCCGAATGGCTTTCCAGATAGGTCAGAGGTTTGTCCTTGCGGGTCAGATAGTCCAGCATCCAGGCCAGCGCGGCATGTTTGTGGACATCGGCCAGATTTCCGGCGTGAAAGCTGTGTTGATAGGAAAGCATATGCGCTGGGTACGCGCGGTATGGCAGTATGGCAAGGGCGAAGGAGGAGACCCGGACAACCCTGCGGATTTTACCAAAATTTAAATCTGTCTTGTCAGAGTGCAGGAAAGTGCAGTGCTGAACAAAAAGGGGCGCAACATGGGGCTAGCCGCCGCCGGGGCCGGGCTATTGGTTATCATCGGGATCGCCATAGCGGCGGGATCGGTTTTCGATGATCTTGAGGATCTGCGCGCCGAGGCAGAGGATCTGATGGACCGGGTCGAAGATCAACTGCCGCCAGAGGACACGGCCCGCGTCGTGCCCATGGATGAGTTCATGGAGTCAACACAAAGCGGGCTAAGCTAAGCCACCACAGAAAAAAGGCGCCCGAACAGGCGCCTTTCAGAACGTATTTTATGGGTGATCACACCAGCCGCGACGCATCCTTGGCTGCGCGGATGAAATCCTTGAACAGCGGGTGCGGTTCAAACGGTTTGGATTTCAGTTCCGGGTGGAACTGCACACCGATGAACCAGGGGTGATCGGGCCATTCCACGATCTCCGGCAGGCGGCCATCAGGCGACATGCCCGAAAAACGCAGACCGGCATTCTCCAGCGCCTCGCGGTATTTGATGTCCACCTCATAGCGGTGACGGTGGCGTTCGTCGATGGCGCTCTGGCCATAGACGGATGCCACGCGCGAGCCCTCGGACAGAACCGCATCATAGGCCCCCAGACGCATGGTGCCGCCCTTGTCATCTGCGACCGACCGGTTCACTTTTTGGTTGCCCTGCACCCATTCCTTGAGGTGGTAAACCACGGGTTCAAAACGCTTTTCACCGGCCTCATGGTCGAATTCCTCCGACCCGGCCTTGCGCACACCGGCCACGTTGCGGGCGGCTTCGATCACGGCCATCTGCATCCCAAGGCAGATCCCCAGATAGGGGATGTTGTGTTCGCGTGCGAATTGCGCCGCCTTGATCTTGCCCTCGGTGCCGCGTTCGCCAAAGCCACCGGGAACAAGGATCGCATCAAACCGTTCCAGATGCGGGGCTGCGTCTTCCTTGTCAAAGGTTTCGGCATCAACCCAGTCGACATTGACCTTCACCCGGTTGGCCATGCCACCATGGGTCAGGGCCTCGGCGATGGATTTATAGGCGTCTTCCAGCTGCACATATTTGCCGACAATGGCGACATTGACCTCGCCTTCGGGGTTGTGAATGCGGTCGCTGACGTCTTCCCATTTGCGCAGATCGGGTTTCGGCGCGGGGCTGATCTGGAACGCATCCAGCACCGCCTGATCCAGACCTTCGCGGTGATAGGCCAGCGGCGCATCATAGATCGAGGGCAGATCCTGCGCGGCAATCACCGAATCCGGGCGCACATTGCAGAACAGCGCCAGCTTTTCGCGCTCTTTCACCGGGATCGGGCCCTCGGAGCGGCAGACCAGAATGTCGGGGGCCAGGCCGATCGAGCGCAGCTCTTTGACCGAGTGCTGGGTCGGCTTGGTTTTCAACTCGCCCGAGGCCTTGATATAGGGCAGCAGCGTCAGGTGCATGAACAGGCACTGACCGCGCGGCTTGTCCTGGCTGAACTGGCGGATCGCTTCGAAAAAGGGCAGGCCCTCGATATCGCCCACCGTGCCGCCAATCTCGCACAGCATGAAATCGACCTCATCCTCACCGATCGAGATGAAATCCTTGATCTCGTTCGTGACGTGGGGAATCACCTGAATGGTCTTGCCCAGATAATCGCCGCGGCGCTCTTTCTCCAACACATTGGTGTAGATCCGGCCCGAGGAAATCGAGTCGGTCTTGCGCGCGGGCACACCGGTAAAGCGTTCGTAATGGCCCAGATCCAGGTCGGTTTCGGCGCCATCATCGGTCACAAACACTTCGCCATGTTCAAAGGGCGACATGGTGCCGGGGTCGACGTTCAGATAGGGGTCCAGCTTGCGCAGACGGACCGAATAGCCCCGCGCCTGTAGCAAAGCGCCAAGCGCCGCTGATGCCAGCCCCTTGCCAAGGGAAGAGACCACACCACCGGTGATAAAGATAAAGCGAGCCATTTCGCGCGACCCCGTATTAGAGCGTTCGTTCATTAAAACCGGGGTGATTTGCCCGGCTGTCTTGTTCTGGATTTGCGCGCTTTTACCTGACTGGCAGCGCGCTGCAACACGGGATTTATCTAATAGCGGATTCGGGCTGATTTGTCCAGATCCACGCTATATCCTGTTGTTAACCAAAGGCTTTGGCCAAGGTATAGTGTCGCCCGCCGGGCGCGTCCTGCGGGTGCAGAACACGACATCCAGAAATGAGAAAGGGCGGCCAAAGGGGCCGCCCGGATGCGTTTGCGCGCCTGTATCAGTCTGCGCGCGGAACCAGAGGTGCGTCGCCATCCGCGCTGGGCGGGGGCAGCAGGCCGTCTGTGTCGATGGTCGCGGGCGCGCCGCTTTCTTCAGCCGCCGGTGCGGTGCCGATGCGGTCCAGGATCGAGCTGCCCGAGGCGTTGCGCGCCGAAATCACCGTTAGAGTGATCGAGGTCACGATAAAGGCCGCAGCCAGGATCCAGGTCACTTTGCCCATGGCTGTGGCCGCTGAACGGGCGCTCATCGCGCCGCCGCCACCGCCGCCCATGCCAAGACCGCCGCCCTCCGAACGCTGCATCAGCACAACGCCGATCAGGGCCAGGGCCAGAAGAAGATGAATGATCAGGATCACGTTTTCCATGGGTGCGCCTTAGCTGGGTATTGGCGGGTATGTAGGGGATGGCAGGCGGCGGTGCAACCCGGCATTGCCCTTTGTGCGGGGTTAGGCGTCGTCGCCATCTTCGACATCGACTTGCCCGGACAGGCGGCGGCGGATGATCGACCAGCTCAGCCCCACGCCCAGAACCAGCGACAGGGCAAAGATGCCCAGCCATGTGGACAGCTGCGGGTTGCTCAGGTCCAGCAGGCCGAAATCCCACAATACCCACAGGATCGCCCCGACCAAGGCCAACACCAGCCCCATGCCAAACGCGCCGATGGAGCGCAGCGTGGCGCGCAGATAGATGACATAGCCGACAAACAGCACCAGCCCCAGCAGCACGGCGATGGGCAACTGGGTCGATCCGTTGCTCATGACCCAGCGGACAAAATTCAGCTCGGTCGGGTTGTAGGTTGCCGCCAACAGAAGAAAGGCGACCAGCCAGCGCAAAAGGAAACTCATCATCGACTCCGCGTTTGTCCGTGCCCTTGCTGACGGGTTCGTGGCCTCCTGTCCAGTGCGGTTCAGGCCTGATCTGCGATGATCCGCCCCAGTTTGCCGCGATTTTGAGGTTTCCCAGCCCGCATCACGGGTCTATACACGCGCGGGTTTGAGATCTGACGCAAAGGACGCAGGTGATATGGCAAACGTAGTCGTCGTGGGCGCCCAGTGGGGCGACGAAGGCAAAGGCAAGATCGTGGACTGGCTCTCCAGCCGCGCCGATGTGATCTGCCGCTTCCAGGGCGGGCATAATGCGGGCCATACCCTGGTGATTGACGGCAATGTGTACAAGCTGCACGCGCTGCCTTCGGGCGTTGTGCGCGGTGGCAAGCTGTCGGTGATCGGCAATGGCGTGGTGCTGGACCCCTGGCATCTGGTCAATGAAATCGAAACCGTGCGCGCGCAGGGCGTCGAGATTACGCCGGACACGCTGATGATTGCAGAGAACACGCCGCTGATCCTGCCGATCCATGGCGAACTGGACCGCGCCCGCGAAGAAGCGGCCTCCAAAGGCACCAAGATCGGCACCACCGGTCGCGGCATCGGCCCGGCCTATGAGGACAAGGTGGGCCGCCGTTCGGTTCGCGTGGCGGATCTGGCGGATGCGGCCACGCTGGAGGCCCGCGTGGATCGTGCGCTGCAGCACCATGACCCGCTGCGCAAAGGTCTGGGCATTGAACCCGTGGACCGTGACGCGCTGATCGCGCAGCTGCGCGAGATTGCCGAGGCGATCCTGCCTTACGCTGCGCCGGTCTGGAAAGTGCTGAATGAAAAGCGCAAAGCGGGCAAGCGGATCCTGTTTGAAGGCGCGCAGGGCGCGTTGCTGGATATTGATTTCGGCACCTATCCCTTTGTGACCTCCTCCAATGTGATTGCCGGTCAGGCGGCCACCGGGGTCGGCATCGGTCCGGGTTCGATCGATTATGTGCTGGGCATCGTCAAAGCCTATACCACCCGCGTTGGCGAAGGCCCGTTCCCGACCGAGCTGCTGAACGCAGATGGCACGCCGGATGCGGATGGTCAGCGTCTGGGCGAGCGGGGCCATGAGTTCGGCACCACCACCGGGCGTCAGCGCCGCTGTGGCTGGTTCGACGCCGCGCTGGTGCGTCAGACCTGCGCGACCTCCGGTGTGAAAGGCATCTGCCTGACCAAGCTGGACGTGCTGGACGGGTTTGAGACGCTGAAAATCTGCGTTGGCTATGATCTGGACGGTGAAAAGCTGGATTACCTGCCTACCGCGGCTGATCAGCAGGCGCGCTGCACCCCGATTTACGAAGAGGTGCCGGGCTGGTCCGAATCGACCGAGGGCGCGCGCAGCTGGGCCGAATTGCCCGCCAATGCGGTGAAATATGTGCGTCGGATCGAAGAGTTGATCGATTGCCCGGTCGCGCTATTGTCTACCTCGCCGGAGCGGGATGACACGATCCTCGTGACCGACCCCTTCGCCGACTGAGGAGACAGGCATGGCGCTGAGCTATAAGGCACGCAAACGCTGGGCGCTGGTGGCGCTGCTCATTGGGATGCCGATCTATATCGGCATCGCCTGGGGCGTGCTGAGCCGTTTGGCCCTGTGGCAATTGCCGGTTTTGGTCGAGTTTGCCATCTATGTAGTGGCGGGCGTGGGCTGGGTGTTTCCGCTGAAGCCTATTTTCATGGGCGTCGGCCAGCCTGATCCCGACGAATAAACGTCGCCGGGTGTTCTGTTTCCCCTGCGGGGAAAGGCGCCCACCCGCCGACCCGGTCAAGGTTGGTATTGAGACAAAAGAAAACCCCCGCTGGATTGCTCCGGCGGGGGTTTTTGATTTTTGGCGGTGGGTCAGCCCGCTGCGCGATCGGGTTTGAAGCTGATCCGTTCGGAGGCGGTGAACCGCCCGCCCGAGGTCTTTTCGATTTTGCCATCGCGCAGCAATTGGCCAAAGCTGCGCAGGCGGTCTTCGCGGCTGCTTTCGGTCAGTTCGGCCTGGCGCACGGTGGTCATCAGCTGTGGGCGCGAGAATTGATCGCGGCCCTCGACAAAGGACATATAGGCGGCGGCGGCCTCTAACAGATCGGACAGTTCCTTGGCCCCGACATTTTCTGCATAGGCGGCGAAATCGCTTCCATCTGCGGGGGCCTCGGGGGGCAGCATCGCGCTGTCGCGCGGTGTGGTCGCGCGGGTTTCGCTGCGGTTGATACGGCGCGGGCGCACCGGGGCGCTGGGCTGTTCGGCTTCGGCAACCCGTTGTTCTGCCACCAGTTTCAGAGGTGCGGGGCGCGCGGTGGCCTCGGCCTGGGGGCGGCTGTGTCGGGCAGGCGCACCCTGCGGGCGGCGCGGGCGGACCACATCGGCCAGATCCTCGCGGTAGGCTTCTGATTCGTCCTTTTTGTCCTGTTTGCCGCCCAGCATGCGGTCGGCCTTGGTCGCGGCGACGGCGGCGCGCAGATGCGCGATGGCGCTGCGGCGGCGGTTGCCTTCGGGTTCCTGCATTTCCTCGTTGGTCTGGTCCAGCAGGCGCGAGGTGTCGTTATCCTCGATGCTGCTTTCGGTCAGCATGGCGCGGGCGGGGCTGGCCATTTTGACGGCCTTACGCACCTGATCCACGCTGTCCTCATCCGAGAGCGGGTTGTCGAGGCGCAGGGGTTCGTCCTGCACGTCCTCTTGGGGGAGATCCCAGCCACCATCATCCTGGGCGGTTTCGGCGCTGTCTTCGGACTCCCATTCGTCGTCCCAGTCGCTGTCAAAATCGCTGGCCAGCTCGGCCTTGACGGCGGCCAGTTCGCGGGCCAGCTCGGCCTCTTCCTCGGCAGAGAGGCTGGAGGCGGGGGCCGCGGGCGCGGGGGTGTCTTCTTCGTCAACTTCTTCCAGCTGGCCAGCGGCCACGGCTTTGTCAAAGGCGGCGCGCTTGATCTTGATCACGCGGGCGCGCAGTGGGGCCGGCTGGGTGGTCGCCTCCTCTGTCGGGGCGGCCTCCTCTGGGCTTGGAACTGCCAGATCCGTTTCAGAGAGGTCGTCGTCATCCTCTTCGGCAAAGAGATCGTCTGCTGCGTCCTCTTCTGCGTCAAAGCTGTCGTCGTCATCGTCCCACAGCATGTCGCTGTCGTCTTCGGTGGTCTCGTTCAACGCGGCGAGCGCGTCGCTGGCATCCGCAGTCGGGATGTCGTTGCCCAGCACGGCGGCCAGGCTTTCATCCAGCCGATCCTCGGCGCTGAGATCCGGGTCGGTCAGGCCGGGTTCGGCAGTTTCGCCGCCGGGCATGTCGCCCTCGAGCTGGGACATCATGGCGCTGATCGCGCCGATCGTGTCCTCGGATGCGGCAAGATCGCCGTCATCTTCCAGCAGGGCATCGTCGGCATCGGAACCGGTGGGCGCGCTGTCAGAGACCACGGCGCGGATGCGAGCCAGTTTGGCCGCGACGGATTCGGCATCGGTGACGGCAGGGCTGGGCTGCTGCGGCGCGGTGTCGTCGGCAAAGGGCGGCGTCTGGGCGCTGTCCTCTTGCATGTCCAGAGGGTCGGTTTCGACGGTCTCGGCCATCAATTCGTCCGACGCAACCAGCGCGGCAAGCGTATCCTCTGCGCGGGGCGTGTCGGGTTCTGCGATAGGCGCGGGCGCAGTTTCTGCGGCCTCAATCGCGGCCTGTGCGGCCTCTTCCTCGGCCAGGCGCGCGGCCTCTTCGATATGGGCATCATCGGGCAGGGCGTCTGTTTCGTCTGGCGGGGGGACGTCCTGCGCGGGTGCGTCCGGCGCTGGGCCCGCCTGGGCGGGGCGCGGTGCGGCGCTGAGCGCGGCGCCCATGGCCCCGGCAGAGGCGGTGCCAAGCGCGGGGCGCAAGGTCAGCTGACCATCCTGTTGATCGGCGACGATCTGGGCACGCATCAATTCGGCGGCGAGCTCGGGGTCAAATTGCGGTGGCTCTGCACCAAAGAAACGGTCTTCGCCAACGACCCCACGAAAGAAATGGGTGGTGTCCTTGACCACTGCCAGCGGATCCTCGAACCCCTCTGCCGTACAGGAAAAGGTGCCGTAAGAAACCGTGAGAATCTTGCTCGAACTCACCATGTGCTGCTCACTTTCATTCGTTATGCAACAGTGTGTTTACCATGCCCACCGTGCCGAAAGCTGACCGATTCTGTGCCACGTAGCGTATCATTTCGTGGCCTGATTGTGGTCTGTTTGGCAAAATGCCATTAATTGGCCATGAAGATTAAAATTGCGCAGACTGACGGGCAACTGCTTTTGGTTGGTGGAGGAGAGATCAACCCAGAGGCGCTGCGCGCTGCGTTGGATCGCTGTGATCTTGTGGTGGCGGCGGATGGGGGCGCGGCGCGGCTGTTGGATCTGGGTGTGGTGCCGGATGCGGTGATCGGCGATATGGATTCGCTGGCCCCGGCTCTGCAGGCGCAGTTGCCCCCCGGTGTGCTGCATCCGATTGCCGAACAGGACAGCACGGATTTCGACAAATGCCTGCGCAATATCCGTGCCCCTTTGATCGAAGCCCATGGGTTTCTGGGCGCGCGGGTGGATCACCAATTGGCAGTGATGAGCGTGCTGGCACGGCGACCGGACAGCCGGTGCCTGCTGGTGGGATCGCATGATGTGATTGCTCTGGTGCCGCCTCAGCTGGCGCTGGAGGCCGAGGCCGGTCAGCGCGTGTCGCTGTATCCGATGACATCGGTGCAGGGGCGGTCCACGGGGCTGCGCTGGGAGATTGACGGTCTGGATCTGGCCCCGACCGGGATCATCAGTACCTCGAATGAGGCGACAGGGCCTGTGTCCTTAACCATGACCAGCCCCGGCCTGCTGATTATCCTGCCGGTGACGTGTCGGGCCGCTCTGGCGCAGGGGTTGCGCGCCGCGCCATCATGGCCCTCTCACGCATGACGATATAAAGGCCGGATCCAATTGTGACCAAAATCCCGATGCTGGCCAGCGTGCCGGGGATGTCTCCAAAGATCAGATAGCCCACCAGCGTGGCCATGGGGATTTCCAGATATTGCATCGGAGCCAGCGTTGCGGCAGGCGCATAGCGCAGCGACCAAGTCATCAGCAGATGGCCAACCGTGCCGACACAGCCCATGGCAATGACCAGCGGCCAGGTGTCTGTGGCGATAGGCTTCCAGTCCATGGCAGGCAGGGGCAGGGCAAACAGCGGGATCAAAACGACCAGCGCCATGGGCGCGCCTGCGGCCTGGATCGCCACAGGGTCGCTTTGCCCGGCGATCTGGCGCGTGACCAGCATGAACAGCGCAAAGATCACCGCCACGGCCAGCGGCAGCAGCGCGGGCCAGCCCACCTGATCAAAGGCAGGTTGCACCACCATCAACGTGCCGACAAACCCAACGGCACAGGCGATCATGCGCCGCATCCCGACCTCTTCGTTCAGCACAAAATGCCCCAGCAACAGCATGATGAACGGCATGACAAAGGCAATCGCCACCGCATCGGCCAGCGGCAGGTGCTGCAGCGCCATGAACATCGCCGCGATGCCAAGGATCTGCAGCATCGACCGATAAAACACCATCCGCGCGATGCGCCGTCCCATGCGCAGGCTGCGCCCGGTGATCAGCGCAAGCGGGATCAGGATCGCCGCCTGAAAAGCAAAGCGCAGAAACACCAGCTGCACCACTGACAGCCAGTCGCCCAGCAGCTTGGCCAGCGCATCGCCAAACGGGATCAGCACGCAAAAGCCCAGCATCAGGGCAATGCCCAGCATCGGGCGGTCGGTCGGGGCGGCGGTCATCACGAAACCTCTTACATCAATATGTAAGGGCTAGAGCGCCAACAGCAGGCGCGCAATCCACAACATGCGATAAAGGGGTTTCAGGGCAGCAGGCTCAGCCAGCCCCAGGTGGTCAGCACCGACAAAGCCGTGGCCAGCAACACGCCCGAGGCCGCAACCCGCCGCGCCCGCCCATACATATTGGCAAAGACATAGGTGTTGATGCCCGGTGCCATGGCCGCGGTCAGAACAGCCGAGCGCAGGGCCTCGGTGCTTAGCCCGCTGACCCGGCCCAGCGTGTAGGCAATGCTGGGATGCAGCAGCAGCGACACCGCGCAGATATAGGCGATGATGCGGAAATCTCCGTCCGGGCGATAGCGGAACAGCACACCGCCCATGCCAAACAGGGCGGCGGGCAGGGCGGCACGGATCATCATGTCGATCGCATCCGTGACCGGCAAGGGCAGGGCCAGCCCGCTGAGATTGGCAACCACCCCCAGCGAAATCCCGATCACCAGCGCGTTGCGGAACATGGCGCGGGCAACCTTGGCGGGCAGGGCGCGGTTGGGGATCCCGGCTTCGCGGGCGCGGACAATCTCCATCGCGGTGATGCCGATCCCATAGCAAAAGGGCGAATGCAGGGCGACGATCATGTAATTCGCCTCCAGCGCGTTTGTGCCATAGGCGCGCTCTGTGATCGCCAGACCGATCATGACCGAATTGGCAAACAGGCAGCAAAACCCGATGGCGACGCTGTCCTGCCAGTCCCGGCCAAACAGATAGCGCCCGCCCAAAAGTCCCACGGTAAACCCGGTCAGCGACCCTGTATAAAAGGACACCAGCAGCCACAGATCCAGCCCGCCGCTGACATCCAGCGTCCAGATCGCGCGAAACAGCAGGCAGGGGATGGCGAAATTCTGGGTGAAGGACATCAGCCCATCCACCGCGCTGTCAGAAAAGCCCCCCTTCCAGGCGGCCAGATAGCCCGCACCGATCACCAGAAAGACCGGCAGGATGACCTCGATCAGCGCCTGCATGACACCTCATGCGGCAGGCAGGATCCAGTGCTACAGCGCATAGGTCAGGGTCATCCCGTCATAAGCCGGGGTGATGTGATCGGGGGTTTCGGCCGCGACCTCGGCATAATCCAGATCAATATGCATATTGGTCAGCACAGCGCGCTTGGGTTGTGCGCGGTCGATCCATTCCAGCGCCAGATCCAGATGGGCATGGGTCGGATGCGGCGTGCGGCGCAACGCATCCAGGATCCAGCACTCCAGCCCCTCCAGCACCGGCCAGGCGGCGTCATTCATCTTGGCCACATCGGGCAGATAGGCCAGATCATGAATGCGAAAGCCCAGCGAGTCGATGCTGCCATGGTTCACCCGGAACGGGGTCAGGGTGATCGGCCCGCCCGCGCCCTCAATGGTGAAATCCCCGTCAATCGTGTGCATGTCCAGGATCGGCGGATAGGGAGAGCCCTCGGGCTGCACAAAGGCATAGCCAAAGCGCGAGAACAGCGCGTTCTGCGTGTCGCCATCGGCCCAGACCGGCAGGCGTTGCTTCATGTTGAACACGATCTGGCGCAGGTCATCCAGACCATGCACGTGATCCGCATGGGAATGGGTATAGGCCACGGCGTCCAGTTCCCCGACCCCGGCATCCAGCAGCTGGCCGCGCATATCCGGGGTGGTGTCGATCAGCACGCGGGTTGTCCCCCCGGCACCGATGCGTTCCACCAGCATGGAACAGCGGCGGCGGATGTTTTTCGGGTTTTCGGGATCGCAGGCGCCCCAATGATTGCCCAGTCGCGGCACCCCACCCGAGGAGCCACAGCCAAGAATGGTAAAGCGCAGCTGATCCGTCATACAGCCCTCTCTGGTGCCCGCCAGGCCGCAGCCTTGGCAAAAAGCCTGTCAAAATTCGCCTCGGTTGCGGCAGCAAAATCGGCATAGCTGAGGCCAAACACATCGGCGCCTTTTTCAGCCGTATGCACAACATAGGCCGGCTGATTGCGTTTGCCACGATAGGGCGGCGGCGCAAGATAGGGGCTGTCGGTTTCGACCAGAATGCGGTCCAGCGGGGCGCTGGCAAAGATGTCGCGCAGCTCCTGGCTTTTGGGAAAGGCCGCGATGCCCGACATGGACAGGTAGAATCCCAGATCCAGCGCGGCTTTGCCCAGCTCGGCGCTGGAAGAAAAGCAATGCATCACGCAATTATAGGGTTTGTGCTGATGCGCGGCGCGCAGGATCGCGGCCATATCGTCATCGGCATCGCGCGAATGGATGATCAGCGGCAGGCCGGTTTCCTGCGCCGCCGTGATATGGATCTGCAGCGAGGTCTTCTGCACCTCGGCGCTGTCACCGGTATAATGATAATCCAGCCCGGTTTCACCGATCCCGACAAATTTCGGATGCTGGGACAGGGCGATCAGTTCTTCGACCGAGGTCATGGGCTCTTCGGCGGCGCTCATTGGGTGGGTGCCGGCGGCGTAGAACACCGGGTCATGGGCCTCGGCAATGGCGCGCACCTGCGGTTCATTGCGCAGGCGCGTGCAGATCGTCACCATGCGATGCACCCCGGCGGCCACGGCCCCATCAATGAAATCGGCGCGCGCTTCGTCAAAATCCGGGAAGTCCAGATGGCAATGGCTGTCGGTGATCTTGGGGGTGGTCATCGGGCTGCTCTTTGGGTTCTGATCGGGATGTGTGTCCCGTGCCCCATAGCGGGTATCGGCGTGTGCGCGCAGGGTCAAGCGGCGCGACGCGCAAAGCGCAGCTTTCAGCCGCGCGGCATCTTCAGCGTCACGCTGCGCCCGCTTTTTGTGTATTTCAGCTGAGATTTGTCGATGGCCGACACGCGGCCCCCATCGACCCGATCGCCAACCTTGACCTTTTTATATTTGCCATTGGGCAGGCGGACCAGCGCGCGGCGGTTGGATTCCGTGCCAAACACGCCGATCAGGCTGACCTTGGACAGGTTGATTGCGTTGCGCACGGTGGCGGCGCGGGCCACCGACCCGCCTGTCGGGCCCGAAGGCGACACGGTGCGCGGGGCCACGGCGGCGGTGCGCACAACCTGCGCTTCTTGTTCTTCGCGGCGGGTTTCGGCGCGGCGCACAATGGCGGCCATGTTGCGCGGGCGCGTCAGCGGCGTCAGGGACCGTGCGACCGCCTGTGCTGTGGCCGGGGTTTCGGGGGCCTCGGCCACGGCCTCTTCCTGTTCGGTGCGTGGGCGCATGACCGGGCGGAACTGGGCCAGCTCGGCGCGGGAGATCCCGCCCAGCTGCGCCCGCTCGCGCTGTTCGATCAGGTCCGAGGGGCGTGCTTCGGGGCGAATGCGGGCCAGCGGGTTTGCGCTGGGCGCAACTTGCGGTGCGGCCTCGGCCCCATCCAGCGTACCGGGGCGCAGGGCTGGGCGGATCTGGCCGGGCACGGCACCGGGGGTGGGGTTGACCGCGCCTTGCGGTTCGGCCCCCGGAACCTGACGGAAGGGCGGCACCGCAGGTGGGCGACCGGTAAAGATGCGCAGCCCGTCAGGGCTGAGCGTGCCTTCGGCAGAGGGGCGGATAAAGCCGCGCCCGTCAAAGTCAAAGCGCAGACCGGCCGGAGGTGGCAGGCCCGGATCGGCAATATCCGGCGCGCGCTCAAAGCGGCGCGGATCGGGCAGGGCAACCGCGTCCAGCTTGGGCACCAGCCCGTCAATCGACGCGGCATAGACGTCTTCGACGCCATCGGCGCGCGGTGTGCGCGGGGCGCTGGGCGCGCGCTGCCAGACGCCGGTGGCGGCATAGGTCGCAGCGGCCTGTTCGGGGGTCAGGCTTTCCAATGTGAGGGCTGGTTGAGGGGCAGGGCGCGGGTCGGAGGGCGTGACCTCATCCTGCAGTGCGGCCAGGCGCAGCTCTTCGGCTTCGCCCTCGGTTTCGGCGGCCTCTTCTGCGGTCAGGTCGGTCAGCGTGGCAGGATCGGGCAGGGCCGGGGCCTCTGCTGTGGTTTCCTGGGCCGGGGCGTCAGAGCGCAGCAGCCCACCGCCATCGCCGAAAAACGCCGCGCCCCAGGCTGCGACACCCGCCATGGCCATCAGCAGCACGGCCATCAGGGCCAGCCCCAGAAAGCGCGGTTTGCCCCCAACTTTGCGGGCGTTGTGGCGTGCGCCAAAGGCAGTCAGGCGCTGCAGTTCAGCATCCTGTTCGGGCGTGGTTTCGACGGTTTTGTCCGTGGCCGGGGCAGGGGGCGTGACGCTGGGGGCCTTTGGCACCGCCTGCGGTGTCGGGGCGGCCAGCGCCGCCGCCAGCGCGGCATTTTTATCCGCTGGCTCTTTGGCACCGGGTTTGCGCAGTTTGGACAATTTCCCCAGCGCCGCACGGGTTTTGTCCGGGGTATTGGGGGCATCGGGGGCGTCGCCGGTCCGGGCCGCGTCCGATTTTGCGGCGCGCAACGCGCTGAGCCCCGCCAGTGCGCGGCTTTTGCCAGGGGTTTTGTCGGTTTTTTTAGTGGAGCTTGGGCCGGTGGTCTCGGGGGTCGGCTGCGGGGCCGGGGCGCTGGCAACGGGTTTGCCAAGCTGCATGGCTCCGGGTGCTGCCGGAATGCGCGGAGTGCTCTGAGCAGAGGTCGGCTTGGCCACGCTGGGGGGCTGTTTGGCCTGGCTGGCCTGTTTGCGGCGGCGCGACAGAAAGCGCATGGCGCGGCCTTTGCCGGGCGGAGGCGTATCCGGTTGCGGTTCGGTCAGGCTGGCTGCGCTGATCCCCGCATCCTCGGGGCTGGGCACAGGTTTGGGCGCAGGATCATGGGCCGGTTCCGGCGGGAGGGGCGCTGCGGTCTGCACCGGCGCGGGTGGCGTGGTGCTGTCCGCGGGGGCTGCATCTTGCCCTGTGGCCTTGGTGACCGGAGGGGCTGTGGTCTCTGCCACGGGGGGAACCGGGGTGATGCGCGGCGCGATATTGAGCGCGGGGGCCTCGGGCGCGGGATTGTCAGGGTTGTCTGGGGTGTCACTGTCAGGGCGCGCGGCCCGGATGGTGGAAAAGAACACGCCGCTGCTGGCGGTGTCTTCTGCTGTGTCCTGGCTCTCAGCCTCAGCCTTTTGGAGGGGCGTGGGGGCTGTGTCCTCAGCCGCGGGATCGGGCGCTGTGGCGCTGACCTGCGGAGCGTCTGCGGTGGGGGCGGCAGTGTCCGCGCCTATATCGTCTGTGCTGGTCTGCTCTGTGGCGACAGGGGAGACCAGATCCAGCTTTGGTTCGGGATCGGGCAGCAATGCGGGCACGGGCTGGCGCGCGGCTTCGCTGGCTTCGACCAGCTGCATGGCACTGGGCAGCCGCCGGGGGCGTCCTTTCCAGCTGCGGCATTTGCCGAAATGCACTGCGCCGTCAAAAGCCCCATCCGGTGCAATCGCCGCAAAGCTGACCGGTTCAAACCCGTGGCCGAGGGCGAATTCCTCGGCCTCTTCCAGGGTTTCCTTGGCTACGGCAGCGATTTTCATCTGCCCGTCCAGGAGCGCGTGATCATAGACCAGATCGCGCACATCATAGGGGGTGGTCCCATCCAGCGCGGTGCGAATGGCGGCGTCGCGCCCGTCTTCGCCGGTGTCGGGCTGGTCCAGATAGCGGATCTGTTCATTGGGGATGACCAGCA
This sequence comes from Pelagimonas sp., assembly GCA_025210265.1. Lineage (GTDB taxonomy): Bacteria > Pseudomonadota > Alphaproteobacteria > Rhodobacterales > Rhodobacteraceae > JAOASD01. The sequence continues at coordinate 75,377 of JAOASD010000029.1, forward strand.
CGACCTGTGCCGCATCTGGATCCAGCGACAACGCCCCCTGGCGCAGCGCCTCGATTGCGGCCTGCAGATCGGGCACATCCAGTGCGGTTTCATCCAGCCGGGCCCAGACGCCATCCACATGGCGCAACAGTCCGATACCTTCGAAAGAGAGGGAGAGCGCAAAATTCGGTACCATGGGCGGTCTCTAACAGTCCTGCAAAGGCGGGGGGAGTCTTTCCCCGATTGCCCCCTTTATAAGGCAAGGTTTTGCCGAGGAAAAGAAATGTCGCGCAGATGGCTTGTATCACTGGCGCAGGCAGCGCAGCTATTTGGGAATGCATCAAGCGGAGGTTCCCATGTTTGTGCAAAGACTGCGTTCCCGTCCCACGTTGCCAGTGTTGGCGATGGCGCTGGGGCTGACGGCCCTGCCTGCGCTGGCCGAAACACCGGCCCAGCTGACCGTATCCGGGGTGGGGCAGGTTGTGGCGACGCCGGATATGGCGCGGCTGACCCTTGGGGTCGAACAACGCGATACGGATCCGGTGGCCGCCATGAATGCGGTGTCCGAGGCGATCACCCGCATCACTGGCGTGCTTGAGGCGCAGGATGTCGCGCCGCGTGACATCCAGACCAGCGCGCTGCGGCTGGATTATCGCCTGCCGCACAGTGCCAGCGGTGCGCTCAGTAAACCGCCAGAGCCGGAATTTTTCGCCGCCAACATGCTGGATCTGCGTCTGCGTGACATGGACCGGCTGGGCGCTGTGCTGCAGGCGCTGCTAGAAGCCGGTGTGACCGATATTCGCGGGCTTAGTTTTGACGTCGAAGATCGCAAATCCCTGCAGGACGAAGCCCTGCGTCTGGCGGTCAAAGATGCCCGCGCCAAGGCGGAGCTGATGGCCGAGGCCGCAGGGGTGTCGCTGGGCGCGGTCCTGAGCATGAGCGACAGCGCGAGCCCGATCACCCCGCAATTTGCCGCCCCGCGCATGATGATGGCCGATGCCGAGAGCCTTCCGATCTCAGGCGGTGAGATCGACCTGTCCGGGCAGGTCACGATTGTCTTTTCTATCGAACCGGGCGCGGCAGAGGACTGATTTAGGCTCAGGACCCATTAATTTGCAACGCTCAGTTCGCCAGATTTTGTTCCAGACCAGGCATCTGCCCACAGGAATAGTTTTCTATTTCAAGGGCATATAACGCAGGCTGGGGCAAAATCTGGCAAACCCGCAGGGCATGGAGAAATGCACGCTCTCAGCGGCGTGGCTTCCTTGCAAAGGCAGTCAGCCTTTTCTGCGGAACCCAAACCACTGATACCGAGCGTCCGATGTGTGCTCGAACCAATGGCGCAACACATCGAACTTCCATGCTGAGTGCCGCAAATTAATGGGTCCTGAGCCTAAAATAAAAAACGCCCCTCCGGGACAGGAGGGGCGTTTCATGTTCTACGCGTGTAGGGGGCTTAGCCCTGTGCTTTGTTCAGCGCCTGATCCAGATCTGCGATCAGGTCTTCGGCATCTTCGATACCGATGGAAATCCGCACAACATTCGGGGCTGCGCCCGCCGCGATCTGCTGCTCTTCGGTCAGCTGACGGTGGGTGGTGGAGGCCGAATGGATCACCAGGCTGCGGGTGTCGCCCAGATTGGCCACATGGCTGAAAATTTCCAGCGAGTCGACAAACTTGACGCAGCCCTCATAGCCCGCTTTCAGGGCAACGGTGAACAGCGCGCCTGCGCCTTTCGGGCAGACCCGCGCCACGCGGTCATTATAGGGCGAGCTGGGCAGACCGGCATAGGTCACGGCCTCGACCGCGGGGTGGTTTTCCAGCCAGCTGGCGATGCGTGTGGCGTTTTCCACATGGCGCTGCATCCGCAGGGACAGGGTTTCGATCCCCATCAATGTGTAATGCGCCGCCTGCGGGTTCAGGGTCATGCCCAGATCGCGCAGACCAATGGCGATGCCGTGGAAGGTAAAGGCCAGCGGGCCAAAGGTTTCGTGGAACTTGAGCCCGTGATAGGCGGGCTCGGGGGCCGAAAGGGACGGGAACTTGTCGCTGGCGGACCAGTCGAATTTGCCGCTGTCCACCACAACGCCGCCGGTCACGGTGCCGTTGCCGGTCAGGTATTTGGTCATGGAATGCACAACCAGCGTCGCGCCATGTTCGATCGGGCGGCACAGGTAAGGCGTGGCCGAAGTGTTGTCGACGATCAGCGGCAGGCCAGCCGCATCGGCCACATCGGCCACAGCACGCAGATCGGTGATATAGCCGCCTGGGTTGGCGATGGATTCGCAGAACACCGCGCGGGTGTCTTCGTCGATGGCTGCTTTGATCGCGTCCAGATCGTCGAAATCAACGAATTTCGCGCTCCAGCCAAAGCGTTTGATGGTCTGGCTGAACTGGGTGATCGACCCGCCATAAAGACGCGTGGAGACAACGATGTTGTTGCCCGGCTGCATCAAGGGGAACAGCGCCATGATCTGCGCCGCGTGACCCGAGGAGCAGCAGACCGCACCGGCACCGCCTTCCAGCGTGGCAACACGTTCCTGCAGCGAGGCCACGGTCGGGTTGGTCAGGCGCGAATAGATATAGCCGACTTCCTGCAGGTTAAACAGCGCGGCGGCATGTTCGGCATCGCGGAACACATAGGCCGTGGTCTGATAGATCGGCACCTGACGGGCACCGGTCGCCGGATCGGGGCGCGCGCCCGCGTGAATTTGCAGCGTGTCAAAGCCATAGCTGGGGCTGTCGGTCATGGAATCCTCCCTGTGATCTGTTGACACAAGGGGTATGCGATTGTGCGCGGTGGCTCAATCTCTGGGATGCGGGAAAGGTCGGTTTTCCGGTTTTGGCGTCTGAACAGTGCCAATTTCCTGCCGCAAATCCGCCCTGTGGTCCTTTGTATTGCCCCGAAGAAAAGCCGGATTGGCCATCACCGGGCCTGAATTTCGCGATTTGTAGAGGGGGCACAGACCTGTCGAAAAGGCCCGCGATCCCATGAGCTTGCCCCACAGCCCCGCTTTCCCCTCGATTGAGGCGCTGCGCGCGCATCTGATCAGCGCGCTGAATGCGGCGCTGACCGATATGTATGTGGCCGAAGGCGAAGACCCCTGTCGGCTGGTGTTGCATCGCCCAGGCGATGGGGCGGCCAATCGGGAACTGCATCTGGGCAATCTGGCGGCAGAGCTGGTGGGGCAGGCCCCCAGCGCGCAGGCCCATGCGCGTCTGGATGCGTTTGTGCAGATGGTGCGCAGCCTGTCCGGGGCGATGCCGGGGATCACGCTGGACCGTTTGTATCCTGCGCTGCGCCATGGGGATTTCCCGGCCAATAGCGGCACCGCGCCTCTGACCCGTTCGGGTTTGGGGGATTGCGTCTGTGTCCTGATGGCCGATCAGGGGGAACACACCGCCATGGTGACAGAGCCCATGCTTGAGGCCGCCGGGATCGCGCTTGAGGAAGCCTGGCTGGCTGCCGAAGACAATTTCGCCGCGCTGGTGCCCGGTATGGCGCTATATGGTCCGCAGGATGGGTTACATTCGTTGGAGATCGACGGGCAGGACTGGCTGGGCAGCAGTCTTTTGTTGCTGCCGGGGATGCTGCGCCATTTGTTCGATCGTATGGGGATGGGGGCGGTCTATGTCATGGTGCCGACCCGGCAATCGGTGGATTTTATTCCCTGCGATGCGCCGGATGTGCGCGCCGTGCTGAGTGACTGGATGGAGGGCGGACGCCGCTGTCCGCACCCGCAATCGGACATGGTGTTCCGGCTGGATCAGGGCAGCGAAACGCCGCGCGCGGCCTTTATGTTTTCGGATGGCCAGCTGCAACCCTTTAGTTGAGCGGCGCAAAGCCCTAGCGCATCCAGAACCCTTCGCGCCGGATCCGGTTGCGGATCGCCTTTTCCTTGCGCGGCAGGTCATCGCGGTCAAACAGCGCACGCACTTTCTGGCCGCGCCCCTGATAAATCATCCGCTTCATCGCTTCGTGCCGCTTTAGCAGCTTTTTCAACCGATGCGGTGCGCTGATCTGTTCCAGCACCTCGACCACCGCATCGGCCTCGCGGGCATAAAGCAGGGGTAGCGTACGGTAATGGCAACTGACCGCCCCGTCCAGCAAACCGGCGGGCAGCGTATCGCGCCCGCCGCCCAGCCCATGGATCACCAAAGGCAGCGCCACCTGATCCAGCCACGGGTCCAGCGACTGGCAGACCAATTCGGGCGGGGCGTCATCGCGGATCGCCAGCGCATACTCCAGAAAACGCGCTCCGAACACCTGCGGGCAGCGGTAGAAAAAGAACCCGGCGTTGAAATACAGATAGCGCCGCCAGTACTCATCGGGCCAATCCGGGTCGAGCGAGCTTTCGAACTCCAGCCCGAATTTGTCATATAGCGATTTCCACGTGGCGCTGTAGCCAGGGCCGTAGAGCTCGATCTCGGGCCAGGTGTTTTCGCGTCGCAGGGACGCGCTGGGCCGGTCGAAATCAAACGGCACCTGCACCAGATCGCCCAGGATCAGCGTATCGCTGTCAAAGAAGACAAAGGGCTGGTCTGCGGGTAGTTGCGCCAATGCCTCAATTTTGTTGCCCTGAGGATAGGCATGGCCGAAATGCTGGCTGTCAAAGGGCAGGATGGTTGCGCCCATATGCTCCAGCTCGGCCCGGACATCTGCGGACATGCGCGGATCATTGGGCCAGAGCGGGCCGGGTTGGGGCTCGGCCACAAACAGCCGGAACCGCGCCGGATCGCTGCCGCTGGCGGACAAGCTGGCAGCAAAAAGCAGCGCCTCGTGTTGCAGGCGCCCGGACTGGCCAATGATGAGGATATTGACAGTTTGAGGGGTGGGGGGCTTTTGTGCCATGGTTTTTCTGCTCGGCCCGATCGTGGGGTTTGCCACAGTATAGGCGCGTTTTCCCCGGTCGCGAAAGCATTGATCACAATGGGTTGCGCGCGCGAGGATGCGCACGGGCTGCACAGGATCGGAGAACCGGATGTTTGAAATATTTCTGATCGTTCTGGCCATGGCGCTGGGCGGCGGTGGCGGGTCAGATCGGATGGCCAAGGCCCCGTCGAACGCAGTGCAGCCCAGCGGGTTGATCGCGGAGGATCAGACCCCAACGGGTCGCTTTACCACTGCGACTGAAATCCGCCCGATCCTGAACGCCACGCGGGGCAACTGGATCGCCGTGCGCGAATATGACGGGGCGGATCTGCTGTATCTGACCCATCTTCTGTCCTGGCGCTGCGGTCTGGTCCTGATCGAGGTCGGCCTGAATGGCGACCCGGTCCAGCCCTGGCCGATGGAGCCCTGCCACAGTGACACGCCCACGCCCAATGCGCTGCTGGATGGCACCCCCGAGATCTACAAACGCTATCCGCTGAACAGTATCGAGCGCATTGATCTGCGCATCACCTATGATGATCTGACCACGGATCAGGCGGGGTTTGACCGCAATGGGGTGATGATCCCCTAAGGTTGGGCAGTGCGCGCGCGGGGTTCTGCCGATCCTTCGGGGCCGGGCCTTTTCATCCCTGGGTGCAAACCCTAGGTTGCGCGGCATGAGACCCCGCGCCCTGATCCCTTCGATTGCCCTGATGCTGGCCGCGACGCCTATGGCACAGGCGCACCCACATGTGTTTGTCGACAGCACCATGCGGGTCTTTGTGCAGGACGGGCAGGCCGTCTCGGTTGAACTGACTTGGACCTATGATGATTTCTTCAGCCTGCTGATCCTTGAGGATATGGGGCTGGATCCCGATGGGGACGGGGTGCTGAGCGAGGCTGAGCTGGCGCAGCTCAAAGGGTTCGATTTTGTCGAATGGCCTCCGGGGTTCGAGGGCGATCTGTATGTCTATCAGGGCGGTGAAAAACTGCCCCTTGGTACACCCGAAGTCACCGGGATCGCGCTGGAAGAGGGCCGCATCGTGTCCCGCCATATCCGCCCTCTGCCGCCTCAGACGCAGGCGCGTGGGCTGGAAATCCTGCAATATGACCCAACCTATTACGTGGCCTATACGCTGGATCCGCAGGTGCGCGCGCTGGGCGGTGCCTGCATGGTCGGGCTGGCCCCGCATGACCCGGATCAGGCGCTGGCCGAGATCGACGCAGAGCTGTCCACGCTGCCGGATGATGTGGTTGAGGAAATGCGGGTCGGTCATCTCTTCGCAGATAAGGTGATGGTGACATGCGCGTCAGGATCTTAGGTGCCGCGGCGCTGGTGATCGGCGCGCTGGCTGTCTGGCTGTGGGGATTTGACGGCGCAGATTGGGTCAGTCTGCGCGCAGCCGAGGGGCAGCGACATGCGCAGAACGCCATGGCGCGGGGCCTGCGGGCGTTGCGTGCGGGGGAGCCGGGGGCGCTGGGCGCGCTGTTGTCGGTTTGTTTTGCCTATGGGTTCTTTCACGCTGCGGGGCCGGGCCATGGCAAGCTGTTGATCGGGGGCTATGGGGTGGCGCAGCAGGTTGCGCTGAAACGATTGTCGGTGCTGGCTGTGGCCTCTAGCCTGGCGCAATCCTTAAGTGCGGTTTTGCTGGTATATGGCGGGCTGTGGGTGCTGGGCTGGGGCCGGGTCGAGCTGCAGGGCGCGGCGGACCGGATCTTTGAACCGCTGTCTTACGGGGCGATTGCGGTGATCGGGCTGTGGCTGGCGCTGCGTGGTCTGCGACGGATCTGGTCAGGGCGCAGTACGGTGCAGGAGCAGATACAGGACAGCGCGCAGGACCATGCCGCCTGCGGGCATGATCCTATTGATCACGGGGGCGGCGACGATCCTCATCCCCGTCAGGGGGCGCAGTTCATCCTTGCCCAGAATGTTGCACAGAACATCCGTGCCCAGGTCGATGGGCAGGTCATCCGCGCCCATCCTCATGAGCAGCCTATCCATGGTGCAGGTGACGCTATCTGCCCCAGCTGTGGCCACGCCCATGCGCCCTCGCTGGAAGAGGCCGCGCGGGTGCAAAGCCTGCGCGATGCGCTGGCTGTGGTGCTGGCCATCGCGATCCGACCCTGCACCGGCGCGCTGTTCCTGTTGATCCTGACCTGGCGGATGGATCTGGTCTGGCAGGGGCTTTTGGGTGTGCTGGCCATGGGGGTTGGCACGGCGTCGATCACTCTGGCTGTTGCTGTGGCGGCTGTCACCCTGCGCGAAGGGGCGCTGCGCCGGGCCCTGGTCAAAGGCACGACGCTGGGCGCGCTGCGCCTTCAGGGCGGGATAGAGCTGTTGGCCGGTGGGGTGATTGCGCTTTTGGCGCTGCAGCTGGCCCTGCGCGCGTTGTAAGCGTGGTGCGCGCCTGACTGCTGTGCAACTGCACGCTTGTTTGCGCTCTCATGGCGGGGTATCGCGGATTATGACTGCGATTCAGATGACTTTTTCCAATCACACGCTTGCTGTTCTGAAACTGGGCCTGCCGCTGGTCGGTGGCCATCTGGCGCAATTCGCCATTGGCATGACCGACACGATCATGATGGGCTGGTATGGGGTCAGCGAATTGGCGGCGCTGACGCTGGCCGGGTCTTATTTCTTTACCATTTTCATTTTTGGCACCGGGTTTGCCGGGGCGCTGATGCCACTGGTGGCAACTTATGCGGCGCGCGAGGATGAGACCTCGGTCCGGCGGGCCACGCGCATGGCGCTGTGGCTGTCCTTTGTGCATTTCATGGTCTTTTTACCAGCGATGATCTTTTCGGCCCCGGTGCTGCAATTGCTGGGGCAGACCGAAGAGATCGCCGAAATGGCGCAGCGCTACCTGCGGATTGCGGGGTTTGGCATGTTGCCCGCGCTGGGGGTGATGGTGCTGAAATCCTACCTTGCCGGTCTGGAACACACCCGCGTGGTGCTGTGGATCACGGTCGCTGCGGCGGGGGTGAATGGTCTGGTCAATTATGCGCTGATTTTTGGCAATTGGGGGATGCCCGAGCTGGGTCTGGAAGGGGCGGCGCTGGCCTCGGTCCTGTCCACGCTGGCGGCGATGATCCTGGTGACGGCCTATGCGCTGGTGAAACTGCCCCAGCATGAACTGTTGCGCAATTTCTGGCGGCCTGACTGGGAAATGTTCCATCACGTGCTGCGTCAGGGGCTGCCGATTGGTCTGACCATTCTGGCCGAAGTCGGCCTGTTCACGGCCTCTGCGATTATGATGGGGTGGCTGGGCACCGTGCCGCTGGCGGCGCATGGGATTGCGCTGCAGATCGCATCGGCGACCTTTATGGCGCAGATGGGGCTGAGCAACGCCGCTACGATCCGCGCGGGCAATGCGCTGGGGCGGGGTGATGCGGGCCATATGCTGCGCGGCGCACAGGCGGCGGTACTGCTGGGGGCGATCGGCGTGGCGATTTCTGTCGCGCTGTTCCTGTTGCTGCCCGATCAGCTGCTGGGCATTTTCATCGATCCAGAGGATCCGCTGCGCGAAGATATTTTGCAGATCGGGCGGTATTTGCTGGCCATGGCCGCGCTGTTCCAGCTGGTCGATGCGGCGCAGGCGCTGCATTTGGGGCTGCTGCGCGGGTTGCATGATACTCAGATCCCGATGGTGATGGCGGCGCTGTCCTATTGGGGGTTGGGAGTGCCGGCGGCCTATCTGTGCGGGTTTGTTCTGGGGCTGGAGGGCGTTGGCGTCTGGCTGGGGCTGAGCATTGGCCTGGCCTCGGCAGCGGTGCTGCTGGGCGTGCGGTTCTGGCGGCTGGGTGCCAGCGATCTGATGCAGCGCAACGGCTGAAGCGGAGCAGATCGGATCACAGCAAGCATGAAAAAGGCGGGTTCCGAAGAACCCGCCTCAGGGCATTTGCGCCAGATTGGGAGGAGAGGGCGCAAATTTCCGGTCAGCCCCGAAGGGCTGATATTACTTACCTGCGGTCGCTTTTTTGGCGGTCGCGGTCAGTTCGTCAGTGGCTTTCTTGACAGCGGCGGTGGCGTCTTCGGAGAAGTCCTTGCCAGCGGCCATCAGCAGCTCGACGGTGTCCATCTGGACCTTTTTCGCGATCTCGGCGAAGGCGGCCATGTTTTCGGCAGCAACTTCGGCCTGGGCCGATGCGAAATCGGTCATGGCTTTGGCGTAGTCGGCCGGCTCTGCTTTGGCTTTGGACATATCGCCCAGCTTGGCCAGGGTGTCTTTGGTCCACTTGGCGGACAGTTCCGAGGACTTTTCAGCCGCTTCCAGCGCAACGCTGGTCAGCTTTTCGTTCATGGTCGCGGAGGTCTTGAACGCGTCTTCCATGGCTTTGGTGTCAACCGGGAAGGAGCCCATGACGTCTTTCATCATGGCGGTGAAATCTTGAGTCTTTGCCATCTTTCAAATCCTTTTTCGACTGCACGGGCCCACCCCGTTTTCTGCAGTTGCTAAGAATATGAATGCTGCAGTGCAGAAAATCAAGATTTTTTTGCTGCACTGCAGAAAGGTCGTGGCAAGTTACTGAAATTGCTGACTGGCCTTTAGGGAAACATAGGTGCCGGGTGCATCGCACAGGGCCTCGTATCCCGAATCGCCGGGGATGCGGGCCGGAACCTGCTTGCCCGAGCGTTTCTTGAGCCAGGCCTCCCAGTGGGGCCACCAGGATCCCTCGTGCTGGGTGCCGCTGTCGCGCCAGCTGTCGAAATCCAGTTTCAGGTCGTCATTGGTGACATAGCCATATTTGACCTTGGTCGGCGGGTTGACGATGCCCGCGATATGGCCCGATCCGCCCAGAATATATTGTTTGGAACGCGACCCCATCAGCTGCACACCGCGGAACACGTCCCGCGCGGCGGCGATATGATCGGTTTCGGTGGCGATCGACATCAGGGGCACATCCACGTCTTTGACCGACAGGGTTTCCCCCAGCAGCTTGAACGTACCGTCGGCAAATTCATTGCGCTGGCAGAGGCCGCGCAGATACTGGATGAACATTTTGCCCGGCAGGTTGGCACCATCGCCATTCCAGTAGAGCAGATCAAAGGCCGGGGGTGTTTCGCCCATCATGTAATGGCGGATCGCCGGGCCATAGATCAGATCGTTAGAGCGCAGATAGGAAAAGGTCCGTGCCATGATAAAGCTGGGCAGGATGCCTTCCTGTGCGATTTCCTCTTCGATCCCGTCGGCAAAATCATCCTGCAGGAACGGGGTAAATTCGCCCTGATCGCTGAAATCGGTCAGGGTGGTAAAGAAGGTCGCGGATTTCACCGATTTGTCGCCGCGCTTTTTCATCAGGGACAGGGTCATCGACAGGGTGGTGCCGGCGATGCAATAGCCGACCGCGTTCAGTTTGTCCGTGCCACAGATGTCCTTGGCAACGCGGAAGGCCTCTAGATAGCCCTCTTCGATGTAATCCTCCAGACCGACCTCAGCATAAGAGGTGTCGGGGTTGATCCAGCTGACCACAAACAGGGTATAGCCCTGATCGACGATCCAGCGGATCAGGCTGTTGGCCGGTTTCAGGTCAAGAATGTAGAATTTGTTGATCCAGGGCGGGAACAGCACGATGGGGGTTTCGTGCACGGTTTCCGTGGTGGGGCTGTACTGGATCAGCTCCATCATCTTGTTGCGGTAGACAACCTTGCCTTCGGCTGTGGCGATGTTGGTGCCGATCTCAAAGGCGCCTTCATCAGCCAGCCGCACGACCAGTTCGCCATTATTGGCCTCTAGGTCGGAAACCAGGTTCTCCAACCCTTTGACCAGGCTCTCGCCCTCGGTCTCGATGGCGCGTTCCAGCGCGTCGGGATTGGTGGCCAGGAAATTCGTGGGGGCGAACATGTCCACGATCTGCTGCGAGAAATAGCGCAGGCGGCGCTTTTCCCTTTCATCCATCTCGTCCAGGCCATCAACGGCCTGCTGGATGGCTTCGGCATTGATCAGATACTGCTTTTTGACAAAGGCGAAATAAGGGTTCGTGTCCCAGAGCGGGTTTGCGAAACGCCGGTCCTTGGGGCCGTTATTGTCCGGCGCTTTCAGCGGCCCCTGGGCCAGCGCGTTCTGCGCGTCGACAAAATGCGTCAGGGTCTTGCCCCAATATTGCACCTGCTGTTCCAGCACCTTGGCCGGATTGTGCATCCACCCCTGGAAATAGGCCTGTGCCGCATGTGCATACAGCGCATTATCCGGGCCGTTCAAAGCCTGCGGTGTGGATTTCTTGCGCGACAGGGCCTCGACCAACCGCTGCGTCAACTCCTCCAGACGCGTCAGGTTTTGTTCGAAATGCTCCAGATTGGTGCCGGTTGTGGTGCCTGTGGCATCCGTATTCATTGCCATAATATAGATTCCCCCCTATGTTCGCCTTTGCACAATATCTTTGCACATCGCCCAGGGCAAAGCGACCAATTGGCCCGGCCCAACTGCAGGTTGATAAGATCCAGCGCCCAGATCGGTTCGCACAGGATGCAGGCGCAGCGTTGTTTCGCGGGTGCGGCATTTGCGCATTTGCCAAACCGATCCCTGCCATGTTTTGCTGGGACGGTGCGCAGAGAGGGGGACGCTCTGTGCGTGATGCCGCGCCGATATGTGCTGCGAGCAGGTCGAACAGGGCGAGGGCCCGATACCACAAGCGGGCCGTGCCGGACTGGCAGGCAGGACAGAGAACAGAAGGAGCAGGCCAGATGCGCTACATGCTGACCTACGATCTGATGGAAACGATGCGCAACACGAACCAGTGGCTGGGGGCCACGGCCAAGACCATGGCGTCGTACCCGGTGTTTGCGATGATGCCGACCCCGGCGCTGCAATGGGCGGCAGCCTGGGGCGAAGTGACCGAGCGCACCTTTGAACGCATGGTTGTCAAACCGGACTGGGGCATTCACACCTTTACCTGCGAAGACGGCAAGGACCATCTGGTCGATATTGAAACCGTGGTCGAAAAGCCCTTTGGCGATCTGATCCATTTCAACGTGGCCGGTCGCGAGGAACAGCCGCGCAAGATCCTGCTGGTGGCGCCGATGTCCGGGCATTACGCGACTCTCCTCCGCTCTACCGTGAAATCCCTGATCGTGAATTGCGAAGTTTACGTGACGGATTGGCATAATGCCCGTGACATTCCGGTTTCGGCTGGCAAGTTCGATGTCGAGGATTACACCCTCTACCTGATGGAATTTATGCGCGAGATGGGGCCCGACACTCATGTGATCGCCGTCTGTCAGCCCGCGCCGCTGACCCTGGCCGCCACCGCGTATCTGGCCGAGCTGGACCCGGACGCACAGCCGCGCACCCTGACTCTGATCGGTGGCCCGATTGACCCCAATGCCACCCCGACCGACGTGACCGATTTTGGCCACCGCGTGACCATGGGCCAGCTGGAAGAAACCATGATCCAGCGCGTTGGGTTCAAATATAAAGGCGTGGGCCGCATGGTCTATCCGGGCCTGCTGCAGCTCTCCAGCTTTATGAGCATGAATGCTGACCGCCATGGCAAAGCCTTCCGCGATCAGATCATGCGCGTGATGCGTGACGAGGCATCCGATCACGACGCTCATAACCGGTTCTATGATGAATATCTGGCCGTGATGGATATGCCCGCCGAATTTTACCTGTCCACGGTCGAACGCATCTTCAAGAATGGCGAGATTGCCAAAAACGAATTTGTCGTGGCCGGTCACAAGGTTGATATCGGCAAGATCACCAATGTCGCGGTCAAGACCGTCGAAGGCGGCAAGGATGATATTTCCGCGCCTGGTCAATGTGTTGCGGCGCTGGATCTGTGCACCGGTCTGCCCGATGATATGAAGGCCAGCTATCTGGAACCCGGCGCGGGCCATTACGGCATCTTTGCGGGCAAGAGCTGGCGCAACAACATCCGCCCGCTGGTTCTGGATTTCATGAACACCAATTCGGGCGAGCGTAAAAAGCCGGGCAAGAAAGCCAAGGCCGACAAGTTGAAAGTCGTCTGAGCAGTCAGCCAGTTTGAAACGAATAAAAGAGAGGCCGGATTATCCGGCCTCTTTCTTTTTCTGGGATGTCTTTGAAATCGGGTACGCCCGAACCGAGGGGAGGCGCAAAGCGCCCGCCCCGTGGGGGCGGTTCGGGCGCGCCAAAGCTTTGCTTTGGCAAAGTTCCAGAAACGAAGTGCCGCGCTTAAAGCCCCTCATAGGCACAAAGCGCATGGACCTCCATGCCCAGCCCCTCCAGCCGTTTGCGCCCGCCCAGATCGGGCAGATCCACGACAAAGGCGCAGCCGATGATCTCGCCACCCAGCCGCTCGACCAGTTTGATCCCCGCTTCGGCAGTGCCGCCAGTAGCGAGCAGGTCATCGACTAGCAGGATCTTTTCACCGGGCTTGATGGCGTCGTCATGGATTTCTACAATCGCTTCGCCATATTCCAGCTGGTATTCCTCAGAAATCACCTTGCCGGGCAGTTTACCTTTCTTGCGCACAGGCACGAACCCGGCAGACAGCTGATGCGCCACCGCGCCGCCCAGAATAAAGCCCCGCGCCTCCAGCCCGACAACCTTGTCGAACCGAACCCCGGCATAAGGGTGCAGCAGCTGGTCAATCGCCATGCGAAACCCGCGCGGATCTGCAAACAGCGTGGTGACATCGCGGAACATGATGCCTTCATGCGGGAAATCCACGATGGTGCGGATATAGTCCTGAACCTGTTTCATCTTCGGCCCTCAGAAAGAAAAGTCGGGCTTCGTTACCATGAGCCAGAAAACCCCGACAAGGCCGATAAAGGCAGGCCATCCCAGCGCGAACCAGATCCGGTAGGCGCGGTTTGCTGCGTCGGGCAGTGGGGTGCCGTCATGCAACGCCTGACCAGCCAGATCGCGGATGCGGATCTGCAGATGCACCACGGGCGCCCAGCACAAAAAGGCCAGCATATAGATCGCATAGGTCGCCAGCAGCCAGGGCTCGGTCAGGGCATACCCCTGCAGATATATCAACCACAGCCCGCTGAGCGGTTGAATGATCCCTGCCGGGGTGGTGAAGATCCAGTCTGCAACAACAACCCCGGACGCAACCGAATGAATGGTCTCGACCCGCGCAGTGCGCATGGCCCAGACCATTTGAAACGCGGTGCCGATACCGGTGCCAAACAGAACCGTGCTGGACAGGATGTGCAGGGTTTTCGCCAGAAAATACGGATCCATCAGCGTTCCTCCTCCAGCACCGCAGCGATGGCGATCAGGGCCAGGATCGGCAGGTTCTTCAGCAGGCCGCCCAGCGGCAAAAGCCACAGGAACGGGGCCAAGAGGGTAAAGGCCAGTGTGTATATCAGCACCATCCCCGCCTGTAACCCCGCCAGCAATCTGGGCCTTATCCCGCGCAGCAGGGCGTAAGCGATGGCCAGATCGACCACCCCGCCGCCGCGCGCCATCAGAATCGCCAGTGTGTCGGGCAGGGCAGGAACCAGTGGCAAAAAGTGGTCCGAGGGCAGGAACAGCCCCAACAGCCCCGAGGCCAGCCAAAGCAACGCCAGTACAATTCGCAACACAGGCCGCATCAGATACAGCCGCGCCTGCCACAGATCCTGGGTGCCTGCCGGGCGGGTGCGCAGGAATTCTGTGAACCCGCGCGCTTGCGGGTGGGCATTGGCTGCCAGGACGCTGTGGGACAATTGTGCGACGGCGGTGGCCGAAATCGGGCCCAGTTGCATGAGGTCTCCGACCTGTCCCAGTTTGCGGGCGATCGGCAGGGGCAGTCGCAGGAGGCGTGCTGGGTTCAGGCCAAGCCAGCCGCGATAAGCGGACAGCATGTCTGCCTGTGTGACGGTCTGCGGACCGCCGATCTCTTGCAGAGCATGGTCTTGGTGGTGGCCTTGCAGGCAGCTGTCAACAATCCTTGCCAGATCCGCCACATGCACCGGGTTGAACTGCTGCGTTCCGTCCCCGACCACGGGCGTCACAAAAGGCAGGGCAGAAAGCGCGCGGGCCAGGGAGGAGCCGCCATAAGATGTGTCCCCCAGCACCAGTCCGGGGCGCAGTATGGTCATGCTATGTTTGCTCGCCAGCGCCTCACCTTTGCGCCGATAGCGGGCGAAATCTGTTTCGGAAACGTCGATCCCAACGGCCGAAATCAGGACGCCGCGCGCCTGCGGCCCCAGTGCCTTATAAAGCGCAGCGGGGGCGGTCAGATGCACCGCATTGTAAATGCTGTCAGAGGCGTTCAACACCCCGGCAGCATTGACAAAATGCGTGACGCCCGCGACCTGCGACTGCCAGAAATCGGCGCTGGCCGCGTCTGGCTGTGTCAGATCTGCCTTCAGCACCTCAAACCCCATCGCTGCCAGCCGCTCGGGGCGGCGCGCATGGGCAAGTACCTGCCAGCCTGCATTACGCAGCTCAAAGGCGATGTGGCGACCTATAAACCCATCTGCCCCCAGCACCAGAACTTTGCCGGGGTCGGCCATCGGCTCAGGCCGCACGGCGCAGCGAGGCGGTCAGCAGCCCCATGGCCACCAGCGTCGCGCCCCCCGCGCGGGTGATCCAGGTGATCACGCCGGGGCGTTCGATGCGCGCGCGCAGCCGGGCCGCCAGCAGGGCATAGGCCAGCGCGTTCAGTGCCGCCAACGCGACAAATGTGGTGATCAGGATGGCGAATTGCGGGGCCAGCGCCGCGTCGCTGGTGATGAATTGCGGCACAAAGGCGATGAAAAAGCCGATGCTTTTGGGGTTCAGCGCCGTGACCGTGGCATTGTGCCAGAACACACCTTTGGCGCTCACCTCGGTTTCGGGCAGGGCCAGCCCGTTTGTCGGGGCCGATCGCAGCAGCTTGATCCCCAGCCAGACCAGATAGGCCGCGCCGACCCATTTCAACACGCTGAACAACAGGGCCGATGTGGCGACCAGCGCGCCCAAACCCACCAGCGACAGGGTCATGGCGATGAAATCCCCCAGCGCCACACCCGCGACCGAGGCCAGCGCCACCGCGCGCCCCTTTGACAGGGCATAAGAGAGGACCAGCAAAACTGTCGGTCCGGGGATCAGAAGAAGCGCCATGGAGGCGGCGCAAAAGGCAAGCCAAAGATCAAGTTCCATGGCGCCATCAATCCCTGCGCGCGCGCATTGGTCAACCCGCCAATTTGCGCATCATAGCCTCTAGCGGGCCGCGTCTGGCGACCCGCTGCCAGAGGGTGGCGTAGATCAGGCTCAGCGCGCAGAAAATCAGCGCCGCATAAAACGCGCCCATGCTGGACAGGGTGCCGCCCAGCAGGCCCAGTGCCTCCAGCGCCCCCATGCCCAGCAGGATATGCGCGATATAGAGCGTCAGGCTCTGCCGGCCCGTGGCGGCGAAACTTGATAATACTGCGCCGGGTTGCGCGGGAGACAGCCGCAGGATCAACCCGGTGACTGCCGCCGCGCTGGCCCCGGCGGACAGCATGTAAAAGGGCGAGGGCGGGATCGGGCTGGTGCCCAGCAGGGCGGATAGCTCTGGGTCGGAGGTGGCCAGTCCGGGCAGCAAGGTCAGGGCAGCCACGCCCGTGCCGATCCAGATCAGGCGATGCTGCACCACGCGCGCCGCCAGATCCAGCCGCGCCAGCGCCATGCCGAAAAACAGGAAGGCGATCCAGGGCAACACCGGGTGCCAACCATTATACAGGCTATGACGGGCAAAGCCGGGCAGGGTCCATAGGCCTTCATAGCTGAGGCTGTCCCAGTCCCAGCCCGCATCGTAATTCAGCGTGACCAGCAGGATCAGCGCCAGCCCCAAAACCGCCGCGATCAGGACGCTCAGCTGTCTGGCCGAGGCGCGCAGAAATGGCAGCGCGCCGATGAAATACAGGGCGTAGAAATGCAGGATATCCGCGTCAAACACCGTCATGTTGAGCAGGCCGAGCACAAACAGGAACACAGCCCGACGCGCCAGCAATGCAGGCCCGGCCCCGGACAGCGCCACGCCAATCCCGGCCAGTACGACAAACAGCGCTGCGGCGCGCCCCTCTAGCGCGTGAACCAGTGCTGTGGCGGGGTCTGGGCCATCCGTGACCTCGGCCGCGATGCGGAAATTGACCAGAACCATGCCGAAAAAGGCAAAGGCACGGGCGATGTCCAAACCGTGCAACCGCATGACACATACTCCACGAAATGGTGCCGCGCTGAAGTGCACGGCACCTGAAAGTTACCCCAGAACGCGGCCCGCCACCGCGTCCAGCTTGGCCAGCAGCGCCGGGTCACGTTTTTCCGGCGCGGTCATGATTGCAAATTCCAGCGCGCGATCGCAGCCATGCGGGCAGTCCTCGCGCTCGGCTCCCAGCCGCTCGGGCAGGCCCTTGACCAGCGCGCGGCCTTTTTCGGAATTGCCCATCAGGGTTTTGATGATCTCGTTCACATCGACCTCGCCGTGATCGGGATGCCAGCTGTCATAATCCGTGACCATGGCGATGGAGGCGTAGCAGAGCTCGGCCTCGCGGGCGAGCTTGGCCTCGGGCATGTTGGTCATGCCGATCACATCACAGCCCCAGCTTTCGCGATACATCTTGGATTCCGCCAGGGTGGAGAACTGCGGCCCTTCCATCGCCAGATAGGTGCCGCCCTTGTGGATGGTGATCCCGGCGGCCTTGCCCGCGTCATAGCAAGCATCGCCCAGACGGGGGCAGGTCGGGTGCGCGACGCTGACATGGGCCACGCAGCCTGTGCCGAAAAAGGATTTCTCGCGCGCAAAGGTACGATCAATGAACTGATCTACCACGACAAAATGACCGGGCGCGTATTCTTCGCGGAAGGATCCGCAGGCGGACACGCTGATCACATCGGTGACGCCCAGCCGTTTGAGCGCGTCGATATTTGCGCGATAGGGCACGGTGGTCGGGCTGTGCACATGGCCCCGCCCGTGACGCGGCAGAAAGGCCATTTTTACGCCGTTCAGGCTGCCGGTCAGGATCTGGTCCGAGGGCGTACCCCAGGGCGAGGCCACATCGACCCATTCGGCGCCCTCCAGCCCGTCAATATCGTAAATCCCCGATCCGCCGATCACCCCGATCATGGTCTCTGTCATGGTTTGCCCTCATGGCTGCATGTTTCGTTTTGCGTTGGCCGCATGATTGCCCGCTGTCGCGGGAAAAGAAAAGTGCAGAGGCGGATGGGCGGTGGCCACAGGCGACACTGGCCCCGGCAAAGCGCCCATCCTGCGGGCGGTGGCCGCAGCTGTGCTGCATTTGCGATGCGCGCGCGGCGCTGTTTGTACAGTATCCACAGGTATGCCGTGCATCTTGCGCCAAAACCGCTATACAGCGCGCAAAGACGGGTCTGTCGGCCATGTGCTGGCAATTCATGCTGCGACGCAGTATGGGCCTGATCGCGCTGACAGACATGAGGACAGCCCAATGCCCAAGGCTCTTCTGGCGAGCTTCGCCAACCGTATTTCCGCCCCGGATCTTAGCATTTCGCCCATGGCCAAGCTGACCCCCGGACAGATCCGCACCGATGTGCTGTCGGGTCTGACCGTGGCGCTGGCGCTGGTGCCCGAAGCAGTCGCCTTTGCCTTTGTCGCCGGGGTGCATCCGTTGGTCGGGCTTTATGCGGCGTTTATGGTCGGGCTGGTGACGGCGGTGCTGGGCGGGCGTCCGGGCATGATTTCGGGCGCAACCGGCGCGCTGGCGGTTGTGATGGTCGCGCTGGTGGCCGAGCACGGGGTGGAATATCTGTTTGCGACCGTGGTGCTGATGGGGATCTTGCAGGTGATTGCGGGGGCGATGCATTGGGGCCGGTTCATCCGGCTGGTGCCGCACCCGGTGATGCTGGGCTTTGTGAACGGGCTGGCCATTGTGATTTTCCTGGCGCAGCTGACACAGTTTCAGGTGCCGGGCACGGCCGAGGTGTCAGGCCATGGCGCATCGGGCGGTCAGTGGCTGTCGGGGATGCAGCTCTACACCATGCTGGCCTTGGTGGGGCTTACCATGGCGATCATCTGGCTGTTGCCGCGCGTGACCACGATCATTCCTGCGCCGTTGGCGGGGATCGCCGTGACCGCAGGTCTGGTGATTGCGTTCAACCTGGATGTGCCCCGCGTGGGCGACATGGCCTCAATCGAAGGTGGCCTGCCGGCGTTCCACATTCCGGCGGTGCCGCTGACCTGGGAAACCTTTGAAATCATTCTGCCCTATGCGGTGATCCTTGCGGCGATCGGCCTGATCGAAAGCCTGCTGACCCTGAACCTCGTAGGTGAGATGACCGGCCAGCGCGGTGGCGCCAGCCAGGAATGCATGGCGCAGGGCGCATCCAACATCGTGACCGGTTTCTTTGGCGGCATGGGCGGCTGCGCGATGATCGGTCAGTCGATGATCAACGTGAAATCCGGCGGGCGCACCCGCATCGCAGGCGTGGTGGCGGCGCTGTTCCTGCTCAGCTTTATCCTGTTTGCCTCACCCCTGATCGAGCTGATCCCGCTGGCGGCGCTGGTGGGCGTGATGTTCATGGTGGTGATTGGCACCTTTGCGTGGAACTCGCTGAAAATCATGCGCAAAGTGCCCCGGATCGACGCTTTTGTCATCGTGCTGGTGACCGTTGTAACCGTGATGGAAGACCTCGCCGTGGCGGTGGTTGTGGGCGTGATCGTGTCGGCGCTGGCCTATGCCTGGCAGAACGCCACGCGCATCACCGCAACCAAGCGCGAGTCGCGCACCGAAGAAGGCGCGCAGGTCTATGAGATCCACGGCCCTCTGTTCTTTGGCTCTGCCGAAGGGTTTACCGAACTGTTCGACATCCCCTCCGATCCCGAAGTCGTCATCATCGACTTTGCCGACAGCCGCGTTGCGGACCAATCCGCGCTGCAGGCCATCGAAGCGGTGGCGGCGAAATATCAGGCCGCGGGCAAGACGATCCAGCTGCGCCACCTGTCGCGCGATTGCCACCAGCTGCTGACCAAGGCGGGGCATCTGATGGTGGATAGCGACGACGACCCGGATTACCAGGTCGCGGTGGATTACGGCGTGCGCACGGGCATTCTGGGCGGTCATTGAGAGGCCGTACCTAAGGTGAAAATTTGAAAGCCCGCGACTTTAGTTGGTCGTGGGCTTTTTGCTGTTCAGCGGGAGGAAAACAGGGCCTTTGGCGTGGATAGAGCCGCGATCAGCATTGGCACTGTTCGATCAGATAGAAAAAACGGTTCAGACCTGACGATATGCCAGAGGCGAACTTTGAAAGGCCGTCAGCCAATAACAGTTATTTGGACAGAGTTGCCTTTCGCTGCCGCTTCGCCAATGGCCGGGCTTCAAGCATTCAGCGAAATTAGGCCTTGCTGCCTTGTTGGTTTTGGCTATTCGTCAACATGAAAACGTAGGTGAAGAGTTGATGGAAAGCACGGCAACTATTTTAGCCAATGGAAACAGTTGGGAAATTGTTCCGAGCAGTGCGGCCACAGGAATTATCCTTGGCGTGTTGATCATCTATCTATTTTTCCGCCACTTTATGTTCATGCTCCTGTTCACGGACTTAATTTTGGGTGGGCTGCGTAAGCTCAACTGGTTCCCCAAAGAGGGGAAGCGCATGAAGACGTTTATCCATTTGGTCATCGCGCTGACGTTGGTGCTCGGGTTTTTCTCAGTAGGCAGAGAGTTGATGGAAAGCACGAGAACCACTTTAGCTAATGGAAGCAGTTGGGAAATTATTCCAGGCAACACGGGCGCAAGAATTATCCTTGGCGCGTTGATCATCTATCTATTTTTTCGCCACTTTATGTTCATGCTCATGTTCACGGACTTAATTTTGGGTTGGCTACGTAAGTTCAACTGGTTTCCCAAAGAGGGGAAGCGCATGAAGACGTTTATCCATTGGGTCATCGCGCTAATGTTGTGGTACGGGTTTTTGTCAATTGCGGGTTCAGCGGGATGGCTAAAGTTCATTCCACAATAACGACCTGTGGGGCACGGTGTAGTATTGGTAATTAAGGGCTTAGACCTGCCAATCGCATTTTGACCGTGAGTGAAGGTTTTCGGGTCGTAAAAGACCCGTAAGCTGCAAGGTCTGGTTCAATTTCGAAAAATTATTTTTCGGCGAGCCGTCCTTTCAAAGAAGCCTTCGAGAGGGTTTGAAAGACAGCCGGCCATATCGGACGCGAAAAATTTTCCAATGGAAAATTTCCAAAACTCTTTGAAAGAGTTTTGACCCGCGCTCAGTCATCCGGGCGGGAAATCGCAAAAAGCTCGGTCACGGTGGCAAAGTCCCGATATCCCAACCGCGACACTGGGTTAAAGCTCAGCACATCGAACCGGCCCTCTTTCAGGCAGTCTTCGCGGATGTGCACGCCGGTCACTTCGCCCAGCACCAGATGATTGTCCGCGCCCTTCAGCCTGTGGATCTCCGTCACGCGGCATTCCAGCGAGGCAGGGGCCTGTGCCACGCGTGGGCAGTCGATGGTTTCGCACTCCGCCTTGGCCACGCCGGTCAGGGCAAATTCGTCTTCGCCGGGTGCCACAGTGGCCGAGCTGGCATTCATCGCCTCTTTCATCGCATGGGCCACGACATTCACACAGAACACCCCGGTTTCGCGCAGATTGGTCAGGCTGTCCTTGGTCCCGGTGGAGGAAAACATCACCTGCGGCGGCACATAGGCCACGGCGTTGAAGAACGAGTAGGGGGCGAGGTTGTCGCCCGTGCTGCCCCGTGTGGAGATCCAGCCAATCGGGCGCGGGGACACGATGGCGTTGAACGGGTTATGCGGCAGGCCGTGGCCGTCTTCGGGGCGGTAGAACATCACGTGGGCTCCTGTTTGCGCAAGGATTTTCCCCGTGATAGGGCCATCTTCACGCGAATGCACGGGGGCAGATCTGTTTACGCTGGCACAAGAAACCGAACAGGACTGGTGGGAGGTTGAAGCCCTCTTTGACACCTGTTTTGCGCCCGGCCGCGCGGCGCTGAGTTCGTATCGGTTGCGCGATGACGTGCCGCCGGTGGCCGGGCTGTGCGTCGTAGCGCGGGACGAGGCCGGGATCCTTGGCGGTGCCATTCGCTATTGGCCGGTTCTGGTGGGGGACGCGCCTGCGCTTTTGCTGGGGCCCGTGGCGGTGCACCCGACCGCGCAGGGCGAAGGTCTGGGCGGCGCATTGATCCGCGACACGCTGGAACGCGCGGCGCAGCAGGGCCATGATCGCGTGCTGTTGGTGGGTGATGCACCCTATTATCAACGCTTTGGATTTTCCCGGCTGGATGGGGTGATCATGCCGCCCCCAACGAACCCCGATCGGGTGCTGGGATTGCCCCTGGTCGAAGGTGCCTGGCGTGGGCTTTACGGGGACGTCACACGTAACGCGTCACCGTTGAACAGTCGCTTTGATGCGTCGGAGCGAGGTTGAACAGTGGCGTGATGGGCCGCCTGCTGGCAAGGCCGGAGACAACAGTTTCAGAAGGGCCGTGCCGCTACTTTGGTCTATCCTCCTTCTGTTTGTTTTTTGGTCATGCCCCTGATCGTTTCACAACTTGCCAAGATGCAGATGATAGAAATGCATATTTCGAGCCAGTCGGGCTCTAAAACCGCGTTGTATAACAGCACTGACCAGCACGCGATGGTCACTTGATATGCGTAAAACTCGATCAGTTGATAGGGTTTGCTGTCAAAGATGCTCATTGGGTTCCGCAGGTTCCTTCATCGGGCCAGAATATCCCGTGCAAATGTAAGGTCGTATCCATCAAACAGGGCCACATCGTAGGGGCGAAGCGTCAAACAGACTGCAGCCAAAAATTGGGGGTGCATTCCGAGCATGGTAGGCGGGTCAGGTACATTTGCCCAAGCTAATGTGCGATGGTTAACGAAGTCTTTAGGCCTTGCGGCGCACTGCGGGCCGTGTCGCCTGATGAAATGCCGCAATCTGTGCGTCAGGCTTTTCCAGCCAGCGGCGGGTGCGCCTGATCCTTGGTGGGATGCCGCAGTGTCTGAACTGAATTTATTCTGAATTTAGTGGAAAACTGCGTTCAATTTTACGCTCGCTTAAGAAAACTACCTTAGATCTGGAACGGACGGGGCGTGAATCGCTCGGTAAGCCATCTGGCGCAACTGTTCTTGGGGTCTGTCACTCTCCGAATTCGGGCAGGCCTGTCGACGGAAAGCGGGGCAGGTGGAAAGGCGCGCAGAATGTGCGCAAACAGCGGGTCTTGCTAAAAGGTAAGGGCCAGGACTGGTGTCATAGACTTTGCGCCCGGATCGCGAAAATGGCGATGCCGGGCGTTTTTCTGCGTCGCGCCGGTGATGTCACGCAATGCGGGCGCATCTGAGGCAGCTGATTTGATGGCGGGGGAGGGGCGCTGCCCCCGCGCCTGCGGCGCTCCCCCGGAGTATTTTGGCCAAGAAGAAACCCCAGGGTGGGGGTCAGCTTCGACCCAGTGCCCAACCATTATCGGCAAGATATGCCATGACTGCGGGGCGCACGGACTGCTCGCCGCGATCCCGCGCATCGTGGATCACCTGCCGTAGCTCGGTCAGGTTGGTGCGCATGATCAGGCTTTTCACGGGCCCGATCGAGGCTGGGCGCATGGACAGCCTGTCGATGCCAATGGCGGCCATGCAGGCGGCTTCGATTGGGCGGCCTGCGTCTTCGCCGCAGAAACTGAGCCGGGTCTGCGAGCCGCGGCAGCGGTCGACAATCTGTTCCAGAAGGCTGAGGAAGGAACTGTTCAGAGTGTCATAGCGCCGACGCACCCGTTCGTTTTCGCGATCCGCCGCGAAAAAGAACTGTTTCAGATCGTTGCCGCCAATGGACACAAAGCCGACCTCGTCGAAAAAGCGTTGTGACGCAAAGGCAAGGCTGGGGGTTTCCAGCATGGCCCCAATGTCGATGTCATCAGGGACAGGGTGGCCCAGACGTTTTTCACGGGCGATGGCCTTGTCCATTTCAGCGCGGGCATCACGAAATTCATCATATTGCGCGACAAAGGGGAACATGACCGACAGCGGGCGGCCATTTGCGGCGCGCAGCAGGGCCTGCAGCTGCATCCGCAGCACGCCGGGTTTGTCCAGCCCCACGCGGATCGCGCGCCAGCCCAGCGCCGGGTTCGGTTCGTCCTGCGGTTTCATATAGGGCAGCACCTTGTCTGACCCGATATCCAGCGTGCGGAACACCACGCGTTTGCCATGGGCGGCGTCCAGCACGCGGGCATAGAGATTGGCCAGTTCGGTGCGGCCGGGCAGGTGGTTGCGGATCAGGAATTGCAGCTCGGTGCGGAACAGGCCGACGCCTTCGGCACCTGAACTGTCGAGCGAGGGCAGGTCGGCCATCAGCCCGGCATTCATCAATAGATGGACCCGTGTGCCATCGGGGGCTACGCAATCGGTATCGCGGATCGAGGCATAGCGTTCCTGCGCCTTGGCCTCCATTGCGATCTTGTCGCGAAAGGCGGTGACAACAGAGTCATCCGGGCGCAGATGCACGATGCCCTGATCGCCATCCAGCATGATGTGATCGCCGTTCAGGGCTTCGTTGGTGATGCGCTCGGCATGGATGATCAGCGGGATCGCCCAGGCGCGGGCGACAATCGCAGCGTGCGATCCGACAGAGCCCTCTTCCAGAACCACACCTTTGAGTTTGCGGCCATATTCCAGCAGTTCACCAGGGCCGATATTGCGCGCAACCAGGATCGGGTCATCGGGCATTTCGCTGCCGGTCTGGCTGCCCTGACCGGTCAGGATGCGCAGAAGGCGGTTGGACAGGTCGTCCAGATCATGCAGGCGTTCGCGCAGATAGGCATCAGAGACCTGAGACATGCGCGCGCGGGCCTGGCTTTGTTCTTTTTCCACCGCGGCCTCGGCGGATAACCCGCGCGAGATGTCTTCTTCCATCCGGCGCATCCAGCCTTTGGAATTGGCGAACATGCGGTAGGCTTCCAGGACGTCCTGTTGGTCGCTGTCGCCCTGACCGGATGCACCCTCCAGCATTTCGTCCACGCTGACGCGCAGTTTGTCCACGGCTTCGCGCAGGCGGGCCAGTTCGGTGACGGGGTCATCGGCGACCAGATTGGTGACGACGACGCGCGGTTCATGCAGCCAGACGCGGCCCATTGCGGTGCCTTCCTGGCCGGTGCCGCCGCGAAACAGGGCGGGCTGGGTGTGGCGGGCCGACAGGGCTGCGCCTTCGCCGACAAAGACCCCCAGTTCGGTCATTTCGGCCAGCACCATGGCGACGACCTCTAGGGCATATAGTTCGTCTTCGGTGAATTTGCGGGCCTGTTTTGACTGCACGACCAGAACGCCCAGTTTTTCGCCAAGGCGCTGGATCGGCACCCCCAGAAAGCTGGAATAGATTTCTTCGCCGGTCTCGGCCATGTAGCGGAAACCGGGTTCCGAGGGCGCATCGGCGGTGTTGACGATCTTGCCGGTGCGGGCCACGCGACCGACCAGACCTTCGCCCATTTTCATGCGGGTTTCGTGAACCGCATCGGGGTTCAGGCCCTGCGTCGCACAAAGTTCAAGCGTCTCTGCATCACGGAACAGATAGACCGAGCACACTTCGGTGCCCATGGAATCCGCAGTCAGATGGGTGATCTTGTCCAGACGCGCCTGACCTGCGGCCTCTTCGGCCATTGTGTCGCGCAACCGGCCCAGCAATTTGCGGCTTTCGCTCTCTGTCCTCTCGGTCATGCGGCCTCTTTCTTTCCTCGCCGGATACCAGCTATAGGCGAGTCGCCGGGAAAAGGGAAAGCGGAATGCGTCTGGTGCGCTGCGCAGATCGGCGCATTTCTACGGGATTTGCACAGGCTTTGGGCAGGGTTTTGGGGCGGTTATCAGAATGCGCCCCAAATCATGCAGGATCGGATGGCGCTATTCGCAGTTCACCATCCAGGGCACGCCGAACTGGTCGGTGCACAACCCGAACCCCTTGGCCCAAAAGGTCTGATCAAAGGGCATATGCACGCTGCCGCCCTCGGCCAGCCGGGTGAAAATGTGGCGCGCCTGTTCCAGATCCTCCAGCGCAAGATTCATGTGAAACCCCGAATAGCCGGTAAAGGGCTCTTGCCCGGCGGTATCCGAGGCCATGATCACCTTGCCGCCGATCTCGATCTGGGCATGGGCGATGCGATCCTTGATCGCGTCAGTGACCCAGTCGGGTTGATCCGGCATATCGCCGAACCGCATCACCATGCCGGGCTTGGCCCCCAGCACGGTCTGATAAAATGCCAGCGCCTCAGCGCAGTTGCCGTCAAATGTCAGATACGGGTTCATGTCCATAATCGGCCCTCCCTTGCATGGGCTAAGCCTATGTCGGAATCACCCGCGCGCTAAGCGATATTTCCACGACAGGCAGCGCCCTGCGCAGGGCGCTGCCATCGCGGGCTTGCGCCAGCGCCTGTGCGCAGGTAGACCGCGCGCGATCAATTCATTGCAGGAGTGCGGATCATGGGTTTTCGGATGGGCATCGTGGGGCTTCCCAATGTCGGCAAATCGACGCTGTTCAACGCGCTGACCAAAACCGCCGCGGCGCAGGCTGCGAATTTCCCGTTCTGCACCATCGAACCCAATGTGGGTGAGGTCGCCGTCCCGGATGAGCGTCTGGACACGCTGGCGGGTATCGCCAAATCCGCCAATATCATCCCGACCCGCATGACCTTTGTTGATATTGCCGGTCTGGTGAAAGGCGCATCCAAGGGCGAAGGTCTGGGCAACCAGTTCCTGGCCAATATCCGCGAAGTGGACGCGATTGCCCATGTGCTGCGCTGCTTTGATGATGATGACGTGACCCATGTGGATGGCCGCGTTGACCCCGTGTCGGATGCCGAAACCATCGAGACCGAGCTGATCATCGCCGATATGGAATCGCTGGAAAAGCGTTTGCAGAACATCGTGCGCAAGGTGCGCGGTGGCGACAAAGAGGCGGTTCAGCAGGAGCGCCTGATGAAAATGGCGATGGAAGTGCTGGAGCAGGGCAAACCCGCCCGCCTGGTCGAGGTCGACGAAGAGGACGCCAAGCAGTGGAAAATGCTGCAGCTGCTGTCCACCAAACCGGTTCTCTACGTTTGTAACGTGGACGAGGGTGAGGCCGCGACCGGCAATGATCACAGTACCGCTGTTGCGGAAATGGCCGCGGCGCAGGGCAATTCTCACGTCATCATTTCCGCCAAGATCGAAGAAGAAATCAGCCAGCTGGAAGATGAAGAGGCAGAGATGTTCCTCGACGAGCTGGGCCTGAAAGAGGCGGGTCTGGATCGTCTGATCCGGGCTGGTCACGACCTGCTGCAGCTGCAGACCTATTTCACCGTCGGCCCGAAAGAGGCCCGCGCCTGGACGATCAAGCGCGGCACTCTGGCGCCGCAGGCGGCTGGCGTGATCCATGGCGATTTTGAAAAGGGCTTCATCCGCGCCGAAACCATCGCCTATGACGACTACATTGCCTGCGATGGCGAGCAGGGATCGAAAGATGCCGGCAAGATGCGCGCCGAGGGCAAAAGCTATGAGGTCAAGGACGGCGACGTCCTGCACTTCCTGTTCAACACCTGAACGGGGCGGGCAGGGGGATCCTGCCTGATCAAGAATGACGAAGCGCGCGCCCAATGTGGCGCGCGTTTTGCGTTTTCCGGCCTGCCGCCATGCGCGGCATGGTCTTGTTCCGACAGCGGGTTCGATATATTCCATCTACACGATGTAATGGCCGGAACAAGGGATCGTCCGATGAGTGAAGCCGCGCAGGCAACTGACACATCGCGCTTGGCGCATTTTCCGGTGCCTTTCTTTGCCACGGTGATGGGGCTTGCGGGGATGACACTGGCGCTGCATCTGGCGGAAACGCGCTTTGGCTGGCCGAATCTTGCCAGCCGGATCGCGCTGGGGCTGACCATTGTCGATTTCCTCTTTGTCGCGCTGGTTTACGGGATGAAGGCGCTGCGCCATCCAGCTGCTGTGGTGGCTGACTGGAAACACCCGGTTAAGCTGGCGTTTTTCCCGGCGATTTCGATTTCGCTGCTGTTGATCGCCACGGCCCTGCGCCCCGAAGCGCCGGATCTGGCGCGGCTGGTCTGGGGCATAGGCGCGGCGGGGCAGGCGGTGCTGACCCTGGCGGTGATTTCTGGCTGGATCGGCCATCGCCCGTTTCAGCCGGTGCATATCTCGCCCGCCTGGTTCATCCCGGCCGTGGGCAATGTGGTGGCCCCGGTGGCGGGCTTTCCCCTGGGCTTTGTCGAGCTAAGCTGGCTGTTTTTCTCCACTGGCATGATCTTTTGGATCGTGCTGCTGACGCTGGTCATGAACCGGCTGATCTTTCACGACCCGCTGCCGGGCCGCCTGCTGCCGACGCTTGTGATCCTGATCGCGCCGCCTGCGGTGGGTTTTCTGGCCTGGCTGCAGCTGAATGGCGGGCAGCTCGATGCCTTTGCGCGGGTGCTGTATTACAGCGCGGTTGTTTTTGCCGCGATTGTGGCGCTGCAGGTGCCGCGCTTTGCAAGGCTGCCTTTCGCCCTGAGCTGGTGGGCGCTGAGCTTTCCCATCGCCGCGCTGACGGTGGCGACGCTGCGCTATGGCGCGCTGGCGGGGTCAGAGCCGCATGACTGGCTGGGTCTGGGCCTGTTGGCACTGCTGCTGGGGGTGATTTTGATGCTGGTTCTACGCACCCTGCGCGCGGCGCTGCGCGGCGAGATCTGCCAGCCTGAATAGGGCCGGATCGGGCGCGGGTTTCCCTTTCGCCCGACGCTCCAAAGAAATTTCACAAACCGCTTCGAAACGGCCTTGTGTTTCCTTTGTCAGCGCGGATATACCCGTCGACGGAGACGTGGCCGAGTGGTCGAAGGCGCTCCCCTGCTAAGGGAGTAGGCGGGAAACCGTCTCGAGGGTTCGAATCCCTTCGTCTCCGCCACAAGCTATTTTAATTTTATTCTGTTGATGCTCACTCAGCCCTTTGTAGGGCTGTTTTTGTTGGCCTATCTGCATTCGTTGTTGCTATTGAGTTTTCTTCGATTAGACTCCTTTCTATTCATTGCGTGGTAGGAATTGTGGTATTTTATGGCTGCTCTGAGCGGAAAGTTGACGAAGAATCTGGTGTGAACACTCGGCGCCGGTCGCCATGGCGACGGGAGCGGGTTGTACCTTGTTGTTGATCCGTCTGGCGCTCGACGTTGGATTGTTCGGGTGACCGTGAAAGGACAGCGCAACCGTGAAGGCAAGCCATTGCGGACGGATTTCGGGCTTGGTGGCGCTGATGTCGTGACGCTGAACGAAGCGCGTGACCGGGCCTTGGAATATAGACGCCTCGCAAAGCAAGGCATCAATCCCCGCTACAACGGACGCCAAGAAATTCCCTGCTTTGAAGAGACCGCACGCCAAGTTCATATCGAGCGTCTGCCGACGTGGAAGAACCCTAAGCACGGCCAGCAGTGGATCAACACTCTCGCCGAATATGCCTTTCCAAAGATTGGGCGCTTGCCGGTGTCCGAGGTCGGCCAACCCGAGGTGCTGCAAGTCCTGCTGCCCGTCTGGACGGAGAAGCATGAAACAGCCAAGCGCCTCGCGCAGCGGATCAAGGCCGTGCTGGACGTTGCCAAGTCGAAGGGCTTTCGCGATGGCGAGAACCCCGTGACCACAATCCGGGATGCGCGCGTGTTGCCACTGGTCAAACAGAAGGTGCAGCACCATAAAGCAATGCACTGGAAGGACGTGCCAGCGTTCTACGCCGAACTGGCAACGAAAGATGCTATGGCAGCGAAGGCGCTGATGTTCACTTGCTTGACGGCTAGCCGTACCAGCGAGGTTTTGCACGCCCGTTGGGAAGAATTTGATTTCGACGAGAAACTATGGACCGTTCCGTCTGAACGCATGAAGGCGGATCAGGAGCATCGCGTTCCGCTTACAGCAGAGATGCTGGCGATCATCGAGCCGCTCAAAGCCCTAAGATCAGAAGTCGTTTTCGAAGGTCAAAAGCGCCACAGGCCAATGAGCAACATGGCCATGCTTATGCTCCTCCGCCGTATGAAAGTTGAGGGCATCACCGTTCATGGGTTCCGTTCCACATTTCGAGATTGGGCAGCCGAACAACCCGGGGTATCGCGAGAAGTTGCTGAGATCAGCCTCGCTCACAAGGTCGGAACTGAAGTTGAACGAGCCTATGCGCGCTCCGACCTCTTGGATAGGGTAATGGCACAGCGTGTTGTTCTGATTAAGTGAACCATCGCGCACTTCGGCCAGATACCCGATCGTATCCCAGGGTAGCTCAAGAGTTAGAGGGGCATCGTGATTTCCGATGATCAAGTGCTTTTCTTTGCCGGGAAGTTGTTCAAAAGTTCGAAGTAGATAGTTTTCGTCTTTGGCTGCAGGTCCAAAGGCGAAATCCCCGATGATCCATAACACATCCTCCGGACCCACAACTTTCCACATGTTTTCAATCAGGATGCCATCCATGTGGGATGTCGATTTAAATGGGCGGTCGCAATGGGCGATGACGTTTTCATGGCCGAAGTGCGTATCGGCTGTATACCAGTTGGCCATAGACGGCCTCCTACTGATTCAAAATATTTTGTTGGGTTGAATAGTGTTAAACGATACCAAAGCGATGGCGTTCGGAATTCGGTAAGCGGCGACCCGTTGACGGATCCACCAACTTACCGGTTTCGGTATAAGTGATCCTAGCCTGTTCGTTTAGGTCTTCGACGCTTCCGAGAGGCGGCTTGGACTTGTCGCCCACCGACAGATTTACCGTTTCACCGCGCACATGCACTTCAAACAGAGTTCCATCTCTACGAATTGCCCAGCCAAAGAATGAAAGCTGTGCGTTAAGTTTAGAGATCGCAATGTAGCGCTTCAGCTTTGAGACAAGACCAACACCGGGAGCATTGTTGATCTCGGCCAGGCGGGATTTGGCAATCATGCTCATGTCCGCAAACTGCTCCGAACCAGCTTCGATCTTGCCGTCTAGGTATCTGTCAAAAATGTGAAAAATCCTCAGTGTAAAGCAATCACTGCCAAAATGATACGATAAGTCCGTAGACGATTAAACATCTTTCTTGCCGTTAGGGGGGATGGGAAATCGGTTCACAGCTCATGATTTTGGGAAAAACCTGAGATCTGCCCGCAAGGCGCAAGGCTATTCGCAGGAGAGCTTTGCCCATGCAGTTGACTTGGATCGTACGTATATTGGTGGAATCGAGCGGGGAGAGCGAAACCCCGGCCTCAAGACTGTCATCAGAATAGCCGACGCACTAAATCTTGATGTTGCTGACCTCTTTCGACTGCAGGGTTAAGCTGCATCTTCTCACCTGCTGGTATCGGATTAGTTCAAGGCATTGTCACACATGGCAGACGTTCATTACCGTGTTCAGGTCGAAGGCGACCATCTCAAGAAACAGGCTGGCGCAAAGCCGATCCAAGCTTTGTCCGAACTGATTTGGAACGCCCTAGATGCAGACGCGACGCGGGTCGATGTCGAAATCGAAAGTGACGACATCGCCATGCGCTCTATATCCGTCAGAGACAACGGGCATGGGTTTCCCCATGGTGAAGTCGAGGAGCTGTTTGGCAAGCTTGGCGGTTCGTGGAAAAGACATGGCAGCAAATCTAAGGGCAGAGGTCGATTGCTGCACGGCAAGGACGGCAGGGGACGCCTCAAAGCCTTGGCCTTAGGCCGTGCCGCAGAATGGTCAGTTCGCTATCGACAAGGGGAGAAGTTACTCGGTTACAAAATCCTTCTGTTGAGGGATGATCTTGTAGATGTGCGGGTTTCAGAGCCGGTTGAGGTCGAAGCCGCCTTGGGGACGGGCGTGGACGTTACCGTTACCGAACTGGATCGCACCTACCGCTCATTGGCTCCTGAACGGTCTGTTCAGTCGCTGTCAGAAGTGTTCGCCCTATATCTGACAGACTACAAAGATGTCGCCGTGTTCGTCGAAAATGAAAAGCTGGACCCAAGTTCTGTAATTGAAGAAATCAGCCACTTCGACTTGGAGCCGATTGCTGAGGATGAAGGCGAGAAGGAAATTAAGCATCCGGTCAGGGTTGATCTGATTGAGTGGAAATCTGCATCCGACAGATGGTTCTTCTTGTGTGGCCCGTAAGGGTTCCCGTTCCAGCGAATGCCACCAAGGTTTCACACGCCGGGATATAAGTTTTCTGCCTACCTCAAGTCCAGCTATGTAGAAGCGCTGCAAGAGCGCAGGGAGCTTGGTTTCGCGGAAATGACCGCGGCGTTGCTGGATGCTCACGATGCGTCTGCTGAGCTTATTAAGGCGCATTTTCAGAACAAGGTTGTTGAGGCCGCACGTTCGGAAATCGAACAGTGGAAAGAAGAAGAAGCTTACCCGTTTCGCTCTGAACCAAAGACCTCTGTTGAGGAGGCGGAGCGAAAAATATTTGATATTGTTTCCTTAAATGTCAACAAGCACCTGCCTGACTTCAAAGTGCAAATCTCCAAAAGCAGAGCGTTCCAGATGCGAATGCTGCGGCAGGCAATCGAGCGCGGCCCTGACGAACTGCAACACATTTTGACCGAGGTGTTGGACTTACCCGAACGTACTCAGAAAGAGATGTCCAAGCTGCTCGAAGAAGCGGATTTGGCCAATGTCATAGGGCGGCACCTGCATATATGGCGTTTTTTGCAAGGACCTTTTGGCAGCTCCGCTATATATCCATGCGGCGGTGTTTTTCATGAGGCGTAAACGAGGCGTACATCATTTCTTTGTGCCAATTGCTCCAGCACCGGGTTTGGTTCTCTTTCCACCACTGCGCAGGAAATTTCATCGAAATTGGCGAGGTTGACCAATGCGGAAACGCCGATTTTATCCGATGTCAGTGCCAGAATGGTTTCCTGCGCCTTTCCCATTGCGGCGCGTACCCGGTTGACCTCGAACGCGTCGTCGTCACTCAGCCGTCCCTTGTGATCCAGGCCAGAGACAGCGATCACGGCATAGTCAAACATGAATTGTTCGATAAACCCGTCGTCCTGTGGTCCAATAATGGCCCCATCAATATGGCGCACAAAGCCGCCGGGGATGGCGACGACAAAATCACTGCGGTCTGAAAATTGGGATGCGCAGCGGATGCTGTAGGTGACCACCCGCAGATTGCGGCGTTTCAGCAGGGCGTTGGCGACCGCCTCGCAGGTTGTGCCGCTGTCCAGGAATATGGACGCGCCATCCGGGATCAGATCTGCGATCCGCTGGGCGACGCTGTTTTTTTCCTCGGCCTGCGAATGTCGGCGCTTTTGATAGGTTTCGGAATCCAGCGCCCCGACAAAGGATGCGCCGCCATGTGTGCGCCGCACTTTGCCCAGTTTGTCGAGGGCTTTCACGTCGCGCCGTACGGTTTGCTCGGAAACGTCCAGCTCTTGGGCGGCGTCGGCCAGCCGCAGGTAGCCCTGTCGTTCGATGAGGTCCAGAAGGCGTTGGCGGCGAATCGCCTTGGGGTTTGGATCGGTTTGCACTTGTAAGATTCCTGACAATTCTATCCGTAGAATGCGTGTGCTGCTGGATTTTTTCAATCCATTTCTTGTCGAACCTCCTGAAATTCAATGGGTTATGCCGGGGCTAAGGTGGCCGTGTAAGAAAAATGACATCACTGTTGTAATGTTTCTGACATTTATTACAGTGATTGCGAACCCAAAGTTCCAAAACCAACGGGAGGTCCCATGAGGAATCTGAAGAAAACAACGGCATTGATCGCACTTCTGGCTTCGCCTGCGCTGGCAGGGGAGCTGACCATCTACACGTCTTACGAAGAAGATGAGGCGGCCGCGTTTCTGGAGTTGGCCCAGGCGGCCATGCCTGACGTTTCGTTCAACATGCTGCGCCTGTCCAATGGTGATCTGACTGCGCGCATCATCGCGGAACAGGGAAACCCGCAGCATGACGTGATCTGGGGCTTTGCGGCGTCGACCATCGTGACCCCGGAAATCGCAGAAACGCTGGAGCCCTATAAGCCTGCCGGTGTTGACAAAATCCCGGCAGAGTTCCGCGCGGCGAATGACTCGTGGTTCGCGGTGACTGGCTATATGGCCGTTTTTTGCGTCAACAATGAGCGCATCGAAAAACTGGGTCTTACGGCCCCGACCTCTTGGGATGATCTGCTGAAGCCGGAATTCAAAGGCGAAGTGGTCATGCCCAACCCGGCCTCGTCCGGCACGGGCTATATTCAAGTCAGCTCGCTTCTGCAAATGAAGGGCAGTGACGCGGGCTGGGCGCTGCTGGACCAGCTGGATGGAAACGTGGCGCAATACATCAAATCCGGGTCTAAGCCCTGCCATGCGGCATCGTCGGGTGAATATGCGGTTGGTGCCTCGTATGACATGCGCGCGATCAAGAACATCGCCGAAGGTTTCCCGATCTCGATGGTGATCCCGGCAGAGGGGTCGGGCAATGAGCTGGAGGCCAACGCACTGGTCGCGTCATCGGACAACAAGGAAGACGCAAAGCGTTTTCTGGACTGGACCGTCACAACCGAAGCTGCAAATGCCTATCTGGATTGGAAAGCAATCGTAACGATCCCCGGCGGGTCGCTGCCGCAGCGGTTTATTGATGCGGGCCTGCCTGCGGATACCAACTCTGTTCTTCATCCGACCGATTTCGAAGCCGCTGCAAATGATCGTGAAGCGATCATCGCTGAGTGGCAGACGCGTTACGAGCAGTAAGCCCTTTTGCTGCTCTTCCCGGTCCCGGATGCTTGGTCTCCCTTTCAGGCGTCCGGGACCAACTTCGGAACGATGTCGCATCGTTCCGCTCTTTCTTATCGAACATATGCGGACTCACACATGGCCCTCGAAATCCGAAACTTGTCCAAATTCTATGGCAAGATCCGTGCGCTGGACGATCTTACGCTGACGATCCCGAATGGCAGCTTTACATGTTTCCTTGGGCCATCGGGGTGCGGAAAAACCACCCTTTTGCGGACGATTGCAGGCCTGGAAACGGCGGATTCCGGCACCATTCATTTGGATGCCAATGACCTGTCGCACAGGCATCCGTCCGAGCGGAACTTTGGCGTTGTCTTTCAGTCTTATTCGCTGTTCCCGAACCTGACAGCCCTGAAAAACGTGACATACGGTTTGGAGTGTCGCGGCTGGGACCAGAAACGGGCAAAAGCCCGCGCGATGGAGATGCTGGACATGGTGCATCTTGCTGATCAGTTTGACAAACTGCCGGCCCAAATGTCCGGCGGGCAGCAGCAGCGGGTTGCGATTGCGCGCGCCATCGCCACGGAACCCTCGGTTCTGTTGCTGGACGAACCGCTGTCTGCACTGGATGCAAAGGTCCGCACCGATCTGCGGCAGGAAGTGTCGAAAATTCAGAAAGACACCGGCATCACCACCATCATGGTGACGCATGATCAGGCCGAAGCCCTTGAAATGGCGGATCAGATCGTTGTTCTGCGGAACGGTACAATCGAACAGACCGGCTCGGCGCATGAATTGTACAACAGTCCCAAAACCGAATTTGTCGCCAATTTCATTGGCAATAGCAACACGTTGCATGTCACGCGGGGGCAAGGCGGGGTGCCGGTGTTCGGCACGCAGGCGCTGACGGGGCTGGGGCCGATCGAGCGCGACACGATGTTCGGTCTGCGCCCCGAAATGATTGCGCTGTCTGCGGGGCCGTCAATGGCTGCACCGTCCCTGGCATCGACCGTGAAGGCAGTGCGCTATCTTGGCAATTTCAACATTGTCGAAGTCACGCCGGAATGTGCGCCGGACCAGACCATTACGGTTGAACTGCACGGGCCTGCCGCTGCGCCCAATGTCGGTGTGCGCGTCTTTGCGACCCTGAACCCTGACTATATGCGCGAGCTGCAACAATGAGCGAAGTGACCACTCAGAGGCCAGTCAAGGCCGTCAATCCCCGCTCGGGTTTCGGCCTGAGCGACACCGCGGTGGCAAGCATCCTGTCGGTGGCTGTCTTTACGTTGATGCTGGCCTTTTTGATTGTGCCTGTGCTGGCGATTTTCTGGCGCAGTTTGGACACGGGCACCGGGCTGGGGTTGGGCAATTATGTCGATACGCTGACCGCCGGCCGGGTTTGGATGCTGATTGGAAACAGCCTGCTGGTGTCGTCTGTGTCGGCCAGTCTGGCGGTGGTGCTGGCCTATGCCTACGCCTATGCGCTGCAGCGGACCAACATTCCGCTCAAAGGCTTTTTCCGCATCATCATCATGACGCCGCTGTTCGCGCCCTCATTGGTGCAGGCGCAGGGGCTGATCTTTATTCTGGGCCGCAACGGTGTGCTGAACCGGTTTTTGGGTTTTGACATCGACATCTATGGGTTCTGGGGCGTTGCGCTGGCCAATGCGCTTTATACATTCCCCTATGCGTTCCTGATCCTGTCTGCGGCTTTGGCCGTAACCGATGCGCGCCTTTATGAAGGGGCGACTGTGATCGGGGCCAAGGCGCTGCGGATCTTTCGCACGGTCACGTTGCCGTCGACGCGCTATGGAATCGCCGCTGCGATTTTCGTGACGTTCTCGCTGTCCATCACGGATTTCGGCAATGCCATCGTTATTGGCGGGGACTTCAACGTCCTGGCGACTGAGATCTACAACAAGGTGATCGGTCAGGGGAAATTTGGTCTGGGTGCTGTGATCGGTGTCATGCTGCTGGTGCCTGCCGTGGTGTCCAAACTGATCGAGCGTCGGATTTCCAGGCGGCAGCACGCCCAGATTTCGGATGGGTCGACCCAGTTGACTCTGCGCCCAAACCGTCGTCGTGACACGATATTCGGGGCCTATACCACGCTGATCGCGCTGATCTTTATGGCGATCCCGCTGACCGTGATCGTGGCCAGCTTTGTGGTGCTGTGGCCCTACAACATGTCTTTCTCGTTCAAACACTATGCGTTTGATGTGCAGAACGGCACAAAACCATTGTGGAATTCGATCATCGTGGCGATTGCGACGGCGACATTGGGGGTTGCCATTGTGACCACCGCTGCAATCGTGTCGCAGAAGTTCAAGAACGTCTTTACCGGGCCGATTTCGTTCCTGTCGATCCTGCCGGCCTCTATCCCCGGCATGGTGCTTGGCCTGGGATATGTTCTGGCGTTCAACAGCCTGTCGAACCCGCTGAACTTTTTATACGGGACGTTCCCGCTGATTGTGCTGCTGTATATCTACTACAACCACGCGCAGGGCTTTTTGATCACGACGACCAGCCTGAAACAGATCAGCACGTCGTTTGATGAGGCCTCGACCGTATTGGGGGGCAGCACGCTGCGCACGCTGTTCAAAGTGACGCTGCCCCTGCTGTGGCCGACGCTGTTGGGGGTTGGGGTGTTCTTCTTTATGCGCGCTATGGTGTCGCTGTCGGCGGTGATTTTCCTGATCACACCCAAGACCCAGGTGGCGGCGGTTTCGGTTCTGCAACTTGCGGATCGGGGGGCCAGCAACCAGGCAGCGGCGTTTTCGGTCTGTATCATGGCCATCGTTCTGACGATGCTGCTGATCGTGCGCACGATCCTGTGGGCGGCGGGTGTCAAGAATGTATCGTTGATCCGGTGACCCAGATGGATTTGAGCACG
Organism: Pelagimonas sp.; assembly: GCA_025210265.1. GTDB lineage: Bacteria > Pseudomonadota > Alphaproteobacteria > Rhodobacterales > Rhodobacteraceae > JAOASD01. The sequence goes on from JAOASD010000029.1 coordinate 112,639, forward strand.
ATCAAAGCCATCCTGTTCGACAAGGACGGCACGCTTCTGAAATATGAAGAGACGTGGGGACCAGTGAACCGGAAGGCGGCCCTGGCCGCCGCCGGTCAGGACCAAGACCTGGCCAATCGGCTTTTGGCGGCCACCGGGTACGATCTGGAAACTGGTACGGTTCAGGTCGGGTCCACGCTGGGGGCTGGCAATTCGCAGGAAATTGCCAGGGCCTGGGCGCAACTGGGGGCCGTCCTGTCCGAGCAGGAACTGGTCGACATGCTGGATCGGTATTTTTCAGACGCAATGCAAGATGCGGTTCCTGTCCAGAATATCGGCGGCGTGACCCAGGCGTTTCACGCCCAGGGGTACACTTTGGGTGTCGCCAGCAGCGACAGCGAAAATGCAATTCATGTGTTCCTCGCCTCGCAGGGATTGTCGTCATTCTATGACTTTGTTGTGGGGTATAATTCTGGATATGGGCATAAGCCTGATCCCGGTATGCTCAACGCGTTTTGCGACCAGCACAGCCTGGATCCTGCGCAGGTTGCAATGGTGGGGGACAACCCGCAGGATATGGAAATGGCCTGTCGGGCAAAGGCGGGCCTGCGGATTGCGGTCCTAAGTGGAAATGGCACCGCCAAAGATCTGGAGCCACTGGCTGATTTCACCTTGAATGACATCTCGGAATTGCCGGTTCTGTTTGGTCTGGGGGCAGGGGGCGCGGACAGAAGATGACTGTTTTAGTCCTTGCATATGCCGGCGCGACCGGTGCGGTTCCGTGGCGGGATCGGACCTGGTTGGGCTGTCCTTCGCTGCTGTCCTGCGCCAGCACAGAAAGGGGCGTCCTGTGCGGTTTGCATTTCTGTCAGGCTCCCCACATATCCCCCTCTGGATCCAGGATAGTCCTGTTTGAGAAAGGCCCTGAAACATGAAACTCTTCTATGCCCCCGGCACTTGTGCACTGGCCCCGCATATTGCGTTGGAATGGACTGGCAAACCCTACGACATTGAACGCGCTGAACTGGGCTCTCGGGCGTTTTTGCAGATCAACCCGCTGGGGATGGTGCCTGCGCTGATCGACGGGGAATCCCGCGTCATGACACAAGCGGACGCAATCCTGAAATATATCGAAGCCAAATTCCCCGAGGCGGATCTGGGGGTGCAGGGCGGTGCGTTTGAGCATTTCGAATTGGACGAAGCCCTTGCCTTTCTGACCGGTGATTTTCACCCGGCCTTCTGGCCCTTCTTTGCGCCTCAGCGGTTTACAACCAGCACGGATAAGGCAGATGTGAACGCCGTGCGTGACGCCAGCTTTGCCCGGATCGACCGCGTCATGATGCATCTCGATGCGCTTTTGGAGGGTGGTGTTCACGTGGTGGGCGGCAAGCGTACCATCGCCGACCCCTACGCCTTTGCGATGACCCGATGGACGGCACATGCGCCCAAATCCTGGCGCGATTATCCGGCGGTCAAACGCTTTATGGAAACCATGCTTGAAGATCCGGGGGTTCAGGCCGCGATGCGCGCACAGGGGCTGACATCCTCATGAGCGATTTCGATTATGATGCGCAGGACTATAACCTGGCCACACGAAGCGGGGTGTCGCCTGCGCTGTTGGCAGGTATGTTCCCCGCGGATCGCAAGGCCTGGGACAACGATCCGCGGTTTCTGGGCTGGCCTGCGCATCTTCAACGCCTTCATGCGGCGATTTCCGAGGGCAGTGCCCGTCTGGTGGGCGGGCTTGAAACCGTTTTGGATGAGCCAGAAGGCAGCGTGCAGGAGGTGATGGGGCTGATGGGCATGAACCGCCTTGGGCTGGATCTTGTCGCGCATGTGCACGGGCATCATGCGTTCGAAGATACCGATGTTCTGCCGGGCTTTCTGGGGCGGTTTCCGCAATTGGCCAGCGCCATTGACCTGCTTGAGAATGATCATCAGTTTCTGGATCAGGCGCTGGATCAATCGCAGAGCGCGTTTGCTGCGCTCCGCAATGATGGTGTCGCTAAGACAGAGGTGGCGCAGGCCCTAGAGCAGGCGCAGCGGCTGAATAAGATCATCAATCGTCACACCTATGATGAGGAAGACATCCTGATCCCGGCGGTTCTGAACGCCTATGCCTGAGGGATCGTAAGCCCATCCGGGCCGCGCTGGGCGGGCCCGGATATGGTGTGGTTTGTGTTGCGCCGCAGGGGGGGCGACCAGGTAAGCGCGGCCTTATCTGGTCAGGCACCTTGTCAGACATCACCTGACAGGCGCGCGCAGGGCTGCGACGGGTTGGACGCCCGTTTGGCGGGTGGGTGTCCCCAGCTGTCCAGATTTCGTCCTCTGATAACATTGATTGAAAAACAGGCATCCCTGACCTTGGCCCCAATGTCCCCGGTGCCGGCGCATGAATGGCCCGGCGGACACCGAAGACAGCTTGAGGAGGAGGAAAAATGCCAAGCTTGGATACGCAAACCGTCGTATGGCCCGGAAACAACGTAGAGATCGACCCAAAGGCGTATAGCTCGGTTGTGGAGATGTTCGAACTGGCGTTCAACGCCTATGCGGACAAGACAGCCTTTGTTGGCGTCGGAGGCAGCCTGACCTACACGGATGTCGATCGCCTGTCGCGGGACTTCGCAGCGTATCTGCAGGCAGAGCTGGGCGTGCGCAAAGGCGACCGCGTTGCGCTGATGGCCCCCAATCTTCTGGCCTTTCCGGTCGCGATGCTGGGCATTTTGCGGGCCGGTGCGGTGCAGGTGAATGTCAATCCGCTATACACACCGCAGGAGCTGGAACACCAACTGAACGATGCGGGTGCGGAAATCATCGTGATTTTTTCGGGGTCGACGCCGACACTGGCAGAGATCGTGAAAAACACCCCGGTGAAAACCGTGATTTCGGTGAATCTGGGGGACGCAACCCCGGTCGATATTCCCAGCCCGCCGGTTGATGCGCGTCTGGAAAATGTGCTGAGCTTTGCGACCGTGTTGGAGGCAGGCGAAGATCTAGACTTTACCGCACCGGTCATCACCGGCGATGATCTGATCTTTTTGCAATATACCGGCGGGACGACCGGTCTGTCCAAGGCGGCGGTGCTGACCCATTCCAATCTGGTGGCCAATACGGAGCAGACCAAGATTGCTCTGCCCGAAGCTATGCGTCCGGGCGAAGAGATCATCGTCACGCCTTTGCCGCTGTATCATATCTTTGCGCTGATGGTGAATATGATCACCTACAGCTCGATTGGCGCGACCAACTATCTTGTGGCCAATCCGCGCGATCCGGCACAGCTGATCGCCGCCTATCGTGACAGCAAGTTCACCGTGTCGACGGCTGTGAATACTCTGATTGCGGGTCTGCTGGCGCATCCCGAATTCAGCTCTATCGACCTGTCGAATTACCGGGCGATGATTGGCGGCGGGGCCCCGGTGCAGGAAGCCGTGTCCAACCGCTGGAAAGAAGCGACCGGGCATCACGTGCTGGAAGGGTACGGCATGTCTGAAACCTCGCCAGTTCTGACGCTGAACCCAATGGGGCAGGACGATTTTTCGGCGGCTGTTGGCTATGCGCTGCCCTCGACTGAAATCATCCTGCTGGATGACCAGGATCAGGTCGTCGCACAGGGGGAATCGGGCGAGGTCTGTGTGCGCGGCCCGCAGGTCATGCAGGGCTACTGGAACCGCCCCGAAGAGACCGCCGCCAATTTCACCAAAGACGGGTTTTTCCGCACTGGCGACATTGGGGTGTTTGACGCGGCTGGTCTGCTGAAAATCGTGGACCGCAAAAAGGATATGGTCCTGGTCTCGGGCTTTAACGTCTATCCCAACGAAATCGAGGCCCATGTGGCCATGTTGGACGCGGTTGCGGAATGCGCCGCCGTCGGGGTGCCGGATGAAAAGACCGGCGAGGCCATCCGCCTGTTCATTGCCAAGGCCCCCAGCGCCGAGCTGAGCGAAGATGAGGTCATCGCCCATTGCCGCGCAGGTCTGGCAGGGTACAAAGTGCCCAAGCAGATCCGCTTTATGGATGAGTTGCCGAAATCCACCGTGGGTAAGATCCTGCGCAAAGATCTGCGGGGGCTGTGACCCATGGCGGATACAGATCGCTATCACGCAGATAATATCGAACAGCATGTGGGCCGAATTTTCGGCCCCAGCGACCCGATCACCGTGGATCAGCCGCGCATTCAGGGCTTTGCCGATGTGACGGGGGACCAGCAGTGGATCCATGTGGATGAGGCCCGTGCCAAGGCCGAAAGCCCCTTTGGCGGGCCAATTGCCCATGGCTATCTGACCCTGTCGTTGCTGGCGGCGGCGCAGATGGATCTGGGCATCGTCCCCGAGGGCTGCAGTGGCGTGATGAATTACGGGTTGGACAAGGTGCGGTTTCTGGCACCGGTGCCCAGCGGTGCGCAGCTGCAGATCCGGGCAGAGCTGACCGGGGTCGAACGCAAGGAGGGCGGGCGCATCCTGATCCGGTCACGGGTTGTGGCACAGCAGGTCGGGTCTGACACGCCGGCTTTGATCGCGGAGTCTCTGGCTTTGGCGTTTAGCTGAACCAGAGCGATGAAGGAGGGGGAATCCAGACCATGAGTAGCGACAAGACATCTCAGGACAAAGGCATCGCCGGGTCCATCGCAAATTTTTACGGCGCCATGGCCCGCCAGCCGATGGAAATGATGAAACTGGGGCTGAACACCAGCAATCAGATGTTTGGCATCCTCAGCGGGCTGGGTCCGATGGGGGAGGGGCCTGCGGCGGACAAACGCTTTGCCGATCCGGTCTGGGACAGCAACCCGGCCTATAAGATGCTGAAACACAGCTATATGTTGTGGTGTCAGAACACGATCAGCTGGATCGAAAGCCTGGATCTGGACAACCGGGACACAGAGCGGATGAAGCTGCTGACCGGCACCATCCTGGACAGTTTTTCCCCCACCAACCTGCTGCTGGGCAACCCGGAAGCGATGAAAAAGACGCTGGACTCCGGGGGGCAGAACATTCTGGCGGGCTTGCGCAATCTGGTGGACGATCTGGTCCATAACGAAGGGATGCCGTCGTCGGTAGACCGGTCGAAATTCACCGTGGGCGACAATCTGGGCGTGACTGCAGGCGAAGTGATCCATCGCGACGCGCTGCGCGAGCTGATCCAATACGCGCCCCAGACCGATAAGGTCAAAGGGACGCCGATCCTGATCGTGCCGCCTCAGATCAACAAATTCTATGTCTGGGATCTGGCCCCCGGCCGCAGCCTGGTCGAATTTCTGGTGCAGCAGGGGTATAGCGTCTACATCGTGTCCTGGCGCAACCCTGGGGCCAAAGATGCAGATTACGGCCTTGAGGATTATGTCAAATCTCTGGACCACGCCTCGGAAATCGTGACCAAAGTGTCCGGCGCGTCCAAAATCCATGTGGCCGGGGCCTGTTCCGGTGGCATCACGATGTCGATGCTGTTGGGGTATTGGGCGGCCAAGGGCATTGACCGTGCGGCCTCTGCCACCTTTTTGGTGACGATTCTGGATACGGATGGGGCGGCGAATACCTCTATGGGGCTGTTTGCCAATCTCGAGGTTCTGTCGCTGGCAAAAACCATGTCGCGGGCACGGGGGGTCGTGCAGGGCAAGGATCTGGCCAAGGTCTTTGCCTGGCTGCGCCCCAATGATCTGGTCTGGGCCTATTGGATCAACAATTATCTGCTGGGCCAGACGCCGCCTGCCTTTGATATTCTGTATTGGAATGACGACACGACCAACATGACCGCGCGGCTGCATGGGGATTACATGGGGCTGCTGGAAAACAATGGGCTGGTGAGTGGCACGGCAAAGGTGCTGGGGGAAACCATCGACCTGTCCAAAGTGACCTGTGACAGCTTTGTCCTGGGGGGCTCCACCGATCACATCACCCCGTGGGATGGCTGCTATCGCACTGTGAACATGATGGGCGGGGCGTCTGAGTTTGTGCTAAGTTCAAGCGGGCATATCCAGGCCATCGTGAACCCGCCCAGCAACCGTAAGGCCAAGTACCGCCGGATGGAGGCCGCCCCAACCGATCCCGAGGTATTCCTGAAGAAAAGCACCGAAACCGAAGGGACGTGGTGGCTGCATTGGGTGGATTGGATGGCGGCGCGCTCGGCCAAGGATAAGGCCGCGCCGAAATCTCTGGGCCATGCTGACTATCCCGGACTTTGCCCTGCGCCGGGCACCTATGTCGTGCAGGAGGCCGGACGCGCGTGACTTCTACAACCGCAGAGACCGAAAAGACGCTGACCATCTCGACGACACAGATCTGGGGACGGCCGGTACGCTACGGTGAATATCATCCCGACGGCGCAACAGAGACCCTTTTGCTGTTCAATGGGATCGGGGCCAATATCGAAAGTGCAGAACGCTTTTTGCTCAGCTTTCAAAAGGTGCGGGTGATCATTTTTGATGTGCCCGGCGTGGGGGGGACACCAACCCCCGCGTTGCCCTATCGCCTGTCGCATGTGGCCGATATGGCCGCGGCTTTGCTGACGCAGCTGGGGGTGCAGCAGTCGCATGTGTTCGGTGTGTCCTGGGGCGGGGCTGCGGCGCAGCAATATGCGTATCTGTATCAGAAACGCTGCCTGTCGCTGACGCTGGCCGCCACCACAAGCGGCGCGATCATGATTCCGGGATCGCCCAAAACCCTGATGAAAATGATGACCCCAAAACGGCACAGCGATGCGGGGTTCATGTTGGAAAACGCCATGCAGCTTTATGGGGGGACAGTGGCCGCCCAGGAAGAGCTGATGCGCGAATTTTCCGAGGCGCTGGATCACGGCACACCGGTTGGCTACAGCTATCAGTTGATGGCGATCATGGGGTGGACCAGCTGGCACTATCTGCCCCGGTTCGATTTCCCAGCCCTGGTTCTGATGGGCGAAGATGACCCGATCGTGCCAGTTGTGAATGGCCGCATTCTGGCCAGCCGGTTGAAACGGGGCAAACTCGAAGTGATGCCCTGTGGACATCTGTTCATGGTCACGATGCCCGAAGAAACGGCGCTGCGGGTCGAAAGGTTCATTTCCACCGGGGAGTAGGCGCGCCAATGCAGCCAGACAAAATGACGTTGCCAGCCATGCGCCGGGCGGCCATGGCGACCTTGTTGGTGCTGGTTGCGCTGTATCTGGTGACATTTATACCGCCCGAACCGGGGGGGATGCTGCGCCTGTTGCGGGCCGCCGCCGGGGCTGGGATCGTGGGGGCGCTGGCCGACTGGTTTGCGGTTGTCGCCCTGTTTCGTCACCCGCTGGGGCTGCCGATCCCGCATACGGCGCTTTTGCCACGCAATCAGGCGCGGGTGGCCGACAATGTGGGCCGCTTTATCGAAGAGCACTTTCTGCAGGCCGGCCCCATCGCCCAGAAACTGCGCGACAGTCAGCTGTCTGCGCGTGTCGCACAGTGGATGCTGCAGAGCACACATGCCGAGCAGATCATCCGCCCGGTTCTGGCGCAGGTGGTGGCGGCTCTGCGGGCCGATCTGCCTGCGGATCTGGATACGCACCTGGCCGACATGTTTCGCGTTGTCGCGCGTGATCTGACACAGGACGCAAAAACCGCGACGGAACTCTCTGAAATGCTCAAGCAGGGGTTTCAGGGCGACACCCTGACCGAGATCATCGGATTTCTGCAGGACACCGTCGAAGAAAACCGCGACACTGTGCAGATGCTGGTGCGGGACAACAGCCGCTGGTGGATTGCGTCGCGTGTGGACCGGAATGCGGCTGATATGATCGTGACCGGTTTGCTTTCCGTGCTGCGCGAATTGTCCGATACAGACAGCGAACTGCGTCAGGATTTTGAAAAAGCTGCAGCTGGGGCGTTGGACAATGTCGCCACGCGCGCCCGGCTGCATCAGGTGATCACGCAGTCTGTTGGTGCGTATCTGGACAGTGCCGGGTTCGAGGACAGTGTCGCTGAGCTGATCCAGTTTCTGAAAGCCCGGATCGCGGATCACCTGGAACAGGACAGCTTTGTCCAGTCGGTGCTGCAGGCGGTGCGTGTCGCCGCAGAGCAGGTGTCAGAGGACAGCGCCCTGCAGGCGCGCATCGACGCGGCCGTCGCAGACATCATTGCCCGGCTTATCCCCGAATTGCGGCCCTATGCCGGGGCGTTTATCGCGCAGACGATCAAGGCGTGGGACAGCGACGAACTGGTCGCGCGGTTTGAAACCGAAGCAGGCCCGGATCTGCAGTTTATCCGCATCAATGGGGCTTTGCTGGGGTTTGTGATTGGCGGCGGGCTGTTTGCGCTGGAACATGCGATTGGCTAGGCTCAGGACCCATTAATTTGCAACGCTCAGTTCGCCAGGTTTTGTTCCAGGCCAGGCATATGGCCGTAGGAATAGTCATCTATTTCAAGGGCATATAACGCAGGCTGGGGCAAAATCTGGCGAACCCTCAGGGCATGGAGAAATGCGCGCTCTCAGCGGCGTGGCTTCCTTGCAAAGGCAACCAGCCTTTTCTGCGAAATCCAAACCACTGATACCGCGCATTTTTCCATGCTGAGTGCCGCAAATTAATGGGTCCTGAGCCTAGCCCCCGCTCGTGAAAATGCCGCGTGCATTGGGATCACGCGGCATATCAGGGGGGAGTGCGCCCGGCGACGGCGGGCGCTGTGCCTGTCGATCAGGCGGCTTTTTCGTCTTTCTTGGTTTTTGCTGCAGCGACCATATCGTCAACGGCGCTGAACAGAGGGGCCATGGAGGTTTTGCTTTGCTCTTCGGCCACGTCGCTCAGGTCTTTGATCTGTGCGCTGACGGTTTCGACCTGCTTGATGACAAAGTCTTTGTGCTGCTCGGCCACGGCAACCAGGCTGGGGGCCTGTGCGATGTTGCGGCCATGTTCGACCCAGCTGTCCACATTGGCGCGCAGCATGTTCAGCAGAGCGCGGTCAAAGGCCATCACACCGTTAAAGGTGCTGCGCAGAGTTTCATTGGCAACCGAACCGGCCTGGTTCAGGTTTTCGCCATAGCCTTTGAAATTGCCTGTCACGTTTTCATAGGACGTTTTCAGGGTTTCGATCACAGCGGTCGGCTTGGTGGCTTCGGTGGCTGTGGCGTCGTCTTTGACAGAGGATTTTGCGGCGGTTTTGGGGGTTGCCATGGGGCTCTCCTGGTCGGGGTTATACGTGTCTTTCAATAGGTAAAATATAAGCGCGGCGGAGGCGTGTCGCAATGAAATTGCTGCATTGCAGCATTTGCATATGTGTTTATCTATTGATTTATATCAGTGAGTTAGGGGGTTTCTGGGAAATTTACGTTGGGTCAGAAAACACCAGGCCCCTGCGTTTCGCGGGGCCGGGGCAGCGCCCCGCAGAAGAGGTTTTGAAAACCCATATTTGTTTTGGCCGCAGCTGTCCGAAAATGGCCCCGAAAGTCAGTCTACCAGTGCAGCGATTCGGCGTGGCAGACAGGCAGAGCGCTACAGGTCATATAAAAACGCACCGCCTGATTGCCGGGCGGTGCGTGTCGGGGGGCCTTTTGTGCCGGCGGGCTTATTTCTTGTCTGCCATACCCGGCATCATGTTCAGAAAAGACGCAAACATGTCGGGGTTGGGCACCAGGGCGCTGGCCCATTGCTGGGCTATGGTTTCGGGCGAAAGTTTGGCGATTTCGTCGCTCAGCGCAGTCTCTACCTGGTTCAGCCAGCGGTCCTGGATGGACTTCACCTCTGGCAGGCCCATTGCCTCGCGGAACTCTGCAGGTGTCAGGTCAAAATCTATCGAAATCTTCATGGGATCCTCCTTTCCCTAGCCAGGTGCGCCTGACGCGGGTGCAGCCGGGGCTGCGCATCAGAATGCGACGCACAGCCCAGAGGTAGAGAGCACAACCTTGATTGTTCAGGACCAAATCGGACATAATACCCGACACTTGGGGACATATCCCCAGGACAGGCGTTTTGGGAGGGGCGTTTGCGTGAGGGATAGAGTGTACAACGCCGCCAAGCTGCACGCCGCCTTGAGCACCTTGGAAACCTATCAGATCGACACCCAACATGTGCTGGAGGGCACGGGGCTGGGGCCGGATGACATCCGCAATGACGATCTGCGTGTGTCTTCGCAGCAAATCCTGCGGGCGTTCAAAAATATCTCGGAACGCGACTGGGATCGGTTTCTGCCTTATCGCATTGGCCGCAGTGTCCACCTGTCGGCCTATGGCCTGTACGGCTATGCGCTGCTGTGCAGCACCTGCTATCGTGAAACGATTGCCTTTGCGAAAAAATATCACCATCTGGCAGCGCCCACGGTCGAAATGGAATTCGCGTTCGAGGACGACGCCGAGGGCTGGGATATCGAGCCGGTCGCAACGGATCACATTGATCACAAATTCTATGCGTTCCTTTTATGTATGCAGATGGGCATCATGGAGTCGCTGCACCGGGATGTGATGGGGCCGGGGTTCCTGTCCGATCTGATCGAACTGCGCATCACGGACCAGATTTTTTACCAACTGCCGGACAGTGCCGCGCGGCGGATTCAGCTGGGGGCGGGACGGAACCGGTTTCATGTGACAGTCGACTGGATCGACCGCAAACTCGAACTTGGCAATGACCTGACATTCAAGCAGATCGTTCAGATCTGCGACACCGAACTGTCCGAACTGGTGATGCAGGATGGGGTGGCCGGTCAGGTGCGCAAAGTGCTGCTGGAAACCGCAGCGTTTTCGTCGAATATGGACGCGATTGCCCGCCATATGGGCATGACCAGCCGCACGCTGCGCCGGCATCTGAAACAGGAATCCACCACGTTCAGCGAAATCGTTGACACAACCCGCGTCGATCTGGCGCTGCGCTATCTGCGCGCCGCCGAGCTGAGCACCGAAGAAATCGCCTATGTTCTGGGCTTTTCCGAAACCGCCAGTTTTGTCCGGGCCTTCAAGCGTTGGACTGGCAAGTCGCCGCGCGCCTATCGCATGGGATTTGCGGCCTAATCTGTGGGGCAGATGATGATGGCCTGCTTGTCTCGGTGGCACTGTGGTACTGTGGATCTGGCCGCGTTCAATATGTGGGCGATTTTGCTCTGATAGATTAAATTTTGTGCGCTGCCGCCGCTTGGCCGGGGATCCTTTGGGTTCTGGACGCGGGGCAGGGGCCTTTGCATTGTGCAGGTGCAGAAAGTCTGCCCATTGGAGGTATGAGCAAAAAGCTGACAGTTGTGGTCGTCGAAGAAGACCGGGACCGGGCGCTGGGGATCGTTGATGCCCTCAGGCAAAGCGATGATTGCGACGTTGTGGTGATCGGCAATGCCAGTGGTCTGGCGCGCAAGATCGCGGTCCACGCCCCAGACATCGTTCTGATCGACATCGACAATCCCACCCGCGACATGATGGAAGAGCTGACGCTTGCCTCGGGCCCGCTGGAACGCCCGGTGGCGATGTTCGTGTCCGGCGCGGCAGGTGGCCTGGCGCAGGCCGCGATTGAGGCAGGCGTGTCGGCCTATGTGGTGGATGGGCTGTCACCGGAACGGATTAAACCGGTGATGGATACTGCGATTGCGCGGTTCTCCATCGTGCGGCAGATGCGCAATGAACTGGCCGAAACCCGCCGCGCGCTGGAAGAACGCAAAGTGATCGACCGCGCCAAAGGTCTGTTGATCAAGGCCCGTGGCATCGACGAAGACGCGGCCTATGCATTGCTGCGCAAGACCGCGATGGATCAGGGCCGGCGGGTCGCTGACGTTGCCGAGGCACTGGTCACAGCAGCGGGGTTGTTGGGATGAGGCCCGTCACGATCCCCGTCGCCTATATGCCGCTGGTGGATGCGGCCCCCTTGATTATCGCGCAGGAAATGGGCTTTGCCGAAGCCGAAGGCATCGCGCTGGACCTGATCGCCGCGCCCTCCTGGTCGTCCCTGCGCGACATGCTGGCCTTTGGCCGGGTGGATGCGGCGCATATGTTGTCACCAGTCCCGGTCGCTATGGCCATGGGGTTGGGCGGCATGGCCACCGCATTGTCTGCGGTGTCGGTGCTGTCTGTGAATGGCAATGTGATCGGCGTCGGCCGCGCATTAGAGGACAAGCTGCGGGCGGCGGGCTATCGGTTTTCTTTTGACGATCCGCAGGCCACTGCCCGCGCCTTGACCGAGGTCAGCTCGGGGCCGATCAAATTTGGCGTGCCGTTTCCCTTTTCCATGCATGTGGCCCTGCTGCGCCACTGGAGCGCCGCGACGGATCTGGCCGGGCGGGGCATTGAAATCCGCACCGTGCCGCCGCCCTTGATGGCCAGCGCGCTGGCGGCTGGGGATGTCGATGCGTTCTGCGTGGGCGAACCCTGGGGATCGGTCGCGGTGGAGCAGGGGTCAGGCGCGCTGTTGCTGCCGTGCAATGCGATCTGGAATTTTGCCCCGGAAAAGGTGCTGGCCACCCGCACGGATTGGGCCGAAACCGAACCGGATCTGCTGGGCCGTCTGATGCGAGCGGTCTGGCGGGCGGGGCGCTGGTTGTCGCAGCAGGAAAGCCAAAGCGCCGCCGGGGCGCTGCTGTCGCGCAAATCCTATCTGGATGTGTCTGCCGAACTGATCGACCGGGCCTTGTCCGGGCATTTCCTGATTTCCAGTCGGGGAGAGCAGCGCAAAAGCAGCCGCTTTGTCGAATTTCACGCGGGGGCTGCGACGTTTCCCTGGCGCAGCCAGGCCAAATGGATCGCACAGCAGCTGCGAGAGGCGCATGGCCAGGCCTTGCCGGGGTCGGTGGATCAGATTGCCCATGTGTTTCGTGCAGATCTGCATCGCCGGCACCTGGAAAACGCCGGGGTCGATATGCCCGGCGCGTCCGAAAAGGTCGAAGGCACGATTCGTCAGGCAACCCCTGTGGCCTCGGCCCATGGCAGCCTGACCCTGCTGCCGGATGCGTTTTTCGATGGCCATATTTTTGATCCGCGCGGGGGCTTTTGATTAAAAAATGCGCGAACCCGTCGCTGTGCTGCGGTGGGATGCCGCGTCAGATACGGTTTTTTATGGCTCCCAATGCCGCGCCGCGGCATAAATGTTTCACCGATCTGCAACGGGGTGGATCGCACTGAATTCTTCCCAATGACAGGGAAACTCTGAGCAAGGTCGCTCGCTTTCTGCCGGTTCTGTCCGGTGGATCGTGAGTGGCCTTTTTGTTTTGTCTGGGCGTTCCTTCCCGGCCCGGACGCATCGAAAGGACCAGCTATGAAAAAGCTCCTCCTCGGTCTTGCGGCCACCACGGCTTTGGCCAATCCCGCATTTGCAGACCTGCTTGAACTGGAAAAAGACGAACTGACCTTTGGCTTTATCAAGCTGACGGACATGGCGCCGCTGGCTGTGGCCTATGAAAAGGGCTATTTTCTGGACGAAGGCCTGTTCGTCACGCTTGAGGCGCAGGCCAACTGGAAGGTTTTGCTGGATGGTGTGATTGACGGGCAGCTGGACGGCGCGCATATGCTGGCTGGTCAACCGCTGGCCGCGACCATTGGCTTTGGCACCGAGGCGCATATCATCACGCCTTTCTCCATGGATCTGAACGGCAACGGCATCACCGTGTCCAACGAGGTCTGGGAAAAGATGCTGCCGCATATCCCGAAAATGGAGGATGGCCGCCCGCAGCACCCGATTTCCGCCGAAGCCCTGGCCCCGGTGGTTGAAGAATACCGCGCCGATGGCAAGCCGTTCAACATGGGCATGGTCTTTCCGGTGTCGACCCACAATTACGAATTGCGCTACTGGCTGGCCGCAGGTGGTCTGCATCCGGGCTATTACAGCCCTGAAAACGTGACCGGTCAAATCGGGGCCGATGTGTTCCTGTCCGTGACGCCTCCGCCGCAGATGCCCGCCACGCTCGAGGCCGGCACGATCTATGGCTATTGCGTGGGCGAGCCCTGGAACCAGCAGGCCGTGTTCAAAGGCATTGGTGTGCCGGTGATCACCGATTACCAGCTGTGGAAGAACAACCCCGAAAAGGTGTTCGGCATCAATGCCGAGTTTGCCGAGAAATATCCCAACACCACGCTGGCCGTGACCAAGGCGCTGATCCGCGCGGCACAGTGGCTGGATGAAAACGAGAACGCCAACCGCCCCGAAGCGGTCGAAATCCTCAGCCGCCCGGAATATGTGGGTGCGGATTACGAGGTGATCGCCAACTCCATGACCGGGTTCTTTGAATTCGAAAAGGGTGACAAGCGCGACATCCCCGATTTCAACGTCTTCTTCCGCTACAACGCGACCTACCCCTATTATTCCGACGCGATCTGGTATCTGACCCAGATGCGCCGCTGGGGCCAGATCGACGAGGCCAAGCCCGACAGCTGGTATGACGAGGTGGCCAAATCCGTCTACAAGCCCGAAATCTATCTGGAGGCCGCGCGCCTGCTGGTTGATGACGGTCTGGCGAATGAGGCCGATTTCCCCTGGGACAGCGATGGTTACAAGGCACCGACCCCGGCGGCCGACATCATCGACGGCATTCCCTATGACGGCAAAGCGCCCAATGCCTATCTCGACAGCCTGCCGATCGGTCTGAAAGGCGCGCAACGCGTCGTCGGCACCGACGTCGAAGGCTGACGCCTCAGGCGGGCTGGCGTGCTTCTCCCTCGCGCTGGCCCGCTTTTTTCCTGATGTTCCGCGATCCCCCGCGCCCCTCTTTGCGATCCCACAAGGATAAGCCCCATGACGACCGCTGACCCGAATTTTTCTGAAACTGCTGCGCGCGAAGCCCGCCGCGCGCGGCTGTTCACCCGCATCAACGCCGCTGACAAATGGTTCCAGGTTCTGGGGCTGAGCTGGATGACACCGATCCTGAAGGCCGCCGCCGGGGACAACCCGCGCGCCCAGATGAAAGACATCTGGCGCCTGCTGGCGGTGCCTTTGCTGGCGATCGGGGCCTTTTTGCTGCTGTGGGGTGTGTTGGCGCCCAAAGTGCAGACCTCGCTGGGGGCGGTGCCCGGTCCGGCACAGGTCTGGACGGAAACCGTGAACCTGCACAAAGATGCGCAGGCCAAAGCCCAGAGCAAGGCGGATTTCGACGCCAAGGTCGCGCAGCTGAATGAACGCCGCATCGCCCAGGGCAAAGAGCCGGTCACCCGCGCCTATACCGGGGCACCGACCTATTATCAGCAGATCTGGACCTCGATCCAGACGGTGTTCTTTGGCTTTCTGATCGCCACGGTTGTCGCGGTGCCGCTGGGCATCATGGCGGGCCTGTCACCTTCGGCCAATGCGGCCCTGAACCCGCTGATCCAGATTTTCAAGCCGGTGTCGCCGCTGGCCTGGCTGCCCATCGTGACGATGATTGTGTCGGCCCTGGCGGCGTCCAATGACGGGCTGTTGCCGAAAAGTTTCGTGATCTCCGCGGTGACTGTGACTCTGTGTTCGCTATGGCCGACGCTGATCAACACGGCGCTGGGTGTGGCCAGCATCGACAAGGATCTGGTCAATGTGTCCAAGGTTCTGAAAATGAACACTTATACCAAGATCACCAAGCTGGTTTTGCCCTCGGCCCTGCCGCTGATCTTTACTGGTCTGCGCCTGTCCCTGGGGGTTGGCTGGATGGTTCTGATTGCTGCTGAAATGCTGGCGCAGAATCCCGGTCTGGGCAAATTCGTCTGGGATGAATTCCAGAACGGGTCGTCCTCTAGCCTGGCGAAAATCATGGTTGCGGTTCTGACCATCGGCATCATCGGCTTCTTGCTGGATCGTGTGATGTACGCGCTGCAGTCGCTGTTTACCTTTACCAACAACCGGTGAGCGCCATGAGCATTCTCAAATTCGAAAATGTCAGCCAAAGCTTTGGCACAGGGCTCCATGCCACCCATGTTCTGAAAGACATTGATCTGGACGTGCAGGAAGGCGAATTTCTGGTGCTGCTGGGGTTCTCTGGCACGGGCAAGACGACACTGATCAACCTGATGGCGGGGCTGGAAAGCCCCTCCAAAGGCAGCGTCACCTTTAAGGGCGCGCCGATCACCGGCCCCGGTCCTGAACGCGGCGTGATCTTTCAAAGCTACAGCCTGATGCCCTGGCTGACGGTCAACGGCAATGTCGGGCTGGCGGTGGACACGGTGTTCCCCAATCTCAGCAGTGCCGAGCGCGCGGAAAAGGTGGCCCATTACGTCAATATGGTTGGGCTGAGCCACGCCGCCACCCGCCGTCCGGCGGAACTGTCGGGGGGGATGCGCCAGCGGGTCAATGTGGCCCGTGCGCTGGCCATGAACCCGGAAATGCTGCTGCTGGATGAACCGCTGTCGGCGCTGGATGCGCTGACCCGCGCCAATCTGGCGGATGAGATCGAACATATCTGGGAAGCAGACAAGAAAACCTGCGTTCTGATCACCAATGATGTGGACGAAGCGATCATTCTCGCGGATCGCATCATTGCGCTGAATCCCGACGGCACGTTGGGGCAGGAATTTAAGGTCACGATCCCGCGCCCGCGCGACCGTATGGCCATGAACACCAATGATCAGTTCAAGCGCCTGCGCGCCGATGTGACCAAATATCTGATGGATGTGGGGATCGAGGCCAAGGTCGGCGGCACCCGCACCCTGCCGGATGTGACTCCGATCCACAGCCTGCCCACCGCTGTCAGCGAGGCGCAAAAAGGTCTGATCAATGACCGGTTCCTGGATTTCAGCCAGCTGCACAAGGTCTATCCGACACCCAAAGGCCCTCTGACCGTGGTCGAGGATTTTGATCTGAAAATCGACCGGGGCGAGTTCATCTCGCTGATCGGCCATTCGGGCTGTGGCAAATCCACGGTGCTGACCATGGCCGCTGGTCTGAACAGCATTTCAAAAGGCGCGATCAAGCTGGATGGCCGCCATGTCGAAGGCGCCGACCCCGAACGCGCTGTGGTGTTCCAGTCGCCCAACCTGTTCCCCTGGCTCAGCGCACGGGAAAACTGTGCCATCGGGGTGGATAAGGTCTATCCCAAGGCCAGCCGCGCCGAACGCCAGGATGTGGTGGAATATTATCTGGAACGGGTGGGTCTGGCCGATGCCATGGACAAACCCGCCTGTGATATGTCCAACGGGATGCAGCAGCGGGTTGGCATTGCGCGCGCTTTTGCTTTGTCGCCGAAACTGCTGCTTTTGGATGAACCTTTCGGGATGCTGGACAGCCTGACGCGCTGGGAGCTGCAGGAAGTGCTGATGGAGGTGTGGTCGCGCACCAAAGTCACCGCGATCTGTGTCACCCATGACGTGGACGAGGCCATCCTGCTGGCGGATCGCGTGGTCATGATGACCAATGGCCCGCAGGCCACGATTGGCAAAATCACCCATGTCGACCTGCCGCGCCCGCGCACCCGCAAGGCGCTGTTGGAACATCCCGATTACTACACCTACCGGCAGGAAGTGCTCGATTTCCTTGAGGAATACGAACATGGCAGCACCCCCAAACCCACGGCTGGCGGGACTGCAAAACCGAAGGCAACCAAGCCCATCGCGGCGGAGTGACCCAATGACCCAGAAACTAGTGATTATTGGCGCCGGCATGGCGTCAGGCCGGGTGATCGAACAGCTGATCGAGGCAGATCCCAGCGCCTATGACATCACCCTGTTCAACACTGAACCGCGCGGCAATTATAACCGCATCATGCTGTCCCCGGTTTTGTCGGGGGAAAAGACCTATGCCGACATCGTCACCCATGATGACGACTGGTATGCGCAGCACGGCGTCACTTGCCGCTTTGGCGAAGCGGTCGAGTCCATCGACCGCGAGGCCCGCATCGTGCAGGGGGCAAACGGTGCCGTGCCCTATGACAAGCTGATCATCGCCACCGGCTCTGCGCCTTTTATCATCCCGGTGCCGGGTAAGGATCTGCCCGGTGTGATCACCTATCGGGATCTGGATGACACCAATGCCATGATCGCCGCCGCTGCCCGAGGCGGCAAGGCCGTGGTGATCGGTGGTGGTCTGCTGGGGCTTGAAGCCGCCGCAGGTCTGGCCGAGCGTGGCATGGATGTGACCGTGCTGCATCTGATGGGGCACCTGATGGAACGCCAGCTGGACGAGGCTGCGGGCTATCTGCTGCGCCGCGATCTGGAAAAGCGCGGCATCACCATCCGCACACAGGCATCTACGGCAGAAATCATGGGCTCGGACCATGTGAAAGGCGTGCGGCTAGAGGATGACACGCTGCTGCCGGCGGATCTGGTGGTCATGGCTGTGGGCATCCGCCCCGAAACCCGTCTGGCTCAGGCGGCGGGCCTGACCACAGGGCGCGGCATCGAGGTGAACGCCCAGATGCAAACGTCTGACCCGGATGTGTTTGCCGTAGGCGAATGCGTCGAATTTCAGGGCCATCTGTTTGGCCTTGTGGCGCCGCTATACGATCAGGCCAAGGTGCTGGCCAAATCCCTGCTGGGCGATGCCGATGCCTTTGTGGTGCGCGACACCGCGACCAAGCTGAAAGTCACGGGCTGCGATCTGTTCAGCGCCGGGGATTTTGCCGATGCGCCAGGGCGCGAAGACATCGTGCTGCGCGATCCCAGCCGGGGCATCTATAAACGTCTGGTGATCGAAGGCGACCGTCTGGTCGGTGCGGTCATGTATGGCGACACGGCGGATGGAAATTGGTTCTTTGGCCTGATCAAGGACGAAACCGACATCGAAGAGATGCGCGAAACGCTGATCTTTGGCCCCAGCCTGCAGGGGGGTGCCTCTGCGGACCCTCTGTCAGCCGTTGCAGCATTGCCGCCTGAGGCGGAGATTTGCGGCTGTAACGGCATTTGCAAAGGGACGATTGTCGAGGCGATCCAGAATGGGGCGACGGATCTGGGCGCGGTCAAGGCCACGACCAAGGCCAGCGCGTCCTGCGGGACATGCACGGGGCTGGTGGAACAGCTGCTGCAGGTCACGCTGGGTGATGATTTTGAAATGCCCACAGCGCAGCCGATCTGTGGCTGCTGCGATCTGACCCACGAAGACGTGCGCCGTCTGATCAAATCCAAAGAACTGAAATCGCAAGAGGCTGTCTGGCAGGAGCTGGGGTGGAAAACCCGCAATGGTTGTCACGTCTGCCGCCCTGCGGTGAACTACTATCTGCTGGCGGACTGGCCGGTTGAGTATCAGGACGACCCGCAAAGCCGGTTCGTCAATGAACGCAAACACGCCAATATCCAGAAGGACGGCACCTTTTCCGTGGTGCCGCGCATGTGGGGGGGCATCACCAACCCGGCGGAACTGCGCGCCATTGCCGATGCGGCAGACAAATACAACGTGCCGACGGTCAAGGTCACGGGTGGTCAGCGCATCGACCTGCTGGGCGTCAAGGGCGAGGATCTGCCCGCGATCTGGGCCGATCTCAACGATGCCGGTCTGGTGTCGGGCCACGCCTATTCCAAAGGTCTGCGCACGGTGAAAACCTGTGTCGGCACGGATCACTGCCGCTTTGGGACGCAGGACAGCACCGGTCTGGGTATCAAGCTGGAACAGGCTCTGTGGGGTTCCTGGACACCGCATAAGGTCAAGCTGGGGGTCTCTGGCTGCCCGCGCAACTGTGCCGAGGCAACCTGCAAGGATGTCGGCATCATCTGTGTCGATTCCGGCTATCAGATCAGCGTCGCCGGGGCGGCGGGCATGGATGTAAAGGAAACCGAACGCCTGGTGGATGTCGCCACCGAAGAAGAGGCGATCGCCTGGACCATCGCCTTTGTCCAGCTGTACCGCGAAAACGCCAAATATCTGGACCGGGCCTATAAATGGGTGGCCAAGGTCGGGTTGGACTGGGTGCAGGACACACTGGCCAATGCGGATGAACGCGCGCGTCTGATCGCGGCGTTTGAGCTGAGCCAGTCGATTTATCGCAAAGACCCCTGGGCGGAACACGCCAAACAGGCGGACCGGTTCCAGCCGCTCGCCGATCTGACATTGGAGGCCGCAGAATGAGCTGGATTACCATTTGTGCCATCGACGACATCCCCCTGCGCGGGGCACGGACCCTGAAAACTGCGCTGGGCTGTGTGGCGGTGTTTCGCACGGATACAGACGAAGTCTTTGCCGTGGATGACACCTGCCCGCATAAATCCGGCCCCCTGTCCGAAGGCATCGTGCATGGGCACTCTGTGACCTGCCCGCTGCACAATTGGGTGTTTGATCTCAATACCGGTCAGGCGCAGGGCGAAGATGGGGCCATTGGCACCTATCCCTTGCGGGTTGAGGCGGGGCAGGTGCTGATTGACAGCGCCCGTCTGGCCGCGCGGAGTGCCGCGTGATGGACGGGGCAGGGCAGACCCAGATGCGCTCCACCTGCCCCTATTGCGGGGTGGGCTGCGGTGTGCTGCTGCGCCCGGATGGGCAGGGCGGCCTTGAGGTGCGCGGCGATCCCGATCACCCGGCCAATCTGGGGCGGCTGTGCTCCAAAGGGTCGGCGCTGGGCGAAACCCTGGGTCATGACCAGCGCCTGCTGACACCGCAAGTGGACGGGCAGGCTGCGCCCTGGGACAGTACGCTGCAGCTGGTCGCGGACCGGTTTTCCCAGACCATTGCCGATCATGGCCCGGACAGCGTTGCGTTTTACGTGTCTGGCCAATTGCTGACCGAAGATTACTACGTCGCCAACAAGCTGATGAAGGGCTTTGTCGGGTCAGCCAATATCGACACCAATTCGCGCCTGTGCATGGCGTCCTCGGTTGCGGGGCACAAACGCGCTTTTGGCACGGATACGGTGCCCGGCACCTATGAGGATCTGGAACAGGCAGACCTGATCGTTCTGGTCGGGTCGAACCTGGCCTGGTGCCACCCTGTTTTGTACCAGCGGGTGCTGGCAGCGCGCAAAGCGCGGGGCACCAAAATCGTCGTGATCGACCCGCGCCGCACGGCCAGCTGTGACGGGGCGGATCTGCATCTTGCGCTGCAGCCTGGCTCGGACGTGGCGCTGTTCAACCGTTTGCTGTGCGACATTGCCCAAAGCGATGTGCTGGACCGGGATTTCCTGAACCACACAACCGGGTTTGAGACCGCGCTGGAGACCGCCGCACAGGATGATCCCAGCGTCACCGGGCTAAGCGAGGAGGACATCGCCGCGTTCAGCGCCCTCTGGCTGGGGCATGAAAAGGTGGTCACGATCTATTCGCAGGGCGTGAACCAATCCACCAGCGGCAGCGACAAGGTCAACGCTATCCTCAATTGCCATCTGGCCAGTGGTCGGATCGGTAAACCGGGCTGTGGTCCGTTCTCGGTCACCGGCCAGCCCAACGCCATGGGCGGGCGCGAAGTGGGCGGTCTGGCGAATATGCTGGCCTGCCATCTGGATCTGGAAAACCCGGATCACCGCACGGCTGTGCGCGATTTCTGGCAGGCTCCGACGATCCCCGACGCGCCGGGCCTGAAGGCGGTGGATATGTTCCGCGCCGTGGGGGACGGGCGGATCAAGGCGCTGTGGATCATCCACACCAACCCCGCCGTGTCCATGCCCGACGCGGATAAGGTCCGTGATGCCATCGCCAATTGCCCCTTTACCGTGGTCAGCGACATCACCGCACAGACCGACACGGCCCGTCTGGCCAATGTGCTGCTGCCCGCCACCGGCTGGGCGGAAAAAGAGGGCACCGTCACCAATTCCGACCGCACCATAAGCCGCCAGCGCACTGTGCTGCCCGCGCCGGGTCAGGCACGCCCGGATTGGGACATTCTGGCCGAGGTCGGTCGCCGCATGGGCTTTGCCCGCGCCTTCGACTATGCCTCTGCCGCCGAGATTTTCCGCGAATACGCGGCGCTATCCGGCGTGACGGCGCAGTTTGGCCGGGATTTCGACATTTCCGCGCAGGCGCAGATCAGCGACCGCGATTATGCGGATCTGCCCCCGCAGCGCTGGCCACTGACGGCGCAGCGCAAGGGCGGGCGCTTTTTCGCGGATGGTGGGTTTTTCCATAGCGATGGCAAAGCCCGAATCTTGCCTGTGACCTGGCGCCCGCCAGCGGAACAAACCCGTCCCAGATACCCGTATCGCCTGAACACCGGGCGGCTGCGCGACCAGTGGCATACGATGACCCGCACGGCGCTCAGCCCACGCCTGTCGGCCCATCTGCCCGAGCCCTTTCTGGATATTCATCCCGAAGATGCGCTGGCCGAGGGGATCAATGCCGCAGATCTGGTGCAGGTCAAAAGCCGCACAGGCAGCTGCATCCTGCGGGCGCGCCTGACCGACACTGTTGCGCGGGGTCAGGTGTTTGCCCCCATGCACTGGACCGGAGAAACCGCCCCTTCGGCCCGGATTGATGCGCTGGTGGCCGCGATGACCGACCCGGTGTCGGGTCAACCCGAAAGCAAGGCCGCGGTCGTGTCGGTCAGCCGTTACGCAGCCGCGTGGTATGGGTTTGCCGTATCGCGAGACGCGCTCGCCCCCAACAGTGACTATTGGGCTTTGGCCCGCACCCATGGGGGCTATCGCGCGGAACTGGCCGGGGCCACAGCACCTGAGGATTGGGAGGCCGAGGCACGCCGCCTGTTTGCCGCACCAGAGGCCGAGGCGATCCAGCTGCAGGACGCGGCGCGCGGCTCTGCGCGGATCGTGCTGCACGAGGCAGGTCAGCTGGTGGGCGCGCTGTTCGTTGCTGCCTCGCCCGTGGCGGTGATGCGCGACTACCTCGTGACTTTGCCTGCGGGGGATCCAGGGGCGATGCTGTCCGGCAAGCCGCCGGTGGATATGCCCAATCCGGGGCCGGTCCTGTGTTCCTGTTTCGGCGTCGGGGTGAATACCATCCTGTCGGCCATCGAAACTCAGGGGTTGCTGACGGTCGAGGCCATCGGCGCGGCGCTGGGCGCAGGCACCAATTGCGGATCCTGTAAACCCGAACTGGCCGATCTGCTGCGCAGCGTCGATCAGCGCGAGGCGGCCGAATGAGCCTGTCTGACCATGTCCGCATCCTTGGGCGTGGTCCGGGCCGCGCGCGCAGCCTGACCCAGGCCGAGGCCGAGGACGCCATGGCCCTGATGTTGCGCGGCGGCGCGGCCCCCGAGGCCGTGGGTGCCTTGCTGATGCTGCTGCGCATGAAGGGTGAAACCGCCGAGGAAATCGCAGGCTTTGCCGCCGCCGCACAGGCGGCGCTGCCGGCGCTGCCGCAGGTGGATCTGGATTGGCCCAGCTACGCGGCAGGGCGCACGCGCGGCGCGCCGTGGTTTCTGCTCTCTGCGAAACTGTTGGCCCAAAGCGGACGGCGGGTTCTGTTGCACGGTTGGAACGGGCCCGACACCAAACTGCGCGCGGGCCTGTCGCAGGCGGGTATCGGCACGGCCAAAACTGTTGAACAGGCCAGCGCGCTGCTGGCGCAGGACAATATCGCCTATATGCCGCTGGAACATCTGCACCCGGCGCTGTTCCATCTTTTGCGCCTGCGGGATGTTCTGGGGCTGCGATCCTGCATCAATACGGTGTGCCGGATGCTGAATCCGGGCCGGGCACGGGCCAGCGTTCAGGGGGTGTTTCACCCCTCTTATCGGCTGCTGCAGGCCGATGCTGCGGGGTTGCTTGGCTGGGACCGGCTGAGCGTGATCAAGGGCGGCGGTGGCGAATTTGAACGCAGCCCGGCGAAATCCGTCACGGCCTTTGGCCTGCGCGGTGGTGCCCCCTGGGAACAGACGCTGCCAGCGCAGTGGTCACAAACCCGCCGCCTGTCAGACACGGATCTGCCGGATCTGAACGCGCTGTTGCAACAGCACCAGACACCGGGATTTGAACGCGCGATTGTGCTGTCCACCGCCGCTCTGGCGCTTGAAACCGTGGGCGCTGCACGCCCTGCGGATCTGGCGACGGATCTGTGGGCACAGCAGGCCGCCTGAAAAAGAGGAGCACAGCATGAAAGCCTTTCCCATGTTTATCCGCACAACGGGCCGTCGGGTCGTGATCGTTGGCGGCGGCGAGCAGGCGGCGCAAAAGGCGCGCCTGATGCTGAAAACCGATGCGGATCTGGTGCTGGTCGCGCCCACACTTGAGGACGAATTGCAGGCGCTGGTCACGCAGGGTCGGGCGCGCCATGTGCCTGCGCTTTCGTTGCAGGTGTTTGACGGGGCGGCCATGGCTTTTGTCGGGACCGGCTGTCCGGGGCTGGACGTGGCGGCGCATGGGCTGGCCCGCGCGGCACGCTGCCCGGTCAATGTGGTCGATCAGCCCGAGCTGTGCGATATGACGACCCCGGCGATTGTGGACCGCGATCCGATTGTCATCGCGATTGGCAGCGAGGGCACCTCTCCGGTGCTGACCCGAGACATCAAAACCAAACTCGAACGGATTCTGCCGGTCACGCTGGGCGGGCTGGCGGCGCTGGCCGGGCGGCTGCGCCCTAGTGTCGAACGTGGCATTCCCCGCGCGCAGCGCCGCGCTTTTTGGGCCTGGGTGTTCAAATCCGATCCGCGTGCGCTGTGGACCCGTGGCGAAGAACGCGCCGCCGCGCGCCAGATCAAGCAGGCGATTGCCGCAGGCGCTGTGCCGCAGCAGGCGCAGGGGGGGATGATTTCGCTGGTGGGCGCGGGGCCGGGCGCGCGGGATCTGCTGACCCTGCGCGCTGTGGAGCGGCTGCAGGAAGCGGATGTGATCTTTTATGATCGGCTGGTGGATGAAGAGGTGCTGGAACTGGCGCGCCGCGATGCCGAACGGGTTTTTGTCGGCAAACATGTGGGGGCGCATCTGATGCCGCAGGAGCGCATCAACCAGATGATCGTCGCCGAGGCCGCCAAAGGCCGCCGCGTGGTGCGTCTGAAATCCGGCGATCCGGGTATTTTTGGCCGCGCTACCGAAGAGCTGGAGGCCGCCCGCGCCGCCGGGATCGCTGTGGAAATGGTGCCCGGCGTGACCGCGGCCTCGGCCGCTGGTGCGGCGCTGGGGCGCAGCCTGACACAGCGCGAGGTCGCCAACACGCTGGTTCTGTCCACGGGCACCGGGTCCGCCAGCGATCCCGAACCTGACAGCACCCGCCTGTCCGGTCCCGGCACGACCACGGCGCTGTATATGGCGGTGCGGCAGGCCGGGCGATTGGTGTCGGGCTGGCAGGCGCAAGGGCTGCCCGCATCGGCGCAGATTGACGTGGCGGTTGAGGTTTCCAAACCCGCCGAGCGCCATTTCAGCACCACCGCCGCGCAGCTGGAACAAGACCTGCAGGCGCAGGGCGTCACCGGCTGTGCCATCCTGTTGGTCACGTGGCCGATCTCTGTTCCCGCCCGCGCGACAGGCCCAGAGCAAAGCGCAGGAAGCCGGGGCGCAAAGATCCTTTCCTACGCCTCCTGATCGGGGGGAATGTGTGCAGGGGCGTCCAACGGCCCGGACAGCGCCCGGTCCAGCGCCGCCAGCAGATCGTCGCGGGCGACGGGCTTCATCAACCGCTGATCTGACGCCTTGATGTCGTCCTGTCCCATGGCCTGTGCGCTGGCATAGCCTGACATGTAGATCACAGGCAGCGCCGGGGCGAGGCCGCGCAGCGCACGTGCCAGGGCCGGGCCCTGCAGGTTGCCCGGCATCACAATATCGCTGAGCAGCAGGTCAAACGCGCTGTCTGACTGAAACAGCTCTAGCGCGGCATCGCCAGAGCCGGTGGCGATCACGGTATATCCCGCTTTTTGCAGGGTGCTGACCAGCAGGGCGCGCACTTCGGGTTCGTCCTCGGCCAACAGGATCCGCGCGGTTCTTTGCCCGTCTGACACGGGGTGTGCTGTGGCGGGGGCAGTGGCGACCGGGTGAATTTGCGCCGGGAAATACAGATGAAAGGTGGTGCCCTCACCGGGGATCGACCGCGCCTCGACCGCGCCGCCTGATTGCTGCATGAACCCCTGCACCATGGACAGACCCAACCCCGATCCGGCACCGGGCGGTTTGGTGGAAAAGAACGGATCAAAGATCAGCTGCAGGCTTTCGGCGTCGATGCCATGGCCGGTATCGGACACTGATAGATGCACATAGCGCCCTGCGCTTAGCCCGTTGGGCAGAGGGTCGCCCTTTTGCAGCAGCAGATTGCGGGTGGCGACCCGCAGCTTGCCGCCTTCGGCCATGGCGTCGCGGGCATTCAGCATCAGGTTCAGAACCGCGCTTTCGGTCGAGCTGGGATCGGCTTCGATCGGCCACAGATCTTTGGCCAGAACCGTTTCGATCCAGATATGGGCGGGCAGGGTGCGCCCGGCCCAGTTGCGGGTGTCGGACACGACCTGATTCAGGTCCAGCCGCTGCGGCACCAGCCGGGCCTTGCGGGCAAAGGCCAGCATATTGTTGGTCAGTTCCGCCCCGCGCAGGGTGGCTTTCAGGCTGGAGTCGATCAGCTGCAGCTGGTCTGGATGACGAATATCATCGCGCAGCAATTCCAGATTGCCCATGATCACAGCCAGAAGGTTGTTGAAATCATGCGCCACGCCGCCGGTCAGCTGGCCGATGCTTTCCTGTTTCTGAGCCTGGTGGACAATCTGGGACTGGCGTTCATAGGCGATGTCCTTGAGGTGGGCTTCGGTGATGTCGAGAATGAAAATGTCCCACAGGGTTGTCTTGGCATCCAGCCGCGTGGGCAGGCCCCAACCCTCCAGCCATTTTTCCTGCCCCGATGGGGTGCGGATGTGCCAGACATGATGCCAGCGCCGCCCGGTGCGACGCGCGGTTTCGACGGCTTCTTTGCGGGTTTCTGCGGCGTCGGGGTCTTCCATGTCCCAGATCCGCATGGGATTGGCGATGAAGTCGCGCGGACCGATTTCCCAGATGTCACGACAGCGTTCCGAGATAAATTCCAGGGTCATCGGCTGGGATTCTGCATCGCGGCAGGCCATGAAGACGCCGGGCGCATTGCGGATCATGCCATCCAGCCGCCGGTCGGTTGCCTGCATTTCGCGGATGGTTTCGCGGCGTGATACGGCCAGCCAGATCGCGGTCAGCGTGACCGTCAGGACCAGCGTGACCAGCGCGATCAGCACCCCCCGCAACAGGCTGAGACCAGCCGTCTGCAGGGACCAGCCGCCGACGGGGCGCGCGCGCAGGGTCCAGCTGCGTTCCGGCGGCAGCAGGTTCACCTTGATCGGGGCGTCGTTCAGGATGGTTTCGATGGTGATGTCGTGACGGGACAGCAGAAAGGTGTTGGTTTCGGTCTCAAGCACGAAATCCAGCCACTCATTTGCCCCGTTCAGGCCTGAGACCTCCAGGAATTTGTCCAGATCATAGACGATCGACAACATGCCGCGATAGGCGGCGCCTTCTTCTGATGGGGCAAAGATCGGCACATGCAGGATCAGGCCTTTGCCCCCCTGCACCAGGCTCAGCGGTCCGGTCAGGGTGGCGGTGCCGCTGTTACGCACGGCCAGCACCGTATCCAGCTGTGACGGGACATTGCGGTAATCTATGCCCTTGACCGCTTCGTTCCCGGTCATGGGGTAAACATGGGTCACGACCAGATCGCGGGACAGGGCGATATTGATCACGCCGGGCAGGTCGCCGCTGATGGCCGAGGCAAAGCGGGCATAGCGGGCCTGGGTGATGTCCCCGGCTTCGGACAGGGCGGTGGCGATGCCCCGGCCCACATGAAGCGCGGCGTTGAACTGGGCTTCGATCCGGGTGCGCAGCAATTCCAGCTGGGCGGCGGCTTCGACGCGGGCTTCCTGTTCCTGCAGGCGGCGGTTCAGGTGATCCAGGCCAAAGCTGAGCGCGCCCAGGCCGATCGACACCGCCAATGCGACCAGAACTCCGACCAGACGGCCCGAAGAGCTGTTTTGCCTGGGGGAAGTCGCTGTGCTTCGCACCATGATCGCTGTCCTGTCCTCAACCGTGCTGCAGGGCACGCATGTGGCTGCTGCCTGTGCCTTATTGTTCCAGATCCGGGACGCAAATCCAGTCTGATTTTGGGCCTGCCAGTATAGGCTGGGTCGAGTGATTAGGAAGAGCCAAATCCCTACTTACCCAAATTCGTGTTTCGAGGCCGCGCTGGCCGGGGCTAGATAGGGGCATGGGTCGCAGGGGGCGGCGGCGCGGTCAGGGAGACAGAAAATGGTACAAATGGCAGGGCAAACCGTGGATACGCTTGTGGTCGGGGCCGGGCAGGCAGGCATCGCCATGAGCGAACATCTGCGCAACAATGCCGTGCCGCATCTGGTGCTGGAACGGGCGCGCATCGCCGAACGCTGGCGCACCGGACGCTGGGACAGTCTGGTGGCCAACGGGCCGGCCTGGCATGACCGGTTTCCAGGGATGGAGTTCACCGATCACGACCCCGATGCCTTTGTTCCCAAGGACCGCGTGGCCCAGTATTTCGAAGATTACGCCCGCATGATCGACGCGCCTGTGCGCTGCGGAGTCAGCGTGGAAAAAGCCGAACCGCTGCAAGGGCGGCCGGGTTTCCGCGTCACCACCTCTGACGGGGTGATCGAGGCGCAGCGCATCGTCGCCGCCACGGGGGCGTTTCAGAAACCGGTGATCCCGCCGGTGCTGCCGCAGGACTGTGCGCTGCACCAGATCCATTCATTCAACTATCGCAACCCCGATCAACTGCCCAAAGGCGGGGTGATTGTTGTGGGTGCGGGCTCTTCCGGGGTGCAGATTGCCGAGGAACTGAACCGTGCGGGGCGCAAGGTCTATTTGTCGGTCGGGCCCCATGATCGCCCGCCGCGCCGCTATCGGGGCCGTGACAATGTCTGGTGGCTGGGCGTGCTTGGCCTGTGGGAAGCGCGCTCGATGCAGCCGGGCAAGGAACGTCACACGATCTGTGTCAGTGGGGCGCATGGCGGCGAAACCGTGGATTTCCGCGATCTGGCCGGGCAGGGGGTGACGCTGGTCGGGATGACCGACAGCTATCAGGACGGGGTGCTGCGCTTTGCTTCTGATCTGGAGGACAACATCCGCGGCGG
Source organism: Pelagimonas sp. (assembly GCA_025210265.1). GTDB lineage: Bacteria > Pseudomonadota > Alphaproteobacteria > Rhodobacterales > Rhodobacteraceae > JAOASD01. Next base: position 141,382 of record JAOASD010000029.1, read on the forward strand.
CGATGCGACCTATCTGGCGATGCTGGATCAGGCGGATGCCTATGCCGAACGCAACGGTCTGGATCTGCCCGATGATCCGCAGGCGCGGGTCTTTGCCCCGATGCCGGAATGCGTGACCAACCCGCTGGCGCAGCTGGATCTGGCCGCCGAGGGCGTGACCTCGGTGATCTGGGCCACCGGGTTTTCGCAGGATTTCAGCTGGCTGCCTGCAGCGGCGCTGGATGATCAGGGCCGCCCGCGCCATGATCGCGGTGTGTGTGTGGAGCCGGACATCTACTTCCTGGGCCTGCCCTGGCAAAGCTGCCGTGGCTCCAGTTTCATCTGGGGTGTCTGGCAGGATGCCAAACATGTCGGTGAACATATCGCGGCGCGTCGGCACTATTTGTCCTATGGCGGACAGGCGCGCAAAGTTGTGCGAGAACCGGCCTGATATGTCGCCGCTGTGCGGGCAGCGTCCTAGAAAACCGCGCTATGGCTGCGCTATGCCTGTGCAGCCCTGATTGACGCCGGGCGCGCTGCGCCTTTGAACGACAGGGGCGCCACCGTCCCATCCCGCTGCGACCGGCCACAGGCGGCGCAGGACAGATGCAGGAAAGACAAGGAGAAACAGCCATGGCCAAGGATCTGATCGACCCGGTCGAGGCGCTACGCCAGAACACGTCGGTGCCGTTTGAACGCGCCCGCGCGATGCCGCCCGAGGTTTATAAATCCGACAGCTTCCTGCAGCAGGAGCTGAGCCATATCTTTGGCAAGGACTGGTATTGCGTCGGCCGGTCTTCGGCGCTGGCCAATCCGGGCGATTATGTCAGCGCCGAACTGGCGGGCGAACCGGTTGTTGTGGTGCGTGACAAGGATGGCACGCTGCGCGGGTTGTCCAATGTGTGCCGCCACCGCATGTCGACCCTGCTGCATGGGCGCGGCAACACCCGTTCGATCGTCTGCCCCTATCATGCCTGGACCTACAATCTGGATGGCGCGCTGCGCGGTGCCCCGGCAATGACCCAGAACGAAGGTTTCTGCAAAAACGATTACAGCCTGCCTGCGGTGCGCTGCGAGGAATGGCTGGGCTGGGTGTTCATTTCGCTGGACCAGAACGCCACCCCGGTGGCCGAGCAACTGGCGCAGGTCGAAGAGCTGGTCGCTGGCTATGATATGACCAACTATACCGAGGCCTTCTACGAAGAACATGTCTGGGACACGAACTGGAAGGTTCTGGCCGAGAATTTCATGGAAAGCTATCACCTGCCGGTCTGCCATGCGGGCACGATTGGCGGCCTGTCCAAGCTAGAGGAAATGGTCTGCCCACCCGGCCTGCCTGCGTTTAACTATCACACGATCCTCAAAGACGATAAGCTGCGCATCGCCATGGCGCATCCCAGCAATGATCGCCTGCAGGGCGAAGAGCGGCGCACGACTTTCCTGCTGGCGATTTATCCCAGCCTGTTGATCACCCTGACGCCGGGCTATTTCTGGTATCTCAGCTTGCATCCCAAAGGGCCGGGTCAGGTGCATATCCGCTTTGGCGGCGGCATGTCGGATGATTATAAGAACGACCCGGACGCGCAGCAGAATTTCGCAGATCTGAAGGCTCTGCTGGATGATGTGAATGTCGAGGATCGCGGCTGTACCGAAAAGGTCTATCGCGGCCTGTGTTCCGACAGTGCCGAGCCGGGCCATCTGAGCCATCTGGAACGCCCGAATTACGATTTTGCGCAATATCTGATGGCGCGGATCGACGCGGGCGCGTGATCTGCGCCCGGTGCTGGTTCCCGGACGGCTGTGCGTAGGCGCTGTCAGGTCTGGGGATCAGCCTGTAAACCGCGCGCCTGCGGCAATGGTCGGGGGTGCGGCATTCAGGGTGTCGCGGGCAAAGCCCGCCGCCTGTTTATACCCGGCCATATAGGCCAGCCTTTCGTCGCGCGGGATCACCTGATCAATATCGGTGAACATCCCGCCACAGCGATCCTCTACCAGATTGAGCAAGCCAAACGGCCCAGAGCCGCGATTGCGCAGGATCAGCTCTGACACCGGTTTGCACAATGCGTCATTATAGGCGGTCAGTGCCGCCGGGGTCAGCCCGTGCTGCAGAAAGGCCGCGCCCAGGCTGCGCGCGTCGATGATGGCCTGGCTCGCCCCGTTGGATCCGGTTGGGTACATGGCATGGGCCGCATCCCCCATCAGCGCCACGGCTCCATTGACCCAGCTGGGGATTGGATCACGGTCAATCATCGGATTTTCATAGACCGCATCCGCGCCGCTGATCAGCGCGGGCACATCCAGCCAGTCATAGCGCCAATCGGCAAAGTGATGGGCGAAATCCTCTTGCCCGACCTGACGGAACCAGCCGACGGATCTATAGGCCTCGGGATCGTCTGGGGTGATCTCGGCAATCCAGTTGATCAGCGCCAGACCGGTTTCGGGATCGGGATGGGAAATGGGATAGATCACCATGCGCTGATCATGCGCGCCCAACCCAACGAACGAAGATCCGGTGCGGATGGGGCGGGCCAGGGTGGTCCCGCGCCACATGATCACACCGCCCCAATGGATCGGAGGCTGGTCAGGATACATCTGCGCGCGGATCGCCGAATGAATGCCATCGGCCCCGATCAGTAGGCTGCCTGTGGCGCGCTGCGGGCCGGTGTCTGTGTCCAGCAGCAGGGTCACGCCATCGGCGGTCTGCTCATACCCCGTGGCGCGGGCACCGGTGCGAATGGCATCGGGCCCGGCGCGTTCCAGCAGCAGATGGTACAGCGCCATGTGGAATGCGCCGCGATGCACCGCATATTGCGGCCAGTGATACCCGGCCTCCGTGCCGCGTGGCTCGGCGTGAATGTCCTGCCCGTCGCGCCCGACCAGCGCCCATTCGCGCGCGGGCACACCGATTTGATCCATCTGGTCGGGGGTGGTCCCCAGATCGAACAGTTCGCGCACAGCATTGGGTTGCAGGTTGATACCAACCCCCAGAGGTTTCAACTGGCGCACAGATTCAAACAGGGTAAAGGGCACGCCGATCTGGTGCAGGGTCAATCCCAGTGTCAGCCCGCCAATGCCGCCTCCGGCGATCAGCACATGTTGCTTTGCCATTTTGCCTTGCCTTTCAATGCGCTGCATTCCCAATGCTTTTGCGCTAACGCAAATTGCCCGGCTTGGCAAATTGGCGTGTGCTGCTGGTGGATTTCACAGCTCACGCAGGCGTGATGGCTTTATTTCTGGACGCGGCGGTTTGCGGGGCTATGTGGCGATCCCATGGCTGGAAGTGTTATCGCTATCACTTCCGTTGGCGCGCGTCATAAAATTCTTGCAACCGGTTGCAAAAATGACCATGCTCCAGCCAGCCACAAGATTCGGGGAGGAATCGGCGCATGTTGACTGTCGGGCTATTGGGGGCGGGGCGCATCGGTGCAGTCCACGCGCAGGCCATTTCGGACCATCCCGGCAGTCATCTGGCAGCGGTGTCTGATATGACTGCTGATGCAGCGCAGGCGCTGGCCGCCACCCATGGCGCGGTTGCCAAATCTTCGGATGAGATCCTGGCCGACCCGGCCATTGATGCGGTGCTGATTGCCACCTCTACCGACACCCATTGCGACCTGATCGAGGCTGCGACCTCGGCGGGCAAAGCTGTGCTGTGCGAAAAACCCGTAGATCTGGATCTGGCGCGGGCGCGGCGCTGTGCGGCGCATGTGGAGCAGACCAGCCAGCCGGTGATGGTCGGGTTCAACCGCCGCTTTGATCCCAGCTTTGGCGCGTTGCGCGATGCCGCGCGCAGGGGCGAGATCGGCAAATCCGAATTGCTCTCGATCACCTCATTTGATCCGGCCCCGCCGCCTGTGTCTTATGTCAAGGTCTCGGGCGGGCTGTTCCGCGATATGATGATCCATGATTTCGACATGGCGCATTTCCTGATGGGGGATCTGCCGGAGACGATCATGGCCACGGGCAGCGCGATCATCGACCCTGAAATCGGCGCAGCCGGGGATGTGGATACCGCCATTGCGACGCTGACCTATGCGGATGGGCGGCTTGCGGTGATCAAAAATGCGCGGCGTGCTGTTTATGGCTATGACCAGCGGGTCGAATTGCTGGGGTCCGGGGGCCTGCTTCAGGCACAGAACATGCTGGAAAACACCGTGGTGAAATCTACGGCGGATGGTGTGGTTGGGGCAAAACCGACCTGGTTTTTCCTGGAACGCTACATGCCCGCCTATCGCGCCGAATGGGCGGCGTTTGCCAAGGCCGTGACCGATGGCAGCCCCATGCCAGTCACGCTGGCGGATGGGGTGGCGGCACTGGCCATGGCAGAGGCCGCAGCGACATCGCTCAGCAGTGGAGCGCCCGTGCGGCTAAGCACGCTGAGCTGACGAAATCGGCCCTTTGAGGAGGGGGCTGATACGGACGGGCCCAACCGGGCCAACGCCATTTTTCGGCCCCGGCCGAAGAAGCGCGGCGCAAAGCGTCGCAAAACCAAATGGGAGGAAAGACATGAACAGATTTGTAAAAGGCATCCTGGCCGCCACCGCACTGGCCGTGGCAACACCGGCTTTGGCGCAGGACATCATTGTGGTCAGTCACGGTCAGGCCAATGACGCCTTTTGGAACGTGGTGAAAAACGGGGTCGAGCAGGCCGGCAAGGACAGCGGCGCCAATGTGGATTACCGCGCGCCCGAAACCTTTGACATGGTGGCCATGAGCCAGCTGATCGACGCCGCTGTCAATCAGGAACCGGATGGGTTGATCGTGTCGATCCCCGATGCGGATGCGCTTGGCCCGTCCATCGAACGTGCTGTCGCTGCAGGCATTCCGGTGATTTCGATGAACTCTGGCTCGGATGTGTCCAAAGGTCTGGGCGCGCTGCTGCATGTGGGGCAAGATGAATTTGACGCGGGCAAGGCCGCGGGGGAAAAGCTGGCCTCTATGGGCGGCAGCACCGCGATCTGCGTCAACCACGAGGTCGGCAATGTGGCGCTGGACATGCGCTGCGCCGGGTTTGCCGAGGGCTTTGGCGGCGCTGTGACCGTTCTGCCCACCAGCAACGACCCGTCCGAGATCGAATCCAAGGTCGCGGCGGCGCTGGCTTCGGATGAAAGCGTCGACACTGTGATGGCTCTGGGCGCCAGCGCGGCTGGGGAACCGGCGGTGGCAGCGGTCAAGGCATCGGGCCGTGACGTGGCTGTGGCCTCCTTCGACCTCAGCGCGAATTTCCTGCAATCCATCGTGGATGGCGACGCGGCCTTTGCGATTGACCAGCAGCAGTATCTGCAGGGCTACCTGCCGGTGAACTTCCTGGCGCTGCACGCCAAATTCGGCCTGGTGCCGGGCGGCAATGTGCCGTCGGGTCCGAACCTGATCACCGCCGACAAGGCCGGTCAGGTGGTCGATCTGTCGGCCAAAGGCATCCGCTAAGCACAAAATCGGGGCGGCATCTGCTTTCGCCCCGTCACCAACCGGGAGGGGACCATGAGCGCGCAAAGCCAACCAAGCGCCGACGAACGGGTCAAGGCAGAGCCATTCTTTGCCAGGCTGATGAAGCGGCCCGAACTGGGCGCCATTGCGGGCGTCATCCTTGTATTCTTTTTCTTTCTGCTGACCGCAGATGGGGCGATGTTCAGCCTGTCGGGCATCATGAATTTCATGACCCCTGCGGCGCAGCTTGGGATCCTTGCCATTGGCGCGGCGCTGCTGATGATCGGGGGAGAATTTGACCTGTCGATTGGGTCGATGGTCGCCTTTGCCGGGCTGTTTTTTGGGGTCTGTGTCGTGACCTGGGGGCTGCCTTTGATCGTGGCGATCCCGATGACTTTTCTGTTTGCGGGCTTTGTCGGGGCGATCAACGGGTCTATCGTGATCCGTTCGGGCCTGCCCAGCTTTATCGTCACGCTGGCCTTTCTGTTTATCCTGCGCGGCCTGTCCCTTGTCGGGCTGAAGATGGCCACGGGCGGCAACACCCAGCTGCGCGGCGTGCGCGATGCGGTGGAAAATGACTGGCTGACCCCGATGTTTTCCGGCGATGCGTTTGAGGGCCTGTTCGCCTGGCTGGCCGAGGCCGGGGTGATTGCGACCTTTAAGAATGGCACGCCCAAAGTGCCGGGGATCCCGGTGGAGATCCTCTGGTTCATCGCCATTGCGCTGGTCGCAACCTTTGTTCTGCTGCGGACGCCTGCGGGCAACTGGATCTTTGCCTCGGGCGGGGATCGCGTGGCGGCGTCCAATTCCGGTGTGCCGGTGAGCCGGGTCAAGATCTCGCTGTTCATGCTGACCGCCTGCTGCGCGGCGCTGGTGGCGATCATCACCGTGATGGATGCCGGATCGACCGATGCGCGGCGCGGCTTTCAAAAGGAATTCGAGGCGATCATCGCGGCGGTGATTGGCGGCTGCCTTCTGACGGGCGGCTATGGATCGGCGATCGGGGCGTTCTTTGGCTCGATCATCTTTGGCATGGTGGTCATTGGCCTCACCTATACCGATTTTGACCAGGACTGGTTCCAGGTCTTTCTGGGCGGGATGCTGTTGATCGCCGTTCTGTTCAACAACGCGATCCGCAAGCGCGTGACGGGGGAGCGTTAAGATGACCGAGGACACCAAGTTCCATCATGGCGATGCCACCAGTACCGCCGCTCCGATTGTCGAGATGAAGAATATCGAAAAGCATTTCGGCAATATCATCGCCCTGGCGGGCGTCAGCTTTGACGTGCGGCCGGGCGAATGCCACTGCCTTCTGGGCGACAATGGCGCGGGCAAATCGACCTTTATCAAGACCATGTCCGGGGTGCATCAGCCCACAAAGGGCGAGATCCTGTTCGAAGGTGCCCCGCTCAGCTTTGCCACCCCACGCGATGCGATGGAGGCGGGCATTGCCACCGTGTTCCAGGATCTGGCGATGATCCCGCTGATGAGCGTGACGCGCAACTTTTTCATGGGGCGCGAGCCGACCAAGGGCAAAGGTCTGCTGAAACGCTTTGACACGGAGTTCGCCAATCAGACCACGATGGATGAGATGCGCAAAATGGGCATCAACCTGCGTGGCCCAGATCAGGCGGTGGGCACGCTGTCGGGCGGCGAACGCCAGACCGTTGCCATTGCCCGCGCGGTCTATTTCGGGGCCAAGATCCTGATCCTGGACGAACCGACCTCGGCGCTGGGCGTGCGGCAGACATCCAACGTGCTGGCGACCATCGACAAGGTGCGCAGTCAGGGCGTCGGCGTGGTCTTTATCAGCCACAATGTGCGCCATGCGCTGGCGGTGGGCGACCGCTTTACCGTGCTGAACCGGGGCAAGACGCTGGGCACCGCCAAGCGCGGCGAAATCACCCCCGAAGAGCTGCAGGATCTGATGGCCGGCGGTCAGGAGATGGCGCAGCTGGAGGGCAGTCTGGGCGGCACCGTCTAGGCGTCCGGGGCGCGAACACAGCCCGTCTTTGCCCCTCCTTCAAAGACGGGCAGAGCGCGGGGCAGGGCGGTCAAGCTTTGCCTCGCCTCTGGGGGCAATACCTAACAAACCCGTAAGAAAGACACCGCAATGAGCGTGAAAATCGGCATCTCTCCGATTGCCTGGCAGAATGATGACCTGCCCGACCTGACCGCCGCCTACACGATGGAGCAAGCCCTGCGAGAGGCGCGCGAGATCGGCTATACCGGCGTTGAACGCGGCCGCCGAATGCCTGCCGATACCGAGGGGCTGCGCGCCTATCTGGCGGAAAATGACATCGCGCTGTGCGGCGGCTGGTGTTCGGGCAATCTGATGCAGGCCAGTGTGACCGAAGAGATCGCCGCCACGCGCCAGCAAGTGCAGCAATTTGTCGATCTGAACGCCCCCTGCCTCGTCTATGCGGAATGCTCCAACACGGTGCAGGGCGATATTTCTACCCCTGTCAACAACCGCCCCAAGCTGAGCCGGGACGAGATCACCGGCTACGGCGCGAAACTGTCGGAACTGGCGAAATCCATGGCGGATCAGGGCATGGTGCTGGCCTATCATCATCACATGGGTTCAATGATCGAGGATGGCGAGGATATCGACTGGCTGATGGAGGGTAGCAGCGACGAGGTCACCCTGCTGTTTGACACGGGCCATCTGCATTTTGGCGGGGCCGATGTGATGGCGGTTCTGGACAAATGGGGCCACCGCGTGCGTCACGTGCATTTCAAGGATGTGCGCCCGGATGTGACGCGGGCGATCCGCGCCGAAAACCGCAGTTTTCTGGACGCGGTGATTGCCGGGGCCTTCACTGTGCCGGGCGATCCGCAGGGTTGCATCGACTTTCAGGCCGTGACCGACAAGCTGGCCGCGATGGGCTATTCCGGCTGGATCGTGGTCGAGGCCGAACAGGATCCGGCCAAGGCCGCGCCTTATGACTATTCCCGCATCGGCTATCAGCACATCACCGACATCTGCGCCCGCTCGGGCCTGACCATCCAGAGCTGAGACACCAGGCAGGACCGGTTGAAACCCGCCCAACAGGAGACAAAGTATGGCAGATCTGCTGCGCAAACCCACCGGCACCAGCGGCACGCTGCATGACATTACCCCCGACAGTGCCGGGTGGACCTATGTCGGGTTCACCCTGTATCGCCTTGCCTCAGGCGAACGCGCTGCCGAGGCAACCGGCGAAAACGAGGTCATCCTTGTCATGGTCGAAGGCAAGGCGCAGATCACCGGCGCGGGGCAGGATTGGGGTGTGCTGGGTGATCGCATGGATGTGTTTGAAAAGACCCCGCCGCATTGCCTCTACCTGCCCAATGGCAGCGACTGGGAGGCGGTGGCCGACACGGAGTGCACCATCGCGGTCTGCAAAGCCCCCGGCAAAGGCGGCCATGCAGCCCGGCGCATCGGCCCGGATGGCATCACCCTGACCCAACGCGGCACCGGCACAAACACCCGTTATATCAACAATATCGCCATGGAGGCCGAAGATTTCTGCGACAGCCTGCTGGTGACCGAGGTCTTCACCCCCGCAGGCCACTGGTCGTCTTTCCCCAGTCATCGCCATGACGAAGACGACTTTCCCCGCATCACCTATCTGGAGGAAACCTATTACCACCGGCTCAACCCCGGCAACGGGTTCGGCATCCAGCGGGTCTATACTGATGACGGCGCACTGGACGAAACCATGGCGGTCAGCGATGGTGATGTTGTCCTGGTGCCGCGCGGCCATCATCCCTGCGGTGCGCCTTATGGATTTGAAATGTATTACCTCAACGTGATGGCCGGTCCGCTGCGCAAATGGCGCTTTCAACTGGCCCCCGAAGTGGAATGGATAGCAGAGCGCGACGCATGAGCCAGAATTTTGCCCAATATCCCAGCCTGAAAGACAAGATCGTTTACGTCACAGGCGGGGCCACGGGCATTGGGGCCGAGATTGTCAAAGCCTATGCGGCGCAGGGCGCGCGTGTTGGTTTTGTCGATATAAACAAAGGCCCGGCCAAGGGGCTGATCGCGCGGCTGGATGGCGGGCATGTCTTTGCCCCTTGTGATCTGCGCAAGATCGACTCGCTGCGCGCCGCCTTTGCCACGCTGCGCGAGAAACTTGGGCCGGCGGATATTTTGGTGAACAATGCCGCGCGGGACGACCGGCATGACTGGCGCGATGTGACACCCGAATACTGGGACGAACGGATGCAGACCAATCTGCGCCACATGTTCTTTGCCATTCAGACGGTTGCACCGGATATGATCGACGCCGGGGGCGGGGCTATCGTCAATATCGGATCAAATTCCTGGTGGGAGACCGGGGCGGGCTTTCCAGCCTATGCCACGGCCAAATCTGCAGTGCACGGGCTGACCCGCACCATGGCACGTGAATTGGGCCCGCATCACATCCGGGTCAATACTGTGGTGCCCGGCTGGATCATGACCAAACGCCAGAAAGAGTTGTGGGTCACGCCCGAAGCTCTGGCCAAACAGCTGGACCGCCAATGCCTGCCGGTGGAAATCGACCCGGTCTATGTGGCGCGCATGGTGCTGTTCTTGTCCTCAGACGATGCGGCCATGTGTACGGCGGGCAATTACATGGTCGAAGCCGGGTCGATCTGACCCGGCCCAACCTGTCCTCAACGGATCACGCCGAGGGGCGCAGCCCCAGCATCTCGCGCGCCTGCTGCCAGGTCGCCACGGGGCGTTCATATTTTTCGCACAGCTCGGCGGCACGGGTCACAAGCGCCGCGTTAGAGGGCGCAAGCGTGGTCTTGTCCCAGCGCACATTGTCCTCCAGCCCGGTGCGGGTGTGGCCCCCGGCGGCGATGCTCCATTCATTGACCTCGACCTGATGGCGCCCAATGCCTGCGGCGCACCATTCGGCATCCGGGGCAAGGCGCTGCACGGTCTTGATGTAGAAATCAAACACGTCGCGGTCGCAGGGCATGGCGTTTTTCACACCCATCACGAATTGCACATACAGCTTGCCGGGAATGCGCCCGTCGCGGTTCATTTCCGCCGCCTTGAAGATATGCGACAGATCGAAGGCCTCGATTTCGGGTTTGACGCTATAGGTGCGCATTTCGCTGGCCAGCCAATCCACCAGATCGGGGCTGTTTTCATAGACACGGGTGGGAAAGTTGTTCGACCCCACCGACAGCGAGGCCATGTCCGGCGCCAGCGGCAGCATACTGCCCCGTTCCCGCCCCGAGCCCGAGCGCCCGCCGGTGGACAGCTGGATGATCATGCCGGGGCAGTGTTTCTTGATCCCTTCGACCAGCCGGGCAAAGCGGTCAGGGTCAGAAACCGGGTTTTCGTTTTCGTCACGCACATGGGCGTGCATGATGCTGGCCCCGGCCTCGAATGCGGCCTGGGTGCTTTCGATCTGTTCGCTGATGGTGACAGGCACGGCGGGGTTGTCGGCCTTGCGCGGCACCGATCCGGTGATGGCGACGCAGATGATGCAGGGTTTGGTCATGGGATGGGCCTTGGTTGAAAAGGGTCAGATGTCAAAGAACACGGTTTCGTCCTGCCCCTGCAGCTGGATGTCAAAGCGATAGACGGGCAGGCCGTCACGGATGCTGCGCTTGGCGATCAAGGTGGCGCGGCGGCGTTCCCATTCGATCACATTCAGCACCGGGTCGGTGGCGTTGGCCGCAGCCTCGTCATCGAAATAGATCCGGGTGTTGAGGCCCAGATTGATGCCACGCGCCACGATCCACAGGTTGATGAAAGGGGCCTGCATCGCGCCGTTGCGCCCCTGGGTCGCACCGGGTTTGATCGTGTCAAAACCCCATTCGCCGGTGTCGAAATCGGTGATCACCCGGCCCCAGCCGCGAAACCCGTCTTCGACCGGGCCGCCACCTTCGGGATGGGCATATTTGCCTGCGGCATTGGCCTGCCAGGTTTCCAGCAGCACATCCTTGATCGGGCTGCCGGTGCCGTCGATCACGATGCCTTCGACGCAGATGCGCTCGCCCGCGGCATTGGGGCCGGCAATGTCCCAGCCCAGCTCGTGTTTGTAGATGTCAAACCCCGCCGCACCGGGGGCCAGCCCGATATGCACAAAAGGGCCGGCGGTCTGAGAGGGGGTTTCTTTCAGATAGTCGAGTTTCTGAACCATGGTCTTCCTTTCGCGGGGCAGTGAGGCCGGGGGCAAATCTTTTGCCAAAAGATTTGCGCGGCAGCTCAGCCCTCCAGCCGGTTTTCGAACAGGGTTGCGCGGCGGCCACGCAGCACGATGTCGAATTTATAGGCGATGCTGTCCAGCGGGATGGTCGCGTTCAGATCCAGCGCGGCGATCAGGCTGTCGATGCCCTCCTGATTGGGAATCGTCTGCACGATTGGGCATTGCGCCACCAGCGGGTCGCCCTCGAAATAGCATTGCGTGATCAGGCGCTGGCAGAACGCATGGCCAAAGACCGACAGGTGAATATGCGCGGGACGCCAATTGTTCACCCAGTTGCGCCAGGGATAGGCACCGGGTTTCACCGTGCGAAAGAAATAATAGCCGTTTTCATCGGTCAGGGTACGCCCACAGCCGCCGAAATTCGGGTCGATCGGTGCCAGATAGGCGTCTTTCTTGTGGCGATAGCGCCCGCCCGCATTGGCCTGCCAGATTTCCACCAGCGTATTGGGCACGGGGCGCGCATTTTCGTCCAGCACACGCCCATGCAGGATGATGCGCTCGCCAATCGCCGAGGCCCCATTCTGCGCGTAATTGTGGATCAGATCCCGGTCCAGCGGGTCGATATCAGTGTGACCAAAGACCGGGCCGGTGATCTCACCCGAAGTCTGTTCCAGCGAGATCGCAGCATAATGCGGCGACCGCGCCACGCTGGTTTTGTAATCCCGATCCAGCGCAGGCGGATGCCACTGCCGGTCGCGGGCGTAATATTCGGCGGGTTTGAGCAAAGGGGCCTCCTCCGGTCGGGACACAGCGGGATTATCCGTCCTGTTCCATCTGGTCATAGGTTTGCTTGGCCAGTTTCAGCGCGTGATTGGCGCGCGGCACACCGGCATAGATTGCCACATGCTGAAACGCCTCCAGCACATCCTGTTTGCTGGCCCCGGTGCGGGCCGTGGCGCGGATATGCATGGGGATTTCGTCGAAATTCCCCAGCGCCGCCAGCAGAGCCAGCGTCAGCATGGACCGTTCCCGGTCGCTGATCCCATCGCCCGCCCAAAGATTGCCCCAGGCGGTTTCTGTGATCATGTCCTGAAACGGCGCGTCAAAATCGGTTTTGGCGGCCTCCGCGCGGTCCACATGGGCATCGCCCAGAACACGGCGGCGCACGGCCATGCCGGTGTCATAGCGGGGGGTGGTGTCGCTCATGTCTGGATCTCCTGATCTGCCGTGGGGCAGGCGGGTTTAGTAAGGCAGCCCGACATAGTTCTGGGCAAAGGCGGTCTGTGCGGCGTGATTGTCGCGCAGAAAGGCCACATCCGCCTTTTGCATTTTCAGGTCAAAGGGGCTTTGATCCGGGTAGCGGTGCAGCAGGTTGGTGGTCGCCCAACTGAACCGCTCGGCCTTCCAGATCCGGGCCAGCGCCTTTTCGGAATAGCGGTCGATGCCTTCGCTGTCGCCTTCGTGATAGAATTGCAGCAGACCCTGATACAGATAGTGGATGTCGCTGGCGGCGGTGTTCAGCCCCTTGGCCCCGGTGGGCGGAACAATATGCGCGGCATCGCCGCACAGGAACAGGCGGCCCCAGCGCATCGGTTCGGTCACAAAAGAGCGCAGCGGCGCGATGGATTTCTCGATCGACGGGCCGGTGATCAGCTGATCGGCAAATTCCTGAGGGATGCGTTTGCGCAGCTCGTCCCAGAATGCGTCATCGGTCCAGTCTTCCGGGCTGTCAGACAGCGAACACTGCACGTAATAGCGGCTGAGATTGTCGTTGCGCATCGAACACAGGGCGAATCCGCGATCCGAGCCAGCATAGATCAATTCGTCATGCACAGGCGGGGTTTCGGACAGAATGCCCAGCCAGCCAAAAGGATAGACCTTTTCATATTCGCGGCGCACATCCAGCGGGATGGTCCGGCGGCTGACCCCATGGAACCCGTCGCAACCGGCGACAAAGTCACAGTCGATTCGGTGCTCGGTGCCCTCGGTGATGTAGGTCACATAGGGCGCGTCGCTGTCCGCATCGTGGATTGTCACGCCCTCGGCGTTAAAGATCACCGTGCCGCCCGCAGCGTCACGCGCGTCATACAGATCGCGGGTCACTTCGGTCTGGCCGTAGATCATCACGTGATCGCCGGTCAGGTCCTTGAAATTGATGCCGAAACGGTCATCGCCATGGGCAATCACCGTGCCCTCATGGATGTATCCTTCGCGGTCCATGCGCTCGGACACACCGGCCTCGCGCATCAGATTGACCATGCCGGTTTCCAAAATGCCTGCGCGGATGCGACTCAGCACATAGTCGCGGGTTTTGCGCTCCAGCACCACGGAATCGATCCCCTGGCGATGTAGCAACTGGGATAAAAGAAGCCCCGAAGGCCCCCCGCCAATGATGCAAACCTGCCTGCGCATATGCTGCCCCTCTTTCCTGATCGCGCGCAGGATAGCTTGTTAACATCGCAATGAAAAATGGGATCTGAAGCGTTTTTGTGTCCAAGGGGCGAAACATGATGCCCCGCGCCCCTGGTCCGAAAGATCAGCCCACAATCAGCTGTTTCAGCTGCAGCGCCTCATGTTCCAGTTCGTTCAGGCGGTGGTTCACCACATCGCCAATGGTCACCATACCAACCAGCCCGGTTTCATCGACAACCGGCATGTGGCGAAAACGCCCTTCGCTCATCCGTTTCAGGACCGAGACCACAGAATCAGCCGGCGTGCAGGTCTGGACCTTGGCGGTCATGACCTCTTCGACCTTGTGGGGCAGGGTGCGGCCCGGCGCATCGGCCAGTTTGCGCACGATGTCGCGTTCGGACAGGATGCCCTGCAGCGCGCCCTGGGCATTGGTCACCAAAAGCGCACCGATCCCGCGCTGTTTCAGCACCCGAACCGCGTCGCCCAGCGTGTCCTGCGGGCGGATCGCCACCACATTCCGGCCTTTGCGGTCCAGAATGCGGCCCACCGTGGCCGCGGCGGCAGAGGTGTTCGTCGCCGTGCTCTGGCTTTGCGAGGTCTGGGTTTTGCTGTCCTTGCGAATGGGCATGGGGCGGCTCCTTGCATGGGTCTTTTTTAGTCTGTAACCCAAGCTTAAGACCAACTTGACCGTTTTGGGAACCACTGCTTTTGATGGATTTCACCCTGACACCCGCCCTGGCCACCGTGATTTTTGTGATCGCCTGCCTGTCCGGTTACCGCTATCGCCATGTCTGGAAGGCCGAAGGGCCGCGTTGGCAGCTGTGGCTGTTTGGCGCGGTTGCGGCGCTTTGTCTCGGGGTTTTGGGCTTTGTTCCAATGCAAACGGCGCCCTGATTGGGGCGCCGTTGCTGATTCTGTCGGTGTGAACCGGTAGATCCGGGGCTTAGCCCTCGGCCATGGCGTCGGGATCCAGCCCCTGACGTTCCAGCATTTTGCGCGCGCGGGGGCAGGCCAGACGTTCGCGCAGGGGGCTGTTCGGGTCGATTTCCTTGCTGCAGACCAGGCATTGATCCGCATCGGAAATGGCGTTCAGCCCGCCGCAGCTGCCTTTGATCCGACGGCCGGAAAACATCACACCCACGGCCATGCCCAGCACGACGATAAGGAACAATCCGAAAGTCAGAGCAAAGGTGGCCATGTGGGTGTCTCCTGATCAGGCTTAGGCTTGCAGCGCGGCGAAACGGTCGCTTGCCACGGTTTTGAAGCTTTCGCCGTCACGGTCAATGAACAATGCCGCGAGGTTCTGCTGCGCGGCGACTTCCAGCCCGCGTTTGGTGCCCAGGGCCAGCAGGGCGGTGGCCCAGGCGTCGGCCAGCATGGCGTTTTCCGCCAGAACGGTCACGGATGCGGTGTCATGGGTCACAGGGCGGCCCGTGGTGGCGTCGATGATATGCGACAGGCGCTGACCGTCCTGAACAAAGAAGTTCCGGTAGTCGCCCGAGGTCGCCATGCCCAGATCAGACACTTTGGCGATCTGCTGCACGGCGCGGTTGCCCGCATCCGGGGTTTCGATGCCGATCTGCCAGGCCAGCTGTTCCCGGTTGCGACCAGCAACATAAAGGTCGCCGCCGATTTCCACCATGAAATCAACCAGTCCCGCGTTGCGCAGCACATCGGCCACGCGGTCAACGCCATGGCCTTTGCCGATGGAGGACAGGTAGATCCCGGTCTCGGGCGTGTCTTTGTACAGGCGACCATTTTCGATGCGCAGCGCACCGGTCTGACCGGCAGCATTCATCGCGGTCTGCAGCGTGGCGGCATCCGGGGTTGCCGGTGTGTTGCCTGCCGCGCCAAAGCCCCAGGCTTCGATCACCGGGCCAAGGGTGATGTCGAACTGGCCATCGCTGGCCGCGTTCACATCCTGCGCGGCGCGTACCAGCTGGGCCAGCTCGGGCGCGATGGCGGCGTCGCTGGTGGCAGCGTTGAAACGCGACACATCCGAACCGGCATCCCAGTTCGACATCTGCAGGTTCACATCGGCCAGGGCTGCGCGCACATCGGCGTGCAGCGCGGCCTCGTCCGTTTTGCCGTCATGGTCGATGGCGACGATATTGTAGGTGGTGCCCATTGTTGCGCCCCCCAGCTCGATCGTGCGCGACCCGCCCTGGCAGGCGGCCACGGCTGCGACAGCCGGAAGAGCAAAAAGAGAGCGGCGGGAAATCTGGATCGTGTCGGGCACAGTCAAAGCCTCCGTCGGATATGACGCATCTGGCGCATATAGTCTGTATGCGCATGTCTCTTGCACGCCGGAAAGCGGGCGTTGGGCCGCTTCTCTGCGCTTTTGAGCCGCGATTCAACTCGAAAATGCCGTTCTTTTTCCTGTTAGCGCATAATTGCGCTTTTGTCTGGCGCTCAGACACGGCATATGGCTGCGGAACTTTGACGAACCGAAGCAGGAACCGAAGAGAGTGCAAAACTTTGCTCTGAAAAAAGGTCTGGACCTGCCGGTGCTGGGGGCACCCGTTCAGGAAATCCACGACGCACCGACCGTAGGTACCGTTGCCGTCCTGGGATCTGACTATATCGGGTTGAAGCCGCGTCTGGCCGTTCAGGAAGGGGATGCTGTTGGTGCTGGTGCGCCGCTCTTCTTCCACAAGGATACGCCGGATGTCATGGTCACTTCCCCCGTCACCGGACGAATCAAGGCCGTGAACCGGGGCGCGCGTCGCGTCCTGGTGAGTGTCGAAATCGAGGTGGATGCCGATGCGGCGCCTGCGCTCGACTTTTCCAATACTGGCGATGTTGCCACTGCTGAGGGGCTGGCCGAGCGGTTGTGTGCCTCGGGTCTGTGGACGGCGTTTCGCACGCGGCCCTTTTCTAAGGTGCCGGATCCGGCGACCCGCCCGGATGCGATTCTGGTCACCGCCATGGACAGCGAACCGCTTTGTGCCGATGCGCGTGTCGTGATCAACGACGCCGCCGACGCCTTTGCCGCCGGTATCGCCGCGATTGCCAAACTGACCGAGGGCAAGACCTATCTGTGTCAGGACAGCGGTGACGCATTGCCCGGTGCCGATGCCGCAGGTGTCGAGGCGGTTGGCTTCTCTGGTCCGCACCCTGCCGGTCTGGCGGGCACGCATCTGCATTTCCTTGCGCCGGCCACCGCGTCGCGCACGGTCTGGACCATCGGCTATCACGATGTGATCGCCATTGGCCGCCTGCTGCAGACCGGCCAGCTGAACAGCGAGCGTGTGGTCGCCCTGTCCGGTCCGATGTGTTCCAACCCGCGCCTTGTGCGCAGTGTTGCCGGGGCCTCGATGGTTGAGCTGACCGCAGGCAGCCGCGATGAAAGCGCGCCTTTGCGTGTCATTTCCGGCTCGATCCTGTCGGGCCGCGCAGGCGAAGGCGCAGATGGCTATCTGGGGCGCTATGCGCGCCAGATCACGCTGATCGAAGAAGATCACAAGCAGATCCCCATGGGCTGGATCCGCCCCATGGCGTCGAAATTCGCCATTCAGCCGGTTCTGGGTTCGGCCTTCAGCAAGAAGATCTATGCCCTGACATCGAATCTGAACGGGGGCCGCCGCGCCATGGTGCCGATTGGCACCTTCGAAGAGCTGATGCCGCAGGATTTCCTGCCAACGCAGCTGCTGCGGGCGCTTTTGGTGATGGACACCGATCAGGCTCAGGCGCTGGGTGCGCTGGAACTGGACGAAGAGGATCTTGGCCTTGTGGGCTTTGCCTGCCCCGCCAAGTATGAATATGGCATGGCGTTGCGCGACAGCCTTGCCAAGATCGAGAAGGAGGGCTGAACCATGGGTCTGCGCAACTTCTTTGACCGTATCGAGCCGAACTTTACCAAAGGCGGCAAATACGAAAAGCTGTTCCCCATCTACGAGATGGTGGAAAGTTTCCTGTACACCCCCAAGACCGTGACCACCGCCGCGCCGCACGCGCGCAGCTATGTGGATATGAAACGGATCATGACCTATGTGGTCATCGCCACCATCCCGGCGATCTTGATGGGGCTGTATAATGTTGGTCTGCAAACCAACATGGCGATTGCCGAACATGGCGCCGAAGGCTGGCGCGCGGCGATCCTTGGTGCGCTGGGGATCGGGTTCAACCCGATGAACCCGCTGGCCAATATCCTGCATGGCGCGATGTATTTCCTGCCGATCTACATCACCACGCTGGTGGTTGGCGGCATCTGGGAGGTCATCTTTGCCACGGTGCGCGGCCATGAGGTGAACGAGGGCTTCCTTGTGACCTCCATGCTGTTCGCCCTGATCCTGCCGCCCTCTGCGCCCTTGTGGCAGGTGGCGCTTGGCATTTCCTTCGGGGTTGTCATCGGCAAGGAGGTCTTTGGCGGGACCGGCAAGAACTTCCTCAACCCGGCGCTGACTGGCCGTGCCTTCCTGTATTTCGCCTATCCGGCGCAGATGTCGGGCGACACGATCTGGACCCCGGTTGACGGGTTCTCCGGCGCGACCTCGCTGAGCATCAGCGCAAGCCAGGGTGTGGATCAGCTGGCCGCCAATGGCATCAGCTGGATGAATGCCTTTATCGGCACGGTTCAGGGCTCTATCGGGGAAACCTCTGCTCTGGCCTGTTTCATCGGTCTGGGCTTCCTGATCCTGACCAAGATCGCCAACTGGCGTCTGGTGGTGGGCTGTCTGGCGGGCATGATCGGGTTCTCGACCCTGCTGAACCTGATCGGTTCGGACAGCAACCCGATGTTCGCAATGCCGTGGTACTGGCACCTTGTGACCGGCGGTTTCGCCTTTGGTCTGGCCTTCATGGTGACGGAACCGGTTTCGGCCAGCCACACCAATATGGGCCGCTATATCTATGGGGCGCTGATCGGTTTCATGGTTGTGATGATCCGTGTGATCAACCCGGCCTTCCCCGAGGGTATGATGCTGGCGATCCTGTTCGGCAACGTCTTTGCGCCGCTGATCGACTACTTTGTCGTGCAGGCCAATATCAAACGGAGGGCGCGTCGCCATGTCTGACACCACTCCCCAACCCAAAGGCCCGATTGGCCGCTTTCTGGCAGCATCGCCTGACAGCGTCGGCAAGACGATCACCGTCGCCGTGGCGGTCTGCCTTGTCGCCGCGATGGTTGTGTCCGGCGTGTCGGTCGCCCTGCGCCCGACGCAGGAAGTCAACAAGCTGAAAGACAAGCAGATCAACATTCTGCAGGTCGCGGGCGTTTATGAACCGGGGCTCGACATTGTCGAGGCCTTCGGCCAGTTCGAACCGCAGGTGCTGGAGCTGGAAACCGGTCTGTTCACCGACCAGTTCGACGCAGCCAGCTTTGACGACCGTGCTGCCGCGGATGATCCCGCCCTGTCCGTTGCCCTCAGCGATGACCCGGCGGGCATTGGCCGCAAAGCCAAATTCGTCACCGTCTATCTGCTGCGCGACGACGCAGGCGCCATCGACAAGGTGATCCTGCCGATCCACGGCTATGGCCTGTGGTCGACCCTTTACGGGTTCATCGCGCTGGAAGAGAACGGCAACGACATCTTTGGCCTGCAGTTCTACAGCCATGCCGAGACCCCCGGTCTGGGCGCCGAGGTCGACAACCCGCGCTGGAAAGCCCTGTGGCCGGGCAAGAAGCTGGCGGATGAGAATGGCGATCTGCAGATCACCGTGGCCAAATCCGTCCCCGCCGCCGGGCCCGAGCATCACGTCGATGCGCTGGCCGGGGCGACCCTGACTTCGGTTGGTGTTGATAACCTTGTTCGCTTCTGGATGGGCGAGGCGGGCTTTGCCCCCTTCCTGACCAAGCTCAAAGCAGGAGAGATCTGATGGCACAGACACGTAGGGAAATGCTGATCGACCCGATGGTCGACAACAACCCGATCACGCTGCAGGTGCTGGGCATCTGTTCGGCGCTGGCGGTGACCTCGTCGCTGCAGGTGGCCTTTGTCATGGCCATCGCGGTGACACTGGTGACGGGCTTTTCGTCGATGTTCATCTCGATGCTGCGCAGCCAGATCCCCGGGTCGATCCGGATCATCGTGCAGATGGTCGTTATCGCCTCGCTGGTGATCCTGGTGGACCAGGTGCTGAAGGCCTATGCTTTCGAGATATCGAAAACCCTGTCGGTCTTTGTTGGTCTGATCATCACCAACTGTATCGTGATGGGCCGCGCCGAAGCCTTTGCCATGAAGAACCCGCCGCTGGACAGTTTCATCGACGGTGTCGGCAACGGTCTGGGCTATGGCCTGATCCTGATGCTGGTGGGGATCATCCGCGAGCTGTTCGGCTCTGGCTCGCTGTTTGGTGTGACC
>JAOASD010000030.1 GCA_025210265.1 Pelagimonas sp.
CAGTCTGCCAAGGCGACCCTCAGCGGGATTGAAACTATCCGAACCATCAAACGCGGTCACATCTATAAGAAGCCGCCCGGTGTTAAGGGCGAGATTGCCTTCATCCGTCAACTATTCGAACACGCAGCTGAAGCGTGATGAAACACGGCATGCGTATGTGAACATACAATTAATGCAACAGTCCCCGCCAAACCCACCACCTCCGGGGGTATCAAAAATCAGATAGTCGTCGCCGGTGACGCGCAGCTCGCCCTTGCCGGGGATATCACCACCACTGTCGCGGAACCT
Source organism: Pelagimonas sp. (assembly GCA_025210265.1). Taxonomy (GTDB): domain Bacteria; phylum Pseudomonadota; class Alphaproteobacteria; order Rhodobacterales; family Rhodobacteraceae; genus JAOASD01. Next base: position 289 of record JAOASD010000030.1, read on the forward strand.
GATCCGCCCCGGCGCACCGGGCTGCCCGCCCATGCGGCCAAGTGCCGGGAACTTCAGCCGCTCGACCGACAGGAACACGATAAAGGGCGCGCCGTTGGACGAGGTCATCTCGATCCGCTGGCCAAGGCCGCCGCGATACTTGCCCGGCCCGCCAGTGTCCGGCAGCAGCTCTCGCCGCCACATGACCACCGGCGCCACGCTTTCGGTGATCTCGACCTGAGAGCCGAAAACACCCGACGGGTAAGCGGTGGCCGACAGCCCATCGGCGTGCGGCCGCGCGCCGGTGCCGCCGTTGTGCACCGGTTCAATGGCGAACTCGCGTCCGCCTTCTGCAGCCACTTCGGGCGCATGGCGCATCGGCAGGTCGAACATGCAGCTTGCACCCTCGGCGGGCACCTCATCCGGCAGCGCCTGATGCAGGCAGCCCAGCACAAGATCCGGCGTCACCTGCCCCAGCGTGTGGCGCATGGCGACCGGCGCGGGATGTTGCGCATTCAGGATGCAGTTCTTAGGCCCGTCCACGGTGAAAGGCTCCAGCGACCCCGCATTGTTCGGAACATCCGGCCCGACGATGCAGCGCAGCGCAAAGACCGTATAGGCAGTGGCATAATTCAGTGGCACGTTTATGCCCTTCTTCGACAGACCCGAAGTGCCTGTGAAATCCACATGCATGCTGTCTTTGGTGACGGTCAGGGTCGCGTGCAGCTCCAGTTCATTCTCATATCCGTCCATCTTCAGCATATTCTTGTAGGTGCCTTCCGGCACCTCCGCGATCGCCGCTAACGCACCTTTGCGCGAGGTGTCGATGATGTAATCGCCCAGCCTGTGCAGGTCATCGATGCCGAACTCCTCCATCATATCCACCAGCCGGTTCACCCCTGCCTCACAGCAGGCAATAAGCGCGTAGATGTCGCCTTCGTTCGCAATCGGCTCGCGAGAGTTCACGCGGATGATATCCATCAGCAGCGGGTTGGGCGTGCCTTGCTCGACCAACTTGCAGGGCGGAATCAAAAGGCCCTCGTCATAGATATCAGCGCCCTCTGGCCCCATGCCCAGACCACCCAGATCCACCAGGTGCGAAGTACAGGAGGTGAAACCGATCACCTTGCCGTCCTTGAACGCGGGCATCATCAGCAGGAAGTCATTGAGGTGCCCCGAGGCCAGCCAGGGATCGTTGGTCATGTAGATATCACCGGGCTTCATGTCCTCAAGCGCAAAGCGCCCGCGTAGATGCAAAACCGCCTCGGCCATGGTGTTGATATGGCCCGGCGTGCCAGTAACGGCCTGAGCCAGCATACGCCCGTTCACGTCAAAGATCCCGGCGGAAACATCGCCGCATTCGCGCACAATGGGGGAAAAGGCGGCGCGGATCAGGGTCTGGCCCTGCTCTTCGACAACCGCCAAAAGACGGTTCCACATCACTTGCAGGCGGGCGGGGGAAAGATCTGCAGTCATTATGCGCCTCCTTTCTGGTCTTGAACCAGCACAAGGTTTCCAATTGCATCCAGATGGGCCGAGAAATCAGCCGACACCAGCGTGGTGGTCTGCGGTTCATGGATCAGAGCAGGACCGGGCACATGGTCGCCCGGTTTCATATCAGCGCGGGCGACAAAGGCCGCCTCCTTGGCGTTTCCATCCAGATCGCAGGTGATCGGGCGGGTGCTGGTCGGTTTCAGCGTAGTCAGCTCTGGCGTCGCGGGCACCGGCGGCACCGCACCGTCCATGGTTGCCACACGCACCGCCCAGTTGAGGATTTCGATTTCCATCCCCGGCACAGGGCGCGAGAACTGCTTGCGGTATTCCTCTTCAAAGGCGGCAGTCAGCGGGGCAATGTCCGCCACTGTCAATGCCCGGTCTGGCAGGGTGATCTCGATCTCATGCCCCTGCCCGTTATAGCGCATGAAGGCGGTGCGCAGGGTTTCCGTAGGCGCATCACCCGCGCCCTGAGCAACCACGCCCATGGCCTCGGCAATCATCGCGTCAAACAAACCATTCACCCCGTCCATGTCCATAGAGTTCAGTAGCGAATAGCGCGAGCGCACGATTTCGAAGCTGACCGGCGCGAACAGAAAACCGACCGCCGAGCCAACGCCCGGATTGGGCGGAATGACGATGCGTCTGACGCCCGCAGACCGCGCCACGCGGCTGGCATGCAGCGGGCCATTTCCCCCAAAAGCAATCATGGTGCGCGGCCCCAGGTCCTTGCCCGATTCCACCGCGTGCATCCGGCCCGCGCTGGCCATGCTCTCATCCACGATGCGGCTGACCCCATCGGCCGCCCCTACAGCGTCCGTGTCCAGCTTAGACCCGATCAAACGGGCCAGAGCCTCTTTGGACCCCTCCGGGTCCAGCTTGATATGCCCTTCGGCGAAGGTGTCGGGCACGATATAGCCCAGGGCAATATCACTGTCGGTCACGGTCGGATCCGTACCGCCGCGCATGAAGGCAACTGGGCCGGGTTCGGACCCCGCCGATTTCGGCCCCACGGTCAGGCGCCCCAGCCGGTCGACCCCGGCGATAGAGCCGCCCCCTGCCCCGATCTCGATCATCTCGATCACCGGGATGCGCACGGGCATGCCAGACCCCTTGATAAAACGCGCGGCGCGGGCGATCTCAAACGCGCGAGACGTCTGCGGACGCGCCTGGTCAATCAGACAGAGCTTTGCGGTGGTGCCCCCCACATCGAAAGACAGAACCTGATCCAACCCCGCACGCGCGGCAATGCGCGCAGCCAGAATGGCGCCCCCGGCGGGGCCTGATTCCACCAGACGGATCGGGAAACGCGCGGCAGTCTGCACTGTGCACATGCCGCCACCCGCAGTCATCATCAGAATCGGGCAAGTAACCCCCTCGGCCTCGAACTGGGCGACAAAGCGCGCCAGATAGGTTTCCATCAGCGGCTGAATATAGGCATTCGCCACGGTGGTGCACAGCCGGTCGAACTCCCGCGCCTCGGGGCTGACTTCGGACGAAATAGAGACAGTAATCTCGGGCCGCTTCTCGGCCAGAATCTCGCGCAGACGCAGCTCATGCGCCGGGTTGGCATAAGTGTGCATCAGACAGATCGCCAGCGCCTGGGCACCGGTCGCGTCGATCTGAGCCAGCAGCCCATCTATCGCGCCATCATCCAGCGCAATCAGCACCTCGCCATCCGCCGACATGCGTTCGCGGATCACCAACGAGTGTTCACGCGGCACCAGCAGGTCGGGCTTTTCCAGATTGATATCGTACTGCGAATACCGACGCTCGTACCCGATATCCAGAATATCGCGGAACCCTTCGGTACAGATCGTCGCCACTGTCGCCCCACGCCGTTCGATCAGCGCATTGGTCGCCAGAGTTGTGCCGTGGATGAAGCCCGTAACCTCGGACAGCGCACGCCCGGTCTGGGCCATCACCCGTTTCGCGCCTTCCATCGCGCCATCGGCAGGGTTCTGGTGGGTGGTCAGGGTCTTGGTCTAGGCAAGGATCGTCTCCTCGCCCTCGACAAGCACAGTGTCGGTGAACGTGCCGCCAATATCTATGGCCAGGCGCAGTTGGGGTGTTGCGGTCATATGTCATTTCCGTTGTCTCGAAGGATGCAAAGCGTGATGCGCCCCACGCGGGGGCGTGTTCAGCTTTGCGCAACCAGGTCGCAGCCGGTGGCACGACGGTCGAGACGTTTCAGAGTGATCATCTGTTGCATGACCTCAGTTTTCACCGGTTCAGGCCCCGCGTCTGGGCCGTTTGCGACAAAAGCGCCAGCAAACGACCTGTGGGGGATTGTTGCATTTACTGGAACGCTGGGGCTTTCGGTGATGTGAGGCTGCAATGGTCGCATAGATCACCGTTCAAACGCCGACGCTGTGCCCGAGCCGACAGTCAGGCGGCTGATATCCGCGTCGGAAGAACGTGGCGTGCAATCATCCCCACCAGTCAGATGATCAGCTTTGTTTTCACAGCCCGGCGAGATGCCAAAACCGCCAAGGCCGCTCTGGACAAGACTATTGAACCTGGTCGTTTGCAACGGCCTGTAGCTATCAGGGCCCAACCGGTCGGACGTGAAAAAACAATCAGAACTCTCAAGCGCGGCCACATCCATCACAAAAGCCGGGTGTCTTAGCGAAGATCCAATGTGATGCACAGCCTTTTGAAACCGCTTGAAAACACCCCTCAACGCGACCAATCCAGCGCGCGAAGAATACCGCAATAGCTCCGCAAAAACCTCATTTCCCCTCAAACCGGCGTTCAAGAAATTTGTTGCAACCGGTTGCAAGTTTGCTAGACTGCCTAAATGTGAGGGCTTAAGTCGGTTTTCACCGAGCCATGTTTTGACCGTGTGCACGATCATGCGGCTGGATTGGAAGAAACAGCAATTTGCCACCTCAGCAGGCGAATTGTCTCTTAAGTAAATGAAGCGTGGACCGAGCGCGCGAATGGGAGGAACCATGAAGAAGCTATTGATTACTGCAGGCGTCACCGCGATGATGTCTACTACTGCAATGTCACAGGAAATTGGCGCAACGTTCTCGCGTTTTGACGATAACTGGCTGACGGTATTGCGGACAGGTATGGTTGAATATGCTGGTACGATCGACGGCCTGTCCTATCAGCAGGAAGACGCGACAGACGACCTTGCAAAGCAAATTGACCAGGTGAAAAACTTCGTGGCGCAAGGCGTTGACGCGATCATCGTGAACATCGTGGACACCTCTGCCGGAGCCGCTGTTTCGGCGGCGGCTGGCGACACGCCTTTGGTCTATGTCAACCGTGAGCCGGACAATGTGAACGAACTGCCACCGACCCAGGCGTTTGTGGCCTCCAACGAAATCGAATCCGGCACATTGTCCGCGTTCCAAGTCTGCCAGAACTTGCGCGCAGAAGGCAAAGGCAACAGCGCGCGCGGCTACATCATGAATGGTCAGCTGTCCAATCAGGCGGCGGTGCAGCGCACCAAAGACGTCTATGACGTGATCGGCATGGACATGTGCAACTTTATGGAAATCATCGACGAGGCCCCCGCGAACTGGTCGCGCGATGAGGCACAAGATCTCATGACAAACTGGATGTCATCGGGTGAGCCCTTCGATTTCGTTCTCGCAAACAATGACGAAATGGCAATCGGCGCGATCCAGGCGATGAAAGCGGCTGGGATGGATATGGCTGATGTTCAGGTTGGCGGTGTTGACGCCTCTCAGGACGCGCTGCTTGTCATGGCGGCGGGCGATTATGACGTCACCGTGTTCCAGGATTCTGTTGGTCAGGGCACCGGGTCCATCGACGCGGCTCTCAAGCTGATCAACGGCGAAGATGTCGACAGCAAAGTCTATATTCCTTTCGTCCTCGTAACACCCGAGAACATGGGTGACTTCCTGGACAAAAACTAAGGTTATCGAACCTGGCACTCTTGGGCGGCGCATCTGAGCGCCGTCCTTTTTCCTTACCGCCAAATTGGGGAGGCGCGCATGGCTGACACAGGCCAAGGCATCGGCGGTCTGACCTTTGACAAATCCAAAAGGTCATGGCCCAATGAGCTGAATATTCTTCTGGCATTGATCATCATCATCACCGTTTTCGAGGCCATCGGCCAATTCGCGCCCTATATGAATGGCCAAAGCTTTCTCTTCGATACGAGAGACAGGTTTGACAGTATTTTCAATGAGGCCCGGTTGCAGATCATCATTCTGCAGGTGGCCATCATCGGCATCATCGCCCTGGGGGTGACGCAAGTGATCATCACGGCGGGGATAGATCTGTCCTCTGGCCCCCTTGTGGCTGCGACAGCGATGATTGCAATGAGTTTCGCACAAGTTGCCGAAGTTAACGGCTTTGCAAACCCCAAAGCGGTGTTTGGCCCTTGGGCAATGGATTTGCCCGTGATCATACCGGTGATAATCGGGCTGGTCTTCGGCGCGTGTATCGGCATCATCAACGGCACGTTTATCGCCTATTTCCGCATTCCTCCGTTCATCGCGACACTGGGTATGTTCCTGTTCTGCCGTGGCATCGCGCTGTGGTGGTCCGGTGGCAACCCGGTCTCGTTCCCGACCGACAGTTATGCCTGGATCGGCTCTGGCATGATGCCTGTGGTCTGGTTTGTGCTACTGGCGATCATTTTCCAGTTGATCATGAGCTATACCGTCTACGGTAAACACACCTATGCCATCGGTTCCAATGAAGAAGCGGCCCGGATGTCAGGGATCAACGTGAAGCGTCACAAGGTCTTGGTCTACATGATCGCATCAATGCTGGCAGCATTTGCGGGCATCGTGCTCAGCTCAAAAGCCGTGACCGCACAGGCGGGCATGGGCGAGTTCTACGAACTCTTCGCCATCGCCATGGCGGTGATCGGCGGGATCAGCCTGCAAGGTGGCCGTGGCTCGATTATCGGGACAGTTCTGGGCGCCATGGTTCTGGGCGTCATCCGCTCCGGCTTCACCTATGTGAAGCTTGATGGCTCCTATCAGTTGATGGCCATGGGCGCGATCATCGTCGCGGCGGTCATTCTGGATCAGTACAGACAACGAAACCGGGCTTGAGGGTGAGGACGCACAGATGAGCAACGATATCGTTCTGGAAACCAAAGGCCTGACAAAACACTATGGTGGTGTTCATGCCCTCAACGATGCCAATTTCGTTCTGCGCAAGGGCGAACATGTGGCGATCATGGGCGACAACGGCGCGGGGAAATCAACCTTCGTGCGCCAGATCACCGGGGTGGAACAACGCACCTCAGGTGAGGTCATCTTTGACGGGCAATCCGTGAATTTCACCGGCCCGATTGATGCACGCGAGGCGGGTATTGAGACCGTGTTCCAAACTCTGGCGCTGGCCGATCATCTCGACGTACCAGACAATCTGTTCCTGGGTCGTGAAAAGACCAAGTTCAACTGGCTGGGCCCGTTTCGGTTGCTGGACTACAAAGCCATGCGTCAGGACACGATGAACGCTCTGGAGCGGACAGGCGTGAAAATCCCCAACATCAACAACACGATTGAGCGGATGTCCGGCGGCCAGCGGCAATGCGTGGCCATCGCGCGCACGGCCAGCTTTGCCTCGAAACTGACCATCATGGACGAACCGACAGCAGCCCTTGGGGTGCAGGAAACCGCACAGGTCGAAAACATCATCCACACGCTGAAATCGCAGGGTGAGCCCTTGATCCTCGTGAGCCACAACATGCGTCAGGTCATGGATCTGGTGGATCGTATCGTGGTCTTCCGTCGCGGGCGCATCGTCGCCAATCTCAGGAAGGAAGAGACCGACGGGCAGGATGTTGTGGCTTACATCACCGGAGCCAAGACCCAGCCAGAGTATGATGTCGAAGACACATGACGGTCTGAGCCGCTGCGGCAAGACCGCAGCGGCATCGGTTTCTTGGTTGGTTTTAAGTCACCCGCGCTGGCGCTATAACAGACCGAACAAACGGTAGCCGGGGATAGAAGATTGGCCGTCACACTGAAAGAAGTTGCTGCATTGGCGGGGGTGTCACGGTCAGCCGTTTCACGGTGTTTCACCGAAGGGGCCTCTGTTTCGCCCGCAACGCGCGCCAAAATCAACAAGGCCGCCGATCAGCTCGGTTACCGCCCCAATGCTCTGGCCTCGTCTTTGACCACGGGTCGCACCAAGCTCATCGGGCTGGTCAGCAACAACTTTCACAACCCGATCTTCTTGCAAGTGTTCGATCTCTTCACCCGAGGCCTGCAAGAGCGCGGCTTGAGACCCCTGCTCGTCAATCTGAGCGATGAAAACGAACCCGCCGCCTCTGTGCGGTTGTTGCAGCAATATTCCGTCGACGCTGTCATCGTCGCCTCCTCGACCCTGCCGGTCAGCTTTGCCGAGGCCTTTCATGCCGAAGGGGTGCCGGTCGTCCATGCCTTTGGCCGACATGCCGACAATCCCAAGGTCAATGTCGTGGGCATCGACAACAAGGAAGCGGGGCGGATGGCCGCGCGGGAATTGATCCGCCGTGGCTACAATAAGATTTCCATGCTCGCCGGACCGGAAAGCGCGACCTCGACCCAAGACCGTCTGTTTGGGTTTCTAGATGCCGTGAAAGGCATGCGCGATCTGGAGGTCAGCACCTCATTCGCCACCGCCTATTCCTATGATGCGGGTTGGGAAGAAATGAACCGGCTGCTGCAGTCGAAAGATGTGGCCCAAGCGTATTTTTGCGGTGACGACGTATTGTCCATCGGCGCATTGGCCGCAGTTCAGAATGCGGGTCTCAGCGTGCCAGAGGATATCGGGCTCATCGGACTGAACGACATGGAAATGGCGCGCTGGAACAACATCAACCTGACCACCATTCGCCAGCCGATCCCGGAGGTTGTGAGCATCTCGCTGGATATGGTCACGTCGATCCTGAAAGACGGCACCGGACCGACCAAGGCGCATCTTTTGCCCTGCGAGTTTATCGAGCGCGGCACGCTCAGGGCCTTGTAGGCCCAAACCCTTCAAAGGCCTGGGCCTGTACAAATTTACCGCAACGAAAGCGGGCGCGCATCGACCCATGCGCCATTGTCTTTTGCCGACGCCACCGCCTGATGCACCGCCGCCATTGAGCGAAGCCCATCCACCGCCGTCGGGAAATCGCCATGCGGCTCGCCTCTGATTGCCGCTGCAAGATCCACATAGATGTTGGCCACAGCCATGGGGAAACCTTCGGGATGGGCGATGGCCACGCGACTAAGCCGCGATGCTTCATCTGACAGCCCACTTTCGCCCTTTTCCATGATCTGTGTGCGCCCACCAAGAGGCGTATACATCACCTGCCCGGGTTGCTCTGCCCACCATTTAAAGCCGCCGGTTTCGCCAAAGATCTGAATGTCAAACCCGTGCTGGCGTCCAATCGCCACTGAAGACGTCCACAGCCGACCAACGCTGCCGCCTTCCATGCGGAAGTTGACCATCGCATCATCTTCAAGTTCGCGGCTGGAGATGGTCGAGGCAAAGTCGGCAGAGATCTTTTCGACCTCATCCCCGGCAATAAAGCTGGCCATATGCAGGGCGTGAATGCCGCAATCGGCAAACTGACCGGATACGCCAGCCATGGCAGGATCATAGCGCCAACGCACGCGCGGATTGTCAGCGTCCCCCGCGTCGCCATGGTGCCCATGGCTGAAGTTGACCACGATGAGGCGGATTTTGCCGATCTCGCCCCGGGCAACCCTGTGCCGCATCTCGCGCACCATCGGATAGGCCGAATAGCAATAGTTCACCGCACAGATTTTGCCACTGGATCTGGCGATTTTGACAATCTCTTCACCTTCTTCAACGGTCATCGTCATCGGCTTTTCGCAAAGCACGTTGAAGCCCGCCTCCAGAAACGCCTTGGTGATCTCAAAATGGGTTGAGTTGGGCGTGGCGACAGTGACGAGATCAACCCGGTCGTCGCGCCCTTTTTCACCGTCCAGCATCTCCTGCCAATTGCCATAAGCGCGATCCGACGCGATGCCCAGACGCTGCGCATAGTCTTTGCCGCGCACCGCGTCGTGATCCAGCGCGCCTGCGGCCAGAACGAAATTGCCGTCGGCCTGTGCACCCATGCGGTGCGCCGGTCCAATCTGGCTGCCTTCGCCGCCGCCAATCATTCCCCAGTTCAAACGTGTCACTGGTCGTCTCCTCAAAAGCCGATAGAATGCAGATATTCGCGGTTGGACCGCGCGTCTTCGGTGGGCGTTCCGGGCAGGGTCGGATCGCAATCCTGTTCCACGGTACACCACCCCTCAAAGCCCGCCTCCAGCAGCACCTGACGCACAGAGGGAAAATCAACATCCCCCTGCCCAAGGTTGCAGAAAATACCCTGACCGCAGGCTTTGTAGAAATCAGTTCTGTTGGCCACCACATCCGCTTTCACGACCGGGTTGATGTCCTTGAAATGCATATAGCTGATGCGGCTGACATAGCGTTTCATGAAAGCCACCGGATCAAACCCGGCATAGGAATGATGACCCGTGTCAAAGCAGATCTTCAGAATCTCTTCGGGAATTTCATTCAACAGGCGTTCAAGCTCGGGCTCAAAATCCATGAAACCACCCGCATGCGCATGGATGCCAACGGTCAGGCCATGATCAACGCCAACCTTTGCGGCCTCCGCAATCCGGTCGCGGTAGGCAGTCCATTCCGCTTTGTCCATCTGTTCAGCTTCTGTGGCCCGACCGGCAGTAGAGGCGCGGCGCGGCGAAATACTGTCGATCAGGACCAGATGCTTTGCGCCATGGGCCTTGAGCGATTTGCAGGTCCGCAAGGTCCCATCCATCACATCGTCCCAGGCTTCTGGGTCATGGAAAGGGCGGAACACAACACCGCCGATCAATTCCAGATCGAACTCATTGAGGGCCTCTTTCAGAACCGCAGGGTCTTCGGGCATGAAACCAACCGGGCCAAGCTCGATGCCTTTGTACCCGACCTCAGCGCAGTCCTTCAGCACATTGCGCCAGCTGGGGTTACGGTCATCATCTGCAAACTCAACGCCCCAAGAACAGGGCGCGTTGCCAATCAGAATAGTCATTTTGGTGTCCTTACTCTTCGACGGTTTGCCACTGCCCGCTTTCAGCAGAGCGCAGCGCGGCGTCGGTAACTTTGATGACGGACAGCCCATCTTCAAAAGTGGGCCATATGTTTTTGCCAGTGTGGATCGCCTCAAGGAAATCCTTCGCTTCAATGATGATCTGGTCTTGATAGCCAGTGCCATGGCCAGGGCCTTGGCAGAACGACAGATAATCGGGATGGGCCGGGCCAGTCAGGATCTTTTTGAATCCACGAGACGCCTCAGGCCCTTCAGCCTGATAAAGCCAGAGCGCATTCTGATCTTCCTGATCAAAACGGATGGCCCCCTTGGTGCCGAAAATCTCGTAGAAATATCCCATTTTGCGCCCTGTTGCGACGCGCGATGAAAAGAGATGCCCCATCACGCCGCTTTTGAAGCGCACCATCATCTGAACCTGATCATCATTGGTGACTTTGCCGCCCGGGCGATCTTCGTGAACCGTTTCAACTTCGGCCACGAGCCTGTCAATCGGTCCCATCAGGGCCAGCGCCATATTAAAGAGATGAGGCGCCAGATCACCGATGCAACCGTTCGCCATACCTTCGGTTCGCCAGGTCGCCGGAAGGTCTGGATCAGCCAGAAAGTCTTCCGCGTTTTCGGCCTTGAAGTATGTCACATCACCAATCGCGCCATCTTGCAGAAGACGGCGGGCGTATTGCGTCGCTGGTGTTCGAATGTAGTTGTAGCCAACCATGTTTATATGGCCTTTGGCCGCTTGGGTCATGGCCCTGGCATCGTCAAGCGACGCGCCCATAGGCTTTTCGCACATCACAGGTTTGCCAAGGGCAAAGGCGGCTTCTGCAATCTCGCGATGGAACTTCTGCGGGGTAGCAATAACAATCGCTTCCACCCGGTCATCGGCGACAAGCGCGCGCCAGTCGTCGGTGGCACGGGCAAATCCAAAGGCCTTGCGATAGCCTTCGGCGCTCTCCTCACTCGATGCGGCAATCATCTCCAGCCGAGGACGCAAAGCGGTGTTAAAAACCGCGCCCACAGCAGCCATGGCAACAGAATGCGCCTTGCCCATATAGCCACCGCCAATGATTCCAATACCGATGTCGGTCATGGATATCTCCTCCCAAGAAAGCGCTTGCAACCGGTTGCAAAGTTGATACCCTCAGATTCGCGAAGGCACAAGCGGCAATCGACTTGCCAGAGAATTTTTGCCACACTCGGAGGGATCCACATGAGCCAGAAATCGGTGCGCCTGACCACGGCGCAAGCGATCATTCGGTATCTTGAAAATCAGTTCATCGACATAGACGGTCAGCAATTGCGTGTCTGTGGCGGCGGCTTTGGGATTTTCGGGCACGGCAATGTCACCTGCCTTGGCGAAGCGCTGTATGGTGCCCAGGACAAGCTGCCACTTTACCGTGGTCAGAATGAACAGGGCATGGGTTTTGCGGCGGCTGGATATGCAAAGCAATGGCTACGCCAGCGTTTCATGTTCTGCACAGCCTCTGCTGGCCCGGGCACAGCGAATCTGTTGACCTCTGCAGCCCTGGCCCATGCAAACCGGTTGCCCGTTCTGATGCTGTGCGGCGATGCCTTCGCAACGCGCCTGCCAGATCCGGTGTTGCAGCAGCTGGAACACTTCGGTGACCCGACCTTGGGCGTCAACGACGCCTTCAAGGCAGTCAGTCGCTATTGGGATCGGATCACACATCCGGCGCAGATTATCCAATCATTGCCCGCCGCCCTTGCGACCATGCTCGACCCCGCAGATTGCGGGCCCGCCTTCATCGGCCTTCCACAGGATGTGCAGGGGTGGGCCTATGATTATCCGGCAGAGCTGTTTGAACCCAAAGTACATCGCATTCGCCGGATTTCGCCGGATGCCGCAGAAATCGCCGATGCGGCCGCGGCCTTGAAAGGGGCCAAACGCCCGATGATCATCGCAGGCGGCGGCGTGCAATATTCCCGCGCTGTAAAAGAGCTGACAGCCTTTGCCAATGCGCATCACATCCCGGTGGTCGAAACAATCGCAGGCCGGGCCAATCTTCTGGCGACTGATGTTCTGAACATCGGCCCCATTGGGGTCACTGGATCCAACTCTGCCAACACTATTGCAGAAGAGGCGGATGTGATCCTTTCGGTTGGATGCCGTCTGCAGGATTTCACAACCGGGTCCTGGACTGCCTTTGCCAAGGATGCGCAGATCATCGGCCTGAACGCGGCACGCCATGACGCGGGCAAACACCGCTCTTTGCCGGTCGTGGGCGATGCAAAACTGGGCCTTCAGGCGCTTGATAAGGCGATTGCGGGCTACGCAGCGCCTGCCTCCTGGATGGATAAAGCCCGGCAAGAACGCGCCAGATGGGATGCTTATGTTGCCGAGAATGTCGCCGTCGGAAACCGCCCCAACTCCTATGCACAAGCAATCGGTGTCGTGAACGAATTGTGTGACCCTCGCGACCGGGTTGTTGCTGCGGCAGGCGGGTTGCCCGCCGAGGTCACCGCCAATTGGCGCACCCTGGATATCGGCACGGTTGATGTGGAGTTCGGCTTTTCCTGCATGGGCTACGAGATCGCAGGCGCCTGGGGCGCACGCATCGCGCAAGCGGAGCGGGAGCCGGATCAGGATACCATCGTCTTTTGTGGCGACGGGTCATACCTGTTGATGAACTCCGATATCTATTCCTCCGTGCTCACTGGCAAAAAGCTGATCATCCTTGTGCTCGACAACGGCGGTTTCGCCGTCATCAACAAGTTGCAGAACAACACAGGCAACGAAAGCTTTAACAACCTGATTGCGGACACGCCCACCGCCACGACGCCTTTCGCGGTTGACTTTCAAGCCCACGCCGCCGCCATGGGCGCCAACGCGGAAACCGTGGCAAATCCAACAGAGCTGGGCGAGGCGTTCAAACGTGCCAAAGCCGCCGACACAACCAGCGTGATCGTCATGCAGGTTGATCCCTATGAAGGCTGGACCGCCGAGGGCCATGCCTGGTGGGAGGTCGGCACGCCGCACGTTACAGAAAGTGACAAAGTGCGCGAGGCCCATGTCGATTGGGAAGCTGGCCGCGACAAACAAAGGCGTGGTGTCTGATGTCGGATTTGTTTGAAGGTATCCGGCAGAACAACTTCGTCATCGTAGGCCGCGCAGGGATCGACTTTTTCACCGATGCTGGCGTTGCCGCCGAGGATGCGGACCGTGTAACCGTTGGCCTTGGCGGCTCATCTGCCAATATCGGCGCGGGGATCTGCAAGCTGGGCGGCAAAGCCTCGCTGATAACGCGTGTCTCGGATGACAGCGTCGGCAGTTACTGCATCGGCCAGTTGAAACGCTACGGTGTAGAAACGGAATATGTCTCAACCATGGGTGGCGAATACCGAAATTCGCTGGCCTTTTACGAAAGCCGCGTTCAGGGGCATCGCAATGTGATCTATCGCAACGGCGCCGCCGATTTTCAGATGGATGACAGTGATGTTGAGGCGGTGGACTATGCAAAGTTCGGGGCGCTGATCACCGCTGGCACGGTCTTTGCCGCTGAACCTTCGCGTAGCGCCACGTTCAAAGCCTTTGATCTGGCCAAACAAGCCGGATTGCCGATCATCTTTGACGTGGATTACCGGCCTTATTCATGGCCCTCACCCAAGGTGGCCTCCGAAGTGCTGACCCGCGCGTCCTATGCAAGCGACATGATTGTCGGCAATGACGATGAGTTCGGCTTTATCGCAGGCGACTACAGCAAGGGATTGGACAAGGCACGCGAGCTGTCGGAAACGGTGCCTCTGATC
>JAOASD010000031.1 GCA_025210265.1 Pelagimonas sp.
CGGGGGTGCGCCTTATGGGGGGGGGGGTGGGGCGCTGCCCCTCTGCGCCTGCGGCGCATTCACCCCGAGGTATTTTGAAAGCAAAGAAGCGGCAGGAGCGGGTTTTGGACTGGACGCGGGCGATTGACGGGTATTGTGAGCGGCTGGGGCCGCAGTATTGGGCTGAGCCGATCAATGCAGTGACCAATGCGGGTTTTGTTCTGGTGGCGCTGTTTCTGTGGCCGCGTGTGCGTGGGGTGGATCGGGTGTTGGTTGTGATCCTGGGGGTGATCGGGATCGGGTCTTATCTGTTTCACACCCATGGGCAGGTTTGGTCTGCGCTGGCGGATGTGGCACCGATCGGGGCGTTTGTGCTGGTTTATATCTTTGTTGCGAACCGGGATTACTGGGGGATGCGTACCGGCTGGGCGTTGGGTGCGACGGTTTTGTTCTTTCCCTATGCGGCGCTGATGGTGCCGGTGTTTGAGTGGTTGGGGCTGGGCAGTTCGTCTGCCTATGCGCCGGTGGCGTTGATGATTGCGGGCTATGCGGTGGCGCTGCGCCGCCGGTTGCCGGAGGTCGCGCGGGGGCTTGGGATTGGTGCGGCGTTGCTGGCGTTGTCGATCACTTTCCGCGCGCTGGACGAACCGCTGTGCGGCATGATCCCCTTTGGTACGCATTTCCTGTGGCATCTGCTGAATGCGGCCATGTTGGGTTGGATGATTTGCGTCCATGCGCGCCATGCGCTTGCGGGTCGCGGCGTGGGGCGCTAAAGCGGCAGTCAAACCCGTAATAAAGAGGCCCGCCCATGTCGATTGACACCGCGACCGCCGCAAAGGTGGCCAAGCTCGCCCGGATCAAGGTCGAAGACGACGCGCTGCCCGCGCTCGCTCAGGAATTCAGCAATATCCTCGAGTTCATCGAGCAGCTGAACGAGGTCGATGTGGAGGGGGTCGAGCCCATGGTCTCGGTCACGCCCATGCGTCTGAAGCGCCGCGTGGATGGCGTCACTGATGGTGATCAGCAGGACAAGGTTCTGAAAAACGCGCCCGATGCGCGTGAGGGCTTTTTCGCAGTGCCGAAGGTGGTTGAATAATGACTGATCTCAACAATATGAAAATCGCCGAGGCCCGTGACGCGCTGCGCAAGGGCGATGTGACCAGCCTTGAGCTGACCGAGGCCTGCCTGGGCGCGATTGAGGGCGCGGGCGCGCTGGGGGCGTTTGTGCACAACACGCCGGATCTGGCGCGTGAACAGGCGGCGGCTGCGGATGCGCGGATCAAGGCGGGCGATGCGCCGGATATGTGCGGCATCCCGCTGGGCATCAAGGATCTGTTCTGCACCAAGGGTGTTGAAAGCCAGGCGGCGTCGAACATTCTGGGCGGGTTCAAGCCCGAATATGAATCCACCGTGTCGGGCAAGCTGTTTGACGCGGGCGCGGTCATGCTGGGCAAGCTGAACATGGATGAATTTGCCATGGGCAGCTCGAATGAAACCTCCTGCTATGGCAATGCGGTGAACCCGTGGAAGGTGGATGAGCGTCAGCTGACACCGGGCGGCAGCTCGGGCGGGTCGGCCTCGGCTGTGGCCGCTGACCTGTGTCTTGGCGCGACCGGCACTGATACAGGCGGCTCGATCCGCCAGCCTGCGGCCTTTACCGGCATCACGGGCATCAAACCGACCTATGGGCGCTGCTCGCGCTGGGGCATTGTTGCCTTTGCCTCCAGCCTCGATCAGGCCGGGCCGATGACCAAGGATGTGCGCGACGCGGCCATCATGCTGGAAGCCATGTGCGGCCATGACGCCAAGGACAGCACCAGCGCCGACATCGCCGTGCCGAATTTCGAAGCCATGCTGACCGGTGACATCAAAGGTAAGACCATCGGTATTCCGCGTGAATATTACATGGATGGGATGCCTGCGGAAATCGACGCGCTGTGGGCCGAGGGTCGTAAGATGCTGGCCGATGCGGGTGCCAAGATCGTCGATATCAGCCTGCCGCACACCAAATACGCCCTGCCGGCCTATTACGTGATTGCCCCTGCTGAGGCGTCTTCGAACCTCGCCCGTTATGACGGGGTGCGCTATGGCCACCGCGCCACGCTTGAGGCCGGGGACGGCATCACCGAGATGTATGAAAAGACCCGCGCCGAAGGTTTTGGCCCCGAGGTGCAGCGCCGCGTGATGGTGGGCACCTATGTGCTGTCGGCGGGCTTCTACGATGCCTATTACAACCGCGCGCGCCGCGTCCGCACCCTGATCAAGAAGGATTTCGAGGATGCGTTTGCCGCCGGTGTGGATGCGATCCTGACCCCGGCCACGCCGTCTTCGGCCTTTGGTCTGGGCGAAATGAAGGATGCAGATCCGGTACAGATGTATCTGAACGACGTGTTCACCGTGACCGTGAACCTTGCCGGTCTGCCGGGGATTTCGGTGCCTGCGGGTCTGGACAAATCCGGCCTGCCGCTGGGACTGCAGCTGATTGGTCGCCCGTGGGAAGAGGGCGACCTGCTGAATACCGCCTATGCGCTGGAACAGGCCGCCGGGTTTGTGGCCAAGCCAGCGAAATGGTGGTAAGCCGCGCTGTAGCGTAATGAGAAACAGGATCGGGGCCTGTGGTTCCGGTCCGGCGAAAAAGGCGGGCATGATGCGGTTTCTGATGCTTTCTGTGGCGGCGCTGGCACTGGCGGCCTGCGAACCAACCATCCCTGACAGTGCGGCGGGTGTGCCTGATACGGGTCGCGGTGTTGGCTTTGGTGATTACAAGGAATATCAGGCGCGCCGCGAGGCGGCGTTGAACGGGGGGCAGGCGTCCACTGGCGTGACCTCGCTGCCCGGTCCCAATGATGTTCAGGCCCAGACATTGCCCAGCAGCGGGACCAGCAACGGTGACGAAGCGCGCGCGGCCCAGCAGGCGGCGGAGTTGAATTCCGGTGTCTCCCCTGTCGAGGCCTCGCCCTCCAACCCGGCACCGCAGGTTGTGACCAATGCGGCGGGCATTTCTGACGAAAACAATTTCGACGCGGTGGCCGCGCAGCGCGATATTGGCGCGGATGCGGCGCTGCTGGCGCAGAACCGTGCGCGGTACCAATTGGTTGCGCCGACGGATCTGCCGGTGCGGTCGGGCAGCAACCGTCCCAATATCGTGGAATATGCGCTGCGCACCACAAACCCTGTGGGCGTAGCACTGTATAAACGCTCTAGCTTCCGGGCGGAGGCCAAGTTTCAGCGCGCCTGCGCCGCTTTCCCATCGCCTGATGTGGCGCAAGAAGAATTTCTGGCGCTGGGTGGCCCGGAAAAGGATCGCAAGGGTATGGACCCGGATGGCGACGGGTTCGCCTGTGGCTGGACACCGGCGCCGTTCCGCGCCGCGCGGGGCTAAGTGCGGCCCGCTGGCGTGATTGGCCAGGATGGGGCGGTCTGGCACCCGTCGCCCAATTTCGGTGCGCGCCGTGGCTGTGACGCGCCGGATCTGATCCTTTTGCATTATACCGCCATGGACAGTGCCAGGGGGGCGCGCGACTGGCTGTGCAACCCTGATGCCGAGGTGTCAGCGCATTACGTTTTGGCCGAGGATGGGCAGCTGTGGCAGCTGGTTGATGAGGCCGCGCGGGCCTGGCACGCGGGGCAGGGCGCCTGGGGCGCTGTGTGCGATGTGAATTCCCATTCCATCGGGATCGAGATCGCCAATACCGGGTTTCACCCTTTTCCTGAACCGCAGATGCGGGCGTTGGAGGATCTGCTGCGCGCGATGATGCTGCGCTGGGGGATCGGACCAGAGCGGGTGATCGGCCATTCCGACACGGCGCTGGGGCGCAAGATTGATCCGGGGCGGCGGTTTGACTGGCAGCGTCTGGGGCGGCAGGGCCTGGCGATCTGGTCGGATGCTCGTGATGAGGCTGGGGCGTTTTTTGAAAATGCTCGGCGGTTTGGCTATGTCTGGGAAGATGGGCAGGAAGAGGCCGTTCTGAACGCATTTCGCCTGCGATTTCGGCCTTGGGCAGATGGGCCTTTGTCCGGTGCGGATTGCGCGGTGATGGCAGATCTGGCGGCGCGGTTCCCGTGTGATATGTTCAAAGGCCGCGCAGCGGTGGGTTGAAAACCCACCTTACCCGAAATCCGTAGGGTGGGTTTGTAACCCACCGTTGTTTACGTGAGTGGGGTTGTAGCTCTGGGCTCACCAAAGCAAGGATCCTTGCGTCGCATCCACCCGTCACCTGATCCGCACCTGACCCCGCCCCGCGCCCCGTTCAAGCGCAATGGCCGCATCCCCATTGCATGGGGCCCCTCGGCAATTCCGCGTGAGCGTGGCCCGTGCCGGGATCTTTTCGGTGCTCAGGCGACGGGCGGCTCCGAAGCAAGGATTGCGTGTGGTGCGGGGGTCACTCCAGCCGATAGGGCAGCGTGTCGCGGCGCGCGGGGCTGATGGAGAGGCGTTTTTCCAGCGGCGGGACGGATCGCTGGTGGCAATCGGTGCGTTCGCAGATGCGGCAGGAAATGCCGATCGGTTCAAAGGCGCTGGCGCGGGTGAAATCCATGTCATCGGCATAGACCAGCGCCGCAGCGTGGCGCACTTCGCAGCCCAGGGCGATGGCGTAGCGGCGCACCGGCGCGCCGAAATGGCCGCCGGTTTTGGACACATCCCGCGCCAGGGAAATATAGCGCACCCCATCGGGGGTTTCCGCCAGCTGGCGCAGAAACCGCCCCGGCGTTTCAAAAGAGCGGTGGACGTTCCACAGCGGGCAGGCCCCGCCGAACCGGGCAAATTGCAACAGCGTGGCCGAGTGGCGTTTGGTGATCGTGCCGGCCTGATCGACCCGGACGAAAAAGAACGGCACCCCTTTGGCACCGGGCCGTTGCAGGGTGGACAGCCGGTGTGCGACCTGTTCGATCGAGGCCCCGAACCGGCCTGCCAGCAGTTCCAGATCGTGCCGGGTTTCCTGTGCGGCGTCCAGAAAGGCGCGATAGGGCATCATGGCCGCGCCTGCGAAGTAGTTGGCCAGCCCCAGCTTGGCGATGGCGCGGGCTTCGTCGGATTGGAAGCGCGCCAGATCCAGTGTGGCCTCCAGCAATGTATTTTGTCGCAACAGAGCGGTCTGCACCAGCAGTTGAAAGGTCTGGGTTTCCATCGGGGCAAGCGAGGACAGGGTCAGTTCCTTGCGCTCTTCGTCATAGGCGCGCATGGGGGCGGTGCGGGCGATGCGCACGGTGATCCCGGTCTGAGACAGGCGCCGGCGGGCGGCATCGTGGATGTCTGTTTCGTGGTCTTGCAGCTGGGCAAAATGTTCGGCGGCGCGGTCCACCGCGTCGATATAGTTGTCGCAATAGTGAAAGAAATCGCGGACTTCTTCCCAGGGGCTGGGCTGCAGCTGTGCGCCTTCGCGCCCCAGGGCTTCGTCCAGCGAGGCCAGACGTTCATGGGTCTGGCGATAGGCGCGGTGCAGAGTCAGAAAGGCGCGGGCCAGCGCCGGGGCGTTTGACGCGGTCAGGCGCAGATCGGCCAGCTGGGGGGCTGCTTCGGCAAAGACCGGGTCGGCCAGGGCTTCGCGCATGTCTGATACCAGCCGCTCGCTGTCGCCTTGACCCAGTTCGGTCACGTCAAACCCAAATTCCTGCGCCAGCGCCAGAACAACCGTGGTCGAGACCGGCCGGTTGTTGTTTTCCATCTGGTTCAGATAGGGCAGGGACACGCCCAGCTTGGCGGCGAAATCTTTTTGCGTCAGGCCAAGCCGGGTGCGAATGTCGCGCAGCTTGGCACCTGCGTAGAGTTTCTGAGGGGGCATATTTGCACCTTTGCGAACGAAGTGTCGCAACTTTGCAGGGTTGTCAGCTTTCGTCCAGCCCTTCCAGCCCGCGGGCCCGTTTTATCACCGCTGCTGTTGCAAGGACAGAGGCCGCGCCGGACAGGAACATCATCCACAGCAGGGGCCAGGGGCCGCTGTCCGGGCCCAGCAATGCGCCTGCAAGGGCTGACAGGGCCGCGCCGCCGCCGATCATGATCGCGCCGCCCAGCCCGGCAGCGGTGCCAGCCAGATGCGGGCGTACGGACAGCATTCCGGCGGTGGAATTGGGGATTGTCAGCCCGTTGCCCAGCCCGACCAGTGTCATCAGGCCGAAAAAGCTGAGCACAGAGCCAAAGCCCGCCGCAAAGACCAGCAGCAGCACGGCCATGCCTGCGGCGACGATCACACCGCCTGTCAGGACCATCGGGTTGATGCCGATCCGGGCGGAATAGCGCCCCGACAGGTAGTTGCCGGCCACATATCCCAGCGCAGGTGCGCCGAAATACAGGCCCAGCTGGGTGGGGTTCAGGCCGAAAATCTCGGTGCCGATAAAGGGCGCGCCGCCCAGATAGGAAAAGAACGCGCCCGAGGAAAAGGCGCAGGCCAGCGCATAGCCCCAAAAGCGCGGGCTGCGCAGTAATTCCGGGTATTCGCCAAACTGACGTGCCAGGGTCAGGTCGCTTTTGCGGGCGGTTTCGCCCAGATCGGCCCAGGTCAGCGCGATCATGGCCAGCCCCAGCCCCAGCATCAGCCAAAAATTGGCCTGCCAGCCAAAGCCCTGTTCCAATGCGCCACCAATGGCGGGGGCGATCATGGGGACCACGGCCATGCCCATGGTCACATATCCAATGCGCGAGGCGGCTTCATTTGGGGGGTACAGATCGCGCACCACGGCGCGGCTCAGGACCATGGCGGTCACAACCATGGCCTGCGTCATTCTAAAGATCAGAAACACCACCGCATTCTGCGCCAGCAGGCAGCCGATGGTGGCCAGCACAAAGATCGCCATGCCTCCCAGGATCACCGGCCTGCGTCCCAGCTTGTCCGCGATCGGCCCGATGAACAGTTGCAGCACCGCATTCATCGCCAGATAGCCCGCCACGGACAGCTGCATCACCGAATAATCCGTGCCAAAATAGGCGGACATGGCGGGCAGGCTGGGGATGAAAATATTCATTACCAGCGCCGACATGCCCGACAGTAGGGCCAGTGTGACAATATGTGGCGGGGTGGTGCGGTTCAGAAACCGCGGCAAATTCTGCGATGTCATGCATGATCGGTACGCCTCTGGATGGGGTATGTCCATCAAAGCCTGCGCCAGATGACCAAGCGTCAGCTGGGTTTGCGGGCTTTGCGCTAAAGTGGGTTTGCGGATATTCAATTTTCAAAACCTGATGTTTCCAAAATTTGCAAATTTGCCAAGAAATGCTTGAGCCATCAGGGTGGCCCGGTATTTTCCCCTGAAACGGAAGGGATGGCAGATGAAAGACATTCTTGCAGAATTGCATGAACGCCGCGAAAGCGCGCGACTGGGTGGGGGACAGAAGCGGATCGACAGTCAGCACGCCAAAGGCAAGCTGACCGCGCGCGAGCGGATTGATCTGCTGCTGGATGAAGGCAGCTTTGAAGAATATGACATGTTCATTTCGCATCGCTGCTCGGATTTCGGCATGGAAGACAACCGCCCGCCCGGCGATGGTGTTGTCACCGGCTGGGGCACGATCAATGGCCGCATGGTCTATGTGTTCAGCCAGGACTTTACCGTTCTGGGCGGCTCGGTTTCGGCCACTCATGCGCAAAAGATCTGCAAGATCATGGATATGGCGGTGCAGAATGGCGCCCCTGTCATCGGTCTGAACGATTCCGGCGGTGCCCGGATCCAGGAAGGTGTGGACGCGCTGGCCGGCTATGCCGAGATCTTCCAGCGCAATATCATGGCCTCGGGTGTGATCCCGCAGATTTCCGTGATCATGGGCCCCTGTGCCGGTGGCGCGGTCTATTCGCCTGCCATGACCGACTTCATCTTTATGGTGAAGGACAGCTCTTACATGTTTGTCACCGGTCCTGACGTTGTGAAGACCGTGACCAATGAACAGGTCACCGCTGAGGAACTGGGCGGCGCAAGCACCCACACCAAGAAATCCTCGGTTGCCGATGGCGCGTTTGAAAACGATGTTGAGGCGCTGGCCGAAGTCCGCCGCCTGGTCGACTTCCTGCCGCTGAACAACCGCGAAAAGCCGCCGGTGCGCCCCTTCTTTGACGATGTGGACCGGATCGAAACCAGCCTGGACACCATCGTCCCGGAAAACGCCAACACCCCCTATGACATGAAGGAGTTGATCCTGAAGGTCGCGGATGAGGGCGATTTCTACGAGATCCAGGAAGATTACGCCAAGAACATCATCACCGGGTTCATCCGCCTCGAAGGCCAGACCGTCGGTGTTGTGGCCAACCAGCCGATGGTCCTGGCGGGCTGCCTTGATATTGACAGCTCGCGCAAGGCGGCGCGGTTCGTGCGCTTCTGCGATGCGTTCGAAATTCCGATCCTGACCTTTGTTGACGTGCCCGGCTTCCTGCCCGGCACCAGCCAGGAATATGGCGGCGTCATCAAACACGGCGCAAAGCTGCTGTTCGCCTATGGCGAGGCCACCGTGCCCAAGGTCACTGTCATCACCCGTAAGGCCTATGGTGGCGCTTACGACGTTATGGCGTCCAAGCACCTGCGCGGCGATGTGAACTATGCCTGGCCGACCGCGGAAATCGCGGTGATGGGGGCCAAGGGCGCGACCGAGATCCTGTATCGTTCCGAACTGGGCGATGCGGATAAGATCGCGGCCCGGACCGCCGAATATGAAGACCGCTTTGCCAACCCGTTTGTGGCGGCCGAGCGGGGCTTTATCGACGAGGTGATCCAGCCCAAATCGACCCGCAAACGGGTGAGCCGTGCCTTTGCCATGCTGCGGGGCAAACAGCTCAAGAACCCGTGGAAAAAGCACGACAACATTCCGCTGTAAGGACAGGATATGTTGCGGGGGGAAGCACATGGCGCCGGGCTGCGCGGGGACGGGGGGTTGCCCTCTGCGCCGCGACGCCTGAAAGGCGGCTGGTTCGAGCACCGCTCGGGTCAGGGCTATGTGCTGTCACGCCAGTGGCCCCCGCGCTTTGATTTGCAGGTTCGGGCGGAGTTTCCGCCCGCCTCCACCGCGCTGCGCCGCGGCCGTCTGGCCCGCCAGATCCGGCAGGATCTGTGGCGCGCAGTTAAGGGCTTGCGCGGTTTTTCTCCGGTGATACAAATCGACACAGGCGATCACGGCTTGGTGATCACCGCTGGCGGGCGCTTGCTGGATGGCGCGCCCAAACCGGGCGGTGCCGAAGCAAAGATCGCCGCGCTTTTGGACGATCCCGCGCATCACGCGCGCTGGTTCGCCTGGGCGCAGGAGCGTGGGGCATGATCCAGCGCGATGTGAACACCCCCTCGGGCGTGCCCGAGGATGGCGCAGCCCCGGCGGGAGGACCCGCCACGCGGGGTCGGGGCTGCTCGTTTATTTATGGCTTTGCCGCCTGTGTCTGCCTGTTTGTGGCCGGGCCTGCGGCGGCAGAGCTGACCGTGCCCTCGGGCCAGCCCATCGCCTTTCACGACGAGATCACCGATGCCGCGCAGCCCGGTGCGCATCGCTTTCGCTTTGTCGCGCCTGAAATCGGTGCCGAGGGCCGGGGCTATCACGAGATCGAGGGTGATTTTGGTCATCTGTGTCAGGAATACGCGCTGGATGCGCTCAGCACACGCGGCGCGGCCGCCAGCGAAATCCTGATCACCCTGATGCGCGAACCGGTGGTGTTCGGCGAAATCACGCCGGGTGTGCCGCAGTTCTTTGAGCGGTTCACTGTGCAAAACGGCCTCTGCATCTGGGAGGCTTTTTGATGGCAGCACAATATCTTGCGGGACACTCTTCACGGATCGGCGGGGTTGAGGCTTCTCTGTCACAGCCGCGCGTCTTGGCCGCGCTGACATTTCTTTTTGCCCCCATGTCGGGTAGGTTCGACCCTGATTGCCCCCAAGCAATCATTACCTCGAAAAGGGGACAGGCAGGGCCGCAGGGTTCTGTCGGTTTCATGGAACCTGACAGGAGTACAAGATGTCCAAGAGCATCAAGCTGCTTGCCATGCTGGGTCTGGTTGCAGGCGTTGCCGCCTGTGGCGGCCAGCAGGAAGAAGAGTTCGTCGTGGTTGATCCCGAGCCGATCAGCGTCGAGCCCGTCTACACCGGCAAGTACAAGTAAGAACATAGCGGGGCGGGCCCGGTTCGGGGCCGCCTCGACCCGCCACGCGCGGGCGCAAGAGTTTTCAAAAACTCTTGCAAAACTCTTTGAAGAGTTTTGGTCCCCCGGTGTATGCCGTCTTCTCCACAAATCGGAGGATTTGGCATGTTGAAACATCGCGGCTTTCCCGGACGGCTTCCCAGTTCGGATTTCCAATTCACCATTCGTCGTCCCAACCCCAAAGGGGCCACGCCGATCACCCGGCGCGAGCGTTACCGCGACCGCCGTGCGCCCGATCGCAAGGCCGACACTGCCTTCATGGCGGCGCTGTGGTTCCAGTTCGGCGCGGAACCGTTTGAACGGGGCAATCTGGATGCGGGCCGCCTCAGCTGGCTGTTTGGCCGCGAGGTGCTGCCCTATGACGATCCGTTTGATCCGGTCAGCTATGAGGCGATGCTGATCATCGACGAGGATGCGGCGCGCGCCGCCTTCCCGGACATCTTTGACAACCCGGAGGATTGGGCATGATCCTGCCGAGGCGTCCTGATTTTGCGCGGATTCAAGCGCAGGTTGCGTGCGGATTTCCGCCGGGCCTTGCGGCTGCGCAAACGGGGCGCACTCTGGCGGGGTCACATGCGTCCCCTG
This sequence comes from Pelagimonas sp., assembly GCA_025210265.1. Lineage (GTDB taxonomy): Bacteria > Pseudomonadota > Alphaproteobacteria > Rhodobacterales > Rhodobacteraceae > JAOASD01. The sequence goes on from JAOASD010000031.1 coordinate 10,667, forward strand.
CGGCGTGGCAGCACCGTACTGCATGTGGCGTCTTTGGCGCCGGGCGGGCTCTGCCCACCCCGACAGAGCGGCCCGGCCCCTCTTTTCCTGTGGCGCGCACTCGCGCCGCCCGCCCCCTTATTCTGGCAGCAGGCCGCGCGACCGCGCGCCGCGCCGATGCGGTTTCCACCCATACCAGGGGCCGTGTGACATCTGTCGCACCGCTCTTTCACCATGCCACGCCCGCGGCGGACCCCGTGGGCGCAAGACAATCAAGAAGGGGACGCTGATGTTCGACAAGATCCTGATCGCCAACCGGGGGGAGATCGCGTGCCGCGTGATCAAGACCGCCCGCAAGATGGGCATCAAGACCGTGGCCGTCTATTCGGACGCTGACAAGAATGCGCTGCATGTGGAAATGGCCGATGAGGCCGTGCATATCGGCCCGCCGCAGGCGAACCAATCCTATATCGTGATCGACAAGATCATGGATGCGATCAAGCAGACCGGCGCGCAGGCTGTGCATCCGGGCTATGGCTTCCTGTCGGAAAACCCGAAATTTGCCGAGGCACTTGAGGCCGCCGGCGTTGCCTTTATCGGCCCGCCCAAAGGCGCGATCGAGGCGATGGGCGACAAGATCACCTCGAAGAAGATCGCTCAGGAAGCCGACGTGAACACGGTTCCCGGCTATATGGGTCTGATCGAGGATGCGGATGAGGCGGTGAAGATCTCCAACGAGATCGGCTATCCCGTGATGATCAAGGCCTCTGCCGGCGGTGGCGGCAAGGGGATGCGGATCGCCTGGAATGACGAAGAAGCGCGCGAGGGCTTTCAGTCGTCCAAGAACGAAGCGGCCAACAGCTTTGGCGATGACCGGATTTTCATCGAGAAATTCGTCACCCAGCCGCGTCATATCGAAATTCAGGTTCTGTGCGACGCCCATGGCAACGGCATCTGGCTGAACGAGCGCGAATGCTCGATCCAGCGCCGTAACCAGAAGGTCGTCGAAGAGGCACCCAGCCCCTTCCTGGACCCGGAAACCCGCAAGGCGATGGGCGATCAGTCCGTGGCTCTGGCCAAGGCCGTGGGCTATGCCAGCGCAGGTACCGTGGAATTCATCGTTGATGGCGACAAGAATTTCTACTTCCTGGAAATGAACACCCGCCTGCAGGTGGAACACCCCGTGACCGAACTGATCACCGGTGTTGACCTTGTGGAACAGATGATCCGCGTCGCCAATGGCGAGCCGCTGAGCATCACGCAGGACGATGTGCAGATCAATGGCTGGGCGATTGAAAACCGTCTCTATGCCGAAGATCCCTATCGCAACTTCCTGCCCTCCATCGGGCGTCTGACCCGCTACCGTCCCCCTGCCGAGGGCGAGCTGGGCGAAGGCATCGTGCGCAACGATACCGGCGTCTATGAGGGCGGCGAGATCAGCATGTATTACGACCCGATGATCGCCAAGCTCTGCACCTGGGCACCGACCCGCGAGGGCGCGATCGAGGTGATGCGCAACGCGCTGGACAGCTTTGAGGTCGAAGGCATTGGCCACAACCTGCCCTTTGTTGCGGCGGTGATGGATCACCCGAAATTCATCTCGGGCGACATGACCACGGCCTTTATCGCCGAGGAATATCCCGACGGATTCGAAGGTGTGTCCCTGGCCGAGGGCGAGCTGAAGCGCGTCGCGGCAGCGGCAGCGGCCATGAACCGTGTCGCGGAAATCCGTCGCGCGCGTATCTCGGGCCGTCTGGACAACCATGAACGCCGCGTGGGCGAGGCCTGGAACGTGGCGCTGCAGGGTGTGAATTTCGATGTGACCATCGACGCGGATCCGCAGGGGGCGACCGTGCGCTTTGCTGATGGCAGCGAAGCCCGCGTCGAAGGCAGCTGGACACCGGGCGACAGCCTGGCACCGATGACCGTGGATGGCGCGCCTCTGGTGCTGAAAGTGGACAAGATCACCCAGGGCTTCCGTCTGCGTTCGCGCGGGGCGGATCTGAAGGTGCATGTGCGGTCTCCCAAGCAGGCCGAACTGGCCCGTCTGATGCCAGAGAAACTGCCGCCCGATACCTCGAAAATGCTGCTTTGCCCGATGCCCGGCCTGATCGTAAAGGTCGATGTCGAGGTCGGCGACGAGGTTCAGGAAGGCCAGGCGCTGTGCACCGTCGAAGCGATGAAGATGGAAAACATCCTGCGCGCCGAGAAAACCGGTGTCGTGTCCAAGATCAACGCAGCCGCGGGCGACAGCCTGATGGTTGACGATGTGATCATGGAATTCGAGTAAGCAGATCTTGGTCCGGGCTGCCGCATATTCTGGTGTCTCAACCAGCCGTTCAGCTTTCGCTGCCATAATGGCGCGGAACCTGACCGGCATGGGGGAAACCTGCGGTGGCCCGGACTTATTTTATGAATTTGACGCGCGGCGGGGCGATCTGTCTCTTGGCTCTGCTGGCCCTGACGGGCTGCGCGCTGGACAGCGAGGAAGAGGTGCGCACGCAGCTCAAGCCCTGGCTGTTCCTGTCAGAGACAGTGGAATTTGTGTCGCAGGACACCTGTACCGTGGCCCGCTTCTCCCTGTCGTCGGGGGAGGTGAAATCCACCGCGCCGCGCGCGGTCAGCGGCATCCGGGACAGTCTGGCGCCGATGCAGGCGCGCAATGCGGTGCTGTTCGATCTGCCGGGCCTGTCGCCCAACGATGTGTCAGAACAGCTGAACTCGATCAGCCTGTTTCGCGGGCTGGGGATGATTTCCAGCTTTATCGGCCCGTCGCGCCGCTGCATGAGCGAGGATTTCGCGCTGGACGCCTTTGCCGTGCTGATGGCGGTGGACAGCGTGATGATCTACGACATCGACAGCAACGCCATGGTGCTGATCGACCCTGCGGGCACACAGGCGTTTTACATGCGCGGCAACATCCAGTAGCTCAGCGGTCGCGCAGTTCCTGCTGGCGCAGGGGCAGCTTGTCGATGGAGCGGCTGATTTCGCGCACATCCCAGGGTGCGGGTTTGCGGATCACCACGCTGCCATCCTTGGCCAGTACCACCAGCATGAACCCGCGCGGGCGCAGCTTTGTGCGGATCGCATCGCGCGCGCCCGGATCGGTGTCGGTGATCACCACCACATCGCGCAGCGCCAGCGCATCGGCGCGGGCTTCGATCAGGGCCATCTGCTCGACGAACCGTGGATCGGCCGGGCTGTCGGCAAAGACCACCACTGGCCGATGGGTCCAGGCCCAGTCGGCCAGATCGGTCTCTGCTGCGGGCAACAGGGTTAATGTCGCCGGGTCATCCTCGGCGGCAAATACAGGCATGAGGGGGCCAGTCAGGCCAAGTGTCGCGCAAAAGGCGATTTGGATCAGACGCTTCATGCCCATGAATATAGGGGCATGGGCCAGCTCTGGACAGGTGCGGCCCGGCGCAGACCGGCAAAATTTTAGCTTTAACCGGATCCTCATGGGGGTATGGGCAGGCTACGTGGCAACTGTAACCCGCTGGGCGACAGATGCCCGGCGCCTCAGAAAGGCCCGCCTGACCATGGACATGATCCTGCATGTGGGTGCGCATCGCACCGGCTCGACCCGTTTTCAAACCTATATGACCGACCATAGCCCCGCATTTGAGGGGCAGGGGATCGGGTTCTGGGGGCCATCGCGCACGCGGCGCGGGCTGCTGCACGGGCTGGCGGAACGTCCGACCAACGCCAAAACCGCGAAACGCGCGGTCGGGCGGGTGCGTCTGAACCTGTCCATTGCGGCACGGTCTGGCCTTAAGGCGCTGGTTGTGTCGGATGAAAACATGCTGGGCAGCTGCCGCCGCAACCTGCGCGCCCGCGCGCTTTACCCCGAGTTGGGCGAGCGCATGGCGCGCATCAATGCCGCGTTTCACCCGCTGCGCCGGGTTGTGCTGCAGATCCGTTCTCCGGAAAGCTGGTGGGCCTCGGCCATGTCCTATCTGGTGCCGCGCGGTGGCGGGATCCCCGATACAGCCGCGCTGCAGCAGATCACCCAGAGCCCGCGCAGCTGGCGTCAGGTGATCACGGATCTGGCCTGCGCCTGCCCGGAGACCGATATTTTGATCGCGCCTTATGAACGGTTTGGCCCCAACCCGGACCGGCTGTTTATAGCCATGACCGGACAGGATCACGCGCCAGCCCCTGCCGTTGGCGGGAACTGGACCATGTCCCGCCCTGATTTTCCCCGCCTGCGCGCCGCGCTTGTTGCGCGTGGCGATGATCCTGCGCGCCTGCCTGCGGGCGAGGGGCGCTGGCACCCGTTTACCCCCGATCAGGTCGCGCGCCTGCGGGAAACCTATGCTGACGATCTGTTCTGGCTGCGCGCCGGCGCCGATGGTCTGGCCCGACTGACAGAGAACCCCGTTCCCGACATGCTGGCGACAAGCCCGGCAGCGGAACATGACGAGAGAGGACTATCACATGACGGATCTGCCCGAAGATTGGCGCAAACTCGCTGAAAAGGAACTTCGCGGCCGCCCGCTGGAGGACCTGACCTGGGACACGCTGGAAGGCATCAAGGTCAAACCGCTTTACACCGCCGAGGACACCGCCGATCTGCCGCAGAACGGCGAGCTGCCGGGCTTTGGCCCGTTCACCCGTGGCGTCAAGGCGACCATGTATGCGGGCCGCCCCTGGACCATCCGCCAATATGCTGGGTTCTCCACCGCCGAGGAATCCAACGTCTTTTATCGTAAAAACCTGGCCGCCGGTCAGCAGGGTGTGTCGGTCGCGTTCGATCTGGCCACCCACCGTGGCTATGACAGCGACCACCCCCGCGTTGTGGGCGATGTCGGCAAGGCCGGCGTGGCCATCGACAGTGTCGAGGATATGAAAGTCCTGTTTGACGGCATCCCGCTGGACAAGGTTTCGGTGTCGATGACCATGAATGGCGCGGTGATCCCGATCCTTGCGAATTTCATCGTTGCCGGTGAAGAGCAGGGCCATGACAAATCGCTGCTGGCGGGCACCATTCAGAATGACATTCTGAAGGAATTTATGGTCCGCAACACCTATATCTATCCGCCCGAACCCTCGATGCGGATCATTTCGGACATCATCGAATACACCTCGAATGAGATGCCGAAATTCAACTCGATCTCGATTTCCGGCTATCACATGCAGGAAGCGGGCGCGAACCTGGTGCAGGAACTGGCCTACACTCTGGCCGATGGTCGCGAATATGTGCGCGCGGCGATCAATGCGGGCATGGATGTGGATAAATTCGCCGGGCGCCTGTCCTTCTTCTTTGCCATTGGCATGAATTTCTTCATGGAATCGGCCAAGCTGCGCGCGGCGCGGATGCTGTGGCACCGCATCATGACCGAGTTCGGCGCAAAATCCGAACGGTCCAAGATGCTGCGCACCCACTGCCAGACCTCGGGCGTCAGCCTGCAGGAACAGGATCCCTATAACAACGTGATCCGCACCGCCTATGAGGCCATGTCGGCCGTGCTGGGCGGCACACAGTCGCTGCACACCAACGCGCTGGACGAAGCCATCGCCCTGCCGACCGAATTCAGCGCCCGCATCGCGCGCAACACCCAGATCATCCTGCAGGAAGAGACCGGCGTGACCAATGTGGTCGACCCGCTGGCGGGCTCTTACTATGTGGAAAGCCTGACCGCGCAGCTGGCCGAAGAGGCCTGGAAGCTGATCGAAGAGGTCGAGGAAATGGGCGGCATGACCAAGGCCGTGGCCTCGGGGATGCCGAAACTGCGGATCGAGGAATCGGCGGCCAAGCGTCAGGCGATGATCGACCGCGGGGACGAGGTCGTGGTCGGCGTCAACAAGTACAAGCTGGACAAGGAAGACCCGATCGACATTCTGGATGTGGACAACATGGCCGTGCGTGACAGCCAGATTGCCCGCCTGAACCAGATGCGTGCGGATCGCGATGATGCGGCCTGCACTGCGGCCCTGGATGAGCTGTCCCGTCGCGCCAAAGAGGGTGGCAACTTGTTGGCAGCCGCTGTCGAAGCGGCCCGCGCCCGTGCCACTGTCGGAGAAATCAGCATGGCAATGGAAAAGGAATTTGGCCGTCACCGCGCCGAGGTCAAAACCCTGGCCGGTGTCTATGGCGCCGCCTATGAGGGCGACGAAGGCTTTGCCGCCATTCAGAAATCCATCGAAGATTTCGCCGAAGAAGAGGGCCGCCGCCCGCGTCTTCTGGTGGTCAAGATGGGTCAGGACGGCCATGACCGTGGCGCCAAGGTGATCGCAACCGCCTTTGCCGATATCGGCTTTGACGTGGATGTGGGCCCGCTGTTCCAGACCCCGGACGAGGCCGCGCAGGACGCCATCGACAACGATGTGCATGTCATCGGCATCTCCAGCCAGGCCGCCGGTCACAAGACCCTCGCGCCGCAGCTGGTGCAGGAGCTGAAAGCGCAGGGCGCTGGCGACATCATCGTGATCTGTGGCGGTGTGATCCCGCAGCAGGATTACGAATTCCTGTATAATGCGGGCGTCAAGGCGATCTTTGGCCCGGGCACCAACATCCCGGAGGCCGCACAGGACATCCTGCGCCTGATCCGCGAGGCCCGTTCCTAAAGGCAGGGACCGGTTGAATTTTGTGACGCGCGCTGGTCTCTGGCGCGCGTTTTTCTATGCCGGGATGCCTGGCAGCGGCTTCCCTTGCGTAAAACTGTCGCATTCATCGCTTGAAGCGGGCGGCGACCCGGCTATCCTGTGGTTCCTAAGCACAGGAGCCCCATGCTGGAACTCGATCATATCGTCGTTGTCGGAGAGAGCCTGGACGAAGCCGCCGCCCATGTCGAAGCGCAGCTGGGCACGCCGCTGCTGCCCGGTGGGGCACATGCGGTGTTTGGCACCCATAACCGGCTGCTTGGCCTGTCGCCGGGCCTGTATTTAGAGGCGATTGCCATTGACCCGGCCGCCCCGCCGCCCGCGCGGGCGCGCTGGTTCGGGTTGGATCATTTTCAGGGGGCGGCGCGGCTGGACAAATGGGTGCTGCGGGTTGCGGATATGGATGCGGCGTTGGAACATCTGCCAATGGCGGGGCAACCGGTTGCGGTGCAACGCGGCGGGCTTAGCTGGACCATGGCTGTCCCAGAGGATGGGAAATTGCCTTTTGATGGGGTGTTTCCTGCGCTGATTCAATGGCATAGCCATGTGCCGCCGGGCAAGATCCTGCCCGGTGGGGATCTGCGATTGAACCATCTGACCATATGCCATCCGCAGGTGGATCAGCTGCGGGCGTTGCTTTGGCCTTTGCTGTCGCATCAGACCCGCGACATGCTGCGCTTTGACCTCTGTCCAGAGGGGGCGGCGGGGCTGCGCGCGGAAATCCACTGTGCGGCGCTGTCAGCAGACAGGGCGTTTTCATGATCATTCGGCCCGCGCGCAGTTCGGACGCCGCCCGCATTGCTGATATTTGGAACGATGTGATTGACGCAACGGCGATCACCTTTACCTCGCAGCGCAAAACCGCGCCGGGGATTGTTGCGGATATTGCCGCGCGGGGCGACCTGTTTCAGGTTGCCGAGATTGACGGCACTGTGCAGGGCTTTGCCACCGCGTTTCAGTTTCGCGGCGGGCCGGGCTATGCCTTTACCTATGAACATTCGATCCAGCTGGCCCCTGAGGCGCGGGGCTTTGGGGCGGGGCGTGCTTTGATGGATGCGCTCGAAGAGGCGCTGCGCCGGGCGGGGGCGCATAGCCTGTGGGCGGGCGTGTCTGGCGAAAATCCCGGTGGGGTGGTGTTCCATGAAAAGCTGGGGTTTCAGCGGGTGGCGTTGCTGCCGCAGGTGGGGCGGAAATTCGATCGTTGGATGGATCTTGTGCTCTTGCAGAAATTTCTGTGAAATCCGGGCCTTCTGGCCTGACACTGGCGGCAAGACGGCGTAAACTGCTGCTATGTCGATCTGGAACCGCATCACTGGCGCCTTGGCTGCGCTTGCTTCGGGCGAAGGGCTGGCGGCGGTGTTTGACCAGCTGCGCAGCCCGCCGGAACGCTCTGTCGGGTTTACCATTGCGGTGATTGCTCTGTCGGCCAAAATGGCCAAGGCAGACGGGCAGGTCACGCGCGATGAGGTCACGGCCTTTCGCCAGATTTTCCACATTGCGCCAAAGGATGAACCGGGCGCGGCCAAGCTGTTCAATCTGGCGCGCAAGGATGTCGCCGGGTTCGAGGAATATGCCCGCCGGATCCGGGTGATGTTTGGCGATGACTCCTCTATGTTCTGTGATCTGATGGAAGGTCTGTTCCACATCGCCATGGCCGATGGCACCTATCATCCGGCCGAAGATGCGTTTTTGCAGCGCGTGGCCGAGATTTTCGGCATGGATGAACGGCGGTTCAATTCTGTTCGGGCACGCTATGTGCCTGATGCAGACCCCGACCCTTACACGGTTCTGGGGGTGGATCCTGACATGCCACTGGCAGAGATCCGCAAGGTCTGGCGTCAGTTGGTGCGCAATTACCACCCGGATGTGATGATCGCCCGCGGCGTCCCCGAAGAGGCGGTGCAGCTGAGCCAGCGCCGCATGGCCGATATCAACCGCGCCTGGGAAGAGATCTCCAGCGCGTAAACAGGGGCGGAACATGCGGCTGGCCACATATAATGTCGAATGGTTCGATGCACTGTTTGATGAGGGCGGGCAGCTGATTGCCGATGGGGGCTGGTCCGCGCGCCACAATGTCACCCGCCAGCAGCAGGCAGAGGCGCTGGGGATTGTGTTCACCGCGCTGGATGCCGATGCGATTATGCTGATCGAGGCACCGGACACGTCGCGCCGCCGATCAACCGCGCGGGCGCTGGACAGTTTTGTGCAGGCCTTTGAGTTGCGCACCAGCGGCATCGTCACCGGGTTTGTGAACGACACCCAACAGGAAATCGCGCTGCTTTATGATCCGGCCAAGCTAAGCGCGCGGCATGACCCGCAGGGCAGTGCCGACAGCGTGCCGCCGCGCTTTGATCATGCGTTCGAGATTGATCTGGATGTGGATGCGACCAAGGATCAGGTGAGTTTTTCCAAACCACCTTTGGAGTTGGCTCTGACCACTGCCGAGGGCCGCGCGCTGCGTCTGATCGGGGCGCATCTGAAATCCAAGGCCCCCCATGGCGCGCGCAATCGCGACGAGGTCATGCGCCTCTCCATCGCCAACCGGCGCAAGCAGCTGGCTCAGGCGATCTGGCTGCGTCAGCGCATCGACACGCATCTGCAGGCGGGTGACAGCCTGATCCTGATGGGTGATCTGAATGATGGGCCGGGCCTGGATGAATATGAAAACCTGTTCGGGCGCAGCTCGGTTGAAATCATCGCGGGGCAGGGGGCTGCGCAGATGTATGACCCCCATGCGGCGCAGGCCCTGTCCAGCCGCATCGCCGCCCAGCCCAGCACCGCGCGGTTTTACCTCAGCCGTCAGAAACGCTATCTGCAGGCGCTGCTGGACTATGTCATGGTCTCGCCCGATCTGCGCGCCCTGTCGCCGGACTGGCGGATCTGGCACCCGTTTGACGACCCCGATTGCTGGAACCGGGTGGAGTTGCGCGAAGCCTTGCTGACCGCGTCAGATCATTTCCCCGTCACGCTGGATATCGCGCTATAAGGGGCCGTGCCCTTTTTCTCAGCCTTGGGATGTCCCATATGCGTGTTATGAAATCACTTGCCACTGCCTGCCTGATTGTCGGCCTCAGCGCCGCGCCCGTTATCGCCCAAGAGCCTGAGGAAGAAGGGTTTTCCCTAATGGAAGAGGGCGCGCGCCTGATCCTCAAAGGTCTGATGGACGAGATGGAGCCAGCCCTGAACGAGCTGGACCAGATGACCGGCGAGATCGAGCCCTTTCTCAAGGAGTTCGCCAGCGAAATGGGCCCGGCCCTGCGCGATCTGATGAGCAAGGTCGAAGACTGGTCCGCCTATCACCCGCCCGAAATCCTGCCCAATGGCGACATCATCCTGCGCCGGAAGGTTGAGGAAGAGGGCGAGGATAGCCCGGCAGGCAAAGGGGCAGAGATAGAGTTGTAGGCTGAGGCACACCAGGCTTCGGTCATCTACAACCCGATACAGGGGGGCCAGGGCTCTCACGCTCCGTAACGCCGGTCATCGCGCCATCAATGACCTCAACTCAGGTGAATTTCCGCCTGCCCGGCATCCAGTGTCGTTGCCAGGGCCTGAAACCGGGTTTCGGTGACTTCGCCGCAGAGGTCGGCAATGTTTTGGGGCAGGTGTAGTCCCAGCGCGCCGGTCCAGCGGTCCCAGCTGAGGCGGGGCATGGTTTCGCGCGGGTTTGTTGTCCAGAACAGCGCGCCAAGGCGCATGGCCTTGCCCAGCATTTCCGCTTCGGTCTGTTGGGCATCGTCCAGCAGCCCGTAGATCTGGCCAAACCGGTTGCCGTCGCGTTTGTTGCGATAGCGATGCATCAGGGCCAGCCCCAGATAGACCCGTTCGACATGGGTCAGCCCGCCCAGATTGGCGCGGGTGGCGTTGTCGAAACAGACTTCGGCGCGGTAATCGGGATGGGCGCGCCAGCTGACGTCATGCAGCAGGCAGGCGGCTTTGACGATGCGCATCCGGCTGCGGGGGGCATCGCGGAACAGCGGTTTGATAAAGTTATACAGCACCTTGCCGAAACCGGGTAGGCGGGCGTCTTTGTGTTCGGCAAAGCGGCAGGCTTCGATCAGGGGATCGCGTTCGCGGATTTCCTGTGGCATTTGTTCATACAGCATCCCTTCGCGGATCCCGTAGGAAGACACGGCGATGTCCACGGGTCGGAAGGTTTTGATCAGCCGTTCCAGCACCTCGCAGGCATAGGGCACCAGCGCCATCCGAGTGGCGGAAATCTGGCAGGCGCGGCGCAGATCCTCCAGATCGTTGGCGGCGATATAGCGGATCGTGTCACTGACTGCCTGCACATCCATGCGATATTCATGCAGCACATGCAGCGGATAGCCCCGGCGTTCCATGTCAATCCGGGCGATGGCGCGCCAGCTGCCGCCGATCAGGAACAGGCGGTCGCGCTGAGGCCCCATCTGGGCGGCAAGATCGCGGATCACGGTTTTGATATGGGCGCGCCTGGCCTCGGCGCCGCCTTCCATATCCTTGAATTTGAGCGGCCCAAGGGGGGAGGTCACGCGCTGGCCGACCTCGCCATCCTGAATTTCGGCCAGCTCCATGGACGAGCCGCCAATATCGCAGATCAGACCATAGGCGCCGGGCCAGCCCAGCAACACGCCCTGCGCCGACAGGCGGGCCTCTTCCTCGCCATCAATCACCCAGACTTTCAGCCCGGTGGCCTGTTCCAGTTCCTCGCGAAAGGCGGGGCCATCCGCGGCCTCGCGCATGGCGGCGGTGGCGACCACGGTCAGGCCGGGCAGGTCCATGCCCTCGGCCAGCATGTTGAACCGTTTCAGCGCGGTCAGGGCGCGGATCTTGCCTTCGGGGTTCAGATGGCCGGTTTCGGACATGCCTGCGCCCAGGGCGCACATGACTTTTTCATTGTAGAAATAGGCGGGGCTGCGGGCGGCACCGTCAAACACCACCAGACGGACAGAGTTGGATCCGATGTCAACCACCCCGACCCGAGACAGCGCGCGGGCCTTTGGATCGTCAAAGATCGGGTGCCCGAATGGATCCCAGTCCTGGGGTGCGGAATCGGTTTGGCCGTCCATGATCATCCCTGTCAGCTATGCGTGTTTGGTCTAACACGTCGATATGGTTAGGGAAAAGGGCCAATGCATATCAGCGCAGCAGCGACAGGATGGCCTGAGGCGATTGATTGGCGATGGACAGCGCCTGTGCGGCCAGTTCCTGTTGCACCAGAAGAGCCTGAATGCGGGCTGCGCTTTCTTCCAGATCCGTGGCTTCGATGGCGCTTTGGCCGTCTTTGAGAACGGCGGCCATATTGGCGTGAAAGACGCGTTGGGATTCCAGACGGCGCTGATCGGTGCCAAGCGCAGAGCCTGCGTCAATGGCCACATTGATCAGGCCTTCGATCTGGCCCATGGCAGCCTGTGCGCCCGCATCGCTGGTCACGTCGATTTTGGTCAGATCCTCCAGCCCTCCGCCAATGCGGTTGCCGGCATCGGCCCCCAGCTGACTGACCGTCACAAGGATGCGGTCGCTGTTATTGGTCTTTTTCGATGTGATCTCTAGTGCGCCATTGCGCGCCGATACATTCAGCACATCCCGATCCAGCCCGTTTGCTTCGGCATAGACGCCCCAGCGATTGGCCAGCGCCTTGGCAACATCATGCATGGTGTCACCGTCGCGGACCACATAGGACATTTCGCTGTTGGACAGCTCTGTCTGGCTCTGCAGCCAGATATTTGTGGTGCGATAGGCGAACATGTCAAAGGTGGAAAAATCGGGGTCGAGCCCAAACATGGTCAGCCCATAGGCGGTGCCTGCTTCGGCGCTGAGGCTGTTCAGGTCGATGCTGCCTTCGCGGTTGGAATTGATCAGCGTGGATCCGGCATGGCCGCGATAGCTGCCGCCTGAGGCCGCGATTTCGGACTGTTCAATGCGCAGATCCTGCTTTTTCACGGAAATGCGGGAATAGGCGATGCTGCTATTGGTGCGATCATAAGAGGACAACATCTGCACCTGGCCCGACCCATTTGCCTGGCTGCCATTGGACAAAAGGTTTTCGCCGTTGAGTTGCGACATTTCCACAACCGAGCGCACCTGATCGCTGAGCGCCTCGACCCCGGCCTGCAGCGCGTTGCGGTCTGTGTTGCCCAGCTGGGACTGGATCACCAAATCCTTCACATCAATCAGCAGATCGGTGATGGTTTCTGCCGCCTGCCGGGACACGGCGACTGTGGCTTCGCCCAGTGCCAGACTTTCCTGAACCCGCTGGGATGCGGTCAGATCCGAGTTGATTGTTTTGGAGGCGGCCCAAAACGCCCCGCCGCGCGCATCGCCGGCGGCGTTTTTGCCCGATGACAGCGCCATGCGAGTTTGGGCCAGATCCTGGCCGATGGTCTGCAATGTTTTCAGCGCGGTGCTTGCGCTACTGATGTTCAGGATACTGGCCATCCGTGCTGCCTCTGTCGTTTGAGGGCGCGTTCTGCACCGCGGGCGACGCCTTCGGGCGTAGCTCGATCTTGTCATCCTTATCTTTACGTTGCCGTCCGACTGTTCGCGCAGTGGGCCAGACCCTTGCAGCATGGCGTCAGGGTCTTAACCGGGGATTGCTGTTTCGGGGCCATTGCGAGGTGTGTTTGCGGCACAAAAAAGGCGGGGCCTTTTTTGCGGTTGTGCCCGGCCGCGACGGAGGGTCAGGGCCGAGATCGGTCGTTTTGTGCCGTTTCCTGAGGGCGCGCGCCCCTAGCCGCCGCCCCTAGCCGTCGTCCGTATGGGTCAGCTTTGGCACATCCGATGCCCCGGCAGACCCGCGCCCGGACAGCGAGGGATATTCCATGAAAAAGCGGTGGCAGTTAAAGGCAAAGGCCCCCTCGGCCACGGGATGGCGGATGAAATGGCCATCCGGTTCCATCACCCAGCTTTGCGCAGTGTCGGCCAGGTTCGCCGCCATGACCTGGCTGACGATCTGCGCCTTGACCGTGGCGTTCTGGATTTCGACCATGGTTTCCACGCGCCGGTTCAGGTTGCGGCCCATCCAGTCCGCCGAGCTCATGAAGACGCGGGATTTGGAATGGGGCAGCCCGTGGCCATTGCCGAAACAGGCGATGCGGGAATGTTCCAGGAACCGCCCGACGATGGATTTCACCCGGATGTTTTCCGACAGGCCCTTGATGCCGGGGCGCAGCCCGCAGATGCCGCGGATCACGCAATCCACCCGCACCCCGGCCTGGCTGGCGCGGTATAATGCGTCGATCATGTCCGGTTCGATCAGCGAATTCATTTTCAGCCAGATCTGTGCCGGGCGGCCTTTACGGGCGTGTTCCATCTCGGCCTCGATCCGCTCCAGCATCCCGGATTTCAGATCATGGGGCGAGATATGCAGGTTCTCCAGCCCCTCGGGCATGGCATAGCCCGACAGGTAGTTGAAAATCTTGGCTGCATCGCGTCCCAGCGCCGCATCACAGGTGAAAAAGCTGAGATCGGTGTAAATCTTGGCGGTGATCGGGTGGTAATTGCCGGTGCCCCAATGGGTGTAGGTCACCAGCTTGTTGCCTTCGCGGCGCACAACCTGGCTGATCTTGGCGTGGGTTTTCCAGTCAAGGAATCCATAGACCACATGGGCCCCCGACCGTTCCAGCCGCCGGGACTGGCGGATATTGGCGGCCTCGTCAAACCGGGCTTTCAGTTCCACAAGGGCAGTGACGGATTTGCCCTCTTCGGCGGCTTCGCACAGGGCGCTGACAATCGGAGAATTGCGCGAGGTCCGGTACAATGTCTGTTTGATCGCGACCACATCCGGGTCGCGCGCCGCCTGCGCCAGAAACCGCACCACCATGTCAAAGGTTTCATAAGGGTGATGCAGCAGCATGTCCTTTTGCGCGATGGCGTCGAACATGCTGCCTTCGTGGTCTTGGACGCGTTCGGGGACGCGGGGCGTGAAACTGGGCCAGAGCAGGTCGGGCCGCTCGTCGATCACCAGTTCCTTGAGATCGGCAATGCCGATCATGCCGTCCAGTTCGACCACTTCCTGATCTTTGACCTGCAATTCCCGCATGAGGATTTTGCGCAGGGCTTTGGGCGCGCCGGTGGAAATGGTCAGGCGCACGACCTCGCCACGGCGGCGGCGTTTCAGGGCGACCTCAAATTCGCGCACCAGATCTTCGGCTTCGTCCTCGACCTCCAGATCGCTGTCGCGCAGCACACGGAACCCGAACTGATCCTTGATACGGTAGCCGGGGAACAGGCTGTCGATGAACAGCAGCACCAGTTCCTCAAGCTGAATGAACCGGTGCTGGCCGGGGTCGCTGGGCAGCGCAATGAACCGATCCACCTGTGCCGGGATCGGCAACAGCGCCTGCAGCTGGGCCTTGTCGCGCACGCGCTCCAGCTGCAGTGCCAGACAGAACCCCATATTCGGGATGAAAGGAAAGGGATGCGCCGGGTCGATGGCCAGCGGGGACAGGACCGGAAAGACCTGTTCCAGAAAGGCTTTTTCCAGATAGCTGCGGTCGGTCTTGGTCAATTGGTCGATGCGCACGACGCTGATGCCTTCGGCGCGCATCAAGTCGCGCAGATCATGCAGACAGGCCTGTTGGGCGGCCATCAGGCGGCGGGCATCGTCGTTGATCAGCACCAGTTGCTCTGCCGGGGTCAGACCGTCGGCGGCGGGGGTGGTGTTGCCGGCCTGTGCCAATTCACGCAGCCCGGCCACGCGCACGGTGTAAAATTCATCCAGATTGCCCGCCGAGATCGACAGAAAGCGCAGCCGCTCCAGCAGAGGGATGCGCGGGTTTCCGGCCTCTTCCAGCACCCGCCAGTTGAATCCCAACCAGCTGAGTTCACGGTTGTGAAAGCGTCCCGGACCGGTCGGGTCCAGATCCGGCAGATCAACGGGGGTAGGAAGCGGGGATTTGAGAAAGTCGGCTTGGGTCATGGGGGCGCTTATGCGACGGGGGATGCAACGGTTTTATGACGGATCGGTGGGCTGGGCCGGGTTTTGCGGGCGGTCCGTTTCGGGGGCGAGCCGGTCCATCACATCCATCGCCAGAGGGCGGCTGACCCCTTTGGGGCGGGTCAGCGCGGCGGCGTCCAGTTCTTCGACCATCTGTTGAATGGCGGTGTAGTCGCGCGGAATGCGGCGCGCCAGAAAGGGGATCACATCGGGGGCTGGCACGATCTGGCGATCGGCAAACAGCTTGGCGATCAGGGCGGCCAGCAGGTCGTCATCGGGTTTGTCCAGCGTGGCGATCTGCGCCCCGTCGGCGCGGCTTTGCAGATCGGGCAGGGTCAGGCCCCATTGCGCGGGCGGGGTGGTCGCGGTCATCAGCAGGGCATGGCCCTGTGCCAGCACCAGGTTGTGCAGGTGAAACAGCGCCTCTTCGACATCGCGCTGCCCGGCGATCTTGTCGACATCTTCGACGCAGACCGGCTGCGCCGCCAATGCGGGAATATCCTGATCGGGCAAGGACGCGGCGGGCACGATCTGCGCGTTGCTCAGCTTGGCCCAGACATGGGCCAGATGGGTTTTGCCTGCGCGGGCCGGACCGCACAGCACAGCCTTGCGCGCAGGCCACAGCGCCCAGCCTTCGATCTGGCTGACCGCCATGGCATTGGCTTTGGTGACGTAGAAATCTTCGCGCCCCAGCGCCTCGCGTGTGGGCAGGGGCAGGGCCAGCTGAACCGGGTCTGTCATTCTTGGTCGCGCCCCACGATGCCGCGATACAGGCGGCTGATTTTATACTGACCGGTGGCAAAGCGGGCGATCACCCCCAAGGCCGCGGCCACGGGCACCGCCACCAGCATCCCGACAAACCCAAACAGCGAGCCAAAGACCGACAGTGCCAGCAACAGCCAGACCGGGTGCAGCCCGACCGAACTGCCCACAAGGCGCGGCGTCAGGATGTTGCCCTCGATGAACTGGCCCGACTGAAAGATGAACCAGACCGCGATGATCATCGGCCATTCGCCCCAGAACTGGAACAGGGCCAGACCAATCGCCAGCACACCGCCCACCAGCGCGCCGACATAGGGGATAAAGGTCAACGCCCCGGCGACCACGCCCACAACCAACCCGAATTGCAGCCCCACGGCCCACAGACCAATGGCGTAATATGTGCCCAAAATCATGCAGACACTGCCCATGCCACGCACAAACCCGGCCAGCACGGCATCCACATCGCGCGCGACCATGCGGATCGTGTCGCGGTGATCCAGTGGCAACAGGTCATCCACCCGCGCCACCATCCGATCCCAGTCCAGCAGCATATACACCGCCACGACCGGGGTGATCAGCATCACCACCAGCAGGTTCAGAAACGACACGGCGCTGCTGAGCGCACTGTTCAGCAGGCTGCCACCACGCGCCTGCAGGGTTTCGGCAATGCGGTTCAGGGTCTGACGCACCACGCTGCCTTCGTCCATCAACGCCGGAAAGCGGTCGGTCAGAAAGGCCAGCAGATCGCGGGCCAGTTGCGGCGCGGTGTCCACCAGCGCCAGCGCCTGCCCGATCAGCGAGGGGATCACGGCCAGCGCCATCACCACAAACACCAGGGCCCCGCCGACGGTGATCAGCGCCGTGGCCAGACCGCGCCCCAGCCCCATGCGCTCTAGCCGGTCGGCCACAGGGTCCAGAAAATAGGCGATCGCACTGCCCATCACAAAGGGCAGCAACACATTGCCCAGCGACCACAGCAACAGGACCAGAACCGCCGTGGCGATTCCCCAGTATTTGACTTGGGATTGAACGGGCAGAGGCATGGCGTCACGAAATCCTTTCGGTCCCTACATCGCCCGAGGTCCACGGGATTTCAAGAGGTTGTCGCGAGGTCAGCCGTTGACACAATTTAGGGCAGGCCCCAGGTAAGGCGCTCAAACTAATCAATTATTGGTGCTTTTATGCCTCTTTTCTTTGTGCAGCGCAGCCTGAATGGTGAGCAATTCAATACCGTTGCCGATCTTAACAATGCCACCGTCCAGAATGTGTTCGTGTCTGACCGCACTGCTGAGTTTCTGGATGACCAGGGCGCATATGATGCGAATGTGGGATTCCGAGACATTGCGACCGGGCTGAACCAGGGCTGGTTTGTTGCCGCTGCGGCGGATCGTCTGGATCTGGCCCATTACCTGGTGAACCTGGATGCCGATTTCCGTATTCAGGTCTATTATGAGGGCAAGGGCTTTGGCGATTTTCTGGACAGCACAGAGCTGCTGGCGGAATTTGGACTGGTCAGCTTTGAATATGCCACCACGCGGAACGAATTGCTGGAAGGCGATTCCGGGGCCAACTTCCTGATCACAGGCGCTGGCGGGAATGACACGCTGCTGGGTAAGGCGGGCGATGATGTTCTGTCGCTGTTCAAGGGCAGCTTTGGAGAGCTGTCCGGTGGCACCGGCGATGACACGCTGTATGGCAGCGATTTCGACGATCTGCTGAAAGGTGGCAAGGACGAGGACGAGATCATCGGTGCCGGCGGCAACGACATCATCCGCGGTCAATCCCATGCGGATTGGATGTCCGGCGGGAATGGTGACGACAATATCAAAGGCGGCGGTGGCAATGACACCCTGTATGGCGATGGTGGCGATGACTTTCTAAAAGGCGGCACACGGCGCGATCTGATCGACGGTGGCGACGGCGATGACGTGCTGGTTGGCAATTCGTTTAACGACACGCTGATCGGCGGGGCCGGTGATGACAAATTGCTGGGCGGCGGCGATGATGACCGTCTGGAGGCCGGGACCGGCGCAGACACGCTGAAAGGCGGCGACGGCGCGGATGTGTTTGTTTTTGTGAATGAAACGCGGGCTGGTATTCGCAATCTGGTCACGGATTTTGATCTGGCTGAGGACCGGCTGGAAATCGCCTCTGACGCGCTGCCCGGTGCGGATGCGGCGGCGCTGGTGGCTGCGGCTCAGGTCACGGGGCAGGGCGTTGTGCTGACGCTGGATCAGGGCGAGATCCTGCTGCAGGGCATGACCTCTACCGCCGGGCTGGCGGATGTGATCGACATCACCCCGTCGCTTGATCCGATCGACATCGGCGGCATCTCGGATGTGATCCCCCTGCTTTGATCGCCAGACGGTGATCTGAGATACATAAAACGGACCAGGGCGGTATGCGCTGCCCTGGTTCTGAATAGGGTTGAGGGGTCAGTGGCAGGCGGGGGCTTGGCCCAGGGGCATTCCATTGATCGCGCGCAGAGATACGCCTAGGCTGGGCAGCAGACGGATTCAATTGTCAGGGTTTGCCCATGCCATCCTATTTCATCCAGTCACAAGGCGCGACTGGCGATTTCAACAGCCTGAGTGATCTGATCGGTGCCAAGCTGCGCCCGACGCTGCTGTCTGACGCGACCGAGGCGTTTCTAACGGCGCAGGGCGCAAACCAGATTTCCCTTTCGGTTGTCGAGATCCCGGCAGCGGTGATCACCGGGGTGATTGATGGCGCCGTGGCGGATCGGCTGGATGTGGCGCTGTATCTGCTGGATCTGGATCCCGGCCTGCGGGTGCAAAGCTATGAGGAGGGCACGGGGTTTGGCGCCCTGCTGGACCGGGCGGGCCTGATCGCCGAGGCCGGGCTGACCGCGCAGGAAGGCACCAGCGCGAATGAGCTGCTGGAGGGCGGGGGCGCGGGCGATTACCTGATTGGCGGTGGCGGGAGTGACACGCTGCTGGGCAAGGCGGGGGATGATGTGCTGTCGCTGTTTGGTGGTAGCCTCGGAGAGCTGTCCGGCGGCACCGGCAATGACACGCTTTATGGCAGCAATTTTGCGGATCTTCTGAAAGGCGGCAAAGATCAGGATGTGATCTTTGGCGGCAATGGCGATGACATCATTCGCGGCCAGTCCCATGGCGACTGGATGTCCGGCGGTTTCGGGGCCGACAATATCAAGGGCGGCGGAGGCAATGACACGCTGCTGGGCGATGAGGGCAATGATTTCCTCAAAGGCGGTACGCGGCGCGATCTGCTGGAGGGCGGCGAGGGCAATGATGCGCTGGCCGGGAATTCATTTGACGACACGCTGATCGGCGGGGCCGGGCATGACAAGCTGCTGGGCGGCGGCGATGATGACCGTCTGGAAGGCGGGACCGGCATGGATACGCTCAAAGGCGGCGATGGCGCGGATGTGTTTGTCTTTGTGAATGAAACGCGGGCTGGTATTCGCAACTTGGTCACGGATTTCGATCTGGCCGAGGACCGGCTGGAGATCACCTCTGACGCGCTGCCTGGCGCGGATGCGGCGGCGCTGGTGGCTGCGGCTCAGGTCACGGGGCAGGGCGTTGTGCTGACGTTGGATCAGGGCGAGATCCTGCTGCAGGGCATGACCTCTACCGCCGGGCTGGCGGATGTGATCGACATCTTTTGACCGCTAGACGGGGCTGTGAGGTTGCAAAAGCAGGTCGGGGCGGCGCGAACCGCCCCGAACCGGGATTGATCAGTGACAGGCAGGGCGGGTGCCCGGCAGCAGAACCTTGTCGATGACGTGGATCACACCGTTTTCGGCCTGAATATCGGCAATCACCACATTCGCCATGCTGCCGGTGCCATCGGCGATCATCACACCGTCACCGGCGGTGATGCACAGGCGCTCGCTGGCGAGGACCGGTTTGAAATAGTTGGAGCCCTGCGGGAAATCCTTGGCCATCAATTCGCGGTCATCCACGTGATACAGCAGAACATTGGTCAGCTGGCCTTTGTTCTCGGGCTTGAGCAGGGTTTCCACGGTGCCTTCGGGCAGGGCGGCAAAGGCGTCATTCACCGGGGCGTAAACGGTAAAGGGGCCGGGGCCCTGCAGGGTTTCGACCAGACCTGCGGCGGTCACGGCGGCCACGAGGGTGGAGAACCGTTCGTCCCCTGCGGCGATGTCCACAATGGTGTTTGCGCTGGCGGCGCTGGCGGCCAGGCTCAGGGTGGCAGCGGCGGCGAGTTTGGTGAATTTGGTCATCATGTCCTCCTGTTGGGTTGATAGTCTGTCTACGGAGGGCAACCGTGGGTGGTTCAGTGACTTCACGCCCCTGTGATGTGCGCGTGATCACGTGTGATTTTGCCCGTCTGGGCGGGCTTGTCATCGCGCGGGCTTTGCCGCAAAACGCAAAGGACAGTTTCACAAGGACAAAGCCATGCGCCTTTCCCGCTATTTTCTGCCGGTTCTGAAGGAAACGCCCTCTGAGGCGCAGATCGTCAGCCATCGCTACATGCTGCGCGCCGGCATGATCAAACAGGCCAGCGCCGGGATCTATTCCTGGCTGCCCATGGGCTTTAAACTGCTGCGCAAGCTCGAAAATATCGTGCATGAGGAACAGGCCAAGGCCGGTCACATCGCGATGCAGATGCCAACCCTGCAATCGGCGGATTTGTGGCGTGAAAGCGGGCGCTATGACGGTTACGGCGAGGAAATGCTGCGGATGCAGGACCGTCACGGCCGCGACATGCTGTTTTCGCCCACGGCCGAGGAAATGTTCACCGATGTGTTCCGCAGCCATGTGACATCCTACAAGGATCTGCCGCTGACCCTCTATCAGATCCAGTGGAAATTCCGCGACGAGATCCGCCCGCGTTTTGGCGTGATGCGGGGGCGTGAATTTTACATGAAGGACGGGTACACGTTTGACCTGACCAAAGAAGACGCGCTGCACGCCTATAACCGCCATCTGGTCAGCTATCTGCGCACCTACGAGCGCATGGGCCTGCAGGCGATCCCGATGCGCGCTGATTCTGGCCCGATTGGCGGCGACTACACCCATGAATTCCTTGTGCTGGCGGAAACCGGCGAAAGCGAGGTCTTCTATGACAGCGAGATCACCGACCTGAGTTTTGGCGACCGTCAGATTGATTTTGATGATGTGGCCCAGTGCCAGGCGGTTCTGGAAGAGTTCACCTCGCGCTATGCCCGCACCGATGAAACCCATGATGCGGCGGAATTTGCCAAAGTGCCCGAGGCGCGCCAGCGCACCGCGCGCGGCATCGAGGTTGGCCAGATTTTCTATTTCGGGACGCAATATTCCGAAAGCATGGGGGCGCTGGTACAGGATGGTGACGGCAACAAGGTGCCGGTCCATATGGGCAGCCACGGGATCGGCGTCAGCCGGCTGCTGGGCGCGATCATCGAGGCGAGCCATGATGACAAGGGCATCATCTGGCCCGAGGGCGTGACTCCGTTCCATTGCGGTATCGTGAACCTGAAAACCGGCGACGAGGCGGCGGATGCGGCCTGCGAGGCGATTTATAAGTCCTTGAGCGCGCTGGGCCTTGAGCCGCTTTATGATGATCGCAACGAGCGCGCTGGCGGTAAATTCGCGACCATGGATCTGATCGGTCTGCCCTGGCGCATCACGGTTGGTCCGCGTGGGTTGAAGAATGGCGTGGTTGAACTGACCTCGCGCCGGACCGGTGAAAGCGAAGAGATGCCGCCTGAGCAGGCGATTGCCCGCATCGCCGAAATCTATGGTGTGATTGCCAAATAAGGATTTCGCCGCAACTGCGTTGCGTCGATCCGCGCGCGCCCTGACGGGCGCGCGCGTTTTTTTTTGAGTATTTTTCCAAAGAGAAGCAGACAGGCCGTGGGGATTGGCGGCGCAGCGGGATATTGCTGCTGCGGTTTCGCGGACTTGCTTTGCTGGGGCTCTGGCTGTTTGATTTAGGGCGGGGGCAGAGGGCAGGAGGCACCGTTGATGTTACGCATATTGACCCTGATGGCCGGGCTGTCCGGGGCGTTTGGCGCCGCGCAATTCCCGGAATATTCGCAGCAATATCTGCAGCGTCTGGGTGGTGCGGTGGATGAACTGGCCCGGCAGGTGGATCGCCATGAACGGGAGGCCGCGGCGCTGGGGGTGTCTTTGGATCAGATGCTGGTGCAATTGTCTGCCGAGGGGCCGTTGGCAGAGCGGCAGGCGGAGCATATCCGCACGGATCTGATACGCCATGCGCGGTTGAGCGCGGATTTGCAGGCCTTGCAGGGGGCGGGGCCGTTCATGCGGGTGCGGCTGGCCACGCATCTGGGGGATTCAGACGTGGCGCGGCGGGCGCTTGGCGATTACAAACCGGCGCTGCCCGCCAGTTTCGAGGGCGCGATTTTCGCGACCTCGGGTTTTGTCTTGGGCTGGTTGGGGCTGAACATGGTGTTCATGTTCTGCAAGGGCGCGTTTGGTTGGCTGCGCCTGTGTTTTCGGCGACGCGCCTAGGCCTTTTGGCGCTAGGTTTTTAGGGGCGGGCTCAGGCGACTGCCTGAACCTCGGCTACGATGCCATCCACGACCTGTTCCAGCAGCGCCGGGTCGTCGCATTCCGCCATGACGCGGATCAGCGGTTCGGTCCCGGATTTGCGGATCAACAGGCGTCCTTTGCCCTGCAATTGGGCCTCGGCCTCGGCAATGGCGGATTTCACCGGGCTGGCCTCCAGCGGGGTTTGACCAGCGGTGAAGCGCACGTTTTTCAACAGCTGCGGCACCGGTTCAAAGCAATTGGCCAGTTCCGACGCGCGTTTGCCACTGCGCACCATTTCCGCCAGGAATTGCAGCCCGGCCATCAGCCCGTCACCGGTGGTGGCGTAATCGGTCATCACGATATGGCCGGATTGCTCGCCCCCCAGGTTGAACCCATTCTTTCGCATGGATTCAACAACATAGCGATCCCCGACCGAGGTGCGCTCTAGGTGCAGACCCTTGCCCTGCAGGAAGTGTTCCAGCCCCAGATTGGACATGACCGTGGCGACCAGAGTGCCGCCTTTCAGGCGGTCCTCTTCGGCCCAGCGGGCGGCCATCAGCGCCATGATCTGATCGCCATCGGCAATCTGGCCGGTTTCGTCGATCATGATGATGCGGTCGGCATCGCCATCCAGACAGATGCCCACATCGGCACCATGGGCGACCACCGCTTCGGCAGCGGCGCGGGGCTGGGTCGACCCGCAACCCTTGTTGATGTTCAGCCCATCGGGGGTGGTGCCCAGCGGGATGACTTCGGCGCCCAGCTCCCACAGGACTTCGGGGGCGGTGCGATAGGCAGCACCATTGGCGCAATCGACAACGACTTTCATCCCGTCCAGTCGCAGGCCCGAGGGCAGGGTGGATTTCACCCGCTCCTGATAGCGAAAGCGCCCGTCATCAATGCGCCTGGCGCGACCGATATTGTCGGGCTGGGCCGGGCGCGGGCCCTCTTCCAGCAGGGCTTCGATTTCGGATTCCACCGCATCGGACAGCTTGAACCCATCGGGGCCAAAGAATTTGATCCCGTTATCCGCCGCCGGGTTGTGGCTGGCAGAGATCATGATGCCCAGATCGGCGCGCATCGACGGCGTCAGCAGGCCCACAGCCGGGGTCGGCACCGGCCCCAGCAGCAGCACATTCATCCCGGTCGAGGTCAGCCCAGCCGTCAGCGCATTTTCGAACATATAGCCCGACAGGCGCGTGTCCTTGCCGATCACCACGCGGTGTACACCGGCATGTTCGCGACGGAAATGCCGCCCCACAGCCGCGCCCAGCATCAGCGCCATTTCCGCCGTCATGGGAAAGGCATTGGCGGTGCCGCGCACCCCATCGGTGCCAAACAGTTTACGAGACATTGTATTCTCCCGGTGCGTCCCAGTGGATCGCTTTCCAGATTGCGAGGGATTGGGCCGTGTCCGCCACGTCATGGACGCGGAAGATCTGGACCCCCTGCATTGCGCCAGACAGCGCCACAGCGCAGGATCCAGGCGCGCGGGCGGCGGCAGGATAGGCATTGGCGATGCGCCCGATAAAGCCCTTGCGCGAGGCCCCCAGCAGGATCGGGCAGCCCAGCCCGTGATACAGCGACAGCCCGTCCAGAATGGCCAGGTTGTGTTCGATCTTTTTGCCAAAACCGATGCCCGGATCGACAATGATCTGGCTGCGCGACAGGCCGATTTCCTCTAGCATGGCGATCTGTGCCGCCAGAAAATCATAGACATCCAGCAGCACGTCATCATAGCGCGGATCGTCCTGCATGGTTTCCGGGTCGCCACGGGCATGCATGATGCAGACCGGCAGGTTTTCCCGCTGGCAATAATGCGCCAGCATTGGGTCATAGGTGAAACCGGACACGTCATTCACAATCGCGGCCCCTGCGCCGACGGCGATCTCAGCCACGGCGGCTTTGCGCGTGTCGATGGACAGGGGCACGCCGCATTCATGCACCACGGCGCGGACCACCGGTTCGATCCGGGCGATCTCGGCCTCGGGGGGGACAGTGCGGGCACCGGGGCGGGTGCTTTCGCCGCCAATGTCGATGATCGTGGCCCCGGCCTCGACCATTTCACGGGCATGGTTCAGGGCCAGCGCGGCGCTGCGATGCACACCGCCATCGGAAAAACTGTCTGGTGTGACATTCAGAATGCCCATCAGATGCGGCTGGCTGAAATCCAGCCCGGAAATTGGCGCGCGCGGGGCGCAGATCCGGTCAAGCCAGTCGGTCGGCACGGAGTGCGCATCCATCATGCTGACCTGTCCGGTTTCGCGGTCGTGGCAGGCCACATCGGTAAACCAGCTCCAGCCGCCAGCGATGGTCAGAGCGGACTCAGGGCGCAGGCGGCCCTGGCGCGCGATCGGTCGGTAATATCGTGTCATGAGTGTTCACTGACCCAAGCCCGCGCGCATTTCAAGGGTTTAACCGCCGCCGCCAGAGCGGTCTTGCAGCATTGAAACACTTGGCGTGAGGTCAGGGCGCAGGGCAGCCGGGGCAGATACAAATAATCCCCCGATTTTACTCGAGGGATTATTTTTATATTTCAAATTCATACAGCGTAAAGCTTATGCTTTGGATTAACTGTCAAACAGCGGATCCCCAAGGGTGACCGCGCGCAGAGGCAGCGGGCTGTCACTGGGCGGGGTTTCGCCCAGCAGCAACAGTTCGGAGGCTTCCATTTCCGTTGCAAACCAGGCCGACAGCGCCACAGCATCGCTGCTGGCGACACGCGGGCTTTCGGCGGCGTCCAGCACCATTTTCGACGGAGCCCAGACACAGATCTGATCGTTCTTCATCGCCCAGTCCAGTTCGGTCCGCGTGGCAACGACCTTACAGCGTTCATCCCGCGCGCCCAGCAGCCAGGCATTCTGTTCCATCGCCAGCAGGTTGATGCGGCGCTGAGTCATGCGGTGCCCGGTTTGCGGCGGCACAGTTTCGGGCAGGCCGACACATAGAATGACCGGGGCCTTGCGGGCGACCAGTTCGTCGATCCAGCCAGCCAGACGCGGATCATTCATCGCATCATTGGACAAAAAGGCGATGCGGGGATGCGGGCGCTCGGTCGCGATTTCTTCGGCCAGATCGTTCAGATGCTGCCCGTAGTCGCGCCGCGTGCGCATGATTTCGACCCCCAGCGCACCGGGACCGCGATCCAGCTTTTCGATCCGCACAAAGGTGCGCAGCGCCTGGGGCTCCAGCAGGATGCGTTCAGCGATGCGCTCTGCCAGAGTTTCCAGCAGGTTCAGGCGTTCGGCGGCCAGTTCAAAAGAAATCGCTTCGGTCACGCGGTCATAGGACAGGATGCGGTCCACGTCATCCTCTAGCCCGCGGGGGAAGGGGGTGACATCCACCACGACGTTAAAGCACAGGCGCTGTGTTGTGCCGCGTTCGGCCTGAAAGGCACCGATCTCGGCTTCGACAATATGATCGCGCAGGCTGATCCGGTCATGCGGTTCATCGCCCGCAGTGGCGATGGCCCGTTCGGACGGGTGCGCAAAGGCAAGTCTGATTTCTTCGGCCATCTCGGCATCCCCGATTAGACATAGTGACCTGCAGATTTATCAGCCACGGCGCGATCCCGCTAGCCCAAAGCAGACGGGGATATGGATGGAAAACGTCCTGTCGCGGGGCAAAAGCGCCCCGCCACGTCAGTTGCTGTAGAACAGGTGCACGCCGATATGCGCCGTGCGCGAGAATTTGCGCGACCAGCTGGGGCGCACAGCGGTGGTGTGGTAATAGGTGGCACCTTTGGTCAGCGACCGGGGCGCGCCCGCCAGCATCAGCTTGGCCACTTTGCCCACCCGGTCCCAGGCTGCGGGTTCGTTCACATGTTCGGGGCGACCATCGCAGGTATAGGTGAACTGACAGGCGAATTTGCGCCCGGTGCCCTGATTGACCACGCCGCAGACACTCGAAGGAAACCGGCTGCTGTCGACCCGGTTCAGGATCACTTCGGCCACGGCAAACTGGCCTTTGACGGTTTCACCGCGGGCTTCGAAATACAGCGCCTCTGTCAGGCAGCGCCACTCGGCACCGCCGCTGACGCGGGGCTGGCCGGCCAGCCATTTGGCGTCATACAGCACCGCATCGCTGGGCTTGATCGAAACCGGTGTGACCAGCTGTTGCAAATGGCCGTTTTTGGCCTTTTTCAACGCCGACTGCTCGAGCAGAAGCAGCCGGTTCATGGTCGGGTTGGTTTCGGCCCGGGCAGAGTCCGGGGTCAAGCTAAGCAGGGGCACAGTCAGGGCAACTGCCATGGCCAGAAAACGGAACATGGGTCAATCTCTCACGCTTTGGATATGTCCCGGTGGCAGCCCAGGAACCTCGCTGCCTTACCTGATCGCCCTGGATGGGTAAAGTTTTAGTCAAGCGATGCGGTTTTTGTGGCAGCAATGTGCGACCCTGCGGCCACGCCCGAAGACCAGGCCCACTGGAAATTGAACCCGCCCAACCAGCCTGTCACATCCACGGATTCACCAATGAAATAAAGCCCCTGAACGGTTTTCGACATCATAGAAGACGAAGACAGCCCCCCGGTATCCACCCCGCCCAGCGTGACCTCTGCTGTGCGATACCCCTCGCTGCCCGAGGGTTTCACAACCCAGCCTTTCAACCCCGCGTCGAGCAAGGCGATTCGCTTATCCGACAGATCCGCCAGATTGCCATTCAGGTCGAACTCTTGCGCCAGAACCGGGACCAGACGGGCGGGCAACAGATCGGCCAGTTCGGTGGTCAGGCTGCGCTTGCCGTGTTGGCCGCGCCGCTGTTTCAGGTGATCCTCCAGCGAGGCACCGGGCAGCAGATCCAGCGTGATCTCGTCACCTTCGCGCCAATAGCTGGAAATCTGCAGGATCGCCGGGCCAGACAACCCGCGATGGGTAAAGAGCAAAGCCTCGTCAAAACCCGCGCTGGCATTGCGCGCCGTCACTGGCAGGGACACACCCGAAATCGTGGCAAAGCGTTGGTCGCTAAAGGTGAGCGGCACCAGCGCGGGGCGTGTCTCGGTCACATCATGACCGAACTGTCGGGCAATGTCATAGGCCAGCCCGGTCGCGCCCATCTTGGGGATGGATTTGCCGCCGGTGGCCACAACCAGATTGCGCGCCTCAACGCGCTGCCGCTTGCCGTCGCGCTCCAGAATTGCGTGAAAGGCCCCGTCGCGTTGGGTCAGCTCGATCAGACGGGTCTGCAACCACAGATCGGTCCCCGCCTGCGCCATCTCACTGCGCAGCATCTCGACAATCTGGGTCGCCTTGCCATCACAAAACAGCTGACCCAAGGTCTTTTCATGCCAGGCAATGCCGTGACGCGACACCAGGTCGATAAAATCCCACTGGGTATATCGCGCCAGCGCGGATTTCGGAAAATGCCGGTTCCCGGACAGAAAATTGCCCGGCTCGCAATACATATTGGTGAAATTGCAGCGCCCGCCGCCGGAAATACGGATTTTGTCCCCCGGCGCTTTGGCATGATCAATCACAAGGGTCGACGGGCCCGCATGGGCCGCCGCCATCATACCGGCCGCCCCGGCGCCAAGGATCAGGCAATTCACAAACATGCGCGCAGGGATCACGGATCGCCCGCCAGATCAAGGGGCCACCACCCCAAAACGCGCGGCCCCTTTGGCTTCTTCTCTTTAAAAATACCTCCGGGGGGAATGGCCACAGGCCAGGGGGGCAGAGCCCCCAACCGGCCCCAAACTCAGCAGTTGGGCACGTTCACGGCCAACCCGCCCAAAGAGGTCTCTTTGTATTTTTCATGCATGTCATGGCCGGTCTGGCGCATGGTTTCGATCGCCGCATCCAGCGGGACAAAATGTTCGCCATCGCCGCGCAGCGCCAAGGACGCCGCAGACACCGCTTTGATCGCTGCCAGCCCGTTGCGCTCGATACAGGGCACCTGAACCAGGCCTTTGACCGGGTCGCAGGTCATGCCCAGATGATGCTCCAGCGCGATTTCTGCGGCATTCTCAACCTGTTCCGGGGTGCCACCCATCACGGCGCACAGGCCCGCCGCCGCCATGGCCGAGGCACTGCCGACCTCAGCCTGACAGCCCGCTTCGGCCCCGGAAATCGAGGCGTTGAACTTGACCAGCCCGCCAATCGCGGCGGCGGTCAGCAGGAAATCCTCGATATGGCTGGGGGCGGCGCCCGGCACGTGATCCAGATAATAGCGCAGCACCGCAGGCAGAGTGCCTGCCGCACCATTTGTCGGGGCGGTGACCACCTGACCGCCAGCGGCGTTTTCCTCGTTCACTGCCATGGCGTAGACGCTCATCCAGTCGTTGATCGTATGCGGTGCGGTCAGGTTCATGCCGCGCTCGGCGATCAGCGCATCATGGATGCCCTTGGCGCGGCGGCGCACATTCAGACCGCCGGGCAGGATGCCATCGGTGACAAGTCCGCGTTCGATACAGCCATTCATGACCTCCCACAGGCGGGCTGTGCCTTTGGCCAGCGACTCTTCGCAGCCGCGGGCGATTTCATTGGCGCGCTTCATCTGAGCGATGGATTTGCCGCTGATCCGGGCCATCTCCAGCATCTCGGCAGCGGATTTGAACGGGTAGGGCACCGGGTCGCCCTCGTCGGTATCGGCACCGCTGGTCAGTTCGGCTTCGGTCAGGACAAAGCCCCCGCCGATGGAATAATAGGTTTCCTGTGCGATCACATCGCCCTGCGCATCGGTGGCCATCAGGATCATCCCGTTGGCATGGCCTTCCAGCGCGGGGCCGAAATCGAAATGCAGATCGGTTTTCGGGTCGAACTTCAGCGCAGGCAGCCCCTCGGGCGTGACCTGTTTGTCGGCGGTGATCTGCGCCATGGCCGCTTCGGCTTTGTCATGGTCATAGCTGTCGGGCAGAAACCCGGCCAGCCCCAGAATGGTGGCGCGATCCGTGGCATGGCCCACCCCGGTAAAGGCCAGCGACCCGTGCAGCGAGGCCCGCACCCCATGTGCCTTGAACGGCGCAGCGCGCAGCATGTCAAGAAACCGGGCCCCGGCAACCATGGGCCCCATTGTATGGGAAGACGAGGGACCAACCCCCACTTTGAACATATCAAAGACCGAAAGGAACATGTCGCGCGCTCCGTAGCTGTGATCCCTTGTGGGATCGGCTGTTCTGGCCTTCATATGTAGCTGCGCCGGGCAGGGGACCAAGGCACAAATACGACCTCGCGCCGCGCCCCTGCGCCGAAGCATTGGGGAAGTTTGGCAAAACCGCCGCATCACCCCAACCGTCAAACATCCCAGTCAAAACGCCCTGACATCTGGGACACTGCTGGGCGCTGCCGGACGAGAGGGGGGCAGAGAAACGGGCGCACGGCGCCGCGAAGGAAATTGCCAGCTCCCCGCGGACTGGTTATGCAGGGGATGCGCTGGACAGCCTGGGGTGGTCCCGTGCTGGGGCCTGCTTTGCCCTGTTTTCTATTCTGCGCTGCTTGGAAAGGTCCGGCATGAACACAGAGCTTTCTCCGATCGACAAGGCCAAATTCGTCGCCGCGCGCCGTGCCGCTGATCTGGTAGAAGAGGGTATGCGCGTGGGTCTGGGCACGGGCAGCACCGCCGCCTGGATGGTGCGCTGTCTGGCCGAGCGCGTGCGCGAAGAGGGTCTGCGCTTTCGCGGAGTGCCGACATCGCGCCGCACGGCGGAACTGGCGCGGGATCTGGGGATTGATGTGATCACCCTGGACGAGGCACGCTGGCTGGATCTGACCATTGACGGTGCGGATGAATTTGACCCGGATCTGAACCTGATCAAAGGCGGCGGCGGGGCGCTGTTGCAGGAAAAGATCGTTGCCACCGCCAGCGATCAGATGGTGGTGATCACCGATGCCGCCAAAGAGGTAGAGCATCTGGGTGCCTTCCCATTGCCGGTAGAGATCATCCCCTTTGGCTGGCCAACCACGCAGGCCCTGATCGAAGAGCTGCTGGTCAGCATGGATGTGATGGGGCGCAAAAGCGCGCTGCGCATGAATGGGGACCGCGCCTATGTGACCGATGAGGGCAACCATATCCTGGATCTGCACCTGTCCCGGATCGGCAATGCCCGCCAGCTGGCCATGGTGCTGAACCAGATCCCCGGTGTGGTCGAAAACGGTTTGTTCATCGACATCTGCGATCAGGTGATCATCGGCTATGGCGATGGCCGGGTGGAAACCCGCGACATCAATGAGGGCACGGTCAGCGAAGACCGGGTGGATTTTGTCGAGGATGCCAACCTGTTTCAGGATATTTGAGGTATGTTGTGAACGGACAGATAGACGTTCCTGGGCTGAACGGCTTTGGAACGTGCTAGTGGCCGGGCTGGGCCTGTGGACTGGCTGGAGGCGATTTCAGGTGCCTGAGGGGCTCTGGCCGATGGGGGAGGAGCATTTCAACTTCCTTTTCTCGATCTTTCTTTTCCTGTGTGCCTGCGTCCTTATTTTCAATGCACTGCGCCCCTCTATGGGGATCTGTCGCTTTGCCGCCAGAGGCATAGGCGCTGTCTTTCGGGATAAAGAATGGGAGCCTACGATTGCCTGGGAGCAGATGCGCAGTGTGGACGTACGACGCAACGGCAAAGGCGCGATACAATTCCTTGATCTGACCATAACGACGCCTGAGGGAAAATGCACCCTGCCCATATCGCTGAGGGCCCTGGACAGGGAGGCGGCCGAACAGGTGTTGGAGGTGGTCAAACTGTATCACCCGGATGCAGAGGCCCCCTTGCAGGACCAACTGGCGGCGCGCGGGCTTTAGGCTCAGGCCCCATTGATTTGCGGGACTCAGCATGGAAAAATGCGCGGTATCAGTGGTTTGGACTTCGCAGAAAAGGCTGGTTGCCTTTGCAAGGGGGCCGCGCCGCTGAGAGCGTGCATTTCTCCATGCCCGCCACCCCGAAGGGGTGCCAATAAAATGACATGCCTTTGGCATGACGGGTTCGCCGGGCCGTCGGGAAAACAGTCCCCCAGACTGTTTTCTGATCCTCCTTGCTGCCCCAGCCTGCGTTATATGCCCTTGAAATAGAAAACTATTCCTGCGGCCACATGCCTAGCCTAGAACAAAATCTGGCGAACTGAGCGTTGCAAATCAATGGGTCCTGAGCCTAGGAGCCGGTGGGTTGCAAACCCACCCTACGGGCTTTGGCCCCCGGATCTTTGTCCAATCGCGCTGGGCGCAGGCAGGCAAGTTGAAACAATCCTAACATATCCGTGCCACATCTCCCCTATGGGGTGGTGTGTTGCTCTGGCAATCTTATCTCCGCTGTGGAATATCTTGGCCAAGAACAGGGGACTGGCGATATGAGCGCATTCGACTACGATCTTTTTGTCATTGGGGGCGGCTCTGGCGGCGTGCGTGCGGCGCGTGTGGCTGCGGGCGAAACCGGGGCCAAGGTGGCGCTGGCCGAAGAGGACCGCTATGGCGGCACCTGCGTCATCCGCGGCTGTGTGCCGAAAAAGCTGATGGTCTTTGCCTCGGGCTATTCGGACATGGCGGCAGATGCGGTGTCTTATGGGTGGGACATGCAGGCCGGTGACTTCGACTGGCAGGCGTTCCATGGCAAGCTGGTGACTGAACTGGATCGCCTGGAAGGGGTGTATCGCAAGCTGCTGGCGGGTTCGGGGGTGGAAACCTTTGATGCGCGCGCCAAGGTTGTGGATGCCCATACGGTTGAGCTGTCCGATGGCACCCGCAAAACTGCGAAACACATCCTGCTGGCCATGGGGGGGCGTCCGACCACACCGGATATTCCGGGGGCCGAACATGCGATCACCTCGAATGAAATCTTCCACCTGCCGGAGCTGCCGAAATCCATCCTGATCGTCGGCGGCGGTTATATCGCCTGCGAATTTGCCGGGGTGATGAACGGTCTGGGCGTGAAAACCACGCAATTCTATCGCGGGGCGCAGATCCTGCGCGGCTTTGACGACGAAGCGCGCGGTCTGGTCAGCGACGAGATGATCCAGCGCGGCGTCGATCTGCATCTGGGCACCAATGTGCTGGAGATGGAAAAGCGCGACGAAGGCATCTGGGTCAAGGCCACCAATGGCAGCGAACATGTGTTCGATCAGGTGATGTTTGCCACGGGCCGGGTGCCCAATACCGACAATATGGGGCTGGAAGAGGTCGGCGTGAAGCTGGGCCGCAAGGGCGAAGTGTTGGTGGATGCCTATTCCCAGACCGACGTGCCCTCGATCTACGCCATCGGCGATGCGACCGACCGCGTGAACCTGACACCGGTTGCGATCCGCGAGGGCATGGCCTTTGTCGAAACCGTGTTCAAGGGCAACCCGACCAAGGTGGATCACGACCTGATCCCCAGCGCCATTTTCACCCAGCCCGAAATGGGCACTGTGGGCCTGTCCGAAGAGGACGCCGCCGCGCAGGAACCGATCGAGGTCTACGCGACCTCGTTCAAACCCATGCAGCAAAGCTTTGCCGGGCGGGCGGATCGTGTTTTGATGAAACTGATCGTCAGCAAGGAAACCCGCAAGGTTCTGGGCTGTCATATCGTCGCGCCGGGGGCGGGCGAAATGATCCAGCTTGCGGGGATCGCGGTCAAGATGGGCGCAACCAAAGAGGATTTCGACCGGACTGTGGCGGTGCACCCGACCATGTCCGAGGAACTGGTGACCATGCGCAACCCGACGCGCAGTGCTTGAAACCCTGTGAAAAACGCACAGGTTTACAGGCAGGCACGGATTTAAAAGACCAAGGAAGGAAAGAACTTCATGGCAGGAAATAGCGGCGGCCCCTGGGGAGGCGGCGGTGGCTCTGGTGGATCCGGGGGCGGCAATGGCCGTCCGCCGCATCAGGGCAATAATGGCGGTGGCCGACGCCCCGATGACAACAACCAGATCCCCGAGATCGACGAGTTGATGAAAAAGGGTCAGGAGCAGCTGCGCGTTCTGATGGGCGGTCGCGGTGGCGGCAATGCCGGTCGCGGCGGGTCCGGTGGCTCTGGCGGGGGTGGCTTTGGCAAGATGCCGATCATCCTTGGCGCGCTGGTTCTGGCCGGGGCCTGGGCCGCGTCCAGTTTCTACACCGTCAAGCCCGAAGAGCAGTCGGTTGAATTGCTGCTGGGGGAATATTCCAGCACCGGCAATCCCGGTCTGAACTTTGCGCCCTGGCCCTTTGTCACCTATGAGGTGGTCAATGTGACCTCGGAACGGACCGAGGAAATTGGCGGCGGGCGTGGCTCGTCCAATGGGCTGATGCTGACCACGGATGAAAACATCGTTGATATCGAATTCCAGGTGGTCTGGAACATCAATGATCCGGCCAAGCTGCTGTTCAACATTGCCGAACCCACCGAAACCGTGCAGGCGGTGTCGGAATCGGTGATGCGTGAAATCATTGCTGCGTCGAACCTGTCGCCGATCCTGAACCGAGATCGTGGTCTGATTGCCGATCAGGCGAACACCCAGATCCAGGCGACGCTGGATGAATATGACAGTGGCATTTCCATTGTGCGTGTGAACCTTGAGGCCGCGGACCCGCCGCCCGAGGTCATCGATGCCTTCCTCGAAGTGCAATCCGCCGAACAGGAGCGCGACCGGCTTGAGCGCCGCGCCGATGCCTATGCCAACCAGGTGGTCGCCGAGGCCCGTGGTCAGGCGGCGCAGAACCTGCAGGAAGCCGAAGGTTATCGTGCCCGCGTGGTGAACGAAGCCGTCGGTGAGGCCAGCCGTTTCACCGCCGTGCGCGAAGAATATGCCAAGGCACCCGAAGTCACCCGCCGTCGTCTGTACCTTGAGACCATGGAAAAGGTGCTGGGCGAGGTGGACAAGATGATCCTCGACGAGGGGCTGTCCGGCTCTGACGGCGGGGTTGTGCCCTATCTGCCGCTCAACGAACTGCGCCGGGGGAACTGATCATGCGTAAGACGACATATCTTTTGCCCGTGTTTGTCATCCTGCTGGTGGGGGTTCTGTCCTCTATCTTTGTGGTGGATGAACGCGAAAAGGCGCTGGTTCTGCAATTCGGCCAGATCAAGGCTGTGAAGGAAGAGCCGGGGCTGGCCTTTAAGATCCCCGTGATCCAGGAGGTCGTGCGCTATGACGACCGTATCCTGTCGCTGGACACCGAAACCATCGAAGTCACCCCTTCGGATGATCGCCGTCTGCGCGTCGACGCCTTTGCCCGCTATCGCATCGCCGATGTGGTGCAGTTCCGTCAGGCCGTGGGTGTGGGCGGTGTGCGTACCGCCGAAGACCGCCTGAGCTCGATCCTCAACGCGCAGATCCGTGAGGTTCTGGGTGCGGATCAGGTCACGTCCGACACGATCCTGTCGAAAGACCGGGGCGCGCTGATGGTGCGGATCCGCGATCAGGCCCGTGCGGAGGCGACCTCGCTGGGGCTTGAGGTCGTCGATGTGCGCCTGAAGCAGACCAACCTGCCGCCGCGCAACCTGGAATCGACCTTTGCCCGGATGCGCGCAGAACGTGAACGCGAAGCGGCGGACGAGATCGCGCGCGGTAACGAAGCGGCGCAGCGTGTGCGCGCCCTTGCTGACCGGACCGTGGTGGAAACCCTGTCCGAAGCCGACAAGGAAGCCAACGTGATCCGCGGTGAGGCTGATGCACAACGCAACGCGATCTTTGCCGATGCCTATGGTGCCGATGCCGAATTCTTTGCCTTCTACCGGTCGCTGCAGGCCTATGAAAAGGCGCTGAAAGCGGGCAACTCGACCATGGTCATGACGCCGGACAGCCAGTTCTTTGAATATTTCAAGAACGAGAACGCAGCCGCACGGTGAGCGCGTCTGACATCATAACGGGGATCGCTTTGGTCCTGATTATCGAGGGGCTGGTCTATGCACTGGCCCCTTCGTTTGTGGAGCGTATGCTGGAGGCGCTGCGCGACATGCCGCCAGAGGCGCGCCGCCTGACAGGGCTGCTAAGCGCGCTGGGCGGTGTTGTGCTGCTGTGGCTGCTGCGGGGATAGGCCTGCGATTGGTGGGTTAAAAACCCACCCTACATCCTGGACAAAAGCTGCGCGTGCTGCCGTAAGGTGGGTTTTCAACCCACCGCGCTGGTGCCAAGCCTAGCCGTAACGGCGGACAAAATTTTCCAGGATTTTCGGGGCATGGCCCACATCCGCCGCGCGGCACATTTCGATCAGGGCGTCGGCCTCGGACGGGTCGAAATAGCCCTTGTGGCGGTAGATACGGATGCGGGTTTCGAACCCGGCCGCATCGGCCTCGGGGTGGAATTGCGTGGCATAGACATTCTGCCCATAGCGCACCATCTGGAACGGGCAGGGGGCAGAGGACAGCAGCTGAACCGCGCCCTTTGGCAGTTCCTGCAGGGCTTCTTTGTGGCCGACAAAGGCGTCGAACTGATCAGGCAGGCCCTGCAGCATCGGATCGGCCTGTCCGGCCTCGGTCTTGATGCAGGTCGAGGGGCCGACCGCCTCGCCATAGCGGCGCTTGGACACATCGGCCTTTAGATGCGCGCCAAGAATGCCGATCCCATAGCAACAGCCCATGAACGGCACGTCATGTTCCGTGATCGCAGGCATGATCGACAGGCAGGCGGATTCGATCCGCGCCTCGACTTCTGATTTGTCCTCGGGCGCATCAGACACGCAACCTGGGCCACCGCCCACGATCACACCGGCATAGTCGCGCACATCCAGCCCGGCGGGCAGATCTTCGCAATCCAGCCGGATGCGATGGGTCTGTGCCTCCTCCAGCCCGCCCTTTTCAAGGAAGGCTTTAAATTCGTCGTCGCTTGCCTCGGCTTCGGGGCGCAATTGCAGGATCAGAAAACGTGCCATGCCGTTGCCTAGCCTTTGGCGCGGCAAATGCCAAGCGACGCCCGGTCGCAGCGCGCCATGGCCTTGGCAATCCCGGCCCCAATGCCGTATAGAGGCGCCGTAGTTCAGGACCAAAGAGGCAAGGGATCATGGCCGGCCATTCCAAATGGGCAAATATTCAGCACCGCAAAGGCCGTCAGGACAAGCTGCGCGCCAAGCTGTTTTCGAAACTGTCGAAAGAAATCACCATCGCGGCCAAGATGGGCGACCCGGACCCGGACAAAAACCCGCGCCTGCGTCTGGCGGTCAAGGAAGCGCGCGGCCAGTCCATGCCCAAGGACAATATTGATCGCGCGATCAAGAAATCCGTGGCCGGCGAAGGCGATGATTACGAAGAAATCCGTTATGAGGGCTATGGCCCCAATGGCGTGGCGGTGATCGTCGAGGCGATGACCGACAACCGCAACCGCACCGCGTCCACCGTGCGCTCGACCTTTACCAAGAATGGCGGCAATCTGGGCGAGACCGGCTCGGTTGGGTTCATGTTCGACCGTGTGGGCGAAATCATTTACGCGGCGTCGGTGGGCGACAATGACACCGTGATGGAAGCGGCGATCGAAGCCGGTGCCGAGGATGTCGAAAGCTCGGAAGAGGGGCATGTGATCTATTGCGCCGATACCGATCTGAACGAGGTCTCGACTGCGATGGAAGCGGCGCTGGGGGAATCGGAATCGACCAAGCTGATCTGGAAGCCCACCACCACGACCGAGCTGGATCTGGACGGGATGCAAAGCCTGATGAAGCTGGTGGATGCGCTGGAAGATGACGATGACGTGCAGCGCGTCACCACGAATTTCGAGGCCAGCGACGAGGTCATGGCCCAACTGTAAGGTCAGGGCCCCTTGGCCATGTGGCGCAGGGGTATTTGCCAAAGCAGAGAAACAGCAAACCCCGGTCCCAGTGTCCGGGGTTTTCTTTGGGGTTTTCTTTTGCGCAGGCGCGCTTGACCTTTGGCTCTGATCGGGGCTGATAAAGACATGCTGCGCGCGGTTTTCCTTTTGATCCTTGTGATTGGCCTGTCGGGGCTGGCGACCTGGTATTTCGGGGCGGATGTGTTGATCGCGCTGGGATTGATCCTGGTGCAGTTGAAAGTGCTGGGCAAAAAGATCCTGATGATCGAATGGCCCGCGCTGCTGGTCTGGATCAAAGTGCAGGGATCGGCCTTTTTGCGGGTCGAGCTGATCAAGAAATGGGCCATGACCACGGTGATGCCACTGGTGCTGGGCAAGGCGGTGTTGCGCCGGTTCAAGGCGGTGATCGCGGGCTATCTGGCGTCGGTGCAGGCGCGTTATGGCCGCTTGCTGGATTGGTTCAACGGGCTGGCCCCGCTGGAAAAGGCGCTGGCCTGGGGGATTTTGCTGTTTGCCACTCTGGCCCTGTCGGTCAGTTCGCTGGGCCTGTGGCTGATCCTGTTTTCCGTGCAATTGCCGCTGTGGCTGGTGGCCGGGGCCTTGGCCATGGGCAAGATGATCTGGGCCAGCCTGCAGAAATCCGTGTTCAAGGCGCTGGCCTTTTTGCAGCTGGCCTGGGCGTGGAAGGGCCTTCAGCGCCTGCTGCCGCGCCGCTGGCTGGCGCGCAAACGCCGGATCGAGTTCCGCATGGCGCGGGCGGTGGTGCGCAGGCGGCGCATGACCATACGTCAACTTTCGGCGCGCAAAGACCGCTTGCCCTTTCGCACCGGGGTTTTGTTGGAGTACCTTTTTCTGCCGCCACGGGGCAGGCGCGACGAGGATGACAGATGACACAGACATTCTTTGCGGGGTTTGCCTTGGGCCTGTCGCTGATCCTTGCGATCGGGGCGCAGAATGCCTTTGTGCTGCGGCAGGGGTTGCGGCGGATGCATGTGCTGCCGGTGGTTCTGGTCTGCGCACTGTCTGATGCGCTGCTGATCGCGGCCGGGGTGGCCGGGTTTGGCGCGCTGGCCGAGGCGGTGCCGGGGCTGGAATTCTGGATGCGGATCTTTGGCGCGGCATTCCTGCTCTGGTACGGCGCGCGCACTTTGCTGTCCGCCTGGCGCGGGGGCGCGACATTGGAGGCCGCCAGCGGCAGCCAGAGCCTGCGCGCCGCGGTGCTGACCTGTCTGGCACTGACCTGGCTGAACCCGCATGTCTATTTGGATACGGTTGTTTTGCTGGGCGCGATCTCGGCACAATATGAGGCGCGGGTGGTCTTTGCCATTGGTGCGATGAGCGCCAGTTTTGTGTTCTTTTTCTCTCTGGGCTATGGGGCGCGGGCCTTGGCGCCGGTCTTTGCGCGGCCACGGGCTTGGCAGGTGCTGGACCTGCTCATCGGGCTGACCATGTGGGCCATCGCGGCCAAGCTGTTGGTGATGTGATGGCAGGGGGCATGGCAAAGGCAGGGTCGCCCGCGCGCGGCATTTTCTGGATGCTGGTGACAGGGCTGTGCTTTGTTGCGGTGACCGCGCTGGTCAAGGCACTGCACGGGCGGGTGCCCGCGGCGGAATCCGCCTTTTTGCGCTATGTGCTGGGGCTGGTGTTCCTGATCCCCATGTGGCCTGAGCTGCGCCGGTTGAAGCTGACCCGGCGGCTGGTGGGCCTGTTCACCCTGCGCGGCGTGGCGCATACGGTTGGCGTGGCGCTGTGGTTCTATGCCATGTCGCGCATTCCGATCGCCGAGGTCACGGCGCTGAACTATCTGAACCCGGTCTATGTGACGATCCTTGCGGTGATCTTTCTAAAGGAACGCCTGGCGATGCGGCGCATTCTGGCGATCCTGGCGGCGCTGGCGGGGGCGCTGATCATCCTGCGGCCCGGTTTCCGCGAACTCGATCCCGGACATCTGGCCATGCTGGGCACCGCGATGCTGTTTGCGGTCAGCTACCTGCTGGCCAAGATCTTTTCCGGCGAGGTCAGCGCCTCTGTTGTGGTGGCGATGCTGTCGATCACGGTCACTATCGGGCTGGCGCCGCTGGCGTGGATGGTCTGGGTCTGGCCCAGCTGGGGGGATCTGGCGATCTTGTTCGGGGTCGCCTGTTTTGCCACGGCGGGGCATTACACCATGACCCTCGCCTTTGCCGCAGCCCCCGTGACCGTGACCCAGCCGGTGACTTTTCTACAGCTGGTCTGGTCGGTGATGCTGGGCGCGCTGTTCTTTGGCGAACCGGCGGATCCCTATGTGATCACCGGCGGCGTGCTGATCCTGGGCGCGGTGCTGTTCATCACCTGGCGCGAGGCGGTTCTGGCCCGCCGCGTCACCCCGGCAATTGGCGAAACAAAGTCCTGACTGCCCGGATTTTGTTTCCAAATCGTGAAATCACCGCACGGCAGACCAAATCCCGCCACAGTCATTAACGAGATTTCAAACCGCAGATGCTTCGATGACAGGAGGATGAAATGTTTGCGGAGAATAAATTGACCGAAGATATGGCTGAGGTAGAGGCCTTTTTGCTGCGTGAGCGCGACAAGGTTCTTTCGGAAACCGAATGGCGGTTTCGGATGCGGGGATATGGCTACAATTTGCGCCGCACCGAAGACGGGGTCGAGGTCGCGCGCCTGCCCAGAAATGAGCTGATCGGCAAGCTGGATATGTGATGCGCGTCTTGGCTGGCGGATCGTTGGGATGCGGATCCGTGGCTGTGATTGTGCTGTAATGACAATGCGTTAGGGCAGGTTGCCCTGATGAAGTGATGTCCCTGAGTGTGACCTCGGGTGGAATATTGCGAAAATTACCCGTCGACAGAGCGGGGTGCGGGCGTGTCAACTGCCCCTCTGGGGGACAGGAGGATGCGATGCACAGGACTGGCAGGACAATTTCAGGCGCAATAGCACGCGAGGGGCGGGCCCTTATTGCGGTGATGGGGTGCGCGGGTTGGATGACAGGCGCGGCGCAGGCCGGGGTTGAAATCTGCAATGAAGGCGCGCAGCTGCAAAGCGTGGCCATTGGCTATGAATCGCCTGCGGGCGATTGGGTGTCCGAGGGCTGGTGGCAGATCGCGCCCGGTGCCTGCAAGACCGTGATGGCGCGCGCGCTGGGGCGGCGTGACCTGTATTATCGCGCGACCAGCGGCGGAGGCTTTGACGGCCCGTTCGGCTTTTGCACACAAAGTGCGGCCTTCACCATCACTGGCGATCAGGATTGCGCGGCGCGCGGCTATGACCGCAATCGGTTTCGCAAGGTGGATACG
This sequence comes from Pelagimonas sp., assembly GCA_025210265.1. GTDB lineage: Bacteria > Pseudomonadota > Alphaproteobacteria > Rhodobacterales > Rhodobacteraceae > JAOASD01. Next base: position 51,348 of record JAOASD010000031.1, read on the forward strand.
GGCGGCAATGATCCGTTTCGCCTGACGCTGGGCGCGGATGGCGACGCCCTGGCTGAGGCCCCGAAATCTGATGCCGGTGGTGCGCCGCGCCGTCTGAGCACCGCCTATACTCCCGGCGCCTATGGCGAAGCGATCACGGTGAACGCCCTGTTCAATGGCTGCACCCGCGCGGAGGAGGGCGAGTATTGTTCTTTTGTCGATAGCGGGGTCCGCTATCACGCCTATTACGGTCCCAACCCGGATCCTCTGTTGGATGCGCTGTTGGACTGGCCGGTTAATCTCCCTGTGCGTGTGCGCGGGGATGTCACGCAATACGGGGACATCACGGCGGAAATTCAGCTGGGATCGGTGGTTGAACGTCCCGGTGGCGACCCTTTTGCGCAGATGCGGGCGGATCTGCAGGGGGCGTGGCGCTCGGCTGACGATCCGGCCTCGGAATTTCGGGTTCTGGGCTCTGACATCTACGATCTTTATGGCGGCGAACTGGTCGCCGAAGAGCTGATGGACATCGTGCCACACTGTGAGGATGCCCCCGGTCTGGGGATGGGATTCGTGCGCATTGATCTGGAAACGCAACAGCCCTGGTGCGTGCTGATCGACACGATCCGCCCTGATTTTTTGCGCTTTACCAACCCTGGGCGCGGCAATTTCATTGAATATTACAAAGCAGAATGAAGGGGTTACGCCTGTCTCTTTTTATTGATTGACTGAACAGTCAATAAAAAACATGCTGAGCTCATGCCCAGAATCGGACAGGAACCCAAACGCCGGGCCGCGTTGGTCGCTGCTACGGTGGAAGAGATCGGAGCCAAAGGATCACTGGATGTGACCGTTGGCCAGATCGCAAAGCGTGCTGGTATGTCCAGCGCGCTGGCCCATCATTATTTTGGCGGCAAGGCGCAGATTTTTCTGGCGGCTATGCGCCATATCCTGACGCAATACAGTTTGGATGTGCGCAGCGCGCTGGCCAGTGCCGCGCCGGGTCAGCGGCTTGAGGCGATCATCGACGGCAGCTTTGACGAGAACTGTTTCACCCCTGCGGCGATCTCTGCATGGTTGAATTTCTATGTGCTGGCCCAGCGGGACGAAGAGGCGGCGCGCTTGCTGCGGATTTATCAGCGCCGGTTGAACAGCAATCTGGTTCATGCCTTGCGCGGACGCTGCAATGATCCGGCTGCCGGGGCGGCGGTGATCGCGGCGCAGATTGACGGGGTGTATTTGCGCGCGGCGTTGAACAATGGGGACATGACCGGCGCAGCGGCGCAGGTGCGCGGCGTGGCCAGGGCCTTGATGGGAGCGCGGGCATGAAACCGAATATTCTGATCGTCATGGTGGACCAGCTGAACGGGACTCTGTTCCCGGACGGGCCTGCGGATTGGTTGCACGCGCCCAATCTTAAAAAGCTGGCCGCGGGCTCGACCCGGTTCGAAAACGCCTATACCGCCAGCCCGCTTTGTGCGCCGGGGCGGGCGTCTTTTATGTCGGGACAATTGCCCAGCCGCACGCAGGTCTATGATAACGCAGCGGAATTTGCATCGGACATCCCGACCTATGCGCATCATCTGCGCCGCGCGGGCTATTACACCTGCCTCAGCGGCAAGATGCATTTTGTCGGTCCCGACCAGATGCACGGGTTCGAAGACCGCCTGACCACCGACATTTATCCCGCCGATTTCGGCTGGACCCCGGATTACCGCAAACCGGGCGAGCGGATTGATTGGTGGTATCACAATATGGGCTCTGTCACCGGGGCCGGGGTGGCGGAAATCTCTAACCAGATGGAGTATGACGACGAGGTCGCCTATAACGCCAAAGCCAAGATTTACGATCTGGCGCGGGGCAAGGATGACCGCCCCTGGTGCCTGACCGTCAGCTTTACCCACCCGCACGACCCCTATGTGGCGCGGCGCAAATACTGGGATCTTTACGAAGAGTGCGACCATCTGCTGCCCGAGGTGCCAGCGATGGACTATGACGCGCATGACCCCCATGCGCAGCGCATCTTTGACGCCAATGACTGGCGCAGCTTTGACATTTCCGAGGACGACATCCGCCGCTCGCGCCGCGCCTATTTCGCCAATATCTCCTATCTGGATGACAAGATCGGCGAGATCCTTCAGGTGCTGGAGGACACGCGGCAAGAGGCCATCGTGGTCTTTGTCAGCGACCATGGCGACATGCTGGGCGAGCGCGGCCTGTGGTTCAAAATGTGTTTCTACGAGGGCTCGGCACGGGTGCCTTTGATGATTTCGGTGCCGGGGCAGGACGGGCAGCGCATCAGCGCACCGGTCAGCACGATCGACCTGTGTCCGACGCTGTGTGATCTGGCGGGTGTTAGCATGGACGAGGTCATGCCCTGGACCGAAGGCGAAAGCCTGGCCCCCGTCATGGCCGGGGCCGAACGCACCGCCCCGGTGGCCATGGAATACGCGGCAGAGGCGTCCTATGCGCCGCTGGTCTGCCTGCGCTATGGCAAATGGAAATACACCCGCTGCGCGCTGGACCCTGACCAGCTGTTCGATCTGGAGGCCGACCCGCAGGAGCTGACCAATCTGGCGGACAGCCCGGCCCATGCGGGCACGCTACAGACCCTGCGCGCCAAATCCGAAGCCCGCTGGGATCTGGACCGGTTCGATGCCGATGTCCGGCAAAGCCAGGCGCGCCGCTGGGTGGTCTATGAGGCCCTGCGCCAGGGCGGCTATTTCCCCTGGGATTATCAGCCGCTGCAAAAAGCATCTGAACGCTACATGCGTAATCACATGGATCTGAATGTGTTGGAAGACAGCCAACGCTATCCGCGCGGGGAATAGCGCGGAAACCCGGAGAAAGGGCGCCTCTGGCAACGGAAAACGCGCCCCAACATATCCCTGTGCGAACGCGGGGACAAAACCAAACTTCATGGGGGAGGGACCCAGAACAATGATGACGACTATCATCTCCTTTGGTGTGCTTTTGGCCTTTGGCCTGGCTGCCATCATCACCGTCAGGTGGTGGAACCTTGAGCTGGTCGGGCCGCAGCCTGTCTCGCTTTTTGTGTTTATTTCCATCCTGTTCACATCCGGTCTGGATGTGGGGCTGGTGATGTTCCCGCTGGCCTGGGATTTCCCGCTATACGCGGATACCGCGGCCGAACCCGCCTATGGATTCACCAACCCGCTGGCCATCGAATTTGGCTATTGGGGCTTCTTGATCTGGGCGTTCTACTTCCTGACCGGGTTCTATTTCTGCGTGATCGAACCGCGGGTGAAGTTCTTTGAGATCCCGCTGGTCAAGCTGATCAACAACATCGTCATCATCGCGACCTGCGCGTTCACCGGTGCGCTGTTCCTGATCTATCTGCCCTATTACGTGCCGATGGTGGGTGATGGTGAAACCGTGATCCCGGCCTTCTATGGCGTGGTGTTCCTGGTGATCGCGGCGGCGGCCTGGTCCTCGACCGATCTGCGCTTTGTGAAAATCCTGTCGGTCAGCTCTGTGGCGCTGTTCTTTGGCCTGATCGCGCTGGCCTGGATCCTGGCGGGCATGGGGCTGGGGGATTTCACCACCAGCGTGTCGAATGTTGGCGGCTACTTTGCCAATATCCACAAATTCGTGCTGCCGATGACGGATTACCACGAATTTTTCCTGTTCTGGTGGTTTGCCTGGTCGATCATGATCGGTCAGTTCACCGCGCGCTTTGTGGGTGGTCTGAAGACCTGGCAGTTCCTGCTGGCGCTGCTGGTGATCCCGTCCATCCCGCTGGCGATGTGGTTTGGCGTTCTGTACCACTATTTCACCGCCGGTATCGACACGACGGGTCTGATGAACTGGGCCATGGTCGTGGTCGGCGTGATCTTTGTGGTCAACTCGTTTGACTCGCTCATCCGCCTTTACACCGACAACCTTGGCATGACCGTCGAAAAGCTGGGCAAGCCCGTCTATCTGGCTGGCAATATCGGCCTGCTTTTCGCGCTGACCCTGATGTTCCAGTCCCAGTGGCTGCAGATCCAGTGGGTCGGCTGTGTCGTGATCGCGCTTTACGTCGGCTGTCTGGCCTATGTGCTGTCGCGTCACCGCGCCACGGTGTTTTCCATCGACTCCATGCCCGAAGGGCAAAAGCTGAGCTAAACCAACCGGTCCGGCGGTGCGCTGCCGCCGGGCCATTTCTGATCTGAAAGAGACAAGACAATGCAGACCCAACCTCAGGCCAGCCATTTTGTGGATGGTCAGTATCTCGAAGACACGGCAGGCGACCTGATCGAGGTCATCTACCCGGCCACAGGCGAAATCATCGCCAAGGTCCACGCCGCGACGCCCGCGGTGATCGAGGCAGCCATCGCCAGCGGTCTGCGCGCCCAAAAAGAATGGGCCGCCCTGTCGGGCACGGAACGCGGCCGTGTGCTGCGCCGCGCCGCCGACATCATCCGCGACCGCAATCACGACCTGTCCGTGCTGGAAACCTATGACACCGGCAAACCCTATTCGGAAACCATCTGCGCCGATGCGACCTCTGCTGCGGATGCGCTGGAATATTTCGGAGGCCTTGCAGGGAGCCTGACCGGCGAACATGTGCAGATGGGCGAAAACTGGGGCTACACAATCCGCGAGCCGCTGGGCCTGTGCGTGGGCATCGGGGCCTGGAACTATCCGACCCAGATTGCCTGCTGGAAAGGCGCTCCGGCGCTGGCCTGCGGCAATGCGATGATTTTCAAACCCTCGGAAACCACGCCGCTCTCTGCCCTGAAAGTGGCCGAGATCCTTGTTGAGGCAGGCGCCCCTGCGGGTCTGTTCAACGTGGTGCAGGGCATGGGCGCAGTCGGTGCCTCTCTGGTCACAGATCCGCGCGTGGCCAAAGTGTCGCTGACCGGGTCGGTGGGCACCGGGCGCAAGGTTTACGCCGCCGCCGCCGAAAGCATCAAACATGTCACCATGGAGCTGGGCGGCAAATCCCCGCTGGTGATCTTTGACGATGCCGATGTCGAAGCCGCCGTGGGCGGTGCTATCCTGGGCAATTTCTACTCCACCGGGCAGGTCTGCTCCAACGGTACGCGGGTCTTTGTGCAAAAGGGCATCAAAGAGGCCTTCCTCAAACGACTGAGCGAACGTCTGGCCACTGCCGTGATCGGCGATCCGATGGACGAGGCGACGAATTTCGGCCCCATGGTCAGCAAACGCCAGCGTGACATCGTCCTGTCCTATATCGAAAAGGGCAAAGCAGAAGGCGCGCGCCTTGTGGCCGGCGGCAGCGCGATCGAGGGCAACGGGTTCTACATCCAGCCCACGGTCTTTGCCGATGTCACCGACGATATGACCATCGCGCGCGAAGAAATCTTTGGCCCGGTTATGTCCGTGCTGGATTTCGACACCGAAGAAGAGGTCATCCCGCGCGCCAATGACACCGAAATGGGCCTGTCGGCGGGCGTGTTCACGCGCGATCTGACCCGCGCGCATCGTGTGATCAGCCAGTTCGAGGCGGGCAGCTGCTTTATCAACTCCTACAATGATGCGCCGGTGGAACTGCCCTTTGGCGGCTCTGGCCTGTCTGGTGTGGGACGCGAGAACTCCAAGGCAGCGATCAATTACTACTCACAGCTCAAAAGCGTTTTCGTGCGCATGGGCGAGGTTGAATCGCCCTTCTGATAGGGCGCGCCCGTGGGGGGCTTTGATTGGGGTATTTGAAAAGCAGAGAAACAGCAGGGCGGGCCCAGGGTTTCTTTGCTTCGAAAATACCCCCGCCGGAGGCGTCCCAGGGCCACAACAAACGGAACATGGATATGGAAGCGGATTTCGTTGTCATTGGCGCGGGCAGCGCCGGATGCGCCATGACCTATCGTCTGGCAGAGGCCGGGAAATCGGTCATTGTGATCGAACATGGCGGCAGTGATGCAGGGCCTTTGATCAACATGCCGGGGGCGCTGAGCTACCCGATGAATATGCCCCTGTATGACTGGGGGTTCCAGTCCGAACCAGAGCCCCATCTGGGGGGCCGCGTCATGGCCTGCCCGCGTGGCAAGGTGATCGGCGGGTCTTCCAGCATCAACGGCATGATCTATGTGCGCGGCCACGCGCGCGATTATGAACATTGGGAGGAGGCCGGGGCCGACGGCTGGTCTTATGCGGATGTGCTGCCCTATTTCAAACGTCAGGAAGACTGGCATGATGGCGGGCATGGCGGTGACGCGGCCTGGCGCGGGCAGGGCGGGCCTTTGCATGTGACGCGCGGCAAGCGCGACAACCCGCTGGTGCAGGCCTTTGTCGAGGCAGGGCGTCAGGCGGGCTATGGTGTGACGGGCGATTATAACGGTCAGCGGCAAGAGGGCTTTGGCCCGTTTGACATGACCGTCTGGAAGGGCGAACGCTGGTCCGCCGCCAAGGCCTATCTGCGGCCTGCGCAGAAGATGGGCGCACAGCTGATCCGGGCCAAGGCGCATCGGGTGATTTTTGAGGATGGCCGCGCTGTTGGTGTCGAGGTCAACCGCAAGGGCAAGACCGAGGTGATCCGCGCGCGGCGCGAGGTGATCTTGTCTGCGGGTTCGATCATGTCGCCCAAGATCCTGATGCAGTCTGGGGTTGGCCCGGCGGCCCATCTGGCCGAGCACGGCATTTCCGTTCAGGCGGATCGCGCCGGGGTTGGCCAGAACCTGCAGGACCATCTGGAGCTGTATGTGCAGATGAAGGCGACCCAGCCGGTGACCCTTTACAAATACTGGAACCTGCTGGGTAAGGCCTATGTTGGTGCGCGCTGGCTGTTCACCCGCACCGGGCCGGGCGCGTCGAACCAGTTCGAAAGCGCGGCCTTCATTCGTTCGCGCGCTGGGATCGACTATCCTGATATTCAGTACCATTTCCTGCCTATTGCTGTGCGCTATGACGGTCAGTCCGCCGCTGGCGGGCATGGGTTCCAGGCGCATGTGGGGCCGATGCGCTCGCCTTCGCGGGGCGAGGTCACGCTGAAATCGGCGGATCCTGATGCGGCGCCGCGGATCTTCTTTAACTACATGAGCACCGAGCAAGACTGGGTCGATTTCCGCCAGTGCATTCGCCTCACGCGGGAGATTTTCGGGCAGGATGCCTTTGCCCCCTATCGCGGGGACGAGGTGCAGCCAGGCGCTCAGGCGCAGTCTGATGAGGAGCTGGACGCGGTGATCCGCGAACATGTGGAAAGCGCCTATCACCCCTGTGGCACCTGCCGCATGGGCCGCGCGGATGACCCCGGTGCGGTTGTGGATCCTGAAGGCCGCGTGATTGGGGTCGAGGGGCTGCGCGTCGCGGATAGTTCCATCTTCCCGCGCATCACCAATGGCAACCTCAATGCGCCGTCGATCATGGTTGGGGAAAAGATCTCTGATCATGTGCTGGGCAAGCGCCTGCCACCCGAGGAAAGCCAGCCCTGGATTGCGCCCGAATGGGAAACCACGCAGCGCGCCGGATGTTAACCCTGTTCGGGAGAACATCTTGAAAACAAAGCCTTGCGGGTCCATTTTCACTGGATGTGGTGGATGTGGATCCGCGCGGTGCTGGGCGCTGCGCTGGTAAGTATGTTTGCGCCGATGATGGCGCTGTCAGCCCCGGTGGTTGAGGGGGCTTTGCGGGTTGTCGATGCCGATACGGTAGAGATCGACGGCCAGCGCATCCGACTTTTTGGCATTGATGCCCCAGAACATGCGCAATCCTGCGGGCTGGAGGCCGCCACCCAGTGGCAATGCGGTGCCTGGGCCAGCTCCGAGGTGCGCGCGCGCTATGAGGGTCGCCGCGCGCGTTGTCGCGGCGAAGACCGTGACCGCTATGGCCGCATGGTGGCGCGCTGCTTTGTCGATGGTCAGGATATGGGGCGCGCCCTGGTGCGCGATGGTGTGGCGCTGGCCTATCGCCGCTATTCCCGCGACTATGTGGCAGAGGAACAGCTGGCCGCCGCGCATCGCCGTGGGGTTCATGCGGTGGGGTATCAGGCCCCATCGGAGTACCGCGCCGGACGCCGGTCCAGCGGGGCAGCACAGGGGCCGGATGGTTGCGCGATCAAAGGCAATCTTAGCCGCAATTCCGGGCGCCGGATCTATCACATGCCGGGGCAGGAGCACTATGCGCGCACCCGCATCGACACCGCCCGCGGGGAACGCTGGTTCTGTTCTGAGGCAGAGGCCCGCGCGGCCGGATGGCGTCGGTCCAAACGCTGATTTTCTGCGCAATTTCTGAATGAAACAGTTTGGTTTTTGATCCCGGTCAAGGTCGGTTGCGGCACGGCGCGGCACTCTCTTTTCAGGACATGAAGAGAAGGAGACGCAGATGTCACATACCCCCCATGAGCTGGCCGAAGAGTTCCCCGAATTCGTCGAAAAAATGAGCGCGATGAAACAGTCGGATGCGCATTTTGCCAAGCTGGCGGATCAGTATCACGATGTGAACCGTCAGGTGCACCGCGCCGAAACCAATGTGGAACCGATTGAACAGCTGGCCGAAGAGCAGCTGCGCAAACAGCGCGCCGCGCTGAAGGATGAAATCTATGGGATGCTGAAGGCCGACGCCTGATTTCCCCTGGATGCAAGATAGCGAACCCGCCGTGTGCCCTGCGCCCGGCGGGTTTCTTTTTGCGCGATGATCGCGATGCTTGAGCCGCGCCTTTGGGTTGCATAAACTCTGGCGGGAAACGGCGTGAAAGGCTGGGCGCGATGAATGACAATGACAGGATTGAGGGCCGTTTGCATGGTGAACAGCCCGAGGTGCAGCCTGACGGGATGGGCGCGCGTCTGGTGCATATGCTGTTGATCTGGCTGATGCTGAGCCTTGCGCAGACGGTGCTGACCTTAGCGACCGTTCTGCAGTTCATCCTAATGGCGATCTCCAAGGGTGAGCCGAATGAAAGGCTGGCGGATTTTGGCACGGATCTGGGGGTCTGGATCGCCAAGGCGGCGCGCTATCAGACTGGCGGATCGGATGTGAAACCATGGCCTTGGACTGAACTGGACTGAATGCGTTTTGGGGTACGGGATGAGGGGCGCTGCCCCTCAAACTCCCCGGAGGTATTTTTCCCAAGAAGAAGGGCTGGCGTTTTAAGGAGGGGGCATGGCCGGAGGATGGAGCCGCGACGGCGCGGTGAATGAGCAGATCGAAGCAAGTATCAGCGACGAGCTGAACCGCATGAAAGCGCGGCGGGGACTGGTCGGAGAGAGCCGGACCCATTGCGCGGAATGCGAAGAAGAGATCCCCGAAGCGCGCCGCGTGGCGGTTCCGGGCGTCAAGCTGTGCATGGACTGCGCTATGGAGCGCGATGGGCGCGCAGCGCGTCGGCCCGAGGCGTTCAACCGGCGGGGATCCAAGGATAGTCAGTTGAAATAGGGTCGCTACGAAACTAGTTGCCTTCCTCTGTGCGTCGTCTGGTCATCATCTCACGTAGATTTTCCAATGAATATGCGCTGTTGTTCGGTGCTTTGTGTAACATCGCATGACAATTAGGGCAGACAGGTTTGAGATCTTCTGCGGGGTCGATTTGGCTCTCGGTCTTTGCTTCCGCAAGGGGAGCTACGTGGTGAACATGTATGAAATCCCGACCGATTTCACCGTAACACTCTTCGAAACGCATCTTGCAGACTTGGCAACGAACGCAGCCATCTTTCTCGCGATGATGCTCTATGCATAGATTTCGAAGTCTTGGGTTTCGCTCGTATCTATTGGTTGTAACTTGGGTAACCGCGCCTTCAAATTTGTCCGGTTCTTTGACGTCTTTGGGTGAAATGACCGAAATATGTACCTTAGGTTTCCTTTCGCCAGAGACTTTGAAACCGAGTTTCTTCAACTCGGAATTGGCTTTGATCGAATTGAAATCTTTTGAACTTTGATTGCTCGCGATGCCCCAGACCGCTTTCGGTGGATAGGTATGACCTTCTGTTGGGTGGTGAAGGAAATAGGTTTTTGAATCGCTATATCCGTCTGGCAAGCCATGAGAGTCTATGTCCCCCATGGCTTGTAGAATTTCTTGTCTTCCTGGTATTGCTTTCACGCTTCCATCGCTTCGAGTTCGTCGATGAAGCCTTCGATCATCGACAGGCCCTTGTCCCAGAATTTCGGGTCGCTGGCGTCCAGACCAAACGGGGCGAGCAGGTCGGAATGGTGTTTGGAACCACCCGCGCGCAGCATGTCGAAATACTTGTCCTGGAAGCCCTCGGGCGCGTCCTGATAGGCGGCGTAAAGCGCGTTCACCAGACCGTCGCCGAAGGCGTAGGCATAGACATAGAAGGGCGAGTGGACGAAATGCGGGATATAGGCCCAGAAGGTTTCATATCCCGGCATGAATTCGAATGCCGGGCCGAGGCTTTCTGCCTGCACGGACATCCACAGCGCGTTGATGTCATCCGGGGTCAGTTCGCCTTCGCGCCGGGCGGCGTGCAGTTTGCATTCAAAGTCGTAGAACGCGATCTGGCGGACCACAGTGTTGATCATGTCCTCGACCTTGCCGGCCAGCATGACTTTGCGCTCTGCCGGGTCGGTGGCGGCGTCCAGCATCTTGCGGAAGGTCAGCATTTCGCCAAACACGCTGGCGGTTTCGGCCAGGGTCAGCGGGGTAGAGGACAGCATCTCGCCCTGTTCGGCAGCCAGCACCTGATGCACACCATGGCCCAGTTCATGCGCGAGGGTCATCACATCGCGCGGTTTGCCCAGATAGTTGAGCATCACATAGGGGTGCACGGCGGTGACGGTGGGGTGGGCAAAGGCGCCGGGGGCCTTGCCCGGTTTGACCTCGGCATCAATCCAGCCCTTGGTAAAGAAGGGTTCGGCGATGTCGCCCATGCGCGGGTCAAAGGCGGTATAGGCGTCCATCACGGTGCTGCGCGCCTCGGCCCAGTCGACGATGCGGTCGCTTTCCATGGGCAGGGGGGCGTTGCGATCCCAGACCTGCATTACGTCCAGACCCAGCCATTTGCGTTTCAGTTCGTAATAACGGTGGCTGAGGCGGGGATAGGCGGCGACCACGGCGTCGCGCAGAGCCTCGACCACCTCGGGTTCCACATCGTTGGACAGGTGCCGCCCGGCCTGCGCCGAGGGCATCCCGCGCCAGCGGTCCAGAATTTCCTTTTCCTTGGCCTGGGTGTTGTGCACGCGGGCAAAGGTTTTGATGTTGTCGGCAAAAACCCGCGCCAGTTCGCGTGAGGCCGCTTCGCGTTTGCTGCGATCCTGTTCGGTCAGATGGTTCAGGGTTGCTTCGATATTCAGCTCTTCGCCGTCGATCTCAAAGGTCAGCCCGGCGATGGTTTCATCGAACAGGCGTTCCCAGGCATCGCCCACAACCCCCAGATCATGCAGGAATTTTTCCAGCTCATCGGACAGCTGATAGGGTTTCATCGCGCGGATGCGGCGGATTGCCGGCTGGTAGCGGGCCAGATCGGCACTGGCGGCAAAACGGCTGTCGAACCAGTCATCGGACAGGCGGTTCAGCTCTAGCGTGAAGAACACCAGAGGCGTGGTGAAGATGGTGATCTTTTCCTGCGCGTCAGACATGAATTTTGCGCGCTCGGCATCGACGGTCAGCTGGTAGTAACGCAGCCCGGCAAAAGACATGATGCGCCCGGCGAGGCCTTCGATCACTTCGTGGCGCTGAATGGCGGTCAGGAAACCGGCGGCGTCCAGATCCTCCAGCTTGCCCTCGTAATCGGCGGCAAAGCTGGCGCAGTTTTCTTCCAGCGCCTGCATGTCGGCGGCCAGTTCGGGGCTGTCTTCGCCGGGATAAAGGTCGCTTAGATCCCATTCGGGCAGATCGCCCAGCTCGCCCGCGCCAGAACTGGCATTGGCGTCGAAATTGCGGGTGGTCCGGGGCAGGGAGAAAGGCAGTTTGCGCATGGGATCCTCTTGGTCACTCCCCAACACATAGGAGCGCCACGGGGCCGATGGCAAGGGGCACAGGCGGGAAAGCCGGGCAGGATTGGGGGCGCGTCTTGTGTTTTTCTGCTATGGGCAGAACCGGATCCCGCTTGGCTGTGCGGAATGGGGGCAACTGCAAAGGATTTGCGTCGCCAAAAGTTCATGTATTGGGTGAACTTTTTCTTTTAGTGCTTTGAAGTTAAGCGGATAATGCTGAAATCTGAGATTGCGTATCGAAGAAATCAATCATCTGTGTGATGACCTTTTCGCGCAGGACCGGGCGCTCCATCATCACTTCGTGTTCGCCACGATCCAGCATCTCTAGCCGGCCACCGGGCCAGCGCGCCATCCGGTCCTTGATGCGGGGGATGTCCACGATTCGCTCATGCGTGCCGGTGAAGGTCAGGCAGGGCAGATTGGGCGACGGGCGGCGCAGCAGGGTGCGCGTTTCGCTCAGGGCTTCGTGCAGCCAGTTCAGGGAGGGGCCGCCCAGCTGCAGTTCGGGGCGGGCCAAGACCTGACGCCGCATGTAGTCCCATTGATCGGGGTCGGTGGTCAGCAGGTTGTCCTCGAACGGGGCAGAGGCGACATAGCTGTCGGCCACAGTGCCCGGCGCAAGGTGATGGGACAGGCCCACATGTTTGCTGCCCCAGCTCAGCGCCCAGGCGGCAGGGCGCAGGGATTCCGCCATGCGGATGCCCCACATCGGCCCGGAAAACACGCAGGAGGCTACATCCAGACCATCCATCACCGCGCGCAGGCCGATACAGCCGCCCATGGAATGCGCGACCAGATGGAATGGCTTGGGCAGGTTCAATTCGGCCGCAGCCTGCATCATGGCAGCCACGTCCATCTGGTAATCTTCGAACACGGTGACATGGCCGGTGCGCGGTTCGTCCAGCATTCGGCCCGCCAATCCCTGACCGCGCCAGTCAATCACCAGCGTATCATAGCCCGCCATGGCCAGATCATCGGCCACACGACCGTATTTTTCCACATATTCCGTGCGACCGGGGAACAGCAGAACCGTTCCCCGCCCGCTTTCCGTCACCGCCTCATAGGCCGGGAAATGGGCGATGCGCAGGCGCAGCCCATCCGCCGCATCCATCCAGAATGCCCGCGCCTTTGCCGGGCCTTCTGCAAGATCAGTATGAAACGGAGCCGGAGTCAGCATGGTCAGCCCAACAGGTTGGCCAGGCGCATCGCTGCGCCCATATCGCCATCAATGGTCAGCTTGCCGGACATGAAGGCGGCGGTCGGGTTCAGCTCGCCTTCGAAAATTTGTTGAAAAACGTCGACATCGGCGGTCAGTGTGACATCCGCGTCATCGTCGCCCGCCCGCACGCCAGAGGCGTCAATGATCAGGCTGCCTTCGTCCCCAAGGACAAATTTTGCAGTCGCATCAAACCCTTCGCCCGAAATCTTGTCATTCAGGGCGGAGACCGCCGCGTTCAGAGTGTCGCTCATATTTCTTCCTCTCAGTTTCGTGCGCTGGCATTTCAGCCCACGGGCGCTACACTGATTACACACTATGAGCGCGGGTCTTATGGAACTCAAACCTATCCTTGCGGCAGGCGCCGCCCTAGTCATGATTTCCCTACCTTTGGCTGTTTGGGCCGAAGATCGCGCAACCGCGCTGTTGGAGGAATTGCAAAATGCCGACAGCGCCCAGCAGGCCGCGCGGCTGGAACGCGAGCTGCTGACCCAGTGGGAGCAGTCGGGATCAGCGACCATGAACCTGCTGCTTAAACGCGGGCGCGACTCGCTTGAGGTGGCAGATTACCGCGCTGCGGCGGATCATTTCGGGGCGCTGACCGATCATGCGCCGAATTTCGCCGATGGCTGGCATGGGCTGGCGCTGGCCTATTTTAACCTGGATCTGATGGGCCCGGCACTGGATGCGCTTGAGCGCGGGCTGGCGTTGAACCCGCATCATTTTCCCAGCCTGCGCGGCGTTGGGGCGATTCACGAACAGCTGGGCAACCCGGTGCTTGCCTATCGGGCCTATCAAAAGGTACTGGACATTCGGCCCCATGACGCAGATGTCGAGGAGGCCGTCAAACGGCTGGAAACTCTGGTTCAGGGCAGCGCGCTTTGATCTGAGGCTTTCAGGATCGGTCAGTCAGGGAAGGGCCCGCGCATGGCCATGCAAGCACGGATCGCGGCCGTTCTCGGCCCGACCAACACAGGCAAGACCCATTACGCCATCGACAGGATGCTGGGCTATCGGTCTGGTGTGATCGGACTGCCGCTGCGCCTGCTGGCGCGCGAGGTTTATGACAAGCTGGTGGATCTGCGCGGCCCCTCGGTTGTGGCGCTGGTCACAGGTGAAGAACGCATCGTGCCGCCGCGCGCTCAATATTGGGTCTGTACTGTCGAGGCGATGCCCGAAGGAATGGGCGCCGATTTTGTCGCCATCGACGAGATCCAGCTTTGTGCCGATCCCGAGCGTGGGCATGTGTTTACCGACCGTCTGCTGCGGATGCGGGGGACGCATGAAACCCTGTTCCTGGGCTCTGATACCATGCGCAGCGCCATTGCTGCGCTGGTGCCGGGCTGCGAATTTATCCGCCGCGAACGGATGAGCCAGCTGGCCTATGCAGGTTCGAAAAAGATAAGCAAAGTCCAGCCGCGCAGCGCAATTGTCGGGTTTTCGGTTGATAATCTATATGCCATCGCCGAATTGCTGAAACGCCAGAGGGGTGGCGCGGCGGTGGTGATGGGGGCGCTCTCGCCGCGTACGCGCAATGCGCAGGTCGCCATGTATCAAGAGGGCGAGGTCGATTTTCTGGTCGCCACCGATGCGATCGGCATGGGGCTTAATCTGGATATTGATCACGTCGCGTTCAGCGCGCTGACCAAGTTTGACGGGCGGCGGATGCGCTCCCTTATGCCCAACGAATTAGCGCAGATCGCGGGCCGCGCCGGGCGGGGGATGCGCGACGGCACCTTTGGTGTCACGGGCGAGGCCGGACCGATGCAGGACGAGGTCGCCGAGGCGATCTGCAGCCACCGCTTTACCCCGCTGAAGCGGCTGAACTGGCGCAATGCCAACCTGTCATTTGGCTCGATCACCGCGCTGGAACGCAGCCTGGAACAGGCCCCCGACCACGAGATCCTGATGAAAGCGCGCGAGGCTGATGACCTGCGCGCCCTGCGCAGCCTGTCGGGCGAGGCCGAAGTGGTGGCGCGGGCCTCGGATGCAGCCTCGGTCAAACTGCTGTGGGATGTCTGCCGGATCCCGGATTTCCGCGGCATTTCCCCGGCCGAACATGCGGGGCTTTTGCAGGTCATATTCGGACACCTGCATCAAAAGGGCCACGTCCCGGATGATTTCCTGGCGCGACAAATCAAACGCATTGACCGGACCGATGGCGACATTGACACATTGTCGAAACGTCTGGCCTTTATCCGCACATGGACCTATGTCGCGCAAAGGCGCGGCTGGGTGAATGACGAAAGCCATTGGCGCGACGCCACGCGCGCTGTAGAAGACAGCCTGTCAGATGCGCTTCATGCGAAACTGACGCAGAGATTTGTAGACCGGCGGACCAGTGTTCTGCTTCGCCGGTTGAAACAGAAGGAGGCCCTTTTGGCCGAAGTGAACGATCAGGGTGAAGTCACCGTCGAAGGGCAATTCGTCGGGCGTTTGGAAGGGTTCCGGTTCCGTCAGGATCAGGGCGCAACAGGGCAGGAGGCCAAGACGCTGCGTCAGGCGGCATCGCAGGCGCTGACGCCGCATTTCCATCTGCGCGCCGACCGGTTCTATAACGCGCCGGATACTGAGATCGACTTTACCGAGCAGGGCGGCCTCATGTGGGGCGAACAGGCGGTTGGCAAATTGCTGGCTGGCGACGACCCGCTGAAACCGCGTGTACAGGCTTTTGTCGATGACGAGGCCGGTGCGGATGTGGCGCAGAAGGTGGAACGCCGCCTGCAGCATTTCATCGATCGCAAGCTGGCCGCGCAGTTCGAACCGCTGCTGAAAATGCGCGATGACGAGGCGCTGACCGGTCTGGCCCGTGGCTTTGCCTTCCGCATGGTCGAGGCGATGGGCGTGCTGCCCCGCGCCGAGGTGGCCGATGATGTCAAAGCGTTGGATCAGGACACGCGCGGTGTGCTGCGCAAGCACGGCATCCGCTTTGGTCAGTACACGATCTTCATGCCGCTGATGCTGAAGCCCGCCCCGACGCGCCTGCGTCTGGTGCTGTGGAGCCTGGCCAACGGTCTGGATGAATTTCCCGAAGCGCCGCCTCCGGGTCTGGTGACTGTGCCCAATCTGGATGCGGTTCCGGCGCAGCATTACACGCTGGCGGGCTATCGCAAGGCGGGCGCGCGGGCGATTCGCATCGACATGCTGGAGCGTCTGGCGGATATGATCCGGGGCGAAGACAGCCGTGGTGGCTTTGAGGCCAAGGCGGATATGCTGTCGATCACCGGCATGACGCTGGAACAGTTTGCCGATCTGATGCAGGGGCTGGGCTACAAGGCCGAGCGTGGCGAGCGTGAAAAGCAGCGTGTCGTTGTGGCTGAGGCAGCGGCTGAGACATCTACCGAGACTCCGGCAGATGCGCAGGCCGATGCGGCGGAAACTTTGGTTGAGGCAGAGGCACCCGCAGTGGCAGAGCCCGCTGCTGAACCGTCCGTCGATACGGTGGTTGCTGAGGCACCCGCAGAAACACCGGCCGAGGCCGAAGCCCCCGAACAGGAAGTGTTCTACAGCTTCACCTGGGGCGGCAATCGTGGCGGTCAGCGTCGCGGTGGCGGCAACAACCGTGGTCCGCGCCGGGATGCGCAGGGCCAGGGTCAGGGGCAGGGCGGCAATCGCGGTCGTGACAATGACCGTGGCGGCAAGCCGCGCGGCAAAGGTGGCCCCAAGGGCAAAGGCAAGGGCGCGCCCAACAAGGGCGATCGCGGTGCCAAGACCTATCAGTCCCGCCCGGAAAAGAAGGACCGGATTGACCCGGACAACCCCTTCGCCGCGGCTCTGATGGGGCTGAAGGACAAGGGGTGATCCCGCTTGTCTGACACCTCGTCCGACAGCCCGGCCAAGCTGCGCCTGGACAAATGGCTATGGTATGCGCGTTTTTTCAAGACGCGCAGCCTGTCTGCCAAAACCGTGTCCGGGGGCGGCTGTCGGGTCAACTCCCTGCCTGTGGCCAAGCCATCATATGCGGTGGCCCCAGGCGATGTGATTACCTTCCCGCAGGCGCGGGATGTGCGGGTGATAAAGATCCTTTCCTTAGGAAATCGTCGTGGCCCGGCCCCCGAAGCGCAGGCGCTCTACGAAGATTTGTCTCCGCCTGCGCCCAAGGCCGAAACAGACGTTCCGCCGGTGCGGCGAATGGAGGGCAATGCGCGTCCGACCAAACGGGACCGCAGGAAACTCGATCTTGATCGCGCCCGTACTCTTGAATGATTCCAAATGCTGGATTAGCTAGACCTTCGAACGCGCCCAATGATGGATAGTACCCGCAATGACCTATGTCGTGACCGACAATTGCATCGCCTGCAAATATACCGACTGTGTCGAGGTCTGCCCCGTGGATTGTTTCTACGAGGGTGAGAACACTCTGGTGATCCATCCCGATGAATGCATTGACTGCGGCGTCTGTGAACCGGAATGCCCGGCGGATGCGATCCGCCCGGATACCGAACCGGACATGGATAAATGGGTGGAATTTAACCGGAAATATTCCGAAATGTGGCCGGTCATCATTTCCAAGAAAGACCCGATGCCTGGCTACGAAGAGCGCGATGGTGAATCCGGTAAGCTGGAGAAATATTTCAGCGAAGCACCGGGCGAGGGCGGCTGAGCCCCTCTGTCATCTGATTCGCGGCGCCCGCCATCCGGTTGGGCGCCGTTTGTGTTTTATTAGGTAAGATTTTGATAAGACATAAGAAACCAGTCTGATAGGCGCGCCCTACCGCCGGGACGGTTTCTGTGTTATGATCCTGTCATATAAGGAACCGCAGATCATCAGGTTCGGGCCGCTTTTTTTGTGGCTATGCTGGAAATCGTGACGTGGAGGTGAACGGGAACAGAATGTCCCGCTCGCCTTTTTTGTCGCCAGGCATAGGCCCAGCACCCCGATCCTGAAAACAGACTGTCAGGCCAGCTGCAAGGAAGCGTCTTACATGAGTAAAGCCAAGAAACTCGATTTCCGGCCCAATGAATATGTTGTGTATCCGGCCCATGGGGTGGGTCAGATCGTGTCGATCGAGGAACAGGAAATTGCCGGGATCGAGCTGGAGCTGTTTGTCATCTCCTTTGAAAAGGACAAAATGACCCTGCGTGTGCCGACCCATAAGGCGACCGAGGTCGGGATGCGCTCGCTCAGCTCGCCGGATGTTGTGGATCAGGCGATGAAAACCCTGCGCGGCAAGGCCCGCGTGAAACGCGCCATGTGGTCGCGCCGGGCGCAGGAGTATGAACAGAAAATCAACTCGGGCGATCTGATCGCCATTGCCGAGGTCGTGCGCGACCTGCACCGCGCCGATGATCAGCGCGAGCAGAGCTATTCTGAGCGTCAGCTGTACGAGGCCGCGCTGGAACGTATGACCCGCGAAGTCGCCGCCGTGGCCGGTGGGGATGAGGTCGCAGCCGCCCGTCAGGTCGGTGAGGTTCTGGACCAGCGCGCCGCTTAAGGCGCACGCCAAAAAAATGCATTTCAGACGCCGCGCGGGATGCCCTGCGCGGCGTCATTTTTTTGGGGCGGATCGCCAGCACCGGTTGGTGTGGGTCTCTCAGCCCGCGTCCTTGCTGTCTTTGTCCCGCGTTTCCAGGCTTTCATACAATTTGCGCTCCAGCTCTCTTTCCAGTTCCTGCGCGCGGGCCAGGTAATCGGCGTTTTGGGCTGTGGGCACTTCGGGATCCCAAAGCGAGGCCAGTTCGCGAATATTGGTCCGGTCCTGATGAAAAAAGGTCTGTTCGGCAATCGCTGCCTCGTATTCGGACATGCCGATATTTTCCAGCGCGTAACGCCCGGCGCGCAGGGCGCTGTCGAACACTTCGCGCACGATGTCATCTGCTCCGGCCTGATACAGCTGATAGACATGGGTGCGTTCTTTGGCGCGGGCGATGATATGCAGGTCCGGGCGCATTCTGCGGGCATAGGCGACCAGCCGGTTCACCGCTTTGGGATCATCCAGCGCGACGACCAGAACCTGCGCGTTGTCCAGCCCGGCGGCGTGCAGCAATTCGGGGCGCGTCGGATCGCCGAAAAAGCCCTTATAGCCCATGCGCCGCATCAGGTTGATGGTTTCCATGTCGCGGTCAATCACCACGGCTTTGTAGCCGGTGGATTGCAGCAGGCGATAGACCAGCTGTCCAAAGCGGCCAATGCCGGCAATGATCACCGGGCCCTGCATGTCGATTTCATCGTCGGCCAGCTCTTCGCCCTCTTCATGCAGGCGAGACTCGACCCAGTGGAACAGCATGAACAGCAGCGGGGTGATCAGCATGGACAGCGCAACCACCAGCAGCATCCGGTCGCCCTGGCCGCCCGTCAGCACATGTTGCTGCGTGGCAAAGGAAATCAGCACAAAGCCAAATTCCCCGGCCTGCGCCAGCCCCAGGGTGAACAGCCAGCGCCCACGCCCCTTCAGGCCAAAGATCCGGGCCAGGACATACAGAACAGCCCCTTTCAGCGCGATGATCCCCAGCGCCAGCCCAAGGATGCTGACAGGTTCCTGCGCCAGCAGCTCAACATCAATGCCGGCGCCGACAGTGATGAAAAACAACCCCAACAGCAGGCCTTTGAACGGGGCGATGTCGCTTTCCAATTCGTGCCGAAATTCCGAGTTCGCCAGGACCACACCGGCAAGAAATGTCCCCAAAGCGGGTGACAACCCGACCAGCATCATCAAAAAGCCGATGCCGATCACAATCAGCAGCGCGATGGCAGTGAACATTTCCGGCAGCCTTGCGGAGTGGATATAGCGGAACAGCGGGCGCGCGCCGTAGATGCCGCCCAGAATGATCGCGGCAATCACGCCCAGCGTCACCAGGGCCACGCCCCAGCCGGGCAACCCTTCTACCAGCGACAGGCTGTGATGCGCGTCTTCGACCGCGTGGCGCTGGATGGATCCGTCCGGGCTCAGCACCACGCTGGGCACGGTACCCAGCAGCGGCAGGATCACCAGCATCGGGATCACCGCGATGTCCTGTGTCAGCAGCACCGAAAACGTCGCCCGCCCGCCGGAGGTCTGGATCAGCCCTTTTTCCGACAGGGTCTGCAGCACAATCGCGGTCGAGCTCAGCGCCAGGATCATCCCGATGGCCAGCGCGACCTGCCAGTTGAACCCAAGGGCCATGGCCGCACCCATGGCCAGCCCGCCGGTCAGCAGGATCTGCGACCCGCCCAGCCCCACCAGCCTGTGCCGCATCGCCCAAAGCGCCCTTGGCTCCAGCTCAAGCCCGATGAGAAATAGCATCATCACCACGCCAAATTCTGCGTAATGGCGCAGATCTTCGGTATCCACCACCAGCCCCAGACCAGGGCCGATGGCCAGCCCTGCCAGCAGATAGCCCAGCACGGATCCCAGCCCCAGCCGCGCCGCGATGGGGACGGCGATCACTGTGGCTGCCAGAAAAACCGAGGCCTGCAGGAGGAAAGAGTCCATATGTGTGTGCCTTTATCTGCTCGCGTTCCCCATGATGCGCCGCCACGCGGAGGGAGGCAACCGGACAATCCGAGGTTGCAGTGTGGCAGGAAGGTTCTAAAGGCCGGGTTACGTTACGCTGCGCCTTGGTGCCACCGGTGCGGTGTGGCCTGGGCCGGGCGCGGCGCACGCGGCATCAGGCGGGACCAGCGCGCTGCGGTCTGATTGGGCAGGATGTGACGCAGGGTCTGGTACTCCAACGCACCGCTGAGAAAGGCGCGGTACAGTGGAAAGACACCGGGGCGCAGATAGGGGGACCAGTGACAGATCCGGCGCGTGGCCGCGGCAATGGGAAACCCCGCCTTGCGCAGCGCGGCCAGTGCAGCGGGGTCATCCAGCTGCAGCGTTGCCATGCGCGACAGATCCTGGGTTGTGTCCCCATGCCCTAGACCGTGCCCCAGAACTCGCGCACCGGGCTGGGGCGGGGGGATCATGCGCTCTAGCAGAAAGTCGAACAGGTCGTTTTCGCGGCTGGTGACATTCAAAACTTGCGGCAGATCGGCGGGATCTGTGCCCTGTCTGCTGAGGGCCTGCTGCGCGGTGGGAATAAACTCCGCCCCGGCCAGCAGGATCATGCGCGCCACCGTGCCGGGGGCGCTTTGTGCCACCGCGCGCAGGGCCACCCGCGCGCCCAGAGAATGCGCAATCAGATGCACCGGACGCGTCGGTGCCAGCCGCTGCAGCTGCGCCAGCAGCGCGGCCAGTTGATCGCCTGCCCAGGCGGCGCGTTCAAAGGCCTGCCAGATCGAGCCACGGGCGGGCCAGCCAAAGGACAGGCCCAGACCGGCGCCGGGCTGGCCGCGCAACCCCAGATGTCGGGGCCAGCTGAGCACACGTGCCCCGGTGATCCGGGGGCGGGTTGCAAAGATGCTGTCATGCGGGCAGTGGCGCGGATCGCCGGGGCTGTATTTGAACCCGTGGATCATCACGGTCACTGGCCCCGGATCGCAGGCCAGCGCGCGGCGCAGGCTGGGCAATAGCGGGCTGGACGCGCCATGCAGACGTGTCCCGTCCAGATCGGCAGTGATGCGTAGCAGGGGCATCCTGTGCTCCAGAATGGCATTTGGTTCGCTTTCAGCAAGACGGCTGATGGTTTGCTGTTAGCAGTCAGGCTGCGACGGGAAGGTGAAGCATTGGTTACAGCTCCGTGACGCTCTTGATTTTGCGGCGCAACAGGCGTATTGCGCGGCTGTGGCGATTTGTTCACCGGATTGCGGGCCACTCGGTTCAGAGCCAATAGGGAACGGTTTCCCACGGCGCTGATCGGAAAACATGCCGCTAAAGAGGTCAGGGAAAGGCTCCTTTCGCTTGACTGCGGTGGGGGCTTTTTTGTTTGGAGACAGGGTAGCATGACCCAACGTGGAAAACGCACCAATCTGGTGCATGGCGGCACGCGCCGCAGCCAGTGGAACGAAGTGTCAGAGGCGATCTTTCTGACCCAGGGCTTTGTCTATGACACCGCCGAACAGGCCGAGGCCCGGTTTCTGAAAACCGGCCCGGATGAATTTATTTATGCGCGCTATGGCAACCCGACCGTGGCCATGTTCGAAGAGCGCATGGCCCTGCTTGAGGGGGCCGAGGACGGGTTCGCCTGTGCCTCTGGCATGGCGGCGGTGAATGGCGCGCTGTGTTCCATGCTGAAGGCGGGTGACCACGTTGTTGCTGCCCGCGCGCTGTTTGGCTCCTGCCTGTATATCCTCGAAGACATCCTGACCCGCTATGGGGTCGAGGTCACCTTTGTTGACGGCACCGATCTGGAGCAGTGGCAAGCGGCGCTGCGCCCGGATACCAAGGTTGCCTTCTTCGAGTCGATGGCGAACCCCACGCTGGAACTGGTTGATATTGAAGGCGTTTCCCGTCTTGCCCATGCGGTTGGCGCGCTGGTTGTGGTGGATAATGTGTTTTCCACCCCGGTTTACTCAAAGGCCATCTCGCAAGGCGCTGATATTGTTGTTTATTCCACGACCAAACATGTGGATGGGCAGGGCCGTTGCCTGGGCGGCGTGATCCTGGGCCGCACAGAGCATATTCGCGGTGTGGTCGAACCCTATATGAAACATACCGGTGGTTCCATGAGCCCGTTCAACGCCTGGGTGATGCTGAAGGGGCTGGAAACCATCGAGCTGCGTGTGCGCGCCCAGTCCGAGGGCGCATTGGCCATTGCCAACGCCACCGAGGGCCATGCCAAGCTGACCCGCATGATCTACCCCGGCGTTGAAAGCCACGCGCAATATGATCTGGCGCAACGCCAGCTGGGCAATGGCGGCACCATGCTGGCGCTTGAGCTGAAGGGCGGCAAAGAGGCGGCGTTTCGCTTTTTGAATGCCCTTGAAATCATCGTGATTTCCAACAATCTGGGGGATGCGAAATCTATCGCCACCCATCCGGCCACCACCACCCATCAGCGGCTGAGTGACGAACAGCGCGCCGGGCTGGGGATCAGCGACGGTTTGGTGCGTCTTTCGGTCGGTATTGAAGACCCGGCCGATCTGGTGGCGGATATTATGTCCGCGTTGGACGTCGCCTGACAGGTAAGGGGCAGCGGGAAAGGCCCGGAGGAACGGATCGCAAAAATTGATCCAATTTTTGCCGGGCCGCGTATCTTTTCTGTTAAATGGATTTCCTGACAGGAAAATCCGCGATAGGGTTACGCGAACGGGCAGGGGGACCCCCCAATGAATATGCACATGACCGATATGGACAAATCGCCAAGCCGCGAAGAGGCAGAGCAAGCACTGGACGTGCTGCGCCGTTGGGCGGCGCGCGCTGATGATCAGACCCGTGCCGATCTGGATCCGGCGCTGGCGCGCCCGGAATTGTCGCGGGACTATCCCAGCGATTTTGAATCCGATCAGGCGTATCGCGCCACGCTGCCGGATCTGCAGAACGGTCCGTCTTCGTTGATCCGGGGGGCCAAGCGCAGCATTCAGCATGTGGGGATTTCCAATTTCCGCCTGCCGGTGCGCTATCATTCCCGCGATGCGTCCGACCTGTCGCTGGAAACATCGGTCACTGGGACGGTCAGCCTGGAGGCGGATAAAAAGGGCATCAACATGTCCCGCATCATGCGCAGTTTCTACGTACATGCGGACAAGACCTTTAGCTTTGAGGTCATCGAGGGCGCGCTGGACGATTACAAAACCGATCTGCAAAGTCTGGATGCCCGCATCAACATGGCGCTGCGCTTTCCGATGCAGGTCAAAAGCCTGCGGTCTGGGCTGGTGGGGTATCAGTATTACGATCTGGCGCTGGAGATGGTCGAACGTGGCGGGCTGCGCCGCAAGATCCTGCATCTGGACTATGTTTATTCCTCGACCTGCCCTTGCTCGCTGGAGCTGAGCGAACATGCGCGCAGCGCCCGCGGTCAGCTGGCCACGCCGCATTCGCAACGCTCGGTCGCGCGGATTTCCGTCGAGGTGCTGCCCGGTGAATGCCTGTGGTTCGAAGACCTGATCGAAATCTGCCGCACCGCCGTGCCGACCGAAACGCAGGTCATGGTGAAGCGCGAGGATGAACAGGCCTTTGCCGAACTGAACGCCGCCAACCCGATCTTTGTCGAGGATGCCGCGCGCCTGTTTGCCGAGGGCTGTCAGAAAGATCCGCGCATCGGGGATTTCCGCGTTGTGGCGTCGCATCAGGAAAGCCTGCATTCGCATGATGCGGTGTCGGTGCTGACGGGCGGGGCGCTCTTTGCGTCAGAAAGCCTGGACCCCAAGATGTTCGCCACGCTGCATCATCCGGGCTGATCTGTCCCACCGAACCGGTTTGCAAATCGCCAAGACCCGCCGCGCTCGTTCTGAGTGCGGCGTTTTTTTGTGCATGTCACAGATGTGATCCCCACCGCGCGCTGGTTTTACAGATTCCTCATACTCTGCATGTCACCCTAAGCGCGATGGGAGGAAACCGTGTTCCTGACAGGAGGTTTCCAAAATGCCGAGAGAGAATATTCAAATCGGGATGGGGCACACATCCCTTGGCGGCAAAATAGATCAGTATTTTGTGGCAATCGGATTGGGGTTTAATCCCGGCCGACTGCGCCGCGCGCGTCTGCGCAAGATCATTGAGCTGGAGGCGGCGAGTGATGCGCAGCTGGCGGCCATGGGGTTAGAGCGTGACGACATCCTGCCCCATGTGTTCCGTGATATTCTGAGCGTCTGATCCAGCGCCACGCGGGAAATGCGTCTTTGCCCGACGCAGAAACCCCGCGTCGCGCGCGGGGCACCGGTGGTTTGGGGTATTTGCAAAAGCAGAGAAGCAGAGGCACCGCGCGCCCTATGCGCTTGACACCGGGCGGTGGCGGGGCCAACCCTGCGCCATGTTCGATATTCGCCCCGTTGCCTATGTGATCGGTCTGCTGGTGGCCTGTCTGGGCGTCACCATGTTGTTGCCGATGCTTGTGGACATCGCCGAGGGGCGGGGTCACTGGCAGGTCTTTTTTGAAAGCGCAATGATCACATCGTTGACCGGTGTGATGATGGCCCTGGCCAGCGGCAATGCGCGGCGCGAGGGGCTGAGCATCCAGCAGACCTTTTTGCTGACCACTGGCGTCTGGGCGGCACTGCCGGTTTTTGGCGCGTTGCCCTTTATGCTGGGGGCCACGCAGGCCAGTTTTGTCGATGCGTATTTCGAGGCCATGTCCGGGCTGACGACCACCGGGTCGACGGTGCTGTCGGGGTTGGAGGATCTGCCCAAGGGGCTTTTGCTGTGGCGGGGGTTGCTGCAATGGCTGGGCGGCATCGGGATCATTGTTGTGGCCATGGTGTTTCTGCCTGAACTGCGGGTTGGGGGGATGCAGATCTTTCGCTCGGAAGGGTTTGACACGATGGGTAAGATCCTGCCCCGTGCGACGCAGATCTCTTCTTCGATTTCAACGATTTATGTGACTTTGACTTTGACCTGTGCCGGGTCTTATGTGGTGGCGGGCATGGGGCCGTTTGATGCCACGGTTCATGCTTTTACCACCGTCGCGACCGGGGGCTTTGCCAATTATGATGCGTCCTTTGGCGGGTTTGGGGCGCGGGCTGAATGGGTGGCCTGTGTGTTTATGATGCTGGCGGCGCTGCCATTTGTGCGGTTTGTGCAGATCAGCACGGGGCGCAGCCTGCGCCCTTTGTGGCAGGACAGCCAGATCCGCATGTTTTTGTTGACGGCGCTGGTTTTGGTTGCGGTGATGGTGCTGTGGCGTGTGGGCAGCGGCGATGCCAGCGGAGAGGTTGCCTATCGCAAGGCGGCGTTTAACACGATTTCGATCCTCACCGGCACCGGTTATGCCAGCCAGGATTACGGGCTGTGGGGCGGTTTTGCCGTGCTGTTCTTTTTCTTCATCGGGCTGATTGGCGGTTGTGCGGGGTCTACCGCCTGTTCGGTCAAGATCTTTCGCTATCAGTTGCTGTTTGCCTCGATCCGCACTCAGTTAAGGCGCATTCGTTCGCCCAATGGCGTGTTTGTGCCGCGCTATGAGGGGCGCAAGGTCAGCGATGATGTCCTTAGCTCGGTCATGAGCTTTTTCGTGTTTTTTGTTGTGTCGTTGGGCGTGTTGTCCGTGGCGCTGGCGATGACCGGTTTGGATTTTATCACCTCCGTGTCTGGCGCGGCCACGGCGCTGGCCAATGTTGGGCCGGGGCTGGGCGATGAAATTGGCCCGGCGGGCAATTTCGCCGGTCTGAATGATACGGCCAAATGGTTGCTGAGTTTCGCCATGCTGGCCGGGCGGCTGGAGCTGCTGGCCGTGTTTGCCCTGTTCACCCTGCGATTTTGGAGAGCCTGATGCAAAAACCTCTTGGGGCCCAGATTTCCCACATGTTGGCCGCGCGCGGCGTCGATGTGATCTTTGGCATTCCCGGCGTGCATAATGTCGAGATGTATCGCGGTATTGAAGAGGCCGGGATCACCCATGTTCTGGCGCGCCACGAACAGGGGGCCGGGTTTATGGCCGATGGCTATAGCCGGGCGTCGGGCAAGCCTGGGGTGTGCTATCTGATCACCGGTCCGGGTCTGTGCAACGCGCTGACCCCGCTGGGGCAGGCCTATAGCGACAGCGTGTCGGTGCTGGCGGTGACCTCTTGTCTGGATGACGTGACGGGGCGGCGCGGGCAATTACACCAGATGCTGGATCAGCGCGCGGCGGCGGGCACGGTCTGCGCCTGGTCCGAAGAGGCGCGCGACCCGGACACGGCCTATGCGTTGGTCGATCGCGCGCTATCGGGCTTTGCCAGCGCGCGCAAACGATCGGTCCATATGCAGGTGCCGATCAAGGCGCTGGGGTGCATGGCCGATGCAGCGGCTGCTCCCGCTCCGGTTGCAGAGTTGCCGCGCGCCTCGGATGCACAGACCCGCGCGGTGATCGACGCGGTTCTGGCGGCTGAAAAGCCTGTGTTTATCTTTGGCGGTGGCGCGGTAGGAGGCGCCGAGGCGATCCCGGATGTGTTGCGGCAAACCGGCGCTGCCAGCTTTGTCACCTATGCCGGGCGCGGCCTTGTGCCCGCCGATCAGCCGCTGTTCTTTGGCAGCTATCTGGGCCGCCCCGACAGTGTCGCGATCTTGCAAGAGGCCGACCTGCTGGTGGTCATGGGCTCGGAACTGGCCGAAGTCGATCTGTGGCGCGAAAATCTGGGCCATGACTGTCCGATGATTCGCGTGGATATCGACCCGGATATGCTAGCGCAGTGCAAGGCTGGCGATATGCCGGTGCTTGGGGATGCGGCGGCGGTACTGCGCGCCATGAGCATCGCCATCCCCGCCCGTGTCGAGGACCGCGCGCCCTGCTGGGAGTCGGGCAAGGTCGCCGCAACCAAAGCCCGCTGGAAAGCCGAAGTCGCAGCCGAGCGTCCCGGCATTGTCGAGATCGCGGATGCGCTGCGCGCGGTGATGCCACCGGACGCTATGATCTATTCCGACATGACCCAATTCGCCTATGCCGCGAAAGAGGTCTGGGACATGCCGCGCCCCGGCCATTGGCACCACCCGACGGGATTTGGCACGTTGGGATACGCGCTGCCTGCCGCCATTGGCGGGGCGATGGCACGGCCTGGTCTGCCGACCCTCGCCATCGCTGGGGATTATGGATTCCAGTATACGATTCAAGAGCTTGGCACAGCTGTGGAGCTGGGCCTGCCGTTGCCGATCCTGATCTGGGACAATGGCGCGCTGGCAGAAATCCGCGACAGCATGGTCGCCAGCCAAATCGCCCCCAATGCCGTGGTGGCGCAAAACCCTGACTTCCTTGCCTTGGGTCGGGCCTATGGTGCCGAAGCCTGTGAGCCGGACAGTTTGGAGGCGCTGCAGGACGCGCTTTTGCAGGCATTCAAGGCCCCGGTGCCCACTTTGATCCGCATGACGCCCGCCTTGCTGTAAACCGGGGTAAGGGGGCGCTGCCCCCTCGGCCTGCGGCCTCACCCCCGGAGGTATTTTGACCAAGAAGAAACAGGGGCGCGGCGCTTTGTGTTCCTCTTTGGGTTAAATACTCAAATCGGCGCGCGGGTGAGGTAGGTGCGCGGGACCTGTGTTTCTCTGCTTTTATAAATACCCAAAGAAAAACCCCGGACCCAAGCGCGGGATCCGGGGTTTTTCCTGTGCGTGTGCTGCAGGCGCTTAGCCGATTTCGGCCAGGCGGGCGAGGGCGTCTTTCAGCTTGGCCTCGTCCTCTTCGCGCGCGGCGAGGTTGGCTTTGGCTTCGGCGACGACTTCGTCCGGGGCGGATTCAGCGAATTTGGGGTTGTTCAGGCGGCCGCGCAGCCCGCCCAGCTCTTTGGCCAGCTTGCCCAGAGATTTTTCCAGACGGGCCTTTTCCTTGTCCACATCAATGATGTCGGCCAGCGGCAGGCCGTAAGACGCATCGCCCAGTGGGATGGTGATGCAGCCCTTGGGGAAGGCGTCGACCATGTCCAGGCTTTCGATCCGGGCCATGCGTTTGATCAGCGTCTGGTTGCGTTCCCACGCGCCTTTGGCCTTGTCCCCCATGCCAAGTGCCAGCATCGGCACATAGGCACCTGCGGGCACGTTCATCTGGGCGCGGGCAGAGCGCACGCCTTCGATCAGACCAATCACCCAGGTCATTTCGGCTTCGGCCTCGGCATAGACCAACTCGTCGCCATAGGCGGGCCAATCGCCATGGACCAGCATCCCGTCGCGCTTGGCCGTGGCCTCCCACAGCTCTTCGGTGATGAAGGGCATGATCGGGTGCAGCATCAGCAGGGATTGATCAATCACCCAGGCCATGGTGTCGCGGGTTTCCTGCGCCACATCGGCGTCGTCCGATGCAAACAGCGGCTTGGAAAACTCCACATACCAGTCGCAGAGCTTGCCCCAGACAAAGGCATAAAGCGCGTTGGCGGCGTCGTTAAAGCGGTATTCGGTCAGGGCCTTGTCCACGACCATGCGGACCTTTGCAGTTTCGCCCAAGATCCATTTGTTCAGCGTGGCATTGGGGCTGGGCATGGCGCGCGGGGCCATATCCGCGCCCACCGCGCCGTTCATTTCGGCAAAGCGGGTGGCGTTCCACAGCTTGGTGGTAAAGTTGCGATAGCCGGTGATGCGGTCCTTGGACAGTTTCAGCACGCCGCCGATCGAGGCCATGGCCGCATTGGTAAAGCGCAGCGCATCGGCGCCGAACTCATCGACGATTTCCAGCGGGTCGATCACGTTGCCCGTGGTTTTGGACATCTTCTTGCCCTTCTCGTCGCGGACGAGCTGGTGCAGGTAGACGGTGTGGAACGGGATCTTTTCGTTTACGGCGGTGGACATCATGATCATCCGGGCAACCCAGAAGAACAGAATGTCAAAGCCGGTGATCAGCACGTCGCCGGGATAGTATTTGGCCAGCTCATCGGTGTCCTGCGGCCAGCCCAGCGTGCCAAAGGGCCAGAGCCCGGAAGAGAACCAGGTGTCGAGCACGTCGGGGTCGCGACGAAGTGGAATAGTGATCGTGCCGTCCTGAAGAACTTCTTCCCCCCACATGCCGGCTTCGAGGGAAGATGTCGCTAAGGTGCCAGCGAAGGGTGCGCTGGACGCAGTATCCAGACCCTGTATCTCGGTAGCTTCAAAGACCTTGAACTTCACGTCCGGTTCAAGCGCCTGTCTGTCTTTCAAGACACGGCTCGCAACTTCATTGAAGTTAGCACCGCAATAGGAGTTACCCTTCATGTCGTACCACACCGGGATCTGGTGACCCCACCACAGCTGGCGCGAGATGCACCAGGGTTCGATGTTTTCCAACCAGTGGTAATAGGTCTTTTCGCCGGATTCCGGCATGATTTTGATGTCGCCACCGCGCACAGCATCCAGCGCCGGGCCGACGACTTTTTCCGCGTCAACAAACCACTGGTCCGTCAGCATCGGTTCGATCACAACCTTGGAGCGGTCGCCAAAGGGCTGCATGATCGGCTTGGCCTCGACCAGCGCGACTTCGACCACGGGGGGCTCTTCCTCGCCCTTTTTCAGCTTTTTCTTCGGCCCAAGGCGCGGGTCGTCCGACAGAGTCATGACGGCCAGACCCTCTTCGGTGATTTCGCGCACCACGGCCTCGCGCGCCTCAAAACGGTCCAGACCACGCAGGTGATCGGGGACCAGGTTGATCGCGTCGGTTTCCGCCTCGGACAGGCTGCGCGCGCCCTGAGCGACCTCCATGGCGATGGCGGCGGCCTCGGCATAGGGGGCACCATCGGCCCGCATCGCGCCGCGCGTGTCCATCAGGCGATACATCGGGATGCCGCCGCGCTTGGCGACCTGATAGTCGTTGAAATCATGCGCGCCGGTGATCTTGACCGCGCCCGAGCCAAAGTCGGGATCGGGATATTCATCGGTGATGATCGGGATCAGGCGGCGATGTTCCTTGGGGCCAACCGGGATCTCGACCAGCTTGCCGACAATCGAGGCATAGCGCTCGTCTGAGGGATGCACCGCCACAGCGCCATCGCCCAGCATGGTTTCGGGGCGGGTCGTGGCGATCGAGATATAATCGCGGGTCTCGCGCAGGGTGACGTTGCCGTCCTCGTCCTTTTCCACATATTCGTAGGTCGCCCCACCGGCCAGCGGGTATTTGAAGTGCCACATATGGCCGGCGACCTCGATATTCTCGACCTCAAGATCGGAAATCGCGGTTTCGAAATGCGGATCCCAGTTGGTCAGGCGCTTGCCGCGATAGATCAGGCCCTTGTTGTACATATCCACAAAAACCTTGATCACGGCATCGTGGAAATTGGGGCTGTTCTCGTGGCCGGTGCGGGGATCCCCCGGCGCGCCCGCCATGGTAAAGGCGTTGCGGTCCCAGTCGCAGGAGCAGCCAAGGCGTTTCAGCTGTTCGACAATGGTGCCGCCATACTGGCCTTTCCATTCCCAGACCTTGTCCAGAAATGCCTCGCGGCCCAGATCACGGCGACCGGGCTGACCGGTCGCGGCCAGCATCTTTTCCACCTGCAGCTGGGTGGCGATGCCCGCATGGTCCTGACCGGGCTGCCACAGCGTGTCAAAGCCCCGCATCCGGTGCCAGCGCACCAGGATGTCCTGCAGCGTGTTGTTAAACGCATGGCCCACATGCAGCGCGCCCGTCACGTTGGGCGGCGGGATCATCACACAGAACGTGTCGTCGCGGCTTTTGTTGGCCCCGGCTTTGAATGCGCCGCTCTCTTGCCACTTGGCCGAGATGCGCGGTTCCGCGGTTTGTGCGTCAAAGCTTTTTTCCATCGCCATAGGTCGAAATCCCGTCTGCTGCCTTGGCATTGGCAGATAGCGGGAAGGGGCCGGGATTGGAAGGGGGCGCGCGTGTTTGGCACAGCAGAAAGCGCCGTTCCGGGGGGGAGGCACTGCGCTTCGCCGTTCATTCATGAATGTCAGGGGGCGGCCAATAAAAAACGGCGGTGCTCAGGGAGGAGGAGAGAGCACCGCCGTTCATGTACGGGCACCCCAGGGAGGAGGAGAGGGGCCCCGATCCGAATTTTGAGCGGCGACGCCAGGGAGGAGGAGAGGCGCCGCCGCTATATGAGGGTCTCAGGGAGGAGGAGAGAGACCCGCATCTGGCTGGGGCATCAGGCCCCGAAATTTGGGTGGCGGCAGATCCAGGGAGGAGGAGAGGATCTGCCGCCGGTCATGTTGGGTCCAGGGAGGAGGAGAGGACCCGACATTTCGCTGGGGCATATGGCCCCTGATTTCGGTCGACGGCGGCACCCGAGGGAGGAGGAGAGGATGCCGCCGTCTGAGCATGTCCGGCCCTAGGGAGGAGGAGTGGGCCGGTCATTTTCTGGGCTGTTTGGCCCGTATTCCTGCGGCGATGCCAGGGAGGAGGAGAGGCATCGCCGCTGCACCACCGGATCAGGGAGGAGGAGAGACCCGGCGGAATTCTGTCTTAGCCTTCGTAGGCCGCCTGCCACGCGATCCGGCGGATCACGCTGCGGTTCAGTCCCAGATCCGACAATTCGCGATCGCTCAGCGAGGTCAGCTCGGACAGGGTGTTGCGATAGACGCGGCGGCGCGCGATGCGGGCGCGCAGCTCTGCGACCAGGGTGGTGAAGAACGCGCTCGGACCGGTTTGGGAGCGGCTGTTCAGATCAGATGCGAGTGCCATTTCAGTGTGCCTCTTGGCGAAGATATTCGTATGCGGCCAGCACCGTTGCTGCCGATGACCTGAAGATGGGGTATATGCTGCGCCTGCACAATGGAAGGTTAAACAATGCTGCTATGCAGCAATTGCATGGGAAACCCGTCGCTAAGGTTACGGAATGCAAAGAAAATGTGCATTTATACGGTTTTGGTTGCATTGCCGCTCCGTCATTGCCACCTCTTGTGGCAACTGACCGGAGATTAACCATGGATAAAATGAAAAGCGCCGTTGAGGGCGCGCTGGCTCGGATCGGGCTTCCCACCGGCGGAAACCTGATTTCCAAAGATATGATTCGTGCGCTGACCATTCAGGACGGGGTTGTGCGCTTTGTCATCGAGGCTCCGAATCCCGATATTGCCCGCAAGATGGAACCCATTCGCCAGACCGCCGAGGCCGCCGTGGCGGCGCTGCCCGGTGTGTCCGTCGTTCATGCGGCGCTGACCGCACACGCGGCACAGCCAAAGGCCCCGTCGCTGAAAGTCGGCGGTCATGCCAAGCCGCAGGACGGGGTGATGAAACCTGCCGGCGTAAAAACTGTGATTGCCATCGGATCTGGCAAAGGCGGTGTTGGTAAATCCACTGTGTCTTCGAATCTGGCGGTGGCGCTGGCGCGGGCGGGCAAATCCGTGGGTCTGCTGGATGGGGATATTCATGGCCCCTCGCAGCCACGCATGTTTGGCCTGACCCGGCGGGCTTCGGCCCCGGATGGCAAAACGATCGAGCCGCTGCACGCCCATGGGGTGACATTGATGTCCATCGGGTCGATGCTGGCCGAGGACAAAGCCGTGGTCTGGCGCGGGCCGATGTTGATGGGCGCGCTGCAGCAGATGATCATGCAGGTCAATTGGGGGGAGCTGGACGTGCTGCTGGTGGATCTGCCGCCCGGTACGGGGGATGTGCAGCTGTCGCTGTGTCAGAAATCCGAGGTCGCCGGGGCCATCGTGGTCAGCACACCGCAGGATGTGGCCCTGCTGGATGCGCGCAAGGCGCTGGATGCTTTTGCTGCGCTAAAGACCCCGGTGCTGGGGCTGGTCGAGAATATGGCGGTGTTTACCTGCCCGCATTGCGGCACTGACAGCCATATCTTTGGTCATGGTGGTGTGGCTCAGGAAGCCGAGAAGCTGGGAATCCCGCTGCTGGCGCAATTGCCGATTGATCTGGACACACGTCTGGGCGGCGATGGCGGTACGCCGATTGCGTTGGGGGAGGGGCCGATGGCCCAGGCCTATGCGCAGTTGGCGGCGCGTCTGATCGAGGGTGGCGTTGTGTGACAGCGGGCTGGGGGCTCTGCCCCCGTCCTGCGGACTCCCCCGGAGGTATTTTCGCCAAGAAGAAGCGCAGGCGTGGGGCTTTATCAGTCGCCATGCGCCAGTTGCAGTACCAGATCCGTGACCAGCGCGGCGGGGTCGACATTGACCGCGCGGGCATGGCGGGCGCGATCGCCAGCTTTTTGTGCGCGGGCGGCCCAGCTGCGCGCGGCGCGGGCGTCTGGGGCGAGGCGGGACAGGATCTCGGCCTCGTTCGGGGCGGCTTGCGCGGCGGGGGGCTGCCCCAGTGCGCCGGTGCGGGCGATGCGCGCCGCCAGCAGGTCGGCCAAGGTCAGCACCATGTCCAGGCGTTCTTCGTTGGTTTTGCCCGCACAGCTGTCCGAAAGCGACAAAAGGCGCGGGCGGTCCAGTCGGGGCAGGCTGCCCATCAGGCTCAGCAGGTCGTTATATAGCCCCAGCCCATCCAGGGACAGCATCCGCGCCGCTGCACCGACCGAGCCGCCAGACAGGGCTGTCAGCGCGCTGGCCTGATCTGCGGGCATGTCGATCCCGGCTTGGGTCAGGGCCTGCATCATGTCCTGATCGCCCAGCGGGGCCAGCCGCAATTCGCGGCAGCGCGACCGGATGGTGGGCAAGAGCCGCGCGGGCTGGTGCGAAATCAGCAGCAGGGTTGTGCGGGCCGGGGGTTCTTCCAGCATCTTCAGAATGGCGTTTGCCGCCTGGATGTTCAGTTCGTCCGCGGCATCGACAATCACAACCCGGCGTCCGCCATCCGCGGCAGAGAGGCCAAAGAAACCGGCCAGTTTACGCACCTCTTGCACACGAATATCCGCAGCGAGCTTATCGCCTTTTTCATTCGGGCCCCGGCGCAGCAGGAACAAGCCCGGATCGGACAGGGCCAGGACACGACGCGCAACAGGGTGCTCTGGATCGATATGCAGGGTTTCGGGGGGCGTGGGGGCGCCAAACAGCCCGTCATCCTCTTGTGGTGGTGTGGCCAGCAGGAACCGCGCAATCGCCCAGGCAAGGGTGGCTTTGCCGGTGCCGCGCGGGCCGGTCAGCAGCCAGCCGTGATGCAGGCGGCCCGTGTTGAAAGCCGTCAGAAAGTCGGCCTGCGCCTTGTTCTGTCCGAACAGCTGCTGCGTTTCGCGCGGATGCGGTGCGCCGGGGCTGCGATCTGGTTCGGGAAGCGTGTCATCTGCGCTCATGAGGCGCTGGCCTCAAGATGTTCGAGGACAGTTTGGGAAATATCCAAAGCGACCTTTTCTATACTCTGATTGCCCTGAATAACGGAAAATCGTGCACTAAATTCCCTTGATAGTGCAAGAAAATCCTCGCGCATCTGGCACTGCAGCGGCAGGCCAAAATCCTCAAAACGCTCTTCTTCGGTGGCGCGGGCCTTGGCGCGGGACAGGCTTGCCTCGGGGTCCATGTCGACCAAAAGGGTCAGGTCTGGCTCCATCCCGATCATCAGATCGTGCAGCGCATCGACCCGGCTGCGCAGCCCGGTGCGGCCCTGATACATGCGGGTGCTGTCGGCAAAGCGGTCGCAGATCACGATCTGACCGGCGGCCAGCGCAGGCCAGATCACACGTTCCAGATGGTCGCGGCGCGCGGCGGTGAACAGCAGCAATTCGGTTTCCGCTGACCAGCGATCGGGGTCGCCCTGCAGCACCAGCGTGCGGATTTCCTCGGCACCGGGGCTGCCGCCGGGTTCGCGGGTCAGGATAACCGTATGGCCCTGCGCGCGCAGCGTGTCTGCCAGCAGGCGCGCCTGGGTGGATTTGCCTGATCCGTCAATGCCTTCAAAGGTGATGAACAGGCCGGGATGGGGGCGTGGCGCGCTCAACTGTCATCCGCCGCGTTGCGGTCCTGCAGCCGTTCCAGCAGCACTTTGGACACTGTGACCATGCGATCCATGAAGCCCCCGGCCAGCACGTCTTTTTCCGCCACCAGCGGCACACGGGTTTCGGGCAGACCGGCGGGCGAAATGATCAACTCGGCCAGCTGCTGGCCCTGCTTGATTGGGGCTTCGATCGGGCCATTATAGACCACTTCGGCCTGCAAGCCACCGGGCACTGCGACCGGCAAAAGCAGAGTGATGTCCTTTTCTGAGACCAGCCCGACGCTGTCCTCGGCCCCCAGAAAAATCTCTGCCTGAGCAATGGATTTTCCTTGGGTGACAACCGTTTGCTCGGCGAATTGACGGAAAGCCCAGTTCACGATGCTTTCCGATTCCTCGGCTCGGGCCTTGGCGGATCCCAGGCCGGTGATTGCAAAAATCACCCGACGATCCCCCTGTTTGGCGGACCCGACCAGACCATAGCCCGCCTCCTGCGTGTGACCGGTTTTCAGACCATCCGCGCCGATACCAAGCCCCAGCAGCGGGTTGCGATTATAGCGGTTCTGGCTTTCCTTTTCATCAAATAGAAACTCTTTTTGTGCGAAAAGGGGATAGAATTCGGGGAAATCCTCGATCAGGTGGCGCGCCAGCAGCACAAGGTCGCGCATGGACATCACATGCCCTGGTGAGGGCCAGCCATTGGAGTTTTGAAAGGTCGACCCGGTCATGCCCAGCTGTTGTGCGCGCTGGGTCATCATACGTGCGAAACCGGCCTCTGTCCCATCGGGGGACAGGGTTTCGGCGATCACAGCACAGGCATCATTGCCGGACAGGACAATAATACCACGCAGCAGGTCTTCGACGCGGACGCGTTCGCCAGCCTTCAGGAACAGGGTCGAACCGCCGTAATTCATGGCGTGCTGCGACACGCGCAGCTCTTCGTTCATGGACAGACGCCCGTCGCGGATTGCCTCGAACGCAATATAGAGCGTCATCAGTTTGGACATGGAGGCAGGGGGCAGGGACAGGTCTGCTTCTTTCGCCAGCAACACCGTGCCCGTGGTCTGATCCAGCACAAAGGCCGCGCGGGCGCGGGTGTCAAAGGCCAGGGCCTGGCTGGCCATCAGGGCCAGTGCACAGGCCGTGCCCAAAAGGCGGCGGGGGAAGGCTGTCATTGGGCTGCTCCTTCGTCTTGTCGCGAGTCTCTATTCTTATCGCCCATTGTGCTGGGGCTGTCACCCGGAAGGGCGCGGGATATGGCGGGGTTTTGCCGCTGTTTTCGGCCAGATCCGTCCTGTGACCGGGCGCCGGGCAAAAGAAAACCCCGAGCCGCGCGGCATCGGGGTTTCCAAAGCATTGATTTGGGCCGGTTCAGTGCGTCACAGCGTAGGCGTCGGTAAACCCGCTGCCTTTGATCTTTTTGATCAGTGCGCTCAGCTCGCTTTTGTCCTGTGCAGGGCCGACAATCACGCGCCAGAAGGTTTTCCCGCGCGAATTTTGCTTTTTCACTGTCGGGACCATGCCGGCCTGACGCATGGCTGCGGCGGTGTTTTTGGCATTTTGTTCGACGCTGAAAATCCCAATTTGAACAAAGGGTTTTTGCAGTTTGGAGGCGGGTTTGGACGGTGCAGCCTGTGCGACGGCGGGTTTTGCATCGCTGGTGACGGCCGGTGTGCTGGGCGTCAATGCAGCGGTTTCAATGGCAGCTGCCGCGCCGGAAACAACCGGATCCAGCGGGGCCGCGGCGACCTCGGGGGCGGCGGGTATGGCACCGCTGTCATTCAGGGCATCGGGTTGCGGATCCAGCGACACCTCTTCGCGTTTCAGGGCGATCACATCCAGGTTGCCCGGCTGTCCCGCCAGCAGCCCCAGCGCCTCTGCCGCGTCCGAAGATACCTGCAGGCGCGGTCCCGGCGATTGACGTTCGCGGCGGAACAATGCGCCAATCACAAAATTGCCATTGATCTCGTTGCGGATGATCACGCGGCCCGGTTCCTTGACCTCGGGATGGGCGACCCAGACACCGCCGAGCGAGGGGCGGCCGTCCCACAGGCCGGCTTCGGTGGCCTGGAAAATTTCGGGCGCTTCGATGTCGCGCTCTTCGGTGCGGCCAGGTTTGAACCCACCGGCATCAGCGCGCGCGACGACCTCGTCTCCGGCTGGGGCTTTGGCCTGCAAAAAGCCGGGCATCTGCCCATCGGCACAGGCCGCAAGGGTAAAGAACCCCAAAATCAGGATGGAGTTGCGCAGTTTCCTGCTGCGAAATGCCGATTGCCACATGCTCATGTCTCGCCTCATGCCTGCTCTGACGCGGGTGTGCCGCGCGGTTTTGGGGTCGGTGGGGGCCTCTGCGGGCCGGTTCCTGCGATCCCAATGTGAAACTGCCTCGTTCGGGCACTTTTGTGCCCTTTTATTGGCATATTATCTGGTTTGTGCCGGTATGGAAAGCCTTGCGATTCGGCCTGCGCGGATTTCTGTGGCGCGCTTGCAATGGCTGCTGCGTCTGGGGCTTTTAGAATCGCTGCGCCCGCATTAAGGCTGAACGACACGCAGGACCGCGCGGTTAGGAAGAGTGGCAGAGTGGTCGAATGCACCGGTCTTGAAAACCGGCGAGGTGCAAGCCTCCGTGGGTTCGAATCCCACCTCTTCCGCCATGCGCCATATCTGATCCTGCTTCCAGACGGTTACATGCGAATCTTTGGTTGTGCCCTGCGTGGGTGCAGATCGGTGCCGGGCTGGATAGTGTCAAGCGCGGCAAATGCCCCTGCGCCGCTTGCATCCCGCTGCGCCCGCACATAGGTTCCGCCCAAATTCGCGCGGGGGAGGCCCCGACCACCAAAAAGGAGCACCCCATGGAAGGCAACGCGATTGCGCAATTCGCCCCCCTCATTCTGATCTTTGCGATCATGTATTTCCTGCTGATCCGTCCGCAGCAGAAAAAGATGAAAGAGCATCAGAACATGGTGTCGGCGCTGCGCCGGGGCGATCAGGTTGTCACCCAGGGTGGCATCATCGGCAAGGTGGCCAAGGTCAAGGATGATAACGAGCTGGAGATCGAGATCGCCGAGGGCGTCAAGATCCGCGTCGTGCGCTCCACCGTGGCGCAGGTTCTGTCGAAAACCGAGCCTGCTGAGGGCTGATAAACCATGCTGCAGATCGACCTCTGGAAGCGGCTGCTGATCTGGACGACGCTGGCCGTCGGTCTGCTGCTGGCCATGCCCAATGCCTTTTACACCCGTGTAGAAGGCCATAACGACGCTGTTGCCGCCATAGACCTTGGCGCCAACACCCCCGAAAATCAGGAAGCTGCGGGCGCTTGGCCTGGCTTCCTGCCTTCCAGCCTTGTTAATCTGGGTCTGGACCTGCGCGGCGGCGCGCATCTGCTGGCCGAGGTCCGTGTGCAGGATGTGTACACCGCCCGGATGGAGGCGCTCTGGCCGGATGTGCGCGATCTTCTGCGCGACGAACGCGCCGTGGTTGGCGGTATCCGCCAGCAGGACGGTGCGCCGGGCGAGCTGCGCGTGCGAATTTCCAAACCCGAGGGCATGTCGCGTGCATTGGAATTGGTGCGCGGTCTGGCCCGTCCGGTTGTCTCGCTGACCGGGGCAGGGGCCACGGATCTGCAGGTTGCTGCGGATGGCAGCGACATCGTTGTCACCCTGTCAGAGGCCGAACAGCAGGCCACTGACGAACGCACCATGCAGCAAAGCCTTGAAATCATTCGCCGTCGTATCGACGAGGTCGGCACCCGCGAACCAACGATCCAGCGTCAGGGCAGCGACCGGATCCTGATCCAGGTGCCGGGCATCGGGTCAGCGCAGGAACTCAAAGAGATCATCGGCACCACCGCTCAGCTGACGTTCCAACCGGTTGTTGGCCGCTCTGGCGATGCCGGGGCCAATCCGGGCAGCGGCAACGAAATCCTGCCTTCGATCGACGAAGAGGGCGTGTATTACATCCTCGAAAAGAACCCGGTCGTGACTGGCGAGGAGTTGGTCGATGCCCAGCCCAGCTTTGACCAGAATGGCCGCCCGGCGGTGAATTTCCGGTTCAACCCCGCCGGTGCGCGTAAATTTGGCGACTACACCGCCGAAAATATCGGCAGCCCCTTTGCCATCGTGCTGGACGAAGAGGTGATTTCCGCCCCGGTGATCCAAAGCCATATTCCCGGCGGATCGGGCATCATCACCGGGCGTTTCTCGGTCGAGGAAAGCACCAATCTGGCGGTTCTGCTGCGCGCGGGCGCTCTGCCTGCCGGGCTGGATTTCCTAGAAGAGCGCACCATCGGCCCGGAACTGGGGCAGGACAGCATCGACGCAGGCAAGGTCGCCACGGCCGTGGCTTTTGTCGCCGTGCTGGTGTTTATGTTCCTCAGCTATGGGCTGTTCGGGGTCTTTGCCAATGTGGCGCTGATCATGAACATCGCGCTGATTTTTGGCCTGCTGTCCCTGATCGGGGCGACGCTGACCTTGCCGGGCATTGCGGGCATCGTGCTGACCGTCGGCATGGCGGTGGATGCCAATGTGCTGGTGTTTGAACGCATCCGCGAAGAGCTGAAGACCGCCAAGGGCCCGGCCCGCGCGATTGAGCTGGGCTATGAAAAGGCCCTGTCGGCCATCGTGGACGCCAATATCACCACATTCATCACGGCTGTGATCCTTTATGTCATGGGCTCGGGTCCGGTGCGTGGCTTTGCCATCACCCTTGGCCTTGGCATCCTGACCTCGGTTTTCACCGCCATTTTCGTCACAAGGCTTCTGATCGTGATCTGGTTCGAACGCCGCCGTCCCAAAAAGATCGAGGTGTAAGATGCGACTGAAGCTCGTCCCCGCCCAGACCAATTGGGATTTCTTTTCGCGCTCTCGCCTGTGGCTGGGTATCTCCGCACTGCTGATGGTTGTGGCCTTTGCCAGCTTTATGATCCAGGGCCTGAATTACGGCATTGATTTCCGCGGTGGCACCACGATCCGCACGGAAAGCGCGCAGCCAGTGGATGTGGCCGGGTACCGCGACGCTTTGGCGGCGCTGGATCTGGGCGATACCACGATTTCCGAAGTGTTCGACCCGACCTTCCGCGACGATCAGAATGTGGCGATGATCCGCATTCAAGCGCAGGACGGTCAGGAATCGGTGACATCGGACGTGCTGGAGGCCGCGCAGGGCGCGCTGAAAACCGTCGCCCCGGACATCAAATTCGTGTCGGTTGAATCCGTTGGCCCCAAAGTGTCGGGTGAATTGGTGAAAACCGCTGCGATTGCCGTGGCCTTGGCCATTGGCGCGGTGCTGTTCTACATCTGGCTGCGTTTTGAATGGCAATTCGCGCTGGGGGCCGTGGCGGCGCTGGTGCATGACGTGGTGCTGACCATCGGCGTGTTTTCCGAACTGCAGATCAAGTTCGATCTGGCCATCATCGCGGCGCTTCTGACCATCGTGGGCTATTCGCTGAACGACACGGTGGTTGTGTTTGACCGAGTGCGAGAAAACCTGATCCGCTACAAATCCAAGGATCTCAAAGAGGTGCTGAACCTCTCGATCAACGAGACCCTGAGCCGGACTTTCATGACCTCGGCCACCACGCTGCTGGCGCTGATCGCGCTGTTCGTGCTGGGGGGTGATGTGATCCGGGGCTTTGTCTTTGCGATGATCTGGGGTGTGATCGTGGGGACATATTCCTCGATCTTCGTGGCTTCGGCCATGCTGCTGCGCCTTGGGGTGAAACGCGACTGGTCCAAGCCCACGGACACCACGGGCAATCAGTTCGGCAATATCGATGCCTGAGATCTGGTCCGGCCTGACCGCGCTGCCGGCGCAGGTTGGGCTGGGCTGGATTGTTCTTGCCGCCTTTCTGGGCGGCATGGTGCGCGGGTTCACTGGTTTTGGGACCGCTCTGGTCTATCTGCCGGTGGCCGCGCAATTTCTTGACCCCTTCATCGCGATCATCACCCTGACCATCATGGATGTGGTTGGCCCGGTGCCTTTGGTGCCGCGTGCCTGGCGCGAGGCGGCGCGGCGCGATCTGGTCCGCCTGTGTCTGGCCATGGCGCTGAGCCTGCCACTGGGCCTGTGGGTGCTGAGCCTCGTTGCGCCGGAGCTGTTCCGTTATACGGTCAGCTTTCTTGCGCTGGGGATGCTGGTGGTGCTGGCCAGCGGGCTGCGCTGGAAAGGCGCGGTGCGCGGGCGCATGGTCGCCGCGATTGGTGCAGTGTCGGGTTTCCTTGGTGGGATTGCCGGGCTGCCCGGCCCGCCGGTGATCCTGTTCTACATGGCGCGGCCTTTGCCGGTGCAGGTGATACGGGCCACGATCCTGTTGTTTCTGCTGATCTTTGATCTGGTGCTGCTGGGCTATCTGGGCCTGTGGGGGCGGCTGGATCTGTTTGCGGTGGGGCTGGGCCTGGCGCTGATTGTGCCCAACATGGCGGGGGGCCTTTTGGGCGGGCGGCTGTTTGATCCTGCGCGAGAGTGGCTCTATCGCGGGGCGGCCTATATTATCATCGCAGTATCGGGCCTGTCGGGCCTGCCATTCTTTGGATAGGGGGCTGTCATGCAGCTGAGTGAAACCAGTTTCGGAGAGGCCGTGCCCGTGGATGGCTATGGCGACGGGTTCTTTCGCGTCGGCGGTAAGGTCTGCATGGGCCCGCTGTTGATGGCAGGGGCGGGGCCTTTGGTTTGGAAAGGTTTGGACGATTCCGCGCCGCTGCTGGCCTTGGCTGGCGAGGTCGATGTGCTGTTTTTCGGCATGGGGGCTGAGATCGCGTTTTTGCCCGCGCCGTTGCGCATGGCGCTGGAAGAGGCCGGAATCGGGGTTGAGCTGATGGCGTCGCCCTCGGCCTGTCGCACCTATAACGTGCTCTTGAGCGAGGGGCGCCGTGTGGCTTTGGCGGCTCTTCCCGTCTGAGCGCGGGTCAAGATTTTCTGGGGAAAATCTTGTTTGGGGGCGCAGCCCCCGCCGCCTGCGGCGTCTCCCCCGGAGTATTTTGACCAAGAAGAAGCCAGGGGGCTTGCGGCGGATTGGCGGGTTTCGTCAGTTGCTTGGCTGGGGTAGGCACTGTTTATGGAATTGAGTGTCAAAGATCTGGCAGTGGCGCGCGGCGGTGTGCCCGTGCTTGAGGGGGTCAGTTTTGTGCTGACCTCTGGGCGGGCGCTGGTGCTGCGCGGGCCCAATGGCTGTGGCAAGACCACGTTGTTGCGCACGGTGGCCGGGTTGCAGCCTGCGCTGGAGGGGGAGATTTCCGGCGCTGAGGATCAGGTTGCTTATGCCGGTCACAGCGACGGGTTAAAGGCGATGTTGAGCGTGGGGGAAAACCTGCGGTTCTGGGCGTCTGTCTTTGGTCAGAGTGACATCAGCGCGGCGCTTGAGGGGTTCGATCTGGTGGATCTGGAGGACCGCCCGGCGGGGGCTTTGTCTGCGGGGCAGAAGAGACGGCTGGGTTTGGCGCGGTTGATGGTCACGGGGCGTCCGATCTGGATCTTGGATGAGCCAACCGTGTCATTGGATGCTGCGTCCGTTGCGTTGTTTGCGCAGGCGGTGCGGGGGCATCTGGCGCAGGGCGGGGCGGCATTGATGGCGACCCATATTGATCTGGGCATCTCGGAGGCCGAGATTTTGGATGTGGCCCCTTACAAGGCTCGGATCCGCGTTGCCGCGCAAGACGAGGCCTTTCTATGATTGCTTTGCTGATGCGCGATCTGCGGCTGGCGGTGCGCGCTGGCGGGGGCTTTGGCCTGGGGCTGGCGTTTTTCCTGATTGTCACGGTGCTGGTGCCCTTTGGGGTGGGGCCGGAAACCGGGTTGTTGTCCAAGATCGCGCCTGGGGTGTTGTGGATCGGCGCGCTGCTGGCCTGCCTTTTGTCGCTGGACCGGGTGCTGGCGCTGGATTGGGAGGACGGGTCGCTGGATCTGCTGGCCACTGCGCCCTTGCCGATGGAAGGCATCGTCACGATCAAGGCGCTGGCCCATTGGATCACCACGGGCCTGCCGCTGGTGATTGCAGCGCCTGTGTTGGGCGTGTTGTTGAACCTGCCGGAAACGGCGTTCCTGTGGGTGTTTATCTCGCTGTTGCTGGGCACGCCAGCACTGTCGGTGATTGGCACCTTTGGTGCGGCGCTGACCGTGGGGCTGAAGCGCGGCGGGTTGTTGTTGTCGCTGCTGGTGCTGCCGCTTTACGTTCCGACGCTGATCTTTGGTGCCGAGGTGGCGCGGCGCGGGGCCGAGGGGCTGGCCGTGCAGACGCCGCTTTTGATGCTGGCGGGGATCAGCGCGGGGGCGCTGGCGCTGATGCCCTTTGCTTCGGCGGCGGTGCTGCGGATCAATCTTCGGTGAGGGTCATCAAACCGCTCTGCGCCATATTGCGCATTGTGCATATTTGACGTGTAAACAGGGCGCAGCTGCGCTAGAGGAAAGCCCATGTCTATCTGGGAATACGCAAATCCGGTCAAGTTCATCCGGACCACGGACCGCCTGATGCCATGGCTTGCCTCGGGCGCGCTGATCTGCCTGAGTGCCGGGCTGATCTGGGGATTTTTCTTTACGCCGGATGATTTCCG
The DNA here is from genome assembly GCA_025210265.1 of Pelagimonas sp. GTDB lineage: Bacteria > Pseudomonadota > Alphaproteobacteria > Rhodobacterales > Rhodobacteraceae > JAOASD01. The sequence goes on from JAOASD010000031.1 coordinate 95,088, forward strand.
GCAGGGCAGCACGGTCAAGATCATCTACCTGCATGTGCCAAGCGCCCTGATGGCGATCAACGCCTGGATGATGATGTTGGTTGCTTCGCTGATCTGGATCATCCGCCGCCATCATGTCAGTGCGCTGGCCGCCCGCGCTGCCGCGCCTGTTGGGGCAGTTATGACGCTGATTGCACTGGCGACCGGGGCGATCTGGGGCCAGCCCATGTGGGGCACCTGGTGGGAATGGGATCCGCGGCTGACCTCGTTCCTGATCCTGTTCCTGTTCTACCTTGGTTACATGGCGCTGTGGGCGGCGATCGAAAATGACGACACGGCTGCGGATCTGACCTCGATCCTGTGTCTTGTCGGGTCGGTCTTTGCCTTGCTGAGCCGCTATGCGGTGAATTTCTGGAACCAGGGCCTGCATCAGGGCGCTTCGCTGTCGCTGGACAAGGAAGAGAACGTGGCCGACGTGTTCTATTTCCCGCTGCTGGTCTGTATCGCGGGGTTTGTGCTGCTGTTCATCGCGCTTGTTTTCCTGCGCACACAGACGGAAATCCGGGCGCGTCGCGCGCGGGCGCTTTTGGCACGGGAGGGGCAGCGATGATGCCCGATCTGGGGAAATATGCCAGCGAAGTGCTGGGGGCCTATGCGGTCTCGCTGGTGCTGATCTTTGCGCTGGTCTGGCTTAGCATCGCGCGCGCGCGCAAAATCCGCGCCGCACTGGACAAGATCGAGGAAAGGCAGAAACGTGGCTGATACGCCTGAGAAAAAGCCGGGTCTCTCGCCCCTGATGATCCTGCCGCCGCTGATCTTTGCGGCGCTGGGGGCGCTGTTCTTTTTCGGTCTGGGGCGCGAGGGTGCCAATGATCTGGAAAGCAAATTCACCGGCAAACCGGCCCCTGCCATGACCGAGGTCGCCCTGGCAGGCTATCCCGCTGTCACGCCCGAGGTTCTGGCCTCTGGCGAGGTGACCATCGTCAATTTCTGGGCCAGCTGGTGCCCGCCCTGCCGCGCCGAACACCCAGTTCTGTTGCAGATGCAGGCGGATGGGCTGCGCTTGGTTGGTATCAACTTCAAGGATACCGAGGCGCAGGCGCGCAAATATCTGGAAGAAGACGGCAATCCGTTTCTGGCCGTGGCCTATGACCCGGCTGGGCGCAGCGCGATTGACTGGGGTGTAACCGGCCCGCCGGAAACCTTCATTCTGGATGGCGACGGGGTTGTGCTGTTCAAATTTGTCGGCCCGCTGGTGGGATCGGATTACGAAAACCGTTTTCTACCTGCGCTGAACAAGGCGCTGGGGCGCTAAGCCCCGGATGGTGGGTTATAAACCCACCTTACCCAATGGCCGTAGGGTGGGTTTGTAACCCACCGCGCGCTTATTCTGTGCAGCTCAGCGACAGGGCGATGTCACATCCGCGCGCTTCTTCGGCATTGGCATAGGCCCCAAACACGGCAAGGCCCAGCAGGGCGGCCCCCTGGATCAAGGTCACAAATTTCATGGTCTGCCTCTTGTCTTTGCTTTTCACACAGATGGGGCATCTGGGCGGAAATGCCAGCGGGGAAGTTTTGCGCCTTTGGCGCATTCTGCGGCGCTGGTGCAAGTTTGGGCGATAATTCGCGCGCGGGCTGGTTTGTTACGCAGATCTGTGCCGATGGTTTCTGGCACGACCCGGTTTTGACCAGGCTGGGCAGGCATCGGGCATCTGACAATTTGGTATGGATTTGGTGGGGGATTGATGGTCGCTCGCGGGCTCTCGCAAAACCTTGATTGGCGTTTCAGACCCTGACCCGCTAGATCATGTGAACACGCCCTTTCCGCCATCCGCAAGAGACCATGATGCGCCTATTGATTGCTCTGGCCCTGAGCCTGCCCTTCCTGAGTTCCGCCGCCCTGCCGGCGCGCGCCGATTCCCCTGTGGTGGTTGAATTGTTCACCTCGCAGGGCTGTTCGTCCTGTCCGCCTGCGGATGCGCTGCTGGCCGAAATGGCAGGGCGTGAGGATGTGATCCCGCTGGCACTGCATGTGGATTACTGGGATTACATCGGCTGGAAAGACCGGTTCGCCAGCCCTGCCTATACCAAACGCCAGCGTGGCTATGCCCATGCGGGCGGGTGGCGGCAAATCTATACGCCTCAGATGGTGATGAACGGGATGGACCATGTGGTCGGGTCGCGCCCGATGAAGGTGATGGATCTGATCCGCAAGGAAAGCAAACGCGCGCCCAAGGCCGATCTGCAGATCACGCGTCAGGGCAACCAGCTGCAGATCACGGCGAGCGCCAAATCCGGCATGACCGCTGCTGAAATCCATGTGATTCGTTATACTCCTGAAGAAACAGTCAAAATCGCACGTGGCGAAAATGCGGGCCGCAGCATCACCTATAGCCATATCGTAAAGGACTGGGATGTGGTCGGGCGCTGGGATGGGCGCAAGGATCTGCGCAAGACTGTTGCGATTTCCGGGAAATCACCGGTTGTCGTGCTGCTGCAGACGCCGGGTCACGGGCCCATTTTGGCCGCCGCGCGTTTGCGCTGAAGCCGCGCCTGGCGCTTGGGTTTCCAGCGCCGGTGCACCCACATCCATTGACCGGGATCCTCGGCAATCCGGGCCTCAAGGCGGCGGGTTGCTTCCTCCATCATCTGCGTAGGATCCCCGTGTTGAATGGGGGTTTCCAGCACATTGGTCATGGTGATGCCATCGCTGTGACGGATGCCAAAAAACGGCACCATCAGCGCATTCGACCGCAAAGCAATGTCGGCAGCTGAGGTCAGAGTGGGCGCAGGCTGGCCCAGAAAAGGGATCGGAACGCCCGCACTGTCATAGACATCAAATAGCAGCACGGCCATGCCGCCGCCGCGCATATGTTTCAGCAGGCCCAGCGTGCCGCGTCGCCCCTGTTCAAAGACATCACCGCTGACCGCGTGAAAATTCTCTTTGTAATGGGCGTTGAAATAGGGATTCGCCATGGGGCGATAGAGGCCACCGACGCTCCAGCCGCGCATCTGCATGGCGGCACGGGCGGCTTCGGGATTGCCGTAATGACCCGTGACAAAGAGCACTGGACGGCCCTCGGCACGGGCCTGTTCCACCGCGTCCAGACCAGGGCCGGTGAGCGGGCAAGCGGCGCCGCGCCGATGCAGGGCAGGCACGTCGTAATTTTCGATAAACACGCGGGCAAGGTTGTCCAGGCTGGCGTCGATCAGCGCAGTGCGTTCAGAGGGCGGCATGTCAGGGCGGACATAGTCCAGATTGGCCTCAATCCGGGCGGGCCAGCGCAGGGCAGGGGCCAGCACCCGGCGCACAATAAACGACACCAGCGCCAGACGCTGTTTCAGCGGCAGCCGCCCGGCCAACCAAAGCAAGGCGCGCAATCCCAGATCCGACATCCGGTCCTGCCAACCGCCATGCGGGGGCGGTGTCTTGCGGGGTTTCTTTGCGCCCTGTGCGCGGGGATGGGTCACATGCGATCCCTGTCTTGCCAGATCTTCGTTTTATGCGCAGCCGAAGGGCGCGGCAATGGGCGAGGGGGCGAGAGCGGGAAAATCGCCGGATCTGTTATGTGTGAAGACCAGCGAGACCCGCCGATTTGTGCGCCTGCGATGAGGACGGCCAAAAACCGCAGGCGGTTTTTGCGGTCACGCCTGTGTCCCAGGCGCGTGCATATTCTTATGATGCGCCTTGAGCCTGAGGGATGCCCCCCGATGCCCCAGTTTCCGTTTGGCAGGCTTGCGACCGGGCAGTGTATGCGCCTGCTGGAAATGGGGTGCTCATTTCAAGCCTGTGCCACCCAGTGTAAGGGGTGACATCCTGTTTGGGGTTTTGGCCCATGGTGCGTTGCGGAGCTTCTGGCAGGGTGGGCCGCTCGACGGTGGTATCTGAGACTAGTCTTCTTCGTCAGGGTTGATGAGTTCGATTTCACCGATCCCAACCAAGTCGCGGATCGCGGCGACCACGGCGCCCATCGCCTCTTCGCCCAGCTTGGTTTTGACCGTCCCTTTGGCGTCGGCTTCTTCGCGGATGTTTTCGGCCATGCGTTTGGACATATTCGCCAGCAGGAAATCCACGGCGCGCTTGTCATCCTCGCCTTCTGCGGCGGCGACGGCGGTGGCCAGAATATCAGGATCCACATCGCGGGTGATTTTGGGCACGTCGATGTCGCGCAGACGATCGGGGATATTGGCAAAGGTAAAGATCGCCTTGCGCACCGCTTCGGCGAAATTGGCGTCATCCTCTTCGAGATTGGTCAGCAACGTGTCCCGTGTTGCGGCGTTGGAATAGTTCAAAATCGCGCCCAGCCGTTCATTTGGTTTGGCAGCAAAGGCCTTGGGCGGTTCGGCATCCATTTGCGCGGCCAGCGACAGGCCAATCCTATCCACCGCATCGGGCGTGACACCGGATGTCATTGAAACCGCATAGGAAATGCGTCGCGCCTTGTCCCCTGGCAGACGGGCCAGCACCAGCGCGGCCTTGTTCACGTCAATCTTGGACATCATCACAGCCGCGATTTCGGTGCTTTCCCCCAGCACCATATCCTCCAGGCGTTCAGGGCTCAGCTTGTTGATGCGGTCCCAGGGGTCGCCAATCTGGCGCACACCGGCCTCTTTGCGCAGCCGCTGGGCGGTGCGGGCGGAAATTTTGCCATCCAGAGCAGTCAGCGCACCCGCCATATCACCGGGAAAGGACAGGCCGACGCGCTCCAGCTCGTCCGAAAATTCCAGCACGACGGAATTTAGCGTGTCCCGGTCCACATAGCGCATATTGCCCAGCAAAAGGGTCAGTTCTGCCTGCTGGTCCTCTGGCAAAGACGAAAGCGGCACATCCGCGCCCTCGTTCAGCAGGAACTGTACGATAATCGCCGCTTTGGTACGACGGGTCAGGGCACCGCGCGGGCGCGGTGTGACGGGCCCCGGCAGGGCCAGGGTTTGCATCTGGGACATTCTGTGCCTCTTGAATGCTGCGGCAGGTCTGGGGCGGTTTCTACCCCGCTTCCTTCTAGGCGTAGCGATTCAAGGTTTCCGGGCGGTTAAGCCCGTCAGAAATTTTCCCTGTCCCGGCGGCTGCGGGTGATCAGCCTGTTGGCTTTACGCAGCTTGTTGTTTCGTAATCATAAATCAGACCCTCTTCGCAGCTCATGGCTTGTTTGACATGGGTGGAGCATTGCGCAGCAGCCAGCACCGGGGTCAGTGTCATCACACTGGCAAGCAGAATATGGCGGATCTTCATCCTGTGTCTCCTTCTTCTGGTGAATAAGAAGATAGCACGGTGAGGGATGTGCGCAAAATTTTCCTAAAATTTTGATCGTCACTTTTGCGCGTGGTGGCAGGCGCAAACAAAAAGGCCGGGCGTCTCAACCCGACCTTCCTCGCATCCAAAACGGTTGTGTCAGCTTTCGCCGAACACCCGTTTAAAGATCGTGTCGACATGTTTGGTGTGATAGCCCATGTCGAATTTTTCGTTGATCGCCTCTTCGCCAAGAGCGGCGACCACATCGGCATCGGCCAGCAGCTGTTCGCGGAAATCAACGCGCTCTTCCCAGACTTTCAGCGCGTTGCGCTGCACCATGGCATAGCTGTCTTCGCGGCTGACACCGGCCTGAGTCAGTGCCAGCAGAACCCGCTGCGACATCACCAGACCGGGGAATTTGTTCATGTTGTCCAGCATGTTCTCGGGGAAGACCAGCATCTTTTCGATCACGCCAGCCAGACGGTGCAGGGCAAAGTCCAGCGTCACGGTGGCGTCGGGGCCAATGCCGCGTTCCACTGAGGAATGCGAAATGTCACGCTCATGCCAGAGCGCCACGTTTTCCATCGCCGGGATCACGGTCATGCGCACCAGACGCGCCAGACCGGTCAGGTTTTCGGTCAGAACCGGGTTCTTCTTATGCGGCATGGCCGAAGAGCCCTTTTGCCCCATGGAGAAGAATTCCGCGCCTTCCAGCACTTCGGTGCGCTGCATGTGGCGGATCTCGATGGCGACATTCTCGATCGAGGAGGCAATCACCCCCAACACAGCAAAGAACATGGCGTGGCGGTCGCGCGGGATGACCTGAGTCGAAATCGGTTCGGGGCGCAGGCCCAGCTGTTCGCAGACATGTTCCTCGACCGCCGGGTCGATATTGGCAAAGGTGCCAACCGCGCCGGAAATCGCGCCGGTGGCGACCTCGTCACGGGCGGCCTGCAGGCGGGCCTTGTTGCGGTCCATTTCGGCGTAGAACCGGGCAAAGGTCAGGCCCATGGTGGTGGGTTCGGCGTGGATGCCGTGGCTGCGGCCAACGCGCACGGTGTTCTTGTGTTCCATCGCGCGGGTCTTCAGCGCGGCCAGCAGGCGGTCCAGACCCACCATCAGCAGGTCGGCGGCGCGCACCAGCTGCACGTTCAGGCAGGTGTCCAGCACGTCCGAGCTGGTCATGCCCTGATGCACAAAGCGCGCTTCTTCGCTGCCCACATGTTCGGCCAGATGGGTCAGGAAGGCGATGACGTCATGTTTGGTGACCGCTTCGATTTCGTCGATCCGGGCCACGTCAAATTCGACATCCTTGGCCTTCCACACGGCCTCGGCGTTTTCCTTGGGGATCACTCCCAGCTCGGCCATGGCGTCGCAGGCATGTGCCTCGATTTCGTACCAGATGCGGAACTTGCTTTCGGGGGACCAGATGGCCACCATGTCGGGGCGGGCATAACGCGGGATCATCAGCGAACCTTTTCGTGATTTGAAGGGCGAGCGGGGGCGTCATAGACCGCAGAGCACAATGTCACAAGAGGAGCGGCATGAGACCGATTGCCCTGATTCTATCTTTCCTGACCCTGCCCATGGCAGCGCAGGCGGATTTCCAGACCCTGAGCGGGGATCAGATTGCCCGGACCCTGTCCGGCCAAGTAATTTTTTACGAGGATGGCGAACAGGCGTTCAACGCTGACGGGACCACGCGTACCAAATATTACGATGGCGGCGCGCAGGGGCGCTGGAGTGTCGAGCAGGGGCAGCTGTGCCAAAAGATGTCGGGCCGGGCCAAGGCCTGTTTCCGTATCGCGCGCGATGGCGACCGTTTGCGGTTTTATGAGGCCGACGGGCGCTATTTCACGGGCTATCTGGAATGAGGGCCTGGTTGATGGCGGCCTGTCTGCTGCTGCCTTGCGGGGCCTGGGCCGAGGATTGGCAGGCCCTGGCGGATGCTGAAATCAGGTCCGCGCTGGCTGACCAGAGGCTGACTTATGGCAGCGCCTGGCAGGAGTTTTATGCTTCGGGCCGGACGCTTTATAATGCGGAGCAGGACAGCTGGGGGGATTGGGCTGCGCGCGGTGATCAATATTGCAGCCAATGGCCTCCGGCGGGGGGCTGGGCCTGTTATGATGTGTTGCGTTTGGGGGATCGGATTCGGTTTGTCGGGGACAGCGGTGACGTGACGGACGGTGTTCTGGCGCGCGAATAGGGGGCTTTGCCCCCGCCCTTGCGGGCTCCCCCAGGGGTATTTTTGAAGCAAAGAAGCCAGGGCCGCGTGGCCTGTTATTGCTTTGGGTGACCTTGGGGAAGGGCTTAGCCTCTGAAAAGACAGGGGAAATGAATGCGGTGGGTATTGTATACCGTTGCACCCTGTAACGCATTGAAACCATTGTTTTTTCGCTTTCTTCCTGTGGGGTGTGCGGCTAGGTTGTGGCCAGATTATGCCGTCACAGGACGCCCCAGATATGCCCCCGATTCAGGATCACCCGCTGCGCTACAAACTGGCGAATGAGCTGCACGCGCGCCCTTTTCCATCGCTTGCGGTGCCTTGCCGTGCCATCTATCTGGCGGTGAAACAGCCCGTGGCCGCCGCGGCGCGCGACCGGGATCTGGACCGCGCGCATCTGATTGATCTGCTGGATCGCTACGGCACGCCGCATCCGCAGCCTGGTGCCACGCATTTTTCCGGCCAGATTGGTCAGCATATGCTGAAATGGGAAAGCCACACGGAATTTGTGACCTACACGGTGTTCCTACAGGGGCAGGGCGAGCGGCCCTTTGATCCGGCGGATTTTGAAGTGTTCCCTGAGGACTGGCTGGCCAGCGCTCCGGGGCTGCGGATCACCTCGGCCATGATCCGGGTCACGCCGCGCCCTGCCGAGGATCAGATGTCGCAATTGCTGGATGACTGGATGGTGCCCGAAAGTATCGCAGTGGCCCGTGTTCTGGATGACGAGGCCGTTCTGGCGGGGGATTTCCGCATTGATCCTGCGGGGCATCAGCGGTTTGCGGTGTTTGCCCGCGACGGGATCGGTGAACGCCGGGTTGGGCGCATCGTCCAGCGACTTTGCGAGATCGAGACCTATAAATCCATGTCCATGCTGGGCTTTACCCGTGTGCGTTCGATCGGTGGGCGCATGGGGGAAATCGACGACGAGCTGTCCGGCCTGATGGATCAGATGACGCGCTCGGACGCTGCGCAGGAGGACACGCTGAACCGGCTTTTGACCGTGTCGGCTGAACTTGAGGCGCTGTCGGCGCAGAATTCCTTTCGCTTTGGCGCGACCGGGGCCTATGAGGCGCTGGTCAATCAGCGCATCGAAGTGCTGCGCGAAGAGCGGTTTCAGGGCCGCCAGACCTTTGCCGAGTTCATGGCACGGCGCTATGACCCTGCCATGCGCACGGTGAAATCCGGCCAGGCCCAGCTGGGCGCTATGGCGGATCGGGCGATGCGGGCGGGCGATCTGCTGCGCACACGGGTGGAGGTCGAACGCTCGGCCCAGAACCAGCAGCTGCTGGAAAGCATGAACAGACGGGCCGAAACCCAGCTGCATCTGCAAAAGACGGTCGAAGGCCTGTCGGTGGTGGCGATCAGCTATTACGCCGTGTCGCTGGTCAGCTATCTGCTGTATCCCATGGCCGCGCCGCTGGGGCTGAGCAAGGGGATGCTGACTGCGCTTGCGGTGCTGCCGGTTGTGCTGCTGGTCTGGCTGATGATTCGTCGGATCCGTCACGCGGTCGAAGATCACGGGCCGGATCTGTAATGCAACAGCGCGCCGCAGATCTCTGGCGGCGCGCTGTGCGATGTTATGCTGTGTTTGCTTATTCTGCGGGGCTGAGGGCCGCGCGGCTGCTGGCACCTTTCAGGGCGGTGTTCATGCCAAGCGCGCCCAGGGTGATCGCGCCCAGCACGATCAGGGCTGGCAGGGACAGGGCGGGGATGCCCGCCAGACCGGCCCCCACAGTGCAGCCACCGGCCAGCACCGCGCCCACGCCCATCAGGCCTGCGCCGGTCAGGTAGCGGCCGGTTTCACGCGGCGAGGTAAAGCTCTGCCAGGCAAAGCGGCGCGACAGCAGGGCGCTGATCAGGCTGCCCAGCAACACGCCTCCGATCAGGCCAACGCCGAACCCTGCCGGGATCGAGGTCGAGGCCACGGTCCAGAACAGCGTGTCGGCCCAGGGCGCGGTGAAAGACAGGCTTTGCAGCACCACCGGGTCAAAATCGTCATACAGGACAAAGCCCGTGCCAACCCAGCCTGCAGGGACCAGCAGGCCCAGCAGCGCCGCCAGCACCAGCCGCGACACCGGGTTGCCTGAACGCAAGGCGATTGCCAGCGCGGCCACCAGCAGCGCCCCAGCCCAAAGCAGCGCGCCACCGGGCAGGCTGGCCAGCGCGGCCAGATCGCCCACAGGCAGGGTGATCGCCGCCGCTTGGGTTGCCAGCGGGGCCAGGACGCCTTTCAATGTGGCATGGGCGATGATGGCGAACACAGCCAGCACCGTCAGCGCCCGCAAATTCCCCGAGGCGCTCAGCACCGTCAGACGGGACACGCAGCCCCGTGTCAGCACCATGCCCGCGCCAAACATCAGCCCGCCCAGGATCAGCCCGACAATCGGCAGGTCTTCGGCGAAAAAGCGGTGGCCGCTAAAATCCACCAGCTCAAGCGCGATGGCGGCCTGTGTGCCCACAATCGCACTGGCCAGCGCCATCATCCAGACCCCCAGCGCGGCGCGGCGATCATCGCCGACCAGACCGCGGCGAAAACAGAATTTGGTCTGTTCGGCCAGGGCCCCGAACAGCAGGCCAATGGCCAGCGCCAGATAGACAGACGCCTGCGGCGCGGTCAGATTTTCAAAGAACGGGTGTTCTTGCAGAACTTCGTACATGGCATCCTCGCCAAAATGGGGGAATTTCGGAATTATATTCCAATGAGTGTGTGGTGACCGCTTTGGCAAGCCCCGGTGCGGGTGTGGCGGCGTGGGTGTTTGGGAAACTGTTCCAATAAGCAATAAAAAACCGGAGCAGGGTTTCCCGTTGCTCCGGCCTGTGTGTCTCACCGTGCTGTGATCTGGTCAAGCTGGTAAGATTTGTTTTTATTTGCCCGATGCGGGGCAGGGCGGCTTAGCGCCCCCGGATCCGCGGATCCAGCGCATCGCGCAGCCCGTCGCCAAGGAAATTCACCGACAGCACAGTCAGCGAAATCGCGAGACCGGGCAGCAGCACGCGTTCAGGATATTCCTCCATCCGCACCACCGCATCGGCCAGCATCTTGCCCCAGGTCGGGAAATCCGGCGGGAAACCGACCCCAAGAAAGCTGAGCGCGCTTTCGGTGATGATCGCCGTGGCCAGACCCAGCGCCGCCGACACAAGGATCGGAGACAGCACATTGGGCAGGATATGGCGATTGATCAACGCGCGCGGTTTGGTCCCGATGGAATGGGCGGCCAGCACAAATTCGCGCTCTTTGATGGCCAGAACATCGCCGCGCACGATCCGCGCGGTGGGCATCCAGCTGGTGATCGCGGTGATCGTCACGATCAGCAGGAACATCCCGCCCTCTGGCCCAAAGGCTGTCGACAGCGGTTGGCGGAACAGCGTCACGGCCACCAGCAGCAGCGGTAGGATCGGCAGCGACAGGAACAGGTCGGTCAGGCGCATCAGCGGCCCGTCCAGCCGTTTGTAATAGCCCGCCAGAACCCCAATCACCGTGCCGATGACCAGCGTCAGCAACATGGCCGCCCAGCCCACCGCCAGCGAGGTGCGCCCGCCCTGCAGCATCTGCGCAAGGTGATCGCGGCCCAGCTGGTCCGACCCAAGCGGTTTCAGCCAGCCGGTCTTGGCCTCGCTGTCCCACAGGGCGGTGTAGATCGGGCGAAAGTTCTTGTTACGGATGTCGGTCTTGGTCGGATCCACATCCCACAGGAGTGGGCCAAACAGCACCGCCAGCGTGATCAGGATCAGGAACCCCAGACCCAGCACCGCGCCTTTGTGCTTTTTGAACTGACCCCAGACATCCTTCCACTGGCTGGAAGGCGGGCGCGAGGGCTCTTTGTCCTGCAGGGCTGCGATCGGGGCGATCTGCTCGTTCGGTTCACTCATAGCGGATCCTCGGGTCAAGCAGGCCGTACAGCACATCTGCGATCAGGTTAAAGATCACGATCAGCACGGCAAAGATAAAGGTCAGGGTCATCACCATCGGCAGGTCATTGGCAAACAGCGCCGTGATCAGCAGCTGGCCAATGCCATTCACCTTGAACACGTTCTCGGTGATGATGGCGCCGCCAAAGATCGAAGGCAGCCCCAGCGCGATCACGGTGACAACCGGGATCATCGAGTTGCGCAGCACATGGCGCAGCACCACGACGCTTTCGCCCAGGCCCTTGGCCCGCGCGGTGCGCACGTAATCCTGGTTCAGGTTGTCCAGCATCGAGGCGCGCATATAGCGACTCAGCTGGGCGGTGATCTGCAGCGCCAGCACCATGACCGGCATGATCATCTGCTGCAGCTGATATTTGAAGCTGTCCCAGTCATTCACCACATGGGTGGTGTCATAGATCGACGGCAACCAGCCCAGCTGCACCGAAAACACCACGATCAGCAGCGGCCCGGTAAAGAAAGGCGGGATCGAAAAGCCGATCATCGTGACAAAGGTACCGGCCTGATCAAAGGTCGAATACTGGCGATAGGCCGAATAAATCCCCACCGGGATCGCGATCAGGATCGCCACGATATACGCCACGCCAACCACCCACAGTGTCTGGGGGATCCGCTGGATGATGATGTCCATCACCGGGCTGCGGGTCTGCCAGGAGATCACGCGCAGTTTGCCTTCGGAGAAATTGGTGCCGAACATCCAGTCGATCATAACCTGAGGTTCGATCCAGAAGACCTGAACCAGCCATTTCCAGTATTGGACAAGCGGGGGTTCCCCCACGCCAAGGGCTTCGCGCATCTTCTCTTTCACGTCCGGCGGGACGGTCAGCGGAATCTGCGCCATTGGATCGCCGGGCGCGAGTTGCAGCAACATGAAGATCACGAAGCTGATGAACAGAAGCGTCGGGATCGATAAGATCAACCGTCGCATGGTATAAGAGAGCATCGGTGCCTCGGGTCAGATTTTTCCGAACGGAAGAAACAAGGGAAGGGCGGGACGAAGCCCGCCCTGCAGGGCCTGAAGCAGAGGGCGAGGCCGACGCCTCGCCCTCCACATCAGATCATTTTGCGCGGTGCCAGTCGGCAATGTTCCAGAGTTCCACATCCCAGGAGTTCATCCGGGTGCCCGCAAGGCTGTTGGACTTGGCCGAAATGTCGCCGCGGTGGGTGAGGGGGATCATCACGCCGGCGGAGATTGCCATGTCGTTCAGCATCTGACCGATGCGCGCGCGCTCAGCAAGATCCGAGGTCTCGCTCAGCTTCGTCCAAAGGGCGTCGTACTCTTCGCTGCAGAAACGCGAGATGTTTTCACCTTGCCACTGGGATTCGGGGCTTGGGGCCTTGTCGCAGAGCAGGTTCGCCAGATATGCCTGCGGATCAGTCCCGGCGAAGGTGTTGGTGTACATCTCCACATCCGCATAGAATTTCTGGAAAGTGTCGGGCGAGCCCGCATCCCCGCCAAAGAACACAGAGGCGTCGAGGTTGCGGAGTTCGACCTCAATACCGATCTCGCCCCACCAATCCTTGATAAGCGCCTGATAATCCTGACGAATGGCGTTGGTCGAGGTCTGGTAAAGGATGGAGAGCGGCACACCATCTTTCTCGCGAACGCCGTCACCATCAGTGTCTACGACGCCGGCTGCATCCAGCATGGCATTGGCGCCAGCGATGTCCTGCACGTCGCAGCTGAAGGTGTCGGAATTGTACTCCAGTGGGGCGGGAATCCAGTTACAGGTTACCTTGCCGCCCGCGCCATAACCGATCTCGGCCAAGAGAACACGGTCAACTGCCATGGACATGGCCTTGTAGATTGCCTCGTCCTGAAGGAACGGATGCGGCTTGATGACAGCGCGCTCATCCGGGCCAAGAGCCGGGTCAGGATTGGTCATATTGAGCATGATCCGTTCGACCGAAGGGCCAAAGCTGCTGATGACGGTGCCGTTGCCTGCGGATTCCATCTTGGCCAGAACCTCCGGTGCAACCTGGGTGTTCCATGCATAGTCAAATTCGCCGGTTTGCAGAACCGCCCGCGCCGCAGAGGCCGCATCACCGCCACCTTTGAAGTTTACTTTGGCAAAGGCTGGCTTGTTCGGATCGCGATAGTTCGGGTTGGCCGAGAGGGTAATGACATCGTTGGGACGGAAATCATCGACCACAAACGGACCTGTTCCAATCGGATAGAAATTCTGTTCGGTACAGGTCGGCGCGGCCGCGCCCATGCAGGCTTCGAACTGGGCTTTCTGGATCACCGGGCTTTCCCCGCCGCCAAAGGCTGTAAACGGATAGGGGGTCGGTTTTTCGAAAGTGACCACCACGGTTTGCGGATCAGGCGTTTCGACCGAGGAGATCCCCTCGAACTTGGTCAGCTGTGCGCAACCGCCTTCCGGGTGACTGCAGTAGTCATAGGTGAATTTGACGTCGGCGGAGGTGAAAGCCGTGCCGTCGGACCATTTTACACCCTCTTTGAGCTTCCAGGTGACCGAGGTCAGGTCTTCGGAAATGCCGCCATTGGCCACGGTTGGAATCTCTTTCACCAGCCAGGGTACAATTGCCCCGGTCTCGTCAAAGCGAACAAGCGGTTCAATGACCATGGACGCGGCTTCGCTCTCTTTGTTTCCCCCGGACAGGTAGATGTTCAGGGTGGACGGAGCCTGCCAGTAGATGATGTTGATCTCGCCATCGCTGCCACGTTCTGCAAAGGCGGCAGGCGCCAGTGCCATGCTGGCCACGGCACCAAGCATAAGAGTCTTGAGCTTCATAATCCTCTCCTGTGGATTGAACCGGGTTCTTCCCGGTGCGTTATCATCAGGGTGAGGCGTCCAGTATTTTTTTACCGGTTGCAAGGGGTTGGCGCTCGAAATTGCAGCGCCGCACACAACCGGAACATCAGGAACACCGCACTCTGCTGCCCATCGAAACAGGATTTCAGCAAAATGCAAGCATTGCCTCTGCGTTAAGCGCGCCAAGTGAGGCCATGCATTTGACAGCGGCTTTGTCCTGGCTTTACCGTTAACGCAATGACGCGCGTTTGCGCAGACAAAGGACACATTCATGCTGGATCATCCACAGGACGCGCCCCGGACCGGGGCGGGCGCCGGGCCGCTTGCCCGGATTTCTTCGCTGCGAGTCTCGTTTGAAACCAAGGACGGGCCGGTTCTGGGGGTCGAAGATGTCAGTTTCGACATCAATCCGGGCGAAACTGTCTGTGTGGTGGGCGAATCGGGATCCGGCAAATCGGTGTCCTCGCTGTCGCTGATGCGGCTGGTGGAATATGGCGGCGGTGAAATCGCGGGCGGCAAGCTGTTGTTTGATCGCCGCGAGGGCGGCGAGGTCGATCTGGCCAAAATGCCCGCAGGTGAGATGCGCGCGATTCGCGGCAATGAGATCGGGATGATCTTTCAGGAGCCCATGACCGCGCTGAACCCGGTTTTTACCGTGGGCCGCCAGCTGACCGAAGGGCTGCGCGTGCATAAGGGCCTGACGCAGGCCCAGGCTGATGCGCGCGCGCTGGAGCTGCTGCGTCAGGTGCGCATCCCCGAACCCGAACGCCGCCTGAAGCAGTATCCGCACGAACTGTCCGGCGGGATGCGCCAGCGCGTGGTGATCGCCATGGCGCTGGCCTGCGAACCGCGCCTGCTGATCGCCGATGAACCGACGACTGCGCTGGATGTAACCATTCAGGCGGAAATTCTGGCCCTGATGGACCGGCTGAAACGCGAAACCGGCACGGCGGTGATGTTCATCACCCATGACATGGCTGTGGTGGCGCAGATGGCGGACCGGGTTGTGGTCATGTTCCGCGGCAACAAGGTCGAAGAGGGCACGGTCGAAGAGATCTTCGAAAACCCCCAGCATCCTTATACAAAGGCGCTGCTGGCCGCGGTGCCCAAGCTGGGCGAGATGACCGGCAAGGATCTGCCCGAACCCATGCGCCTGCTGGGGCGTGAGGATCAAAAGATCGAACCGATCACCGGCAGCGACGAGGTGCTGCTGGAGGTCAAGGGGCTGACCACGCGTTTTCCCGTGCGCGGGGGCTTTTTCCGCCGTCATATCAGCAATGTACACGCGGTCGAAGACGTGTCCTTTACCCTGAACAAGGGCCGCACGCTGAGCCTTGTGGGGGAATCGGGGTGTGGGAAATCCTCGGCCGGGCGCTCGATCCTGCGGCTGGTTGAACCGATGGCGGGCAGCGTGATGATGGACGGGGTGGATATTCTGTCCCTGTCGGAAAGCGCGTTGCGCGAACAGCGGCGCGAGATGCAGATGATCTTTCAGGATCCCTTTGCCTCGCTGAACCCGCAGATGCAGCTGGCCGATCAGGTGGCCGAACCGATCCGCAATTATGGCACCGAAAGTGGCGATGCGGTGATGGACCGCGTGGCGGGGCTGTTTGACCGGGTGGAATTGCCGCGCAGTTTCATGCGCCGTTTCCCGCATGAATTGTCCGGCGGCCAGCGCCAGCGGATCGCCATTGCGCGGGCTCTGGCGCTCAACCCTAAGTTGATCGTTGCGGATGAGGCCGTGTCGGCGTTGGACGTGTCGGTACAGGCGCAGGTGCTGAACCTGATGATGGAGCTGCAGGCCGAGCTGAACCTGTCCTATCTGTTCATCAGCCATGATATGGCGGTGGTCGAACGGGTTAGTCACGATGTGGGCGTGATGTATCTGGGACGGATCGTCGAAAAGGGGCCGCGCCGCGCGGTGTTCGAGAACCCGCAACACCCCTATACGCAGGCCTTGATGAAGGCCGTGCCCATCGCGGATCCGCGTCGCCGGAAATCCGAGAAGGATCTGAATTTCAAGCCGATTCCGTCGCCGATCCATTCGGTGGACTACAAGGCCGCGCGTTCGGAATATAACGAAGTGTCACCGGGGCATTTTGTGCTGACAACCGACAGCGGTTACTGAGACCGGGGCAGGGGGCGCTGCCCCCGTCGCTGCGCGACTCCCCCGGAGGTATTTGGACCAAGAAGAAACACGAAAGAGCGACATGGTGGAAACACTGGGGGCGAAAACACTGGGGCCGCGGGCCATTCTTGAGCGGCTGGTGGGCTTTCCCACGGTCAGTGCGGTCAGCAACTTACCGTTGATTGATTGGGTCGAAGTGTACCTGAACAGTCACGGCATCACCTGCCATCGTCATTACAATGAAGACCGCGAAAAGGCGGCGTTGTTTGCCCATGTTGGTCCTGAGGTTGAGGGCGGTGTTGTGTTGTCCGGTCACACCGATGTTGTGCCGGTGGAGGGCCAGCCCTGGGGCAGTGATCCGTTTGAGCTGATCGAGCGGGACGGGCGGCTTTATGGCCGTGGATCCACCGATATGAAAGGGTTTGATGCGCTGGCGATTTGGGCCCTGGTCGAGGCGCAGAAACGCGGTGTATCCCGGCCTGTGCAGATTGCGCTGAGTTATGACGAGGAGGTTGGTTGCACCGGCGCGCCGCCTTTGGTGGAGGCGATGCGCATCCTGCCCAAGGCGTCTTCGGTCATTGTAGGGGAACCCACGGGCATGAAGGCGGTGCTGGGGCATAAGGGTGGCGTGACCTGGTGGGTGCGGGTTGAGGGTTATGAGGTGCATAGCTCGATCCTGCACAAAGGGGTCAGCGCGATCATGTGGGGCGCCAAGCTGATCGACTGGGCGAACCAGATCAATGATGTTGCTGCGGCGTCCGAGCCAGCGGGGATGGCTGGCCTGTTTGATCCGCCTTACACCAATGCGCATGTGGGCATGATCCATGGCGGCACTGCGCATAATATTGCCGCGCGTGACTGTCAGTTTGGCTTTGGCTTTCGTGTGGTGCCGGGCGAGGATCTGCAGCAATGGCGCGATAAGATGTTTGCCAAGGTCGCGGATTTGCAGGCCCAGATGCAGGCGATCCGCCCCGAGGCGGCGATCCATCTGGAGGAAAGCTTTGCCCTGCCGCCTTTCGCGCCCAGTCAGAATAACAGCGCAGAGGCCTTGGTACGGCAGTTGACCGGCGACAATTCCGAAGGCTTTGTCAGTTATGGCACCGAGGCCAGCCATTTTCAGGCGGGCGGCTATGATGTGGTGGTTTGTGGTCCGGGCGATATTGCCGTGGCGCATCAGCCTGATGAGTTCATCACCGTGGCGCAGTTCGAAGAGGGCCATCGGTTCATGGAGCGTCTGCTGGAGCATTGTGCGTGAGCTTTCCGTTTCACAGTCTCGGCACGCCAGAGCATCGGGCAGATCTGCCGGGCGAGGTTGATCTGATCGTGATTGGCGGTGGCGTGCTGGGCATCTGCACTGCGCTTTATGCCAATCGCCGGGGGCTGAAGGTTCTGGTGCTGGAAAAGGGCCGGGTCGCGGGGGAGCAATCCAGCCGCAACTGGGGCTGGATCCGGGTGCAGGGCCGCGACATGGCGGAGATCCCAATTGCGCTGGAGGCGCAGGAGCTGTGGACCGCGCTGGAGGCTGAGTGCGGCGGGCGGCTGGGTCTGCGGCAACGCGGAACGGCTTATCTGGCGCGGGATGCGGCGGGGTTGGAGGGTTTTGAGGGCTGGCTGGAGGAGGCGCGCCCTCTGGGTGTGTCCTCGCGCATGTTAGACCGCGCTGCGACCGAGGATTTGATGGCGGTGCGCAATGGTCCTTGGGCAGGTGCGCTGTACACGCCGACGGATTGTCAGGCAGAGCCCTGGGTGGCGGTGCCGGAACTGGCCCGGCTTGCGGTGTCTGAGGGGGTGATGATCCGCGAATCCTGTGCGGTGCGCGGGTTGGATATCGCTGCGGGGCAGGTCGCCGGCGTGCTGAGCGAGGAAGGCGTGGTCAAGGCGGCGCAGGTTCTGGTGGCCGGGGGCGCGTGGTCGTCGCTTTTGCTGCGTCGTCACGGGATAAACCTGCCGCAGCTGATGGTGCGCTCGTCGGTCTATGCCAGCGGGGTGGTTGATCCGGGTAAGGGCGTGGGCCTGCCGGATGTCGGGGCTGCGGATGATCGTCTGGCGCTGCGTCCGCGTCTGGATGGCGGCTATAGCTGTGCGCCCGCGGCCTATAGCGAGCTGTTTGTCGGGCCGGATTCACTGCGCCATCTGAAGTTTTACCTGCCTCTGCTGAAAGAGGGCAGTTTCGAGGTCAAGCTGCGTCCTGCCGCGCCCAAGGGGTTTCCTGATGGTTGGGGGACGCCGCGGCGCTGGGATCTGAACGGTGAGAGCCCGTTTGAGCGGATGCGCATTCTGGATCCTGCGCCGCATGTCGGGCGGTTGGGGCGGCTAAAGCGCGATCTGGCAACGCTTTGGCCGGAGTTTGGTGTGGCAGGGCAAGCCACGCAATGGGCTGGTATGATTGATGTTTTGCCTGATGTGGTGCCGGTGGCGGATCGGGTGTCAGCCCTGCCGGGGCTGATGGTGGCCACGGGGATGTGTGGTCATGGGTTTGGTATCGGGCCGGGTTTTGGTCGGGTTCTTGCGGATATGGCAGCGGGGGATGCGCCGGGGCATGATCTGTCGCGGTTCCGCTTGTCGCGGTTCTCGGACGGGTCGCGTCTGGTGCCTGGGCCCAATATCTGAGACCAAATTTTTCCGCAGAAAAATTTGCGTCGCGCCTGTATCGAGGATTGTGGTAGCGGATGACGTCAGGGGATGTTGCCGCGCCCCCTTGCAGCTGGCGCGCCTCAATGGCAGGCTTTGACCGATTTCCAAACAGTTGCAGGAGCCCCCATGCCCGTCAAAAACCGCTTTGCCGAAATGCAGGCCGAGATCACCGAATGGCGGCGCGATATTCACGCCCACCCGGAACTGATGTTTGACACCCATCGCACCAGTGCGCTGGTGGCGGAAAAGCTGCAGGCATTTGGTTGCGACGAGGTGGTGACAGGCATTGGCCGCACCGGTGTTGTCGGGGTGATCAAGGGCCGCGCGACCGGGTCGGGCAAGGTGATCGGTCTGCGCGCGGATATGGATGCGCTGCCGATTCACGAGGCGACCGGGGTGGACTATGCTTCGAAAACCGATGGGGCGATGCATGCCTGCGGCCATGACGGGCACACGGCCATGCTGCTGGGCGCGGCGAAATACCTGTCCGAGACGCGCAATTTTGACGGCACCGTCGTGGTGATTTTCCAGCCCGCCGAAGAAGGCGGCGGCGGCGGCAAGGAAATGTGCGATGATGGGATGATGGCCCGTTGGGACATTCAGGAGGTCTATGGGATGCATAACTGGCCCGGCCGCCCCGTGGGCAGTTTTGCCATTCGTGCGGGCGCGTTTTTCGCGGCCACCGACACCTATGACATTCATTTCGAAGGGCGCGGCGGGCACGCGGCCAAGCCGCAGGAAACCGTGGATACAACCGTGATGGCGGCGCAGGCGGTTACAGCTATGCAAAGCATCGCCAGCCGGAATGCGGACCCGGTGGATCAGGTTGTTGTGTCGGTCACATCGTTCGAAACCTCTTCGAACGCGTATAATGTGATCCCGCAGAAAGTGCATCTGCGCGGCACTGTGCGCACCCTGTCAAAGGAGATGCGCGATCTTGCGGAAACCCGGCTCAAAGCCATCTGTGAAGGGATCGCAGCGACCTTTGGCGGCACAGTCGATGTGGACTATCATCGCGGCTATCCTGTGATGGTGAACAGCGATGCGCAGACCCAGTTTGCAGCCGATGTGGCGCGATCAGTGTCGGGGGATTGCGAAGAGGCTCCGCTGGTCATGGGCGGCGAAGATTTCGCTTATATGCTGGAAGAGCGCCCCGGTGCCTATATCCTGGTCGGCAATGGCGACACAGCGGCGGTGCATCACCCGGAATATAATTTCGACGACAATGCGATCCCGGCGGGCTGTTCCTGGTGGGCTGAAATTGCCGAGCAGCGGATGCCGCTCAGCTGAGGGATGTCGCCGCCCTCTCGGGCGTCGATCTGCGGGGGGCTGCGCCTCCCGCCCCCCCCGCTTTTGTGGCCTTGTGACCCTAAAAATCACCGACCCGCCATGTGCGACTAGGCTGGGCGTCCCCTCTTATTCCCCATCATGGACTGTGGGGGTACGAGGATGGGGCTTCTTCTCTTTAAAAATACCTCCGTGGGAGGCGACGCAGGCGACGGGGGCAGAGCCCCCATTTCTGCATGGGCCCGGTTCGCGATATGCGGGAAGTCCCGGTTTCGCACACAAGTGAGGGTCATGCCCTTGCAGCCCCCGTATGGCGATACTAAGACTCTCTTTATACCTAGGCGTTAGGCAGGACACAGAGAAAGCAGGCGGGATTGCGATGAAAGATCCGATGGACGTATATATGAACACGCTCGTGCCGATGGTGGTCGAACAGACCAGCCGCGGCGAACGGGCTTATGACATTTTTTCGCGCCTCCTGAAGGAGCGGATCATCTTTATCAACGGCCCGATCCATGACGGCATGTCGAGCCTGGTGGTTGCGCAGCTGCTGCATCTTGAGGCCGAGAACCCCTCGAAAGAGATCTCGATTTATATCAACAGCCCCGGCGGTGTCGTGACCTCGGGCCTGTCGATCTATGACACGATGCAATATATCCGCCCCAAGGTCAGCACGCTGGTCATTGGCCAGGCGGCGTCCATGGGGTCGCTGCTGGCCTGTGGTGGTGAGGCGGGGATGCGCTTTGCACTGCCCAATAGCCGCATCATGGTGCACCAGCCGTCGGGCGGGTATCAGGGTCAGGCGACGGATATCATGATCCACGCGCAGGAAACCCAGAAAATCAAGGACCGGCTGATCGACATCTATGTCAAACATACCGGGCTGGACCGCGAAAAAGTGCGCGAAGATCTGGAGCGCGATAACTTTATGTCGCCAGAAGAGGCCAAGGAATGGGGCCATCTGGACGAAATCGTGACCGCCCGTGCAAAGGTCGACGGCGAAGATAGCTAACCCATTGCCCCCGGCTGGGATGTCCGGCCGGGGGCGTGGCTTTTCTGCCCGAATAGGGCGTATTTGAATGACCCGTGCGGGGCATTTTCGCATTGCCCGCCCCGGAACCCTGTCCTAAGCTGACAGGAACGTGGCGGCCAAAGGCAAGCGACGCGACCGGAGAAACCGGGAATTAGGGTTTTGGGGCGTATCATGACGCTTTGGGATCATTCCGCAGGTGAATTGGTCAAAGCGCGACAAAACAGGCAAGCCCGCAAGGCCCGGAAAGGTGAATGATGGCGACGAATTCAGGCGGTGACAGCAAGAACACCCTTTACTGCAGCTTCTGCGGCAAAAGCCAACACGAGGTGCGCAAGCTGATCGCCGGGCCGACCGTGTTTATTTGCGACGAATGTGTCGAACTGTGCATGGACATCATCCGCGAAGAGACAAAGGGCGCTGGCCTCAAATCCTCCGATGGTGTGCCGACCCCGCGCGAAATCTGCGAAGTGCTGGATGATTACGTGATCGGTCAGGCCAAGGCCAAGCGCGTGCTTTCGGTCGCGGTGCACAACCATTACAAGCGTCTGAACCACGCGCAGAAAAGCTCGGATATCGAGCTAGCGAAATCCAACATCATGCTGATCGGCCCGACCGGCTGCGGCAAGACGCTGCTGGCGCAGACGCTGGCGCGGATTCTGGATGTGCCCTTTACCATGGCCGATGCCACCACGCTGACCGAGGCCGGGTATGTGGGCGAGGATGTGGAAAACATCATCCTCAAGCTGCTGCAGGCCAGCGAATATAATGTAGAGCGCGCGCAGCGCGGCATCGTCTATATCGACGAGGTCGATAAAATTACGCGTAAATCTGAAAACCCCTCGATCACCCGCGACGTGTCGGGTGAGGGTGTGCAGCAGGCGCTGCTGAAACTGATGGAAGGCACCGTGGCATCGGTTCCGCCGCAGGGCGGGCGCAAACATCCGCAGCAGGAATTCCTGCAGGTGGACACCACGAATATCCTGTTCATCTGCGGCGGCGCGTTTGCCGGTCTGGACCGCATCATTGCGCAGCGCGGCAAGGGCAGCGCCATGGGCTTTGGTGCCGATGTGCGCGACAATGATGATCGCGGCGTGGGCGAAATTTTCCAGGATCTCGAACCGGAGGATCTGCTGAAATTCGGTCTGATCCCGGAATTTGTCGGCCGTCTGCCGGTGGTCGCTACGCTCGAGGACCTGGACGAGGACGCGCTGGTCATCATCCTGACCCAGCCGAAAAACGCCCTGGTCAAGCAGTATCAGCGCCTGTTCGAAATGGAAGAGACCCAGCTGACCTTCACCGATGATGCACTGAGCGCGATCGCGAAGAAGGCGATCGAACGCAAGACCGGCGCGCGCGGCCTGCGCTCCATCCTCGAAGGGATCCTGCTCGACACCATGTTCGAACTGCCGGGCATGGAGGACGTGGCCGAAGTGGTGGTGAACGAGGAATCGGTCAATGCCGATACCAAACCGCTGATGGTCCATGCGGATCAAAAACAGGAAGAAGCCAGCGCCTGATCGTCTGGCAAACTCCGAAAAACGAAACCGCGCAGCCCAAGGGTCGCGCGGTTTTTTCGTTTTAAGACGGTGATTGGACGGTGGGTTGAAAACCCACCTTACGGTGTTTGTCGCGCGCCGCGCTGTTACGGCTGGGGTAGGGTGGGTTTGTAACCCACCGATCCTTTTACCGTCCGCCGCGCCGCCCGGCCTTGGCCTTTTTCGCGCCTTTCACCATCTTCCCGAAGGCCTTGTTCCGCGCCCGTTGCCGCGCAATGGATTCGGAATTGCGGGCATCTTCGGCCTCAAGCTTGCGCCAGCGTTCCAGCCGGGCCGGATCCAGTGCCCCGTCCTCAATCGCGGCGCGTACGGCACAGCCGGGCTCAGCTTCGTGGCCACAATTGCGGAACTTGCATTGGTTGGCGAGGGCGACCAGATCGTCAAAGACCTCTTCGATCCCCTCCTGCATATCCGCAAGCTGCAGCTCGCGCATACCCGGCGTGTCGATCAGCCAACCGCCCAGCCCCGTGCGCACAAGGCTGCGATGGGTGGTGGTGTGCCGCCCCTTCGCATCGTCTTCGCGAATGTCCTGGGTTGCCGCGCGCTCCCCGGTCAGGGCGTTGCGCAGGGTGGTTTTGCCCACCCCGGAGGATCCGAGCAGGGCAATGGTCTGACCAGCGCCGCACCAGGGATGCAGGGCCGCCACGCTGTCTGGGTCTTTGCTGTTGACCAGCCGGGCCTGCACATCCGGCGCGATCTCAGCCGCCTGGCGCAGAAAATCCTCGGCCTCCACAACAAGATCGGGCTTGGTCAGGATGATCAGCGGTGTGCACCCTGCGGCGGCGGCCAGTGTCAGATAGCGTTCGATCCTGGCGGCGTTGAAATCCGCATTGCAGCTGGTCACGATGCCCAGCGTATCCACATTCGCGGCGATGCGCTGGGTATAGGACACATGGCCCGCCGCCTTGCGGGTCAGCAGGCCGGTTGGCTCCAGCCGGCGCAGCGCGTGGGTGCCGTCGCTGAGGACCCAGTCGCCCACCGCATAGCTGCCCGCATGTTCACTCGGGATCAACAGGTGCAGACCGGTGTCCGACATGGCGCGCAGCCTGTCGCGTTGGACTTCGGTCACGCGGGCGGGCTGCAGCAGGGCTTCGCCCGGATCGAGCTGGTCAGAGAAATGATCGCCCCAGCCAATATCGGCCAGAGTCAGATCGGTCATGGTCGTCTGGGTCAATGGTCTTGTCCTTGATCGACTGAAGTGTGGGGCATCTGTGCCGCAACACGCAGAGTCGTTTTCAAAACGCACAAAGCCCGCGCGCTGGAAAAGCGCCGGGGTTGGGGTCGTCCGAGCCTCATGCGCCTAAAGCGCGGCCGGAAGGGGGGGTACAAGCGCCATCAAACCTCCTGTCGCTGGCTCTCAGGATAGGGGGGCGGGCGCGGGCGCTCAAGGGGCGCTGGTCAAAGCGCGGCGGGATTGCTAAGGCTGCGCGGTGATTGTGACCAAGGAGCCTCACATGAAACCCGTCAATATCATGTGCATCAAATGGGGCACGCTGTTTGGGCCGGAATATGTGAACCGGCTGTATTCGGGCGTGCGGCGCAACATGACACGGCCCGTGCGGTTCATGGTGATGACGGAACATGCCGAGGGGCTGCACCCGGATATCGAGGTGCTGGATCTGCCGGTCGAGCCGTTTCTTGAGCCGATGAATGCGGCGCTGGCGGTGGCGAACCGGCAGGGGGCGATGCGCAAGGTGTCGCTGTTCCGCCCCGGTCTGGTGCCGGATCTGGAGGGGCCGGTTCTGGGCTTTGATCTGGATGTGGTGATCACCGGGTCGCTGGACGAGATCCACGATCTGGAGCCGGGCACAATTGCCATGCGCCATGACTGGACCGAGGCCCGCAAGGGGCGGCCCACGGGTCATGGGTCGGTGTTTCGCTTTGATCCTGCGCAGCACGGGTTTCTGTATAACGATCTGGCGGCAAACCCTTATGAAGAGGTGGAAAAAGCGCGCGGCAGCGAGCAGCGGTACACCTCACATAAGGCGATGGACAATGATTGCTTCACCTATATTCCGGGCGAGTGGGTGGTGTCTTTCAAATATGACTGCAACCCGTTTCCCGGCAATTACCTGCGCGGGCCGCGGCTGCCTGCGGATGCACGGGTTGTGTGTTTCCATGGACGACCCAAGATGCCCGAAGCGGTGGAGGGCTATTCCGGGTCGGTGATCCGCCGGTCTCGTGCCTGCGGGTGGTTGAAGGATCACTGGATTGATCGCGCACGGGCGGATCTTGGGTCTGATTGGGCCTGAGGGGCTGGCCTTGAGGGTGATGTTGCGCGTGACAGATCGGACAGGTGGCAAAAATCTTTGAAAGATTTTTGGCCCTGTTGAGAGCGGCGCGGGTCATTGGATGGCCTGCGCGCGTTGCGTCTGTTGTCTTTGAGTATTTGGACCAAGAAGAAACCCCGGTGTGGAATTTCGGGCCAAACTGACTGTTTTCGTCGGTGAAACCTTGCCTTTGGGCGGCTTTGCGCCCGGCTGCTCTTGCTCATGACCGGGCTGGCGGGGTAAGAGCGGGCAAGAGCTACTTGAGGAAGGGCAGAGCCATGGCACGTCGTGTTGTCGTTACAGGTTTGGGATTGGTGACTCCGCTGGCGGATGGGGTCGAAAACACCTGGACCCGTCTGCTGGCCGGGGAGTCCGGCGCAGGCACGATTTCGAAATTCGATGCCAGCCATCTGGCCACGACCTATGCCTGCGAAGTGCCCTATGGCGATGGCAGCGAAGGCACCTTCAACCCCGAAGCCTATATGGACAAGAAAGAGCGTCGCAAGGTCGACGAATTCATCCTGTTCGGCATGGCGGCGGCGATGCAGGCGGTTGAGGATTCCGGCTGGACGCCCGAAAGCGAAGAAGACCGTCTGCGCACCGGTGTGATGATTGGCTCCGGCATTGGCGGGCTGAACGCGATTGCGGAAACTGCGATCCTGATCAAAGAAAAGGGCCCGCGCCGCGTGTCGCCTTTCTTTATTCCCGGCGCGCTGATCAACCTGATTTCGGGCAATGTGTCGATCAAGTTCGGCTTTAAGGGCCCGAACCACGCGGTTGTGACGGCCTGTTCTACCGGCGCTCATGCGATTGGCGATGCGGCCCGTCTGATCAAATATGGCGATGCGGATGTCATGGTCGCCGGCGGTGCCGAGGCGGCGATTTCCGAGATCGGGATTGCCGGGTTCAACGCCTGTAAAGCCCTGTCCACCAAGCGTGGCGATGATCCCAAATCGGCCAGCCGCCCCTATGATGCGGACCGCGACGGGTTTGTTATGGGTGAGGGTGCAGGTGTGGTGATCCTTGAGGAATATGAACACGCCAAGGCGCGCGGCGCCAAGATCTATGCCGAGGTTTGCGGCTATGGTCTGTCGGGCGACGCCTATCACATCACCGCCCCGTCCGAGGATGGTGAGGGCGGCGAACGCTCCATGCGCGCGGCGCTGAAGGATGCCGGTCTTGAGGCGTCGGCGATTGACTACATCAATGCCCATGGTACCTCGACCATGGCCGACACGATCGAACTGGGCGCGGTGGAACGTCTGCTGGGCGATGCGGCCAGCAAGGCCACCATGTCCTCGACCAAATCCGCCACGGGTCACCTGCTGGGCGCCGCTGGCGCGATTGAGGCAATCTTTGCCATCCTGTCGATCCGCGATCAGGTTGTGCCGCCGACCATCAACCTGGACAACCCGGCGGTTGAGCCCAAGCTGGACCTGGCCCCCAATGCCAAGCGCGAGCGCGCGGTAAATTACGCGCTGTCCAACAGCTTTGGCTTTGGCGGGACCAATGCCAGCGTGATTTTCGGTAAGGTGGAGTAACCGCATATGTGGCGCAGCATCGCGTCGAATGCGCTGACCTTTCTGGTTGTGGCGCTGTTTCTGGCTGGCGGCGTGCTGATCTGGGCGCAGAGCCAATATAACACGCGCGGCCCCCTGACGCAGGCGATCTGTGTCGAGGTGCCGCGCGGGTCCAATATGCGGCGTGTGTCCGAGGATCTGGGCGGGCAGGGGGCGATCTCCAGCCCGATCATGTTTCGTCTGGGCGCGGATTACACCGATAAAACTCAGCGCCTGAAAGCGGGCAGCTATCTGGTGCAACCCGGTGCGTCCATGGCCGAGATCGTCGACACCGTGACCAAGGGCGGCGCCAGCACCTGCGGCACCGAGGTCGTGTATCGGATTGGTGTGACCCGCGCGCAGGTGCAGGTGCGCGAAATCAATCCAGCCACCGGGCGCTATGAAGAACGCGCGAGCTTTAACCCCGCAACCGAAGACGCACCGGAGGTCTATACCAATGTGCGCGCCAAATCCGACACGCGGTTTCGCATCGCGCTGGCCGAAGGTGTGACCAGCTGGCAGGTTGTGCAGGGGCTGAATGGGATCGACGCGCTGGAGGGTGCGGTCGATGTGCCGGCCGAGGGCAGCCTGGCCCCGGATAGTTACGAAATCACGCCGGGCGACAGCCGGGCCGAAGTGCTGACCCGCATGGCCGTCGCGCAGGAACTGATCCTGGCGCAAGCCTGGGAAAATCGCGCCGAAGGTCTGCCGCTGAAATCGCCCGAAGAGGCGCTGATCCTTGCCTCTATCATCGAAAAGGAAACCGGCGGCGCGGATGAGCGGTATGATGTGGCTTCGGTCTTTGTGAACCGTCTGAACCAAGGGATGCGCCTACAAACGGACCCGACGGTGATTTATGGCATCACCAAGGGCGAAGGAGTGCTGGGCCGCGGTCTGCGTCAGTCTGAACTGCGTCGCGCCACGGCTTACAACACCTATGTCATCCCCGCGCTGCCGCCGACTCCGATTGCCAATCCGGGCCGCGCCAGCATTCAGGCGGCGCTGAACCCAGCGCAGACCGAGTATATTTTCTTTGTCGCCAAGACATTGGACCCCTCGGACGGGCATAATTTTGCGGCGACTCTGGCGGAACATAACCGCAATGTGGCCGCGTATCGTGCTTTGGAACGGGCGAACCAGTAGATCCGCAAATTCCTGAGTCAGGAATTTGCCTGTTGCGCCTGAACAGATCGGTTGTTTTGAAACACAGCGTCCCGTGTGGGCGCTGTGTTTTTTATGGGCTGTGGTTTTAGGTGCAGGGGTTTGATTTTCTTGAAAAGAATGTCTTTGATCTCATGTGTGCTTGAGGTCTTAGGCTGACATCCATGGATTCCAACACAGGAGAGCCCGGATGTCTGTAAAACTGGAACATGCCAATATCACGGTACCCCATGCCAAGCGCACGGCTGAGCTTTTGATCGCCCTGTTTGACTGGAAGATCCGCTGGGAGGGGGCGTCACTTGAGGGCGGCTACACTGTGCATGTGGGCGGAAAAGACAGTTATCTCGCGCTGTATAGTCCGAAAGAGGCCCCGGCTCAGCAGGCGCTGCGCTATCATGCGGTTGGTGCGCTCAACCATATCGGGTTTGTGGTCGATGATCTGGACGCGATGGAACAACGTGTCATCGCCATGGGGTATCGGCCCCACATGCACGCGGATTACGAACCGGGGCGGCGGTTCTATTTTTACGGCCCTGACGGTGTTGAATACGAACTTGTCAGCTATGCCTGAGCTGCGCCGTGGCCTGCTATTTGGCCGCAGCGCGGTCAGTGATAGTGAAATTCGCCCACCATGTGTCGCCATTCGCCCGATGACAGCATCTTGCGATGGGTGAACCGCACGGAATGCAGCGGGCCTTCGATTTCGGCCTGCCAAAATTCGATGAATTTGAACAGGCGCGGATGGTCCGGTGCCAGATCATACTCCTGCCAGATGAAACTGTTCAGCACGTGTACATAATCGGGCATGTGGTAGTAAAATTCCGCTGTGGTCAGCCCGTACCCCTTCAGCATCAGTTCGGTTTCGCGCGCCTCCATGGTCTGCATCTCCTCAATCACATCTGTGGGGGAGGCAGTCTGCGGGGCTAATCCTTGATTTTCAATGAATTTCGCGGAATTTTGGCCTTTTTCGGCCCGCAGGTCAGGGTCAAGGGCAGCATTGCGTTGCGCCCTATACCTTGGCTCTGATATACAGGGGGCAACAAGATATAGAACAGAACCGGACAGGTCCCAGACGTGAGCGACACGCCAGAAACCCCTGAAAAAGAAGACGAAAACCGCCCCGTCCATGACGGGCCGCAGATCTCGATCGAAAACGAGATGAAGTCGAGCTATCTCGACTATGCGATGAGCGTGATCGTTTCCCGTGCGATTCCCGATCTGCGCGATGGTCTGAAGCCGGTGCATCGCCGGATTTTGTACACGCTGTATGAAAACGGTCAGACCCGCGCCAAGCCCTACCGGAAATGCGCCACCGCCGTGGGCGACGTGATGGGCCGCTATCACCCGCATGGGGACAGCGCCATCTATGACGCTCTGGTGCGTATGGCGCAGGATTTCTCCATGTCGGTGCCGCTGATCGACGGTCAGGGCAACTTTGGTTCTATGGATGGCGATCCGCCCGCCGCATATCGTTACACCGAGGCGCGCCTGCAAAAGGTGGCCGAGGCGCTGCTGGAAGATATCGACAAGGAAACTGTCGATTTTGTCCCCAACTACGCCAATGAACGCACCGAACCCACGGTTCTGCCCGCGCGCTACCCCAATGTTCTGGTCAACGGGGCCGAGGGCATCGCGGTGGGCATGGCGACCCGCATCCCGCCCCACAATCTGGGCGAAGTGATCGACGCCACGCTGGCCCTGATCGAAAACCCGGACCTGTCCAGCGAACAGCTGATCGACTATATCCCGGCGCCCGATTTCCCCACCGGCGGCATCATTCTGGGCCGTTCTGGCGCGCGCAAAGCCTATCTGGAAGGGCGCGGCAGCGTCATCATCCGCGCCAAGACCAAGGTCGAGGAAATCCGCAAGGATCGCTATGCCATCATCGTCGACGAGATCCCCTATCAGGTGAACAAGGCCACGATGATCGAGCGCATCGCCGAGGCCGCGCGCGACAAAAAGATCGAAGGCATCGCCCATGTTCAGGACGAATCCGACCGCGATGGCGTGCGGGTTGTTGTCGAACTGAAACGCGACGCCACCGCCGAGGTCGTGCTGAACCAGCTGTTCCGCTTTACGCCGATGCAGACCAGCTTTGCCTGCAACATGCTGGCGCTGAATGGCGGGCGGCCCGAAACGCTGACATTGCGTGGTTTCCTGACTGCCTTCCTCGATTTCCGCGAGGATGTGGTGGCACGGCGCACCGCCTATCTGCTGCGCAAGGCGCGCGAACGCAGCCATATCTTGTGCGGTCTGGCCGTGGCTGTCAGCAATGTGGACGAGGTCGTCGCCACGATCCGCGCGTCGCAGGATGCGGCCGAGGCCCGCGCCAAGCTGATGGAACGCCGCTGGCCTGCCCATGAAATCCTGCCCTATATCGCGCTGATCGACGATCCGACCCATAAGGCCAACGAGGACGGCACCTATAACCTGTCCGAAACCCAGGCCCGCGCCATTCTGGAACTGCGCCTGCAGCGCCTGACCCAGCTGGGTGTCAAAGAGGTCACGGACGAGCTGGAAGAGCTGGCGAAAAAGATCAAGGATTACCTGGACATCCTTGGCTCGCGCGAACGGATCATGGCGATCATCAGCAACGAGCTGTCCAGCATCCGCGCCGAATTTGCCGTGGACCGCCGCACCGAGATCGTCGACTGGGCCGGCGATATGGATGACGAAGACCTGATCGAACGCGAAGACATGGTCGTCACCGTCACCCAGTCTGGCTACATCAAGCGCACCGCGCTGGCCGAGTTCCGCTCGCAGAAACGCGGCGGCAAGGGCCTCTCTGGCGGCGCGATGAAGGATGATGACGTGGTGACCTCGCTCTTTGTGGCGAACACCCACACGCAGCTGTTGTTCTTCACCACCGATGGTATGGCCTATAAGCTCAAGACATGGCGCCTGCCGCAGGGCTCGCGCATTTCCAAGGGCAAGGCGATTGTGAACATCCTGCCGATCCCGCAGGGCGTGTCGATTGCCGCGATCATGCCGGTGGATGTGCCCGAGGATGACTGGGATGATCTGCAGATCGTCTTTGCCACCTCCAAGGGCTCGGTCCGGCGTAACCGCCTGTCGGATTTCACAAATGTGAAGTCGAACGGCAAGATCGCCATGAAGTTCGAGGGCGAGGACGAAGACACCCGCCTGATCAATGCGCGCATTTGTTCCGAAGAGGATGATGTGATGCTGGTGACCAATTCCGGCCGCGCGATCCGCTTCCCCGTGCCGGATGTGCGGGTGTTCAACTCGCGCAATTCGACCGGTGTGCGTGGCGTCAAGTTGAGCGGCGAGGATGAGGTCGTGTCCATGTCCGTGATCCGCCATTTCGATGCGGAAAGCGACGAGCGGGCCTCTTACCTCAAGATGCGCCGCGCCATGGCCGGTGTGTCGGATGAAGAGGCGCAGGCCGAAGAGGATGGCGACGCCAACAGCCTGCTGTCGCAGGAACGCTACGCGGAAATGTCGGCGGCGGAAAACCTGATCCTGACCATCACTGCAGAGGGCGCGGGCAAGCTCAGCTCGTCCCATGACTACCCTGTGCGCGGGCGCGGTGGCATGGGTGTAACCGCGTGGGAGAAATCCATGCGTACCGGCCCGATCATCGCGTCCTTCCCGGTGGAGCTGGAGGACCAGATCATGCTGGCCACTTCGACCGGGCAGTCGATCCGGGTGCCGGTGGAGGGGATTTCCTTCCGCTCGCGCAGCGCCGGGGGCGTGCGGGTGTTCAACACCGCCAAGGGCGAAGAGGTCGTGTCTGTTGCCTGGATCGCCGATCAGGGTGACGAGGACGAAACCAGCGAGGGCTAAACCCACCGCAGGTCACAGAAAAACGGGGCAGGGGCCATGCGGTCGCTGCCCTTTTTTGTGGGGTGGAACGGTGGGTTGAAAACCCACCCTACGGCGCGTTGCGCAAGGGTGCAGGCACAAGTCGGCAAAGCCGACCAGCCCCCGACCCTCCCCACGGGAGGGGGCTTCACCCCCACCCTGGGTCGCGGGCTGAACATTGTTGCGGGGCGGATCGGCGTGGCGGAGCGCAAGGGCGCATTGCCTGCCCATCCTCCCCTTGCGCGCCCTTTAAACCCCCGCTACACATCCCCCATGACCCTGAGCTGCACCATTATTTGTTGCATTACCCCCTGACCGGATCGGCACCCCCGATCCCGGCGGGTGCTGTTTTGTCTCTCAGGTCTCTATTCCCATCCTGAAGCGAAGTTGCTAAGCCCGCCGCGAAGCGCCCGAGCGAGGATGAGAGATGGATATCAAACTCACCAACACATTGACCCGCAAGAAAGAGCTGTTCCAGCCGATCGACCCGACGCATGTGCGGCTCTATCTTTGTGGGCCGACGGTCTATGACCGGGCGCATCTGGGCAATGCCCGGCCAGTCGTGGTGTTTGACGTGCTGCAACGGCTGCTGCGCCATGCCTATGGGCAGGACTCCGTGACCTATGTGCGCAACTTCACAGATGTGGATGACAAGATCAACGCCACCGCGCTGCAGCGCCAGCAGGCCGGGGCCAAAGGCACGCTGGAAGAGCTGGTGCAGGAACGCACCGATGAAACCATCGCTTGGTATCACGCGGATATGGATGCGCTTGGTGCCGCGCGCCCCGATCATGAACCGCGCGCAACCCAGTATATCGCCCAGATGATCACCATGATCGAAGGGCTGATCGAGGCAGGCCATGCCTATGCCGCCGAGGGCCACGCGCTGTTTTCCGTCGACAGCTATGCGGAGTATGGCCGCCTGTCCGGGCGCTCCGTCGATGACATGATCGCAGGCGCACGGGTCGAGGTCGCGCCCTACAAGAAAAATCCGATGGATTTTGTCCTGTGGAAACCCTCCAGCGATGAGCTGCCCGGCTGGGACAGCCCCTGGGGGCGCGGGCGTCCGGGCTGGCATATCGAATGCTCGGCCATGAGCTATGAGCTGCTGGGGGCGAGCTTTGACATCCATGGCGGCGGCAATGACCTGCAATTCCCGCATCATGAAAACGAGATCGCGCAAAGCTGCTGCGCCCATCCCAAGGCGTCTTTTGCCAATGTCTGGCTGCATAATGAAATGTTGCAGGTCGAGGGCAAGAAGATGTCCAAATCGCTGGGCAATTTCTTTACCGTGCGCGATCTGCTGGATCAGGGCGTGCCGGGCGAGGTGATCCGCTATGTGTTCCTGTCCACCCATTATCGCAAGCCGATGGACTGGACGGAGAAAAAGCGTGACGAGGCCGAGGCGACGCTGCGCAAGTGGCGGGCGCTGACAGCGGGCATCGAACCCGCCGCCACCGCTGCGCCCGAAGTGATCGCGGCGCTTGCGGATGACCTGAACACAGCGGGCGCTTTGACGGCGTTGCACAAACTGGCAAGCGCGGGGGATGCGGCGGGGCTGCTGGCTTCGGCGCAGATGCTGGGCCTGCTGGGCGCGGATCTGGGTGGCTGGGACGCGGTCACGGTCGATCTGAGCGGGCTGGCCGACAAGCTGGCGGATCTGCGCGCGCAGGCCATGGAAAGCAAGGATTTCTCGGGCGTGGATGCGATGAAACAGGCGCTGGTCGCCGCCGGGGTCGAGGTGCGTATGTCCAAGGCCGGGGTCGAGCTGGTCGCTGGCACGGGTTTTGACGCGGCCAAGCTGGAAGACCTGAAGTGAGTGTTTGTCACAAGGGGATTGCCCGGCGCTGACGCCGGGCCGCGCCCGACCCGCCCCCCAGGGCGGGCGCTTTGCACCCACCCTCGGGCCGGGCGCGACCCTGAACAAACGATAGAAACAGAAGACAAAAGGGAAAACGGCATGTCCAAGGACCGTCTGTACCTATATGACACCACTTTGCGCGACGGGCAGCAGACCCAGGGCGTGCAGTTTTCAACCGAGGAAAAGCTGCGGATCACCGCCGCGCTGGACGCGCTGGGGATTGATTACATCGAGGGTGGCTGGCCCGGTGCCAATCCCACGGATTCCGAGTTTTTCGAAACGGTGCCCGCCACCCGCGCGCGCATGACAGCCTTTGGCATGACCAAGCGGGCCGGGCGCTCGGCCGCCAATGACGATGTGCTGGCCGGTGTGATGAATGCGGGCACGGGCGCGGTCTGTCTGGTCGGCAAAAGCCATGATTTCCACGTGACAAAGGCGCTTGGCATCACGCTGGAGGAAAATGTCGAAAACATTCGCGCCAGCATGGCCCATATCGTGGCGCAAGGGCGCGAAGCTCTGCTGGATGCGGAACATTTCTTTGACGGTTACAAGGCCAACGAGCCCTATGCGCTGGACTGCCTGAAGGCCGCCTATGATGCGGGCGCGCGCTGGATCGTGCTCTGTGATACGAATGGCGGCACTCTGCCCTCTGAGATCGGAGAAATTGTCGCCGAGGTGATCGCGGCGGGCATTCCCGGCGATCACATCGGCATCCACACCCATAATGACACGGAAAACGCCGTGGCCGGATCGCTGGCCGCGATCGAGGCGGGCGCGCGTCAGGTGCAGGGCACGCTGAACGGTCTGGGCGAACGCTGCGGCAATGCCAATCTGATTTCGCTGATCCCGACGCTCTTGCTGAAACCGCGCTATGCAGATCGGTTTGACACCGGCGTCCCCGTGGAAAACCTGCGCGATCTGACCCGGATCAGCCGAATGCTGGATGACATCCTGAACCGCGTGCCCTCTCGGCAGGCGGCCTATGTGGGGGCCTCGGCCTTTACCCATAAATCCGGGCTTCATGCCAGCGCGATCCTCAAGGATCCGACCACTTATGAACATGTAGAGCCCACCCTGATCGGCAATCAGCGCATGATCCCCATGTCCAATCAGGCGGGCCAGTCCAACCTGCGCCGCCGTCTGGCCGATGCCGGGTTGGAGGTCGCGCCGGACAACCCGGCTTTGCCGCGTATTCTGGAACGGATCAAATCGCGCGAGGCGGCGGGCTATTCCTATGACACCGCGCAGGCCAGTTTCGAATTGCTGGCGCGGGACGAGCTGGGCCTGCTGCCCGAGTTTTTCGAGGTCAAACGCTACCGCGTCAGCGTGGAACGGCGTAAAAACAAATATGACAGGATGGTCAGCCTCTCCGAGGCGGTGGTCGTGGTCAAAATCGACGGCGAGAAAAAACTGTCCGTCAGCGAAAGCATGGACGAGGCGGGCTGTGACCGCGGCCCTGTGAACGCGCTGGCCAAGGCGCTGGCCAAGGATCTGGGTCCTTATCAGGCGATCATCGACGACATGCGGCTGGTGGATTTCAAGGTGCGCATCACCCAGGGCGGGACCGAGGCCGTGACCCGCGTGACCATCGACAGCGAAGATGGCGAGGGCCTGCGCTGGTCCACCGTCGGCGTCAGCGCGAACATCGTGGATGCCAGCTTTGAGGCGCTGCTGGATGCGGTGCGCTGGAAGCTGGTGCGCGATACGGCCCGGGGCTAAACCCATGCCGCGCAAAAAGGGACCCACCGCATGAGCGACCCGTTTGCCGACAACCCGGATCTGGTCGCCTGCGCGGAAATGGTGCGCAAATCCGACCCGGATCGCTTTGCTGCGGCCATGGCCGCGCCGGTCGCTGCGCGGGTGGTGCTGTTCCCGATTTACGCGATGAATCTTGAGGTCGCCCGCGCCCCCTGGGCGAGCGCCGAACCGATCATCGTGCAGATGCGCCTGCAATATTGGCGCGATCTGTTGGAAGATATCCACGCCCGTCAGGTGATCCGCCATCACGAAGTGGCGACGCCGCTGGCGCTGGTGCTTGGCGGGCAAGACACGGCCGCGCTGCAGGATATGATCACCGCGCGCGAAGGCGACATGGAGCGCGCGCCTTTCGCTGATGAGGACGCGCTCTGGACCTATCTGGAACAGACCGCCGGGGCGCTGGCGCTCAGCGCGGCAGAGGCGCTTGGGTCAGATGTGACCTCGCACAGGGGGGCAGTGCTGGCCTGGGCGCGGGCGGCTGGGCTGGTGCGCTATCTGCAGGCGGTTCCGCAGCTGGAAGCGCAGGGCAAGCTGCCCTTGCCCGATGGGCGGCCCGAGGCGCTGCAGGCGCTGGCCGCCACGGCGCTAAAGGATCTGCGCGCCGCCGGCTCCCTGCGCCGCCTGCGCCGCAATCTTGGCCCCGGTGGCGCGGCTTTGCTGGAATTTTGGCAGGCCAAACCGCTGTTGCAATTGGTGCTGCGCGACCCGGCAGCGGTGAGCGATGGACGTCTGACGTTAAGCGGATTTGCCCGGCATCTGCGGCTGGCGCTGAGCTAAGCCTCACATTTTTAGCTGCTGCGCAGCAGAGGGGGCTCTGCCCCCATCGCTTTTAGCGACAGCTCATCCAGCTCGCCTTTGGCGAGACCCCGGAGTATTTTGCCAAAGAGAAGAAACAGGGCGCGCGTGCCTGTTTCTCTGCTTTCTCAAATACCCATAGCGCGGCGGTTGGATCAGGCAGTCACGTCTTTGGGGCGCAGAACCAGCCAGATCAGCGCGCCACCGGCAAGGGCAAGGAAGGGTGCCATGGCGAGGTTCACCGCCATCCAGCCATCCTGCGCATTCCCGCCCGAGCAGTTCATCAGCCCGCCCGAGGCCAGCGAGGCAAAGGTCACACCGCCAAAGACCAGCAGGTCGTTGAGGCCCTGCATCCGGCCGCGCTCATGCGGTTCATGCGCGCCTGCCAGCATGGTTGTGGCACCGATAAAGCCGAAATTCCAGCCGATCCCTAGCAGGATCAGCGCGACAAAGAATTGCTCCAGTTCGACACCGGACAGGGCCACGGCCCCGGCACCTGCCAGCACGACCAGCCCGGCGGCGACGATCTTTTCCACGCCAAAGCGCGCGATCAGGTGACCGGTGAAAAAGCTGGGCACATACATGGCCAGCACATGGGCTGTGACCACATTGGCCGCATCGCCCGTGTCAAAGCCACAGCCGACCACCGCCAGCGGAGTCGAGGTCATCACCAGGTTCATCAGCGCGTAAGACACCATGGCGCAGATCACCGCCACGGCGATCCGGGGGGTGGCCAGCAATTCGCGGCGGCTGCGGCCTTTGGGCATGTCCGCCGAGACCGGGGCCGGGGTGGGGATATCCAGCAGCAGGAACAGAAAGACCCCGACCGCATTCAATCCGATCACCGCCAGATAGGTGCCAAGGAACGGGATCACATAGGCTTCGGCGGTGAATTTCACCAGCTGCGGCCCGATCAGCGCCGCTGCCAGACCGCCTGCCATGACATAGGAAATGGCCTTTGGGCGGAACTCTTCCGAGGCGGTGTCGGCCGCAGCGAAACGATAAAACCCATGGGCCGACATATACACGCCGGTCAGAAAGCTGCCCGCAAGGAAGATCGGGAAAGACCCAAGATACAGCCCATAGGCCCCGACCATGCCGCCCAGTGCACCAAACAATGCGCCGATGGCAAAGCCGATCCTGCGCCCCCATTTCTGCATCGCGCCTGAAACCGGGGTGGCAGCCAACATGCTGCCCAGAACGATCAGCGAGATCGGCAGGGTGGCATAGCAGGGGTTCGGGGCCAGCGATTGCCCGGCCAATCCGCCGACGGTGAACAGCATTGGCATTTGCGCCCCCAGGATCGCCTGCGCGCCCACCAGCACGGCGACATTGCGTTTGGCGCGGCGATCGTCGGGGCGGGTTTGGGCGTCAGAAATCTGGGTCATGTCAGAATGGGTAGAACCGGGGCGCAAGACGCGCAAGGGGCTTGGGCTGGGCAGATCCGGGATCGTGTCGATTGCATGGCTGATATGCGCATGGATCATGGCTGCGTGATCCTGTTCTGGCCTGAGGGCAGATCTGCCCTTCAGGCGCGCGTGTAACCCGGATCATGCGGGAAATTGTTTTCTTCGCCGCGAGAGGCTTGCGTTGCGGACCTGTCTTCGTACTCATGGGAAAACGGTGGGGCGTAAAGAAGGGCACAGAAATGGCGCAGGCAGGACCACTGGATCTGGTCGAAACCTCAGGAACCGGGCGGTTGATCCGGGGTGACGCCTGTATTTCTGAGGGGGTCGATTGGCTCAGCGCGCAGGATCCGCGCTGGCGCGCTGCGCATGATGAAATCCTGTCCGAAGTCGGCCCGCTGCCTCTGCGCCTGCGCCCGGACGGGTTTGCCCAGCTGCTTCAGGCGATCACCAGCCAGCAGGTCAGCGTGGCCTCGGCCCGCGCGATCTGGGCCAGGCTGGAGGCCGCCAATATGACCGCCCCAGGTCCGATCCTGCAGACCAGCGACGAAGACCTGCGCGCCCTTGGCCTGTCGCGGCAAAAGGCGCGCTATGCCCGCGCGCTGGCCGAGGCGGCGATCGACTATGACGCCCTGCGCGCCGCGCCCACAGATGATGTCATAAAAACGCTCACCGCAGTCACGGGCATCGGCATCTGGACCGCAGAAATCTACGCTATGTTCAGCCTGGCCCGCGCCGATATCTTTGCCCCCGGTGATCTGGCCCTGCAGGAAGGCGCGCGGCTGCTGTTTGATCTGCCGGACCGCCCCAAGGACCGCGCCCTGCGTCAGATGGCCCTTGACTGGTCGCCCTGGAGATCGGTTGCGGCGCGGCTGCTCTGGGCCTACTACCATGTGAGAAAACAGAGGGAGGGTCTGGCGTGACCAGAGTGCTGCAAACCGGGCGCAAAGAACCGGTCTCGGGGGAAATGCGCAGCTGCGTGGTGTTCCTGCATGGCTATGGCGCCAATGGCGCGGATCTGCTGGGGCTGGCGGACCCGCTGGGCGAACACCTGCCGGACACGCTGTTTGTGGCGCCCGATGCGCCCGAAAGCTGCGCCGGCGCGCCGTTTGGCTTTCAATGGTTTCCGATCCCGTGGATTGATGGGTCGTCCGAGGAAGAATCCCGCGCCGGCATGGTGCGCGCGGTCGAGGATCTGAACGCCTTCCTTGATGCGCTGATGGTGGATGAGGATCTGCTGCCGGAACAGGTCGCGCTGGTGGGCTTTTCCCAGGGCACGATGATGAGCCTGCATGTGGGGCCGCGCCGCGAGGACGAGCTGGCCGGGATCGTGGGCTTTTCGGGCCGCCTGCTGGAACCCGAATTGCTGGCCGATGAGGTCGTGTCGCGCCCGCCGGTCCTGCTGGTGCATGGGGATATGGACGATGTGGTGCCGCCGCAATCGCTGCCCCAGGCGGCAGAGGCGCTGGAAGGCGCAGGTTGGAAAGAAGTCTACGCCCATGTGATGAAGGGCACCGCCCACGGCATCGCCCCGGATGGGCTGGGCGTGGCCCTGGCTTTCCTGCGCGATAAATGCGGGTTCTAGCCTCTATTTGCAAAGCAAATAGAGGGCGGCGGGTGGCAGTGCGTTTCTGCGAAACGCACGTACCCGCACCCCTCCGTTCTGGGCGCTGACCCATATTTGCGAAGCCAAAAGGGGCTGTCATGCGCCCCCTTTAGGGGAGCTTCCCCCCGCCTTCTTCTCTTTAAAAATACCTCCGGGGGTCTGGGGGCAGCGCCCCCCGCCGGTCGGATTGGCATCGCCAATCCGAAACCGGATCTGTCACAGCGACGTTACGCTGCCACGGTAAATACCCCGTAAAACCACATCATCTAGCGGGGGTTGCCCCGAATCAAACGCGAGATATAGTGGTCGCAGCTGGGGCGGGGTGTCCCGCCTTGGAACCGAGGTTCGCAGGGCGGAGGACGTATCCCCCAATGGAAGGCAATTTTAGAACGACATTTGTGCGCGAAACCGGCGCATTGAAAAACCACCCGGCGCTGGTGCTGAACGCGGATTATAGGCCGCTGTCTTATTACCCGCTCAGCCTCTGGCCCTGGCAGGATGCGATCAAAGCGGCGTTTCTGGACAGGGTCGACATTGTCGCGGAATATGACGAGGTCGTCCGCAGCCCCTCGATGACGCTGAAAATACCCAGTGTCGTTGTCCTGAAAGATTTTGTTCAACCCAGAAAGCGCGTGGCCTTCACGCGCTTTAATCTTTTCTTGAGGGATGAATTTCGCTGCCAATATTGCGGCAGCCGCAAGGATCTGACCTTTGATCACGTGATCCCGCGCGCCGCCGGGGGCATCACCAGCTGGGAAAATGTTGTGGCCGCCTGCGCGCCCTGCAATCTGCGCAAAGGATCCAAAAGCCTGCGCCGCTGTGGTATGTCGCTGCGGCAGGTGCCGCGCCAGCCCACAGCAGGGCAGTTGCTGGATATGGGGCGGCGTTTTCCGCCCAATCACCTGCATGAAAGCTGGGTCGACTTCCTCTATTGGGACGCCGAACTGGAGGCTTGAGCCTAACCTGCCGGAAAAACCCGTTGCAGCGACTGTGCTGCGCGGGTGGCGCGGCGTGTGATCTCTTGTGTGTCCGGTTCCG
This sequence comes from Pelagimonas sp., assembly GCA_025210265.1. GTDB lineage: Bacteria > Pseudomonadota > Alphaproteobacteria > Rhodobacterales > Rhodobacteraceae > JAOASD01. The sequence continues at coordinate 135,148 of JAOASD010000031.1, forward strand.
GGGCGCGGGCCACGACGCGCCGGATCTGTAAATCGCCGACCAGAAAACCCAGATAAGTTTCGGCCAGATCCTGCGCCGACCCTGGCCCCAGTTGACCTGCGCGTTGGGCTTGCTGCAACAGCTCTGACAGCAGCGGGAAAACGCTGTCACGCCCGGCCTGCGCCAAAACCGCCCCCAGCGCACCTGTCGGTTCCGCCGCCGCGGCGCGGTTCAGGGTGACGGCGCGCGGGCCGACCAGCATATGCAGCAGCGCAGGGCCGAACCGCTCCAGCACCGCCAGAGGGTCGGTTGTTCCGTCCTGCGCCTCTTGCAAGATGGCGCGCACATCGGCGGCATTGCGTGTGATCAGATCGCGGAACAGCCCGGTTTTGTCGCCATACCAGTTATACAGCGTTTCATTCGAACATTTTGCCCGCTTGGCAATGCTGAGCATGGATGCCCCAGTAAATCCTTTTTCTTCAAGGATTTGATAGGCGGCGGATTCGATCTGTGCACGGCGGGTTTCTTTGGTCTCGGCTTTCATCACATGGCTTTCAGGTGGAAAATCCCTTGACGTCCATCCGTACATAGTATTACGGATATGTGCAACCGTACACTAAATTACGCTTTTGGAGGGCGACATGGACAAGATCGAAAACGAACAGGCACAGGGGCTCCGCGTGGCTTTGGGATGTTTGATTATTCTGCAGGGGGTGATGCTGCTGGCGCTATTCGCAGGCGTGCCGCCGCACCCGCCAGAGGCGATCCCGCTGTTTGGCATCGCACCGTTTCTGGGGGTCTCGCTGGCAAGCGCATGGGCTGGCATGACGCTGCAGGGGGCGAGCGGTCGTGGCTTTGCACTGGCCGCGGCAGCGATGGCGGCCATTTCCTTTGGGCCGCAGAAATATTTTGATGCGCAATTTCCGCTGATCTGGCCTGCGGTGCTGGCGGGGCAGGTGGCGATTGTGACGGTTGTGCTGTCCTGCCTGCGGGTGGCTGGAAAACGCCCGGTCGCACAGGGGGCGTGAACACCGGCCACGGGCGCAAGATTTTTTGAAAAAATCTTGCCGCCTGCCGCGCGGTTTCGAGACACAAAAAAGGGCACCTTCAGGGGCGCCCTTAATCTGTTCTGGGGTCCTCAAAGAGAGGCGGGTGTTTAGCCCTCTTGCGTCGGTGCGGCAGCGGCCTGTTGCTGGCGCTTGTTGCCGGTTTTGTTACCCGACAGCGGATCGTCCTGACGTTGCACCGAGCCCTCGAAATGAGCGCCGGATTCGATGGCGATGGTTTTGTGGATAATGTCGCCTTCGACACGGGCAGTCGAGGTCAGGCGCACCTTGAGGCCGCGCACACGGCCCACAATACGGCCATTGATCACCACGTCATCGGCGACAACCTCGCCCTTTATTGTGGCGCTTTCACCGATGGTCAGCAGATGGGCGCGAATGTCGCCTTCGATCGTGCCTTCGACCTGGATGTCGCCGGTGGTGCGGATGTTGCCGACGATGTGCAGATCGTTGGACAGCACCGATGCCGGGGGTTTGGCCTTGGGCGCGGCGGGTTTGGCGAAATCGCCAGCCGGGGCGCGGGGCGCGGGTTCCGCAGCGGGGCGTGCCGCCGCCGGGGTTTCGTCGGCCTTGGGGCCCGGTTCGTTGATTTTGCTTTTAGAAAACATCGTTCGCAGCCTTGATATAGATCATCGGATTGACGGGTTTGCCACCTACGCGGACTTCGTAATGCAGATGGGTTCCGGTCGACCGTCCGGTATTTCCCATATCACCAACCCGCTGCCCGCGCGAGACCCTTTGGCCGACCTTCACGCGAATTTTCGACATATGGGCATAGCGGGTCTCGATTCCAAACTCGTGCTGGATCTTGACCAGACGGCCATAGCCCGAGGACCAGCCCGCATGAACAACCACGCCATCCGCGGTGGAATAGATCGGCGTGCCATGGGGCGCGGCGAAATCGGTGCCCGCATGAAGGCGGCCCCAGCGATAGCCAAAGCCCGAGGTAAAGCGGAACGGATCCTTGAGCGGGCTGGCAAAGGGCGCTTTCTGTGCCGCAATCCGGTACAGGTTCAGGCGATCCATCTGGCCCAGCAGCGAATTGGCGCGGGCTGTGTCTGCCGAAGGGGCGGCCTGACCACGGGTGGTAAAGGTCAGCGGGGTCATCGGGCCGCCCTGGCCGGAATAGCCCTTGCGCACCTGCGAAATGATCCGGTCGGGATCCATGCCCGCCTTTTCAAACATCTTGTCCAGCGGTTTGACCGACACGGTCATCGCCTCTTCGAGCTGGCGAAAGATCCGGTCGTTCTTGTCTTCCATCTGCTCGATCTCGGCGCGCATTTCAGCTGCGCGGATCAGCGCGGCCTGCGCATCGGCCACAACCTTGTCGCGCTCGGCGGCGGTGCGGGCCAGGGCCTCGGAGAGGAAATCAACCGTACCGTCGCCCGCATCGCTATTGGCGGCCGTTGCTGTGGCGCCGGTTTCGGACTGGGCCTCCAGCGCGGCGAGGCGGTCAGCCACGGCTTCGCGTTCTTTCATCGTGTCGCGCAGGGTGGTCTGGATCACGTCGATCCCGGTGGCCAGTTCGCGGCGGCGGGCCTCGGAATCCAGCAGCTCGGTCTGCATCAGGGAAATCTGGCGCAGCGCGGCGGCAAAGCGGTCCTGCGCGGCCAGCGCCTCGGCGGCGCGGCTGTCGCGCTCGGCGGACAGGGCGTTCAGGCGCTGCTGATAGGTGATCTGTTCGCGCTTGGCCTGTTCGCGGAAATTGCCCGCGCCGATGCTGTCAATCATCAGGATCGCGGTGGCGATGATCGTCCAGGACGCCACGGCGGTGGTGCCGATAAAGGCCACAGCCTGGGTTTCGGGCCGTAACCGGATGAACCGCGTGTCGGTGTCAGAGCGCAGGAACAGGCGACGTTCAGGAAAGAACCGTTCGATCAGAGCATGGGTCCGTATGGCCAGTCGTGTTCTCAAAGGTTGCGCCCCCAATGTTTTCGCCCTGTCGGGCGTCGTGCTGCGCGGAACCAAGGCAGAGTGCCCCCGATTCCTGCGGTGCCTGTCCAAAGCGCAATCGCATGACCGCGCTGTCAGGAATGTGGTTCCCCAACCACAGCCCTGCAAAACCGCTTATCCACACGTTCAACTTTTCGCAAGATTTTTGAGAGGGTGATTCGCTTCCATGGGCGAGCTGTTGCCAGAATGGCAAAAAACCGCCGATTTCAGAGGGTTCAACCCAGGCGACTGTCGGGCACCTGATCCGCAAGAGGCCAGTAGAAATCCGGCGGCAGACCGGCCTCGGCCCGCTTTTCCTCGTTGAAAGGCGGTTTTAATGCGCCTTTGAAATATGTTTTGACCAGGTTGTGAAAGGTCTCTTTCGGGTCCATGTCGTGCCGCCCACACAGGAAATGGAACCATTTTGACCCATAGGCCACATGGCCGACCTCCTCGGCATAGATGACCTCTAGCGACTGCACGGCCTTGTCCAGACCCGCCTTGCGGAACACCTCGATCATGCCGGGGGTGACATCCAAACCGCGCGCCTCCAGCACCATGGGCACCACGGCCAGCCGGCCCATGAAATCATCCACCGTGTCCTCGGCGGCGCGCCACATGCCCGCATGGGCGGGCAGGGCACCGTAAAAGCTGTCCAGATCCTCAAGACAGTCGCAGATCAGGTTGAAATGCTTGGATTCCTCATCGGCGGCCTTGACCCAGTCATCATAAAACCCCAGCGGCATTTTTGTTCCGGCAAAGCGCGGGATGATGTCCCAATGCAAATCCACGGCGTTCAGCTCGATATGGGCAACCGCATGGAGCAGCGCAATCCGCCCGGCGGGGCTGCCTGGCTTGCGCTTAGGCACATCACGCGGGTTCAGCAACTCGGGCTTTTCAGGGCGCGATGGGCGCAGCGGAGCCTCCGCCCGGCCAATCTCCAACGCCGTGCCCTCGGCGCGGGCCGCAAACCATTGCGCCGCGTAATCCCGCGATTTTGCGGTCTTTTCGCGCCCATCCGCCGTGGTCAACACATCCACCGCCATCTCGCACAGCGTCATCATGGGCGCGGCCCCCTTGTCTTCTTCTTGGTTCAAATACTCAAAATCGCGCGGGGCGCAGCCCCGCGCGGATCGGATCGGCGCAGCCGATCCGAAACCCTGTATGGCACAGGTTCACAGGGCGCGCACGGCCTCCAAGACCTCATCCGCGTGGCCTTTGACTTTGACCTTGCGCCAGGCGCGGGCGATCTGCCCCTCTGCATCCAGCAAAAAGGTCGCGCGCTCGATCCCCATAAAGGTCTTGCCGTACATCTTTTTTTCCACCCAGACGCCGAAATCTTCGCAGGCGGAGCCATGTTCATCGGAAATCAACGGTACGGACAGCGCCTTTTTGCCCATGAACTTCTCGTGACTGGTCAGGCTGTCCTTGGATATGCCAAAGACCTTGCAACCCGCGGCCTCGAACTGGGGGGCCAATGCGGTGAAATCCAGGTTTTCCGTGGTGCAGCCCGGCGTGTTGTCGCGCGGATAGAAAAACACAACGACAGGCGCGCCGCGCAGGGCAGACAGGGTTACGGTCTCGGCGCCCTCCAGGCCCGCGACGGGCAGGGTGAAATCGGGGGCGAGGATCAGATCGGTGTCGGACATGAGAACTCCTTTGAATGGTTGAGCTATTGTAATCTGCGCGGCAGAAAGCAAGCCCGAAGCCGCAGATGAACAGATGACTCGCCTTTGCGCTTGGCTCACAGCTAGTCTGCGCCCAACAAGAAGCAAGCAACAGAAGCCCGCCGGGCAGGATCGCAACACAGACAGGACACAGGACCAGATCAGGGTGGAGGAACAGCCAGATCACCGGCCATCGGCCCGCGCCGAAAAACGCGCCGCGCGCCGCGCGTTGCGGGCATTGCCGCGCCATCACCCGGACAAACGGGCCCGGCGCTGGCGGCGGGCCACGCTGCTGGGGGTGATGGCCGTGCTGTTTGCGGGGGTCGTTCTGGGGGGCGTGGCGCTGCTTGGGCGGCCTTTGACGGCCCCTGGCTGGGTGCAGGCCCGGATCGAAGCCCGGATAGCCGCAGCGGTTCCCGGCCTGCAGGTTGGTTTCGGCCGGATGAGCGTCGAGATCAGCTATCAGGGGCAGCCACGGGTGATCCTGTGGGATGTGGATCTGCGCAACAGCCGGGGCGAACAGATTGCCGCCCTGTCTGATATTGAGGCGGGGTTTGATCCGCTGGCGCTGCTGCGTGGGCAGGTTGAATTGCAATCCGCCAATGTATCGGGTGCGTTTGTCACGTTTCAGCGCGATCAGCAGGGGCGTGTCGGGCTGGCGCTGGGGGATGTGTTTTCGGCCGGCACCAGCACACCGGATCTGTCGCAGCTGATTGCACAGATCGACATGGCGCTGGCGGATCCGCGTCTTTCTGCGCTCAAGACGTTTGAGGCCGACGCGCTGACCATCCGCTTTGAGGATCTGCGCGCGCATCGCGGCTGGACCGCGGATGGCGGGCGGTTGCGGGTGTCGCGCAATGATGGGCGGCTCAGCCTTACCGGGGATGTGGTGCTGTTGGCGGGGGGCGATGATGTGGCGACCCTGGCGCTGACCGCCGACAGTCCGATCGGGCAGAACAGCCTGGATTTCGGGTTTAACCTGCAGGGCCTGTCCTCACGCGATATTGCCACGCAAAGCCCGGCGCTGGCCTGGCTGGGGCTTGTGCAGGCGCCGATCTCGGGCGCGCTGCGCAGCAGCCTGCGCGCCGATGGCAGTCTGGGACCGCTCAGCGCCACGCTGCAGGTTGGGCAGGGGCAGTTGCAGCCCAGCCGCGACGTGCGGGCCATCCCGTTTGATTCCGCGCGTATCTATATGAATTATCAGCCGGATCTGGCCGAGCTGCGGTTTGATGAGATTTCGCTCAGCGCGCCTTTGCTGGCCGCCACAGCCGAAGGCGTCACCCGGATCGAAGGCCTGGATCAGGGCTGGCCCACAGCGTTGAGCGGCCAGTTCGCCCTGTCGCGGATCCGGCTGGCCGAAGGCGCCATTTTCGATCACGAGGTTGCGGTCAGCGGGGCCAATGCTGCCTTTCGATTGCAACTGGATCCGTTCCGCCTGACGCTGGGATCGCTGCGTAGCATGGACCCGACATATCCGGCCTCGGCCAGTGCCGCGCTGACCATTGGGCAGGCGGGCTGGGATGTGGCGCTGCAGGCGCAGGCCCCCCGGACCACCCCGGCGCAGGTGCTGTCATTCTGGCCTGCCGACCTTGCGCCCAAGGGCCGCGCCTGGGTTGCGCGCAATGTACAGGATGGCCAGATCACGGATGTGTCTTACGCGCTGCGCTGGCAGGCCGGGGACACACCCTATCACCATGTGGATCTGCAATTCCACGAGGCGCAGGTGCGGATCGGAGACTTCATGCCCCCCATCACCGGCGGGGACGGGCGGCTGGTGATCGCCGGGCGCAGGCTGGGTCTGCGGCTGGATCAGGGCACGGTCACGCCTCCTGATGGCGGCGGTATCGAGGTCGGAGGATCGCAATTCGTGATCCCGGATCTTAAGGCGAAACCCGCACAGGGGGATCTGCGATTGCGCGCGCGCAGCAGCCTGACCGCCGCCCTGTCCTATATCGACAACCCGCGCTGGAAAGTGTTGTCCAAGATCGGGCGCAGCGCAGATCTGGCAACTGGGTTTGCCGATGTGACCGCACGGCTGCAGCTGCCTTTGACCAAAAACCTGACGCTGGATCAGATGGATCTGGACCTGACCGGCGATCTGACCGGCGTGGCCAGTGACACGCTGGTGCCGGGGCGGCCCCTGCGCGCGGTGAGATTGCAGCTGGCGCTGGATCAGACACAGGTTCAGGTGTCTGGCCCGCTGACCCTGTCGGGCATTCCGGCCACAGGCCGCTGGCAGCAGTCATTTGTCAAAGGGGCCGCAGGCGAAGTCACCGCAGATGTGCAGGTCGATCCGCAGACGCTGGCGGCGCTTGGGGTGGATCTGCCGCCGGGGCTGGTGCGCGGGCGCGGGCGCGGGTCGCTGCGGTTGGAGCTGCCCAAACCTGGCCCGGCGCGCTTTTCCTTTTCCAGTGATCTCAACGGCTTGGCCCTGTCCATCCCCGAGCTGGGCTGGCAGCTGGGCACCGGACAGACTGGCCAGTTCGACATCAGCGGCACGCTTGAAACCCCGCTGCGGGTCGACTCGCTGCAGCTGCGCGGTGCCGGGCTGGAGGCCAAAGGCGGGCTGCGCCTTGCCCCGCAGGGGGGGCTGGACCGGCTGGAGCTGAGCCAGCTCAAGATCGGCGACTGGCTGGATGTGACCGGCACGCTGCGCGGGCGCGGTGCGGGCCGGGCCCCGGCGCTGGAGGTCAGCGGCGGCCAGGTTGATCTGCGCCGCGCCCCGTTCGGCAGTGGGCAGACCGCTTTGGGCGGCCCCGGTGGCGTGTCGGCGGCGGGGGGCTCTGGTGGCAGTGCTCCGCTGGCGCTGACATTGCAGCGGCTACAGGTCACGGACACGATCTGGATCGACGGGTTCCGCGGCAATTTCGACCTGACAGGCGGATTGCGTGGCCTGTTTGACGGGCGCCTGGGTGGTAAGGCAAAGCTGGCGGGCGAGGTGTTGCCGCAAAATGGTGGCACGGCTGTTCGTGTGCGCGGCGAAGATGCGGGCGATGTTCTCAAGGCGTCCGGCCTGCTGAAAACCGTGCAGAACGGGACGTTCCAAATGGATCTGGCCCCGGTGCGCGGCCAGCCGGGCAGCTATGACGGCGCGCTGCAGATCCGCGATGCCCGGCTGCGCAATGCCCCGGCCATTGGCGCGCTGCTGGATGCGGTGTCGATTGTCGGGCTGCTGGACCAGCTGAACGGGCCGGGGATCTATTTCGCCGAGGTCAGCGCGCGGTTCCGCATGACCCCGTCGCGCATCGTGCTGAGCGAGGCCAGCGCGGTCGGCCCGTCTATGGGGATTTCCATGGATGGCTATTACGATCTGGCGCGGCGCGAAATGGACATGCAGGGCGTGTTGTCGCCGATCTATTTCCTGAACGGGATCGGGCGTCTGATTGCGCGCAAGGGCGAGGGGCTGATCGGCTTTAACTTTAACCTCAAGGGGGCCGTGGATCAGCCGCGGGTTCTGGTCAATCCGCTTTCGGTCTTCACGCCGGGCATGTTCCGTGACATTTTCCGCCGTCCGCCCCCGAAACTGCCGGAATAGGGCCGGGCGCGCGACTGGTGACAAGACGGAACAGACCATGCAGCTGAGCGATTTTGATTTTGACCTGCCCGAGGCTTTGATTGCGACGCGCCCTGCGCGCCCGCGCAGTTCGGCGCGGTTGCTGGTGGCGCAGGCCGGCGGGATCGAAGACCGGATCGTGCGCGATTTATGCGATTTTCTGCGCCCCGGCGACCGGTTGGTGCTGAATGATACCAAGGTGATCCCGGCGCGGTTGTCGGGGCTGCGCCGTCGCAGCAGCGCACAGGGCGACACCGAAGCAAAGATCGAAGTCACCCTGCTGGAACCCCGCGCTGATGGATGTTGGGCTGCGCTGGTCAAGCCGTTGAAAAAGCTGCGTGAAGGCGAGGTCGTACGGTTCTCGGATGCGCTCTCGGCCGTGCTTGAGGCGCGCGAGGACGGGCAGGCGCTGCTGCGGTTTAACCTTGAGGGCGATGATTTTGACGCGGCGCTGAACGCTGCCGGTGCCATGCCGCTGCCGCCTTATATTGCGGCCAAACGGGCGGCAGATGCGCAGGATCACACAGATTACCAGACGGTCTGGGCGGAAAATTCCGGCGCGGTGGCCGCGCCCACGGCCTCGCTGCATTTTGACCAGCCACTGCTGCAGGCGCTGCGCGATCATGGGGTGCAGTTCAGTCACGTCACCCTGCATGTGGGGGCGGGCACCTTTCTGCCGGTCAAGGTCGAGGATGTCACCACCCACAAGATGCATGGCGAATGGGGGCAGGTCAGTGAAACCGCCGCCGCCGAGATCGCCGCAACCAAGGCCGCCGGAGGCCGGGTGATCCCGGTGGGCACAACGGCGCTGCGCCTGATCGAAACTGCCGCGCGTGGCGGGGCGATTGCCCCCTATGAGGGGGTGACGGATATTTTCATCTATCCGGGGTTTCAGTTCCACGTCACCGATGCGCTGATGACCAATTTCCACCTGCCCAAATCGACCCTGATGATGCTGGTATCCGCCTTGATGGGGCAGGACCGGATTCGGGCCATCTATGATCACGCGCTGGCACAGGAATATCGCTTTTTCTCTTATGGGGATGCGTCTTTGCTGATCCCCGCGTGACGCGCGCATCCCGCTGCCTGTTAGGAAGTCCCGCTCTGTCGTGGATGGCGGTCGAACCGTCGCCCTTGGCGCATGTTTGCGCTGGCAATCGGATATTGCCTGCGACATAGGCAGATGTCGCGCGGCGTGTCAGTGTCGTGTCATTCCTGACATTTCGTCGTCTTTGAGCTAGCCAGATCGCTGGCGGGCGTGTTTCCTGATCGGCAGGGGCGCGCACCGATCCCCGGCAACCGCAGTTTGACCAGAATGGAGAGATCATGCTGGACGTAATGAGAAATTCCTGGGCTTTGCTGCTGGGGATGCTGCTGCTGATGGTGGGCAACGGGCTGCAGGGCTCTTTGCTGGGGGTGCGCGGGGCCGAAGCGGGCTTTAGCGCGCTGGCCCTGTCCATCGTGATGTCGGCCTATTTCGCAGGCTTTCTGTTTGCGTCGCGCATGGTGCCGGGCATGATCCGCCGTGTGGGGCATGTGCGGGTGTTTGCGGCGCTGGGGTCGTTTGTATCGGCGGTGCTAATCCTGTTCCCGGCGTTCAAGGATCCGATCGCCTGGACCTTGGGGCGCATGGTGATCGGGTTCTGTTTCTGCGGCGTCTATGTCACGGCAGAAAGCTGGCTGAACAATGCATCGACCAATGAAACCCGTGGCCAGACCCTGTCGGCCTATATGATGGTGCAGATGTTGGGGATTATTGCGGCGCAGGCCTTGCTGGTTGTGCCCGATGTCAGCGGGTTCCTGCTGTTTGTGATCCCCTCGGTTCTGGTTTCGATTTCATTCGCGCCGATTTTGCTGTCGATCACGCCGACTCCGGCGTTTGAGTCCACCAAACCGATGAGCCTGAAAGAGCTGTACACCGTGTCGCCTTTGGGCATGGTCGGGATGTTCCTGCTGGGCGGGGTGTTTTCGGCCCAGTTCGGTATGGCAGCGGTTTATGGCACCGAAGCGGGCATGTCCCTGGGGCAAATTTCGATTTTCGTGTCGGCCTTTTATCTGGGGGCGACGGTGCTGCAATTCCCGCTGGGCTGGATTTCGGATCGCATGGACCGGCGTCGCCTGATCTTTTTGGTGGCGGGCACCGGAGGCGCGGCGGCGCTGGTGGCTGCGGCAATGGGTGATCTGTTCCCGGCACTGCTGGTCACGGCCTTTGTGGTGGGGGGCTGCTCTAACCCGCTGTATTCGCTGCTGATTGCCTATACGAATGACTTTCTGGAACCCGATGATATGGCCTCTGCATCCGGTGGTCTGCTGTTCATCAATGGCCTGGGGGCGATTGCCGGGCCGCTGCTGATCGGCTGGGCGATGGAGTGGGTCGGGCCGCATGGGTTCTTTGTGCTGATTGCGATCTGGCTGTTGGCCATGGCGGGCTATGCGGCCTGGCGGATGACCCAGCGTGCGGCCCCTGCGGTCGAAGATACAGGTGCCTTTGCGCCGATCTCGCCTGCGGCGACGCCGGTTGCGCTGGAGGTTGCGCAGGAATACGTGATCGAGGTTGCCGAAGAAGAGGCCGCCGCCGCCGAAGAGGACAGCCCCACCACATCCTAATCCGTTGACAACGGTGCCGAAAATCCCCTTTTGGCACCGTTTGTTTCGCATCGGATCCAAGGCAGGGTCGGGTTTACCAGACTGTCGTGTTTTGACAGAATTTGTGAGTTTTTTCCCTGTCTCGCCGCATGTAACCTTTTCATGACAACGCGGTGACGCCATCAGGAGGAGGAACAATGTCAACGCCCGAGGAAATCCTGTCCTTTTGGTTGGACGAGGTCGGCCCAGAGGGCTGGTACAAACAGGATGACGCGCTGGACCAAGAGATCCGCGACAGGTTCCTGTCCACCTGGCAGGGCGCCATGGAAGGGCGTTTCGCGCTGTGGCTGACCTATCCCAGCGGCGTGCTGGCCTATATCATCCTGACCGATCAGTTTCCGCGCAATATGTTCCGCGGCCAGGCCGACGCCTTTGCATCGGATCGCATCGCCCTGGCAGCGGCCAAACAGGCCATCCATCGCGGCTGGGATCAGAAAATCGACGCGCCAGCGCGGCAGTTCTTTTTCCTGCCTCTGATGCATTCGGAAAACCTGTGTGATCAGGATCGCTGTGTGCGCCTGATGATGACCCGGATGCCCGAATCCGGCGGCGGCAATCTGCTGCACGCGCGGGTCCACCGCGAGGTGATCCGTCAATTTGGCCGCTTCCCGTATCGCAACACGGCGCTGGCGCGGCAAAGCTCTACGGCCGAAGATGCCTATATCGCCTCTGGCGGGTATGGCAGCACGTTGCGCGATCTGCAGCAGGCCGCCGCAGCCTGACAGCTGCCTCATCGGTCGCACGAAACCGGCCCGCAAGGGGGCCGGTTTTTTTGTTCTGCGCGAAGACGTTGCCGTGTGCGGTCGCTTGGGCTAGCCTTTTGGGAAACGCGCAGGAAAGGATCAGCCGATGGGCGAACAGAGCTTTGATATGATCGTGATCGGGGCCGGCCCTGGCGGATATGTTGCCGCGATCCGGGGTGCGCAGCTGGGGCTGCGTGTGGCTGTGGTCGAGCGTGAAAACCTGGGCGGGATCTGCCTGAACTGGGGCTGTATTCCGACCAAAGCCCTGCTGCGCAGTGCCGAGATCTATCACTACATGCAACGTGCGGGTGAATACGGGCTCAAGGCTGACGGGCTGGGATTCGATTTGGATGCGGTTGTGAAACGGTCGCGTAAAGTGGCGGGACAGCTGAATGCAGGCGTTGGCCATTTGTTGAAAAAGAACAAGGTTACGGTTGTGATGGGGCAGGCCCGTGTCACCGGGCCGGGGCAGGTTTCGGTTGCTGGTGAAACGGGTGAGACACGGCTGACTGCGCCGCATATCGTGCTGGCCACCGGGGCGCGGGCGCGGGATCTGCCGGGGCTTGAGGCCGATGGCAAGCGCGTCTGGTCCTATCGTCATGCGCTGGTCCCGCCCCATATGCCGGGGCGCTTGCTGGTCATCGGCTCTGGTGCGATTGGTATCGAGTTTGCGAGCTTTTACAACGCACTCGGCGCGGATGTTACAGTGATCGAGGTGATGGATCGTATCCTGCCCGTCGAGGATGCCGAGATCAGTGCCTTTGCCAAAAAGCAGTTCGAAAAACAGGGGATGCACATTCTGGAAGGGGCGAGCGTCGCCTCTCTGGAACGCGGTGCTGATCATGTGATCGCACAGATCAAACAGGGCGAAAAAACCTCGTCCGAGGTTTTTGACACCGTGATCTCTGCTGTGGGCATTGTTGGAAATGTAGAAGATCTGGGGCTAGAGGCGCTGGGAATCACCATCGACCGGACCCATGTTGTGACGGATGACTATTGCCGTACCGGGGTCGAAGGGATTTATGCGATCGGGGATCTGGCCGGTGCGCCGTGGCTCGCCCATAAGGCGAGTCATGAGGGCGTGATGGTGGCCGAGCTGATCGCCAGGGGCCACCCGCATCCGATCAAGCCCGACAGCATCGCGGGCTGCACCTATTGCCACCCGCAAATCGCCAGCGTCGGCCTGACCGAAGCCCAGGCCAAAGAGCAGGGCTATGACATCAAAGTCGGGCGGTTTCCATTCATCGGCAACGGCAAAGCCATCGCTTTGGGCGAACCCGAGGGGCTGGTGAAAACCGTGTTTGACGCGTCAACCGGCGCGCTGTTGGGGGCGCATATGGTTGGGGCCGAAGTGACCGAACTGATCCAGGGCTATGTGGTCGGTCGTCAGCTGGAAACCACCGAAGAAGACCTGATGCAGACGGTGTTCCCGCATCCGACCCTGTCAGAAATGATGCATGAAAGCGTGCTGGACGCCTGGGGCAAGGCGATCCATTTTTGATCGCGATATGGCGCGCTTTACCTTTGTGACACTTTGCGGATGCGCTGGTGCAATGATCCTGTTTCTCGTCATAGCCGCAAACAAGTATGAGACACGCATTGAGAATGCGGAGATGCTGTGCGGTGAATGGGCGCGCGATCAGGGGCTGATCGTGAACAGCCCCGCGCGCTGCGGGCTGGTCCACGACGATATTGTGCTGCGGTTCACGGTCGGCCTGAATACGGGTATTTTTATGGAATGCACACAAGATGCGTTTTCTCTGCGCCCTGTCCGCAAATCCGATTGTCTTTTTTCCCACTGAGAGGTCTAAGTTTTACGCGCGCAGCCCACGCATAAAGTCCCGCACCTTTGGTGCCAACCAAGCCCAAAGGCCGGGCGCGCCATGGTTCACTTTGGTCCCAACACGGGCCTCGAACGTGTCATAGCTGACATCATATTCGACCCAGCTGCCGCCGCCGGTGGCCATGTTCAGATTGGGCGGCACAAAGCGATCCAGCGATTTGGCAAAGCGCGCCTCGGCACTGTCATTGGCCTCGAACTCGTGCCAGATCGCCAGGAAATGCGCCGCCTGATCCGCAGGCAACAGGCCAAAAATCCGTTCCGCAGCCGCAGCTTCGCGCGCCTCCAGCGCCGCTTTTGCGCTGGCATCCTGCGCCGCAAAGACCGGCGCGTCCCCCGCGTCGATCTCCACAAGATCATGCAGCAAAAGCATGGCGATGACCTTGTTGATGTCGCAGCCCTCCGGCGCCTGATCGGCCAGTGTCAGGGCAAACAGCGCCGCGTGCCAGCTGTGCTCGGCCGAGTTTTCCCGCCGCAAACTGCCGGTGATGCGCGACGCGCGCTCCACCGATTTCAGACGGTCTGCTTCCATAAGGAAAGCCATTTGGGCATCAAGGCGGGATGTGGCAGGCTGGGTCATGATCGAGATGTGCCAGTGCGGGCAACAGGGTACAAGCCCAAGATCGGGCAGCCGCCTTGGTTTTCTCTGCTTTCAAAATACCCAAAGAAAAACGGTGCCGACAGGACCACAGCCAAGTGGGCCACCCGCCCGCCGCAGGCGCAAGAAAATTTCGAATTTTCTTTCACCGCCAGGGTCAAAGGGCTTCGTTATCCGATCCCGGTGCGCGGGCCTCGGGGGCGGCCAGGCCTTGTTTCTTGGCTTCCAGCGCCGCTTTGACATGATCTGTCAGGAACTGGCGTCCGCGCCGTTCGGCCAGACGGATGCGGATGCAGGTCAGAAACGCTTCTTCTGATGTCTGCGACGATGCGCCCAAAACCTTGGCCACCTGTTCGTACAGACGATCATCGCCAAGCGCGTCCATCGCCTTGATCGTGTCGGCGGCCAGTTTGTCGGCCAGTTCGGATAGGACTTTTTCCGACATCTCTGCTCCGGGTCAAAAAACGCCGCGCCTTGTGGGGCGCGGCGGGCTGTTTAGCGGGTGTTTTCGGTCAGGCGGCGTTTCACATAGCCTGTGACATTGTCGATCATCGTGTCCATGTGGGGCTCTTCAAAGAAGTGGCCGGACCCGTCGATCTCGTCATGGGTGATGGTGATGCCTTTTTGCTCGTGCAGCTTGTTGACCAGCGCGCGGGTGTCTGCGGGCGGGGCCACACGGTCATTGGTGCCGTTGATGATCAGACCCGAGCTGGGGCAGGGCGCCAGGAAGGAGAAATCATACATATTGGCCGGCGGGCTGACCGACACAAAGCCGGTGATTTCCGGGCGGCGCATCAGCAGCTGCATCCCGATCCAGGCACCAAAGGAGAAACCTGCAACCCAGCAGTGTTTCGAGTTCTGGTTCATCGACTGCAGGTAGTCCAGCGCGCTGGCCGCGTCGGACAATTCGCCGATGCCCTGGTCATATTCGCCCTGGCTGCGGCCCACGCCGCGGAAATTGAACCGCAGAACCGTGAAGCCCATGTTGTAAAAGGCGTAATGCAGGTTATAGACGACCTTGTTGTTCATCGTGCCGCCAAATTGCGGATGCGGGTGCAGCACGATGGCAATCGGGGCGTCACGGTCTTTTTGCGGGTGATAGCGGCCTTCCAGGCGGCCTTCGGGTCCGGGAAAGATGACCTCGGGCATGGGTTATGCGGCTCCTGTCGTCGGTGGGGCGAATTGTTGACGCAATCGCTTGGCCACTTTAGAAATATTCTAATCTCCGGGGTGCGTCACAGGGTCCGGAGGCAGGGTTTAAAAGCACTTAGGCAATGGGCCGGGCAAGGTCAACCGCCCGTTGCGCGACATGAGGATCACGGCATGAAACTGAGCACCAAGGGGCGTTATGCGATGGTGGCATTATGCGATATTGCGCTGCAGCCAGAGGGGGAGCTGGTGACGCTGGGCGATATTTCGAAACGTCAGGATGTGTCGCTGCCGTATCTTGAGCAGTTGTTTGTCAAGCTGCGCCGCGCCGGGCTGGTGGAATCGGTGCGTGGCCCTGGTGGGGGCTATCGTCTGGCGCGCAGCACCTCGGAGATCCGTGTGGTCGAGATCCTGGGTGCGGTGGATGAGACCGTGGATGCGATGCACAAGGGGGCCGGGGCCTCGGGCGGGGCGTCGGGATCCAAGGCGCAGTCGCTGTCGAACCGGTTGTGGCAGAGCCTGTCGGCGCATGTTTACGTGTTCCTGCATCAGGCGCGCTTGTCCGATGTGATCGACAATGCGCTGGCCCCCTGTCCCGCTGTGCCTGAGATCTTTTCTGTGGTGGATGATGACCGGTAAGGGGGCTTTGCCCCCGTCGCTGCGCGACTCCCCCAGAGGTATTTTGACCAAGAAGAAGCAGAGGGTGCCCCGATGAACAGGGTCTATCTGGATTGGAATGCCACGGCACCTTTGCGGGCCGAGGTGCGGGCGGCCATGTGTGAGGCGATGGATCTGGTGGGGAACCCCTCCAGCGTGCACGCAGAGGGGCGCGCGGCGAAGTCTGTGGTAGAGCGGGCGCGGGCGCAGGTTGCGACGGCGTTTGGTGCGGATGGGGCGGATGTTGTGTTTGTCTCTGGAGCGACCGAGGCGGCGGCGCTGGCCTGTGCTGGGCGTGGGCTGCAGGCTGGCGATATTGAACATGACGCAGTGGCGGCCTGGATTGATCCGGTTTTGCCGGTGGATCGGGCAGGGCGGGTTACGATCACCGAACCGGCGCGATCGGCGGTGCAGCTGGCCAATTCCGAGACCGGGATCCTGCAGGATTTGCCGCAGGGGGTGGCTGTGGTCGATGCCACGCAAGCCTTTGGCAAGGTGCCCATGGCGTTCAACTGGCTGGGCTGTCAGATGGCGTTGATTTCGGCGCATAAGCTGGGCGGGCCCAAGGGGATTGGGGCCTTGGTGATGCAGCGCGGCACCGATCTGGCGGCGCAGATTCGCGGCGGTGGTCAGGAAATGGGGCGGCGTTCGGGCACGGAAAACCTGATTGGCATGGCTGGTTTTGGCGCTGCGGCCGAGGCGGCTGCGCGCGATCTGGCGGATGGTGTTTGGGATGAGGTTGCGCAATTTAGAAATATTCTAGAAAAGACCATTGAGGCCGAGGCGAAAACGACTATTTTAGTCGGAAACGATGCAGACGGGGAATCGCCCCGGCTGCCCAACACGGCCTGTTTTGCGACCCCCGGCTGGAAGGGGGAAACGCAGGTGATGCAGATGGATCTGGCGGGCTTTGCGATCAGCGCGGGCAGTGCCTGTTCCAGCGGCAAGGTCAAGGCCAGCCGCGTTTTGCGGGCCATGGGATATGACGAGGACGTGGCCGCCGGTGCGGTGCGGGTCAGTATTGGCCCCGGCGTCACTCGGGAGGATGTGCTGCGTTTCGCGCAAACGTGGCTGAAGAAATACACGCGGCATTGCGAACGTGCTGCTTGAGGAAAGGGAAACGCGGATGTCTGGAACTGAGGAACTGGTCGTCAAGGATGGGGTCGATCAGGAAACTGTCGATGCCGTCAAAGCAGTCGGCACCTATAAATACGGCTGGGACACCGAGATCGAGATGGAATACGCCCCCAAAGGCGTGAACCCCGATATCGTCAAGCTGATCAGCGACAAGAATGACGAACCCGAATGGATGACCGAATGGCGTCTGGCCGCCTATGCGCGCTGGGAAAAGATGGTCGAACCCGATTGGGCCATGGTCGAATATCCCGAAATCAACTTTCAGGATCAGTATTATTACGCCCGCCCCAAAAGCATGGTGGAAAAGCCCAAATCGCTGGATGAGGTCGATCCCAAGCTGCTGGCGACCTATGAAAAGCTGGGCATCCCGCTGAAAGAGCAGATGATCCTGGCCGGGGTTGAGGGCGCCGAGGACATGCCCGCCGAGGGCCGCAAGGTTGCTGTGGATGCGGTGTTTGACTCGGTCTCTGTGGGCACGACCTTTCAGGACGAGCTGAAGAAAGCGGGCGTGATCTTTTGCTCGATCTCCGAGGCGATCCGCGAACATCCCGAGCTGGTCAAGAAATACCTGGGCACGGTTGTGCCGGTGACGGACAATTTCTATGCCACGCTGAACAGCGCCGTGTTCTCGGACGGGTCGTTTGTTTACGTGCCGCCGGGCGTGCGCTGCCCGATGGAGCTGTCGACCTATTTCCGCATCAACGCGGAAAACACCGGCCAGTTCGAACGCACCCTGATCATCGCCGACAAGGGCAGCTATGTGTCCTATCTGGAAGGCTGTACCGCGCCCCAGCGTGACACCGCGCAGCTGCACGCCGCTGTGGTCGAGATCATCATCGAAGAAGATGCCGAGGTGAAATATTCCACCGTTCAGAACTGGTTCCCCGGTGATGAAAACGGCAAGGGCGGCATCTATAACTTTGTGACCAAGCGCGCCGATTGCCGCGGCGATCGTTCCAAAGTGATGTGGACACAGGTGGAAACCGGCTCGGCTGTGACCTGGAAATACCCCAGCTGCATCCTGCGCGGCGAGGAAAGCCAGGGCGAATTCTATTCCATCGCCATCGCCAACAACCACCAGCAGGCCGATACCGGCACCAAGATGGTGCATCTTGGCAAGAACACCAAGTCGCGGATCGTCTCGAAAGGCATCAGCGCGGGTGTGGCGCAGAACACCTATCGCGGGCTGGTGTCCATGCACCCGAAAGCCAAGGACAGCCGCAATTACACCCAGTGTGACAGCCTGCTGATCGGCGACAAATGCGGGGCGCATACGGTGCCCTATATCGAGGTGAAGAACAACTCGAGCCGGGTGGAGCACGAGGCGACGACCTCCAAGGTGGATGACGACCAGCTGTTCTATTGCCGCCAGCGCGGCATGGACGAGGAAGAGGCCGTGGCCCTGGTCGTGAACGGGTTCTGCAAGGAAGTGCTGCAGGCGCTGCCGATGGAATTTGCCATGGAAGCCCAACAGCTTGTGGCGATTTCGCTGGAAGGGTCCGTGGGGTAAACAGTAAGGGGTATCAGCCGGTGAGTGACGTGGGACATCTTGAATTGAGCGGGCCGCCGATCAAGGGGCCTTTGTTGCCGGAAGGGGCCAACGGCGCCGACGCTGGCTGGCGATCCGCTGTCATGGATTCAGGATTGTTCAGAGGCGCTTTGTCTGCGGCTGTGGATATTGTGCCCAAGGATATCGTGTCTCTGGCTGTTTCCTTGTCTAACCGGCTTGCCTTCAACGAAACCGTCAGGAAGCGGAACAAAACCCTGATGGGGCGGATTGTGTCCCGTCTCTCGGGCGAAAGCGCGGACTATATCGAAACCCCTTATGGCGAAACGCGTCAGATTCTGGAACTGCTGGAGATCAAAGGCGGCGATCGTCTGGTTGTGAACACGCAATATGAGGTGCGGCGGGATCAGATGGCGCTGGCATTGGACAAATTGAAACGGGCCTATCCCGGTTTGCTGACCAATGAGGCGCTGAAGTGAACCCCTGGCAAAAGGAAAGTGGCATGATCATCACCACGACCAATTCGGTTGAGGGGCGTCAGATCGCCGAGTATCGCGGCATTGTCGTGGGCGAGGCGATCATGGGTGCCAATGTGGTGCGCGATGTGTTTGCCTCGATCACCGATATCGTCGGGGGGCGTTCGGGCGCCTATGAAAGCAAGCTGCAGGATGCTCGCGACACGGCGCTGGCCGAACTGGAGCAGCGCGCGGCGGCCAAAGGGGCGAATGCGGTTGTTGGTGTGGATCTGGATTACGAAGTGGTCGGGAACTCCATGCTGATGGTGTCGGCCTCCGGGACGGCGGTGGTGCTGAAATAATGCTGGGCAAGGCGCTCATATCTGCGTCTTTGACCGGGGTGTTCTGTGCCGGTTTCGCATGGGGGCTGGCCCGTGTCGGGCCGATGCTGGCGGATGGGGAAATCCTGATTGCCAGCTTTGTGTCCGGTTTCCTGGGCTCGCTGTTTGCGCATTTTGTGCTGGGTCGGGGGCGTTAAGATGATGGCACGTACAAGCCTGCAGCGCCCGGATTTGATTCTGCCCGCAGCAGAGGCAGCGGCCCTGCGCGACGCCTATGCGCAGGCGGGCTGTATCCTGGAATATGGCACGGGCGGATCAACCATGTTGGCGGCTGAGCTGTCGGGAAAGACGGTGCTATCGGTCGAATCTGACCCGGAACTGGCGCGCCAGATGCGAGATTGGATTGCCGCTCTTGATTCTGAAAATGGTTCTAATATCAATATCTTGCATGTCGATATTGGTGTAACACGTGAATGGGGGCATCCGGTGGATGACAGCGCCTGGGCGCGCTACCCGCGCTATGCGCTCAGCGTCTGGGCACGCGCGGATTGCACCCCGGATGTGGTGCTGGTGAATGGACGGTTTCGGCAGGGCTGCGCCCTTGTGTCGAGCTTTCTAAGCCAGAAACCCTTTGTGTTGCTGTTTGATAATTACGCGCAGCGCGCGTTTTACCACAAGGTCGAGGCGTTTCTTGGCCAACCTGAAATGATTGGACGCATGGCCCGGTTCCATGTGTCTCCGCAACCCGTGCCGCCTGCGAAACTGCTGCAGGTGGTGAATTATCTGCTGAGGCCCTGAGGGGCGCGCGAACAGGACGAAGAGGACGAAAAATGCTGGAAATCAAGAACCTGCAAGTCAAACTTGAAGAAGAGGATAAGCAGATCCTCAAAGGTGTCGACCTGACGGTCGAGGCGGGCAAGGTGCACGCGATCATGGGGCCGAACGGGTCGGGCAAATCGACCCTGTCCTATGTTCTGTCGGGCCGCGATGGCTATGAGGTCACGGGCGGCGAAGCGACGCTGGAAGGCGAGGACATCCTGGATATGGAGCCGGAAGAGCGCGCCGCAGCGGGCCTGTTCCTGGCGTTCCAATACCCGGTCGAAATCCCCGGCGTGGGCAACATGACTTTCCTGCGCACTGCGGTGAACGCACAGCGCAAGGCGCGTGGCGAAGAGGAAATGTCGGCCTCTGACTTCCTCAAACTGGTGCGTGCCAAGGCCAAAGACCTGAAGATCGACGCGGATATGCTGAAGCGTCCGGTCAATGTGGGCTTTTCGGGTGGCGAGAAAAAGCGCAACGAAATCCTGCAGATGGCTATGCTGGAACCCAAGATGTGCATCCTTGACGAGACCGATTCTGGTCTGGATGTGGACGCGATGAAACTGGTGTCGGATGGTGTGAACGCGCTGCGCGACGCGGGCCGCTCCTTCCTGGTGATCACTCACTACCAGCGTCTGCTGGACCATATCAAACCCGACGTGGTGCATATCATGGCCAATGGCCGTATCATCAAAACCGGCGGCCCCGAGCTGGCGCTGGAAGTTGAGCAGAACGGTTATGCAGATCTGCTGGAGGAGGCGTAAATGGCCGTCAGCCAAGCAAAAATCGACGCAACCGAAGCGCGCCTTGCCGGTCTGACTCTGCCGGAAACCGGCTGGTCGGCACAGGCGCGGCGCGAGGCACAGGCCCGTCTGCGTGACATGGGCCTGCCCGGCGCGCGCGACGAGTACTGGAAATACACCCGTCCCGACACGCTGACCGCCGCTGACGCCCCCGCTGCAGCGGTGTTTGACAGCGATGAGGCTCCGATTTTCGACGGGCAGGACCGTTTGAAAATCGTCTTTGTTGACGGGGTGTTCGACGCCGAAGCGTCAGATGCACTTGACCTGGAAGGCATTCAGATTGATCGCCTTGCGGATGCGGGCGATATTCATTGGGCGCAGGGGCTGTATGGCAGTCTTGAGGCTGCGGGTCACGCGCCTGTGCAACGCCCGCTTGCAGCGTTTAATTCGGCCTATGCCACCGATGGCGTGATGATCCATGTGACCGCCACCCCGTCCAAACCTGTAAGTCTGATTTATCGCCATAAATCAGAATCTTCTGACGCGATCTTGCATCATTGCATTAAGGTCGAGGCCGGCGCGGAGCTGACCCTGTTGGAGAACGGCCCTGCTGCGGCACGGCTGAACCACTGCATGGAGGTGCTGCTGGCCGATACGGCCAAGCTGCATCATGTGCGGGCGCAGGGGCGCGACCATGAACGCCGCGCTGCCACGCATATCTTTGCGCGGCTGGGCACGGAAAGCGTGTTCAAAAGCTTTACCCTCACGGTGAACGGTGTGCTGACACGCAACGAATGCGTGATCGAACTGCTGGGCGATGACGCTGTGGCCCATGTGTCCGGGGCCTGCATGGGCGACGGCGCGTTCCATCACGATGACACGGTGTTCGTCACCCATGACGCGGTGAATTGCGAAAGCCGTCAGGTGTTCAAAAAGGTGCTGCGCAACGGTGCGACGGGCGTGTTCCAGGGCAAGATCCTGGTCAAACCCGATGCGCAGAAGACCGATGGCTATCAGATCAGCCAGTCGCTTTTGCTGGATGATGACAGTCAGTTCCTGGCAAAGCCTGAGCTGGAGATCTATGCTGATGCCGTGGCCTGTTCGCACGGATCGACCTCGGGCGCGATTGACGAGGACAGCCTGTTCTATCTGCGGGCCCGTGGTGTGCCGCGCGGCATTGCCGAGGATCTGATGACCATCGCCTTTATCGCCGAAGCGGTGCAGGAGATCGAAGACGAGGCGCTGCAAGAGGTCATAAATGACCGTGTGGCCGCCTGGCTGGAGCGTCGGCGCGACTGATGTCTGTCACCCGCGATATGGCGGCGACCTGGCGTCGTCCGGGGCAGGTTGCCGCGCGCCATCTGGAGCGCGGCGCCTCTGAGCCCCGGCTGCTGGCTTTTGTCATGGGCGGCAGCCTGTTGATGTTTGTCGCCCAGTGGCCGCGTCTTGCGCGCGAGTCCCATCTGAGCGGCACTCCCATGGGTGAAATCATCGGTGGCGAAATCATGCGGCTGATCTTTTTGCTGCCGCTGTTTTTGTACCTGATTGCTTTGCTCAGCCACTGGGTCATGCGGGGGTTAAAGGGGCAGGGCACCGCTTTTGCCGCGCGGCTGGCGCTGTTCTGGGCGTTCCTTGCCTCGGGGCCGCTTTTGTTGCTGGTGGGGCTTGTGTCTGGGTTTGTCGGGCCTGGGATGCAGCTGGAAATGACCAAGCTGATCTATTGGCTGGTGTTCCTGTGGTTCTGGAGCGCGGGCCTGCGGGCGCTATATTTCCCTAAACAGGAGCCCGCATGAGCACAGCGACCCTGATCGCCCTGGCCGCGCAAAGCGTGAACCGCCCGCGACAGGCGGCGCGCCATCTGTTGTCGCTTGATCTCCCCCGCGAGGCGCTGCTGCTGGCCTTTGCGCTGGTGGTGATCGGCAACACAATCGCCTTTGGCCTGTCGCTGATGTCTGCCCCGATCGGGGCAGTGCCGATGGGGGTGTTGATCAGCCCGGTGGGCTTTTTGCTGATGCAGGCGGTGGTTCTGGGCGCGTCCATCCTGGCGCTGACCCTGGCGGGGCGTCCGCTGGGCGGGGGTGCGCGGTTGCGCGATGTGGCGCTGTTGGTGATCTGGTTGCAGGCGCTGCGTGTCGCGGTTCAGTTCCTTTTGGTTGTGCTGTGGCTGGCCGTGCCGCAATTGGCGGCGCTGGTGGTGTTTGCGGCCATGGCGCTGGGGATCTGGATCAGCGTGAATTTCATAGATATTGCCCATGGGTTTGAAAGTGTTTTCAAATCTTTGGCGGTATTGATCTTTGGCATGGTGGGCATGGTGCTGGCCATGACGTTGCTTTTGACCCTGCTTGGGGTCACTCCGAACGGGATGACGGGATATGTATGACATCCAGGAAATTCGCCGCGATTTCCCCATTCTGGGGCGCGAGGTGAATGGCAAGCCTTTGGTTTATCTGGACAATGGGGCCAGTGCGCAGAAACCGCAGGCGGTGATTGATGCGGTCACGCGCGGCTATGCCGAAGAATATGCCAATGTGCATCGCGGGCTGCATTACCTCAGCAATCTGGCGACCGAGAAATACGAGGCCGTGCGCGGCACCATTGCGCGTTTTCTTGGGGCCAAGGACGAAGAGGAAATCGTTTACACCACCGGCACGACCATGGGGATCAACATGGTTGCCTATGGTTGGGCTATGCCGAACCTGCAGCCTGGGGATGAGATTGTCCTGTCCGTGATGGAGCATCACGCCAATATTGTGCCCTGGCATTTCCTGCGTGAACGGCAGGGTGTGGTGCTGAAATGGGTTGATGTGGATGCGACCGGTGCGCTGGATCCGCAAAAGGTGATCGACGCGATCGGCCCCAAGACCAAGCTGGTGGCGATCACGCAGATGTCCAATGTGCTGGGCACTGTTGTGGATGTGACCTCGATCTGCGCGGCAGCGCGCGAAAAAGGCGTGCCGGTGCTGGTCGATGGGTCGCAGGCGGCGGTGCATATGCCGGTGAATGTCGAAGAGATCGGCTGTGATTTCTACGCCATCACAGGGCACAAGCTGTACGGACCCTCGGCCTCTGGCGCGATCTGGATGAAGCGCGCCCGCATGGATGAAATGCGCCCCTTCTTTGGCGGTGGCGACATGATCCGCGAGGTCCACAAGGACGAGATCACCTACGGCACCCCGCCGATGAAGTTCGAGGCCGGCACGCCGGGCATCGTGCAGCAGATCGGGCTGGGTGTGGCGCTGGACTACATGATGTCTCTGGGGATGGAGAACATCGCCGCCCATGAAGCGGCGCTGCGCGACTATGCGCGCGGGCGTCTGGAGGGGCTGAACTGGCTGAACCTGCAGGGGACAACCCCCGATAAAGGCGCGATTTTCAGCTTTACCATGCAGGGCGCGGCCCATGCGCATGACATCTCGACCATCCTTGACAAAAAAGGGGTGGCGGTGCGCGCCGGGCATCACTGCGCCGGGCCGCTGATGGATCACCTGGGCGTGTCTGCGACCTGCCGCGCCTCCTTTGCGCTGTACAACACAGAGGCAGAGGTCGACGCGCTGGTCGATGCGCTGGAACTGGCGAACGAGCTGTTCGGCTAAAGTAAATTTCTGCGCCGGGCGCTGTGGGGCGCCCGGTGTCATTCCCCGGATTTCCTCTGCATATCCTCTTGCGGGGGGGCGGGGTTTGCCCTAAACCCAACCCCGACGCACCTTTAGCTCAGCTGGATAGAGCGCTGCCCTCCGAAGGCAGAGGCCAGAGGTTCGAATCCTCTAAGGTGCGCCATTTCCCTTTTTTGCGAAATTCTCTCTAAAAATTCATATATTACAGACACTTGCGGGGTTCGAAATCCGCTTTCGCGATCATAGGAAAGAGGGGCTTTGAACGCGATCCGAAGCACGGTTTTCTTCATGTTGAGTGAGCCGTTTTTGTATATATCCCAAGGGTTTGACAGGAATTTCCTCAAGAGTTCGAACGCGTAGGAAGCCGGTTCGCGCGGTTTCGTGCAATTCCCCATTTTTTCCTGCGCAACGAGGATTTCATTCTCCAGCCTCGCGATTTTCGCCTCAAGCGCCTTGGCGACTTTCTCGTTGGCGGTCGCCACCAAACGTTCCAACACGGCGTCCTGTTGTTTCTCCATCTCGGTGATCCGTCGTTTCCAATCCGCCTTTTTCTCGACGGCGCGGTTCGCGTGTTGCGCGGTTGCGTCCTTGAGCATGGCGGTCGCAATGTCCAGGAGCTGGCGGCTGGGCGTTAGGTTCTTCATGAGCGTTTCAAACGCAGAGTCGACTTTTTCGGCACGAATGTTTTTGCGATACTCGGAACAGCCTCGCTTGTTGCACCAAAAGTAGGGGTATTTCTTGCCTGTTTTGCTTTTCGACCAGCAGGACGTGAGCGGGTTATGACACGAAGCACATTCAACAGCGCCCCGCAGCGGAAAATCTGCCGAGATGTCTTTGCGGCGTGGTGCCATGGCTTTCATGGTCATACGCGCCTGCATCTTCTCGTAGGTCTCAAGTGAGATGATCGGTTCGTGATGCCCTTTGCGGCGGCTCACGCCCCATGGCGCGTGCTCGATGTATCCGGCATAGGTCACGCGGCTCATGATATCCTGAATGCGTTGGTCGCGGATGCGCCCGTTTGGCAAATCCTTTGGGTATTCCGGCTGGGCTTCCAAGAAGTGTTTCACTTCGGCTTTCGTCACAAAGCGACCAGAGGCGTAGCCCTCAAGGGCTTCTTGAAGAATCGAAGCAATAGGTTCATCGCGGGTGAGCAGATTGCCATGCGATCCGGTTCTTTTGTACGTATATCCGATGGGGGCAGGGAAAACGGCATAGCCGTTCATCATGCGGCCTTTCATGCGGTTGCGCGTTTGTTCGGCGTTCTTTTCGCGTTGATGCTGAGCGACGGACGCCAGCATGTGTTCGACAAGGCGGGAATCGCTATCCTCACCAAACTCGATAGAGGGGCTTTCCAAGATACCACCGGCATCCGCCATGGTTTCGCGCAGCTTGATATGGGCCTGCACATTGCGGGCAAAGCGGCTGATATCGTCGATGACTACAGCATGGCTCCCTTTGGGATTCAGGCGCAGAAAAGCCAACATGCGGTCCATTGCAGGGCGGCGTTCGAACTTGCCGGACATGTCGTCGGAGAAGACCTCTACAACGTCATAATCCTTGTAGGTGCAATATTCGCGGCAACGGTTTTCCTGAGAGGCGAGGCCATCGCCTTCACGCACCTGTTTCGAGCCAGAGACGCGGGTGTAGATGACGGCCTTTCGGATTGTAGTATGTGTACTCATGACGCCTCCTTGGTTTGCCTTGTGTCCGGCTGTGCCTGCACAGCCATCGCAAACTCTTTGCTTTTTATGGATGACGCTGAGTTTAGCATATCCTTCGTCTCACAGGCGCAATCATCGCGTTTATTTGACGGTTTTCCACAGTCTGGCCGGGGGACAACGTCATAGCCGATATCGATAAAGCTGACGATCAGCGTCCAAAGCGCCTCAATCAACTGACGCTGCTCGGAAGGACTAAGATCCGGTGCGTCGAGGAGGTTCTGATAGTGCTTGACGTCCAGATGTAGCGCGGGACGTTCTTTGGGGGTTTTTGCGGGCGGGGGAGTTGGTGGCATAGTGTTTTCTCCGTTGTTGTTGCTTTTCGTTTTCTCCTTTTTCGAGCGCAATTGCGCGAAACAAAAAGAGAACATATCATAAGAGGGCCTGCCTGAACAGGAATTTATTCATAGATTACAGTGTCTTTTGGGAAGCGGCGCTGGCGTTGATTTTGCGCGATCCTGGATTAGCGCATACGGTCCTGCGTGGGCTGGTTTTCGGGCGGCGCAACCTCTTTCTGGCGCTGCACATAATGCATGCGATCCTGTTCGCGAGCCTTCTGGATAGTGCCGTAGGCCTGTTCCTGCAGCCTTGCGGCACGCAGCAGGTCGCGATCGGGGATCGACGTGGTTTTATGCCATTCGCCGCTCTCATCGCGGTAAGAGCGCTTGAGTTCGGTGTTGTACATAACCCCCTTGTCGGTCTCTTTGCGCCAGATCGCGCATTCAAGGCTGCCATCGCGGTGGCGGTCAAAGGGGCGGTTTTCGGCTTGGAGTTGGTCGTTCATCTAAGGGTCCTTTCTTGCTGCTAAGGGGTTCTTTTGGGCGAATGCGGATACAGCTTTGATGCGCAGGATTGCCCCGATAGCCATGGCATCGATTTTTACTACGTGGACAGTCTGCGCGATTTGGCCGAGCGCTTTGTCGAGGACGGTGTTTACGGCGACATCTCCGAACCTCTGCAATTCTACATCGACTATGACGCCATCGCCCGTGATCTGGCATGTGAATACACCGAAACCAGTATCGCAGGGGAACGCTTGGTCTATCGCGCCGCGTGAGGGGGACTGCAGCCCCAAGCCGCCCAAAGCGGGGCGGTTTCAGGGTGCAATCCCGCGCCACCTAGCAGCGAAAGGAATAATCAAATGACCCTGCAATTTATTGACCTTACCCACCTGACCGTCAGCCCCCTGAACGTGCGCAAATTTGGCGCGAAAGAGTGTGACGACCTTGTCAGCAGCATCCGCGCCCTTGGCGTCTTGCAGCCGCTTTTGGTGCGTCCCATGGACGATGGCTTTGAAGTCATCGCCGGACAGCGCCGTTTGAATGCGTGCCGCATCATCGCAGAAGAGGGCGAGATTGACCCGATCCCGTGCCTTGTGATGACCGAAGGCGATGATGCCGCCGCCCTTGAGGCCAGTCTGGCCGAGAATATCGAGCGTCTGCCGATGGACGAGGTGGATCAATACAAGGCCTTCGCCCAACTGATGAAGCAAGGTCGCAATGCTGACGACATCGCCGCCACCTTTGGCATCACCCCGCGCATGGTGGCGCAGCGTCTGGCCTTGGGGCGGCTGCATCCGCCGATCCTGACCGCCTATCGCAAGGGCGACGTCCGTGCGGGCGACATCCGCAATCTGACCATGGCAACGCCGAAACAGCAACAGGACTGGTGGGCACTGATGAAAGACGAAGAGACCTATGCCCCGACCGGACAGCGGCTGAAAGACTGGCTGTTTGGTGGGGCGCATATTCCCACAGCCAATGCCCTCTTTGATCTGGACGAAAGCGGGCTTGCAGTGGTGGCTGATCTCTTTGGCGAGGACAGCTATTTCGCCGATGCCGAGGCGTTTTGGACGCTGCAAAACACCGCTATTGCCGAGGCCGTGGAGGCACTCAAAGCCGAAGGCTGGAGCGACGTGATCCTGATGGATCGCGGCAATTGGTTCGCCAATTGGGATCATCGCAGTTGCACCAAAGAGGATGGCGGCAAGGTCTTTGTTACCACCACTCATCAGGGTGAAGTCACCTTCCACAAGGGCTATATCACCAATGCCGAAGCCAAACGCCGCGAGAAGGCCGAGGCCGCGCCCGCCGAAAAGCCCGAACTGACCAAAGCCGCGCAGACCTATGTCGATCTGCACCGCCATGCCGCCCTGCGCGCTGATATGTTGGGGCAGACGGGACTGGCCTTGCGCCTGATCGCAGCCCACATGATTGCCGGATCATCGCTGTGGACGGTTGAGCGCGAGCCGCAGAAAGCCGAAAAACCCGAGGTCGCCGAAAGCCTCGCGGCCATCCCAGCGCAACAGGCCTTTGACACCGAACGCGCCGCCATCGCGGAGCTGCTGGGCATCGACACCGCGCAAATCTTGCCCGAGCACGGCGCGTGGCATGTCATCCGCCCCGACATGGGCAAAATGCTCACCCATCTGATGACGCTCAGCGATGACGATCTGCTCCGCATCCTGACCTTCCTGATGGCAGACAGCCTCGCGATCACCAGCCCGATCATTGACGATCTGGCGAAAGAGCTGGGCACCGACATGTCCAAACACTGGCAACCGGACGAGACCTTCTTCGCCCTGATCCGCGACAAACAGGTGCTCAATGCCATGGTCGGCGAGTACGCAGGCCAAACGGCGGCGGCAGAACACATCACCGCCACCGCCAAGACCCAACGCGCCATCCTCACCGCCTGCACGAACGGCACCCGCACCCCCGCCAACCCCAACTGGATGCCCCTCTATATGGCCTTCCCGCAGGGCAGCTATCGGGAGCAGGAAGAAACCGAGAAGATGAAGTCAGAGCCGTGCGAGTTCACCGCCGTCGCAGCGGAATAGGCAAAGACTGGCGAAGCGGTATTGCCGCTTCGCCGCTTGAAAAAAACTGCCGCGCGCGGGGGCAAGCCCCCACGCGCGGCGTTGTCATACGCTCTGCTTTGACAAATATTGCCATTCTATGGCATCCTTAAGGGAGGAGGTGCCTATGATGGCCAGCATGAATATTTCCTTGCCGGACGCGATGAAAGATTGGGTGGAGACGCAAACCAGTTCTGGTCGTTACGACAACGCTAGCGAATACATGCGTGACCTGATCCGTCACGATCAGGATCGAGCGCAAAGGATCGCTGCGATGCAAAGCCTCGTCGATGAGGCCATGGCAAGTCCAGATAGCACGCGTTCGCTCGCTGAAATCCGGCAAATCGCCCGCCAGAAGGCCGGAGTTGACGACACAGTATGACATTCAGGCTTTCTGCAAAGGCGGAAGCCGATCTGATCGATATCTATGTCACCAGCGTGCAGAAGTTCGGTGTCGCGCAAGCTGAGCGGTATCAGGACAAAATCGAACATACTTTAATGCTGATCGGCACAACGCCGGAACTGGCACGGTTGCGCCGTGAAATCACACCGCCTGTCCGTATCCACCCTATTGGCTCGCATCTGATTGTCTATACCACAGATGACGGTGGAACGCGCATCCTGCGCGTCCGACATCAGCGTGAGAACTGGACACGAGATCCAGTAGAATAGTCGAAAACCCACTTGAACCCGAAATTTGCACTGCAACGGGTAGTTGCGGTATAATATTATCTATGAATTTAAGAGGGTTACATTGTCTTTTTGTTGTGAGGAGGTCGGGGTCATTGGGGCCGTGGAATCGTGAGCCTGAGATCAGGCTCACGCGGGATGAGGGCGTAGCGTCATCCCGCCGGAAGGCGGTATGTCATGCGTGACTTCACCGAAGAGGAGCAGGCTGAACTGGTCGCAACAGCAAAACGCCAGGTCGATTTTGACGATCAGCAACGCGAAGCCGCAGGTGTGGATGTAGGCCGCTATGCGCGCTTCTATCCGGTGGGGGACAGCCGTCACCCGGACGCCAAGAGAAAGAAAGACCGCGAAGAACAGTTGCGTCGCACACTTGAAGAGTTAATGCGCGACCCGGAATATGCACGTCTCTACACCGAATTGGGCGATCGCTTGCGCGATGCGGAAACAGAAGCGGATGCGACCATCGTGTTGATTGAGGCAAGGCTCGCTGAGGCTGCGCGGCACATCGAAGACATCGAGGACAGCGCAGCGCGTGGCCCGGATGGCCGGCTCGTATTCCGCTACGCGGATGGTCGTGTGGTTTATGCCGATGGCAGCGAAGTCGAGGACGAAATTGCGGAGGGCATCATCTGGCCAGACAATGCCCCAAGCGCCGAGGCGTATTTCGCGGCCCGTGATCGTCAGCGCGGTCTGGAAGCGCTACGGAACGATTGGCACACCTATCGCTATGACGTCATTGGCGACATCCGCAATCGCTACGAAACCGATGACCCACCCATGAGCAAGGGCGATCTGGAAGATGCCTTGGACGATATCGAACGTCTGGTGCCTGACGCCAGCGCGCTAGAAATTGCCAGAAACCCAAATGCGATACCAACGCCGCAAGTTATTTCGCTGCATTCCATCCCCACGGGACTCAGCACTTAGTCGGTTGCAGCAAATGAACCGCAAGCCTCTTCCAGCACCAGCAGGATAACGCCACTTGGATGGTATGAGGCGTTCTTTGCAATGAGGTTCCGAATTTTGTCATTTCGGGACTGCGAAATTTCAGCGCTCTCGGCATACCAGCCATTCAAGCATTCCGCCGTTTTGGGGTTTGTGCGTGTGGAAACGAACGTCGCCATCACGACTGCCGTGTTGATGTAGCTGTCCTGGCCAACGCGATCCCACTGCAAGAAATCGGTTCCGGTAAAGCCCTCCGCTGCTGATTTCTGTGGAAAACTAGCCATAGTCGCAATCAGCCCGATTGCCAGCGCCCATGCTTCTATGCTGTTCATATTCCATGGTTTTTGTTCAACGGCAGGCTTTACGGAAAAGTGGTGGAGAGGTAAACACGTCTCCAAGCACAGCAAGGGTTTCAGGCGAGGCGATTTGCTCTGAAACCTATGGTTCAAACATGGTCGGAAAGGATGGTTTTGGATCAACCATCATGCCAACCAGCCCCCGCCGTATCGGCTATGTCAGAACCTCTACCGAAAAACAGCGCGTTGACCGACAGGTGATGCAGCTGGAAGAAACCTGCGATCAGCTTGGGATCGAATACCTTTCTGCAGTCGCAAGGGAGCGCCCTGTTTTTGACGCGTTGCTGCGAGAGCTGCGCCCGGGCGATACCTTCGTCGTCGTGGATATTGATCGTGCGTTTCGCAGTGCCATCGATGCCATCTTGACCGCCGAACAACTTGATCGGCGTGGCATCCATTTCGAAATCCTCACGTTTCCGATGAACACGGGCACAGATGAGGGGGCATTCGTTTACGGGATTCTCGCGCTTGCCGCGCAGTTGGAGCGGAAAATCATCCGTCGCCGCACCAAAGAAGGTCTGGCCGCTGCGCGTCGCAGGGGCGTACGCCTCGGGCGCCCCTCGCACCTCGACACTGCAACGGTGCGCGACGCCTATACCTGGATGGCCGAAACGGGGCTGCCTTGCCGCTATGTTGCGGCTCTTCTGGGCGTGTCCCGTTTGACCTTGCAACGCAGTTTTCATCGCCTGCGTCTGACCTATCCAATTCCATCTAACCCGAAAGGAGAAACCGATGCCTGACACCATCATCCATATCACCGAAGACGAACTATACCGCCTTGAGGTCGCCTATACTTCGATCCACGACGCCACCATCCGCACCGAGTTATTGCGCACCCTGGAAGCTTGGGTGCAGGATCAAGAGGCATAGGTGCCTAGTGCGAGATCGGTCTTGGCAGAAACCGAGAGGTTTGGCGATAAATCCATGGCGTCTCACTATCGGGTGACATGAATTGCCTGGCATCAATCAGCGGTAGAAAATCTCTTTGAAATTCCCGCATCCTGCGATATATTGGTGTGAGATCCGATCAAAGAACTATATGTGGTGGAGATTTTGCCTCAACAAACAGATCTTTCAAAAGCGCGAGAAGAAGCCGAGAAGATACATGCAACTGAAGTGCCTGTAAGGTCGCAGTTGCCGTTTACATTGCTTCATGGCAGGAGCAAAAAGACAACAAAATTGCTCGCAAACTCAGGTTCCACGATTCCGATGAGTGGATCTAATCGTTGGTTCGATTTCGAGTTTACAGAGCCTGTTTTTCTCAACGAGATAATTGTCGACGAAGAGAACTATAGTACCTTCAACGAATTTGAATTTCGGTGGACACTGGCGCAGGGCGGCGAAGTCAATCAGGAGTTTGCAAAGAAGGGTGATGGCAACTATCGCGCGCCAATAAATCAGCTAGTACGGAAGGTATCTTTTAGACCGCCGAAAAAGTGGTTTACCGACACAAAAATTACACGTGTGCAGCTGGTTGGTTTTCAAGTTGAAGAGCTTGAAGGTTTCATTCGTTTGGTAGCGCGGTTGGATCGATATAAGGAAAACGTTTCCGCGGAAGCCAACAAGGCAATCGAGAACGCCGACGCAGCGAATGAGGAAGTAGCGCAGGCTGAACTCGACCGTGACGCGATAAATAATGAAATTTCCGAAGCCAACCAGAAAGTAGCGGAACTAAATGCGAATTTAGGAAGGTTAACCGAACAACGGCAAGGTTTACTGGAAGATATAACTAAGCGGGAAGAAACTATTTCCTCTCTTGATGAGAGGCGAAGTCAAGCTCAAGACATTATTTCTGAACGAACAGCAGCACGGGAAAGCTTGGCTAAGGAAGTTGCTGAGCTCAAGCAGGAGCTGCGTGCGCTTGAGGACGACGTGAATATGTTTCCCACCGAGATTGGAGCTTTCGTCTCTCAGGGTGGTCAAA
Organism: Pelagimonas sp.; assembly: GCA_025210265.1. Lineage (GTDB taxonomy): Bacteria > Pseudomonadota > Alphaproteobacteria > Rhodobacterales > Rhodobacteraceae > JAOASD01. The sequence goes on from JAOASD010000031.1 coordinate 168,082, forward strand.
ACATCCGTACCTATTGGAAGTTAGCAGCTGTACCAATCGCCCTAATGGTCTTAGTCACGGGTTTACTCGTTTTTAACGCTGCGAATTTGACAACGGTGTTGGATGAAGGCGATACGGCAAAAATTTGGTCTATTTTGGTGACGAGGATTCCGTATGTTGTAATCGCTACGGCCATTATAACAGCCTCATATAAGTTAGCGCGTGTATTTGTCGCGGAAATCATGCGGATTAATCAGCAAAGACTGAATCTCTCTAAGATTAGCATTGTCGCCACAGATGCATCTAACACTTCTCAAGAAGGGCTTACTGATCTTTCAGATCGAGATCTTTATGAGTTGCGCACCGACTTGAAAATGCAACTTTTGCGGGATCATCTGAAGGAGTATCTGTCGGCGGATTTCCGGTATCAAGGAAAGGCCACAAATAACTGGGCGCGCTTGCTTAAGACGCGTGGAGTTTCGGAGCCGGAAAATCCAGAAATCGCAGATGAGGCCTAGCTCAGACTTTTTCAGCCTTTTTGCTTCCAATCCGAAAGAAAAAGCTAATATACGCCGCCACAATTTGCTCGGTTTCTTTCACGTCTTGGAAGCGTGGGGGGTGATCAAACGACAGGAGCGCCTGGTAGGTTGGGATAATTTCCTAGTTGGGGCATCGTGGTGAAAATTTATGTATTTTTGAATTATTTTTGTGGAAAGAGTAATGAGCATTGCGGCCTGGTTAACTGACACATTCAGCAACCGTGAAATCGCGTCTGGTGTTTGGGTGCTAGTTTCATTTTTCGGTGTTCTTTGCATTGGGTCCGCACGACAAATAATACCCGACTTGCTTAAAGCGGCGTTGCACTGGCGACTCATAATCTTGTTTGGTAGCTTCGCGCTCTGGGTTTCTGGGATGGCGTGGCTATATGGTCAAATCGGTTTGTGGTCGGATGAGCAGGTGTTCGCAACAATCATCTGGACGGTATTAAACGGTTTTGCGCTTCTTGGGCGCTCTCTCAATGCCGCCGAGGATGATCATTACTTCAAGAAACTCATAAAAGACAACTTTCGGCTTACAGGCGCTTTCGAGTTCGTCTTTGTAGCGTTTTCGTTCTCGCTGATCGCTGAGCTTTTTCTTGTGCCAACGCTAGCATTTCTTGGTCTGCTTGCGGCTGTTGCGGGGGCAGAAGAAAAGACTAAATCCGTAAAAATCTTCTTGGAATACCTGATCGCCGCATTTGTAATTTATGTAATTTATCTGTCTGTTCGTCAGATTTTTGACGCGCCCGAACAGTTCTTCACAGCGAGTACAGGGCGCAACATGATCCTGCCTATCCTGTTCTCTATCGGAGCAGTTCCTCTGATCTATATTTGGTTTTGCGCTTCGCATATTCAGAAAGCCAAGATCGGAATTGATCAAAAGACCTTTCAATCTGATGAACTCAAAGCATACGCACGACGTAGATTCTTCTTGGTTTTCTGTGCACGGCCTTGGCTGTTGAAACGCGCAGTAAGGCAGTTTCATGTGCTGCCTGCAAAAGAAAGGGCTGACGTTGACAGGATTATTCACGTCATACTCTCCCATGAACGTGAAGCCGAGGCTCCACCCGCGGTCGATCCGTCGGATGGTTGGAGTCCATATGTCGCGCGCGAATTTTTGGCAGATTTTGGCCTGAGAACAGATGACTTTCATGACAGCGGATATGACGACGAGTGGTGGGCAGGTGCGCCTTACGTCGATTTGGACAATGAACTGCTACCCAACAAAGCGACGTTCTACATCGAGGGTCGTGAGGGCGTGGTTGAAAGGCTGAAACTGACCGGAAAATTCAACGATGAGTTTCCCTCGCAGGCGGCGTTAGACCGATTGAACCAACTTGCCGGTGGGCTTGTGTCCGTCGCTCTAGGACTGACCCATGAAGAAGCCTTCTCAATGCTGGAAGATCAGGATGAGTTCACTGAACGCGTTGACAGTACCACGATTAAGCGTTGGTCAAAACGCTACCCAAGCGGAACCGGATTTGAGGTGTTTGTTACCTTGTCTAGAGGTCGGATGGTTGAGTGAAGCAGCTGCGTTCAGCGCCAGCCGAGTAATACGTTTCGTAGAATGTAACACAGAGCCAGTGGGGAAATTTCACGGAGTAAAGAGAACACGCAAGATGTGCGGTGTAGTACACCGCATCTTGGCAAGGGAGCCAGCTGCGCGCTCCCGTTGCATCCCTCCGGCCTTGGCACTTCCAGGGCATTGAACCCATTGCAGAGCCAGAAGACCGTATCGTCGGTCAAACACTCGCGGGAGACTTCGCTCTCCCTGCACCCATCGATCGCGACGTGCCAGGCTTTAAAGCATCAGTATGCTCTCTCCTCCATTGGCCACGATATTTTTGATAAGTGCAAGCTGTCGGTCGTTTACCTCAGGAAGATCAGAAGCTCTGAACTTACCGGTCTTCTCCTCGGCAGTTTCAATATCGGTTGAAATCATTACACGTGACGCGAAATAGCTTTTTGTCGGATGCTTACGAAGAATCAGCCCTTTGAACCTTGTCCCTTGAAGCTCTGCCTTCATCACCATGAAGAAAGGGTTGTGCTTTTCATCTTCGACCCCGAAGAATACAAAGAAGGATTTCATTAGAATTACTTTTCCGCTAATCACGCTCTCGTACGGATCGTTCATGTCAGATTCAGAATCGACAAAGTACCTAATGTCAAAGTTGAAATAGCGGTCGGAGCCCGCTTCGTAAATCTGCAAACCACCTTTTGCCAGCCTCGGATTGGAGCTGTGGCCTTTCTTCTCGTTCCGTGCATAGCGATAGACAAAGCCTCCATCACTAAACTTCTCCGCAAGTAACTTCATTGTGCTGCTATCCTTCGCAGCATATTCTAGTAGGAGGCTCAGGATTTTTGGGTCAGTGTCTTGATCGCTGGCTGAAGTTACAAATGATTCAGATAAATCTGGGAACATCTTGGAAAACAAAGGCCGCATGTATTCATCAATCTCGTTCAAACGCTTCCCATTTTCTCGCACAAGCTTTCTATGCATCTTCACGCTCAAGGCTTGATAAGGTTTCTCAGAGATCGATTTTGTAGCAACTGCATTAGATATCGTCTTCGGAGTCACTGGACCACTTGGGCCATCCTCATAAGACTTATATGTGATCCCGAATTTGTTTTTTAGATAGCTGAGAAGACTTAAAAATAGCAACACCTCTGATTCTCCGGGCTTCCTGGAATGCCCGGAAAATTTCTTTGAAACTGTCATGTCCCTGCCCCATACGTAAAATTAGGTCAAAATAGGTACCAGTAAGAATTTCGGCACTCTCAACCTAGTTGAAGCTCAGATCTTCTGTCCAGCCCCTACCGTAGACTAATCTTACTTCGTTTATTGTCATTGATCAGCAATAAAATTACTCCATGATCAACACAGTAAATCAATCAAGCTGGGAGCTAACAATATGGAACCTGTTGAAATAATTGGCGCTGTTGTAGTGTTTGTCATTCTTGTTTGGCTGGCGGGCGTAGTTTTGCAGTTCTTGGTAAGTGTGTTCAAGTTTGCCGTGGCCAACTTCATCTCCACGGTCCTCGTCGTGGGAGGGGCGATCATGGGGTTCGGCTTACTTGCCGGAGAAGCTAGCGCAGCCATGGCAATCGCCGTGCCAGCTTCGATGACCGTCGCAAAAATGCGCCTTTCCACCGGCGGTTTTTGAACTCCTTTTCACTAGTCTTTCGGGGTGGCGTTTTCGTCACCCCAAATCCAAGGAGGGGGGCAACAAATGTGGAAGTTTTGCCTTAAATCAGCGTTTATCCTAATAGTTGTTTGCTTAAATTTCACGGAAAACACGAATGCTGCAGTTGCAAAAACGACCGAAACCAATATAAAAATTTCTAGCTGTTCTGCCTTGCCTTACGGATCAGTTTTGACCGTTGTTGACGTTGCTACCGAAGCAGTCAGCTCAACATACTTACCAGCTGGCGGATGTGTAGACCACAACGTCAATATTGGAGACGAGGGCGCACTGTATCTTGTGGCGGCCTTACCATCTCAGGCGATCTCCCGCCTGATGATGTACCCTTTCTTTTCGGAAGCCTGGGAGGGCCTACCTACATTTCAAACCGGTGGCAGCGGCGTAACCTATTGCCTGGAGACCTCTACAGGAAAACTGACTCGAAAGGCTTGGCTCTCCAGTTGTGGTTCGACCAGCCAGTCTGTGCAAATGGGATATATTCCGAGCGGAGCAAAACAGCACTACTTGTTCGTCGAGGACCATAGCATTTGTGACATAATACGGCCAACTTGTGAAGACCAAGAAACGGTGACACTGCTTTCTTGGGCCAATGCACTAGAAAGATCCCTCGAAATCTCGCTGCGAGCATGGACCCATACCGCGGGAAAGCATGGCTTAATTCCTACCGCCTCCGGCCTTGAGACCACTGACTCCAACGGGCCGTTTGAGAGAGGTGTCTTGGTAACCCATCAACAGGCCGCAAGGACGCCGTTTGGCTCTCCCGTGCCTGCGGTAAAAGGAGACACAATCATATCGTTCAATGGAGAGCCAATCTTTGACCGAGATGACTTCATAATGCTCGCAATTGAGCACGGCAAACAATCTGGATACGAAACCCCATACACGATGGAAATACAACGTACGGGTCTAGTCTACCAAGTCGAGGGATACATGGTATTCCACAGGCAGGTATTCGGTTCGTTCTTCTTGAGAGGCGACGGCTCTTGTAAACATCCCACTGCCGCAGCGCTCTCGTCTGCACTCAATGAGGCAACCTTCTATGCAAAGCCAATATTAGCGTGCACCAACTTCGATGTTCAAAATATCTCGGCTAGCCGCAGGCTTGAGTGCGAATTTGCCGTACGGCAACTCACCGCCGCCTACAGACAATACTGCCCAAGTGTCTCCCAATACTCGGCGATTGTAGGTTCAATATTTATGCCGGGCCGCCAAAGTGCGGAAAGTGTAGTTCGAAAGTTGGCTCTCAGGAACGTAAGTCGCGTAGCCGCACCAATAATTGTGGAAGTTCTTGAAGAAACAATCCGGGCCATTTCGACTCTTCCACCAGGCGTAAAGGCAGAAGGAAATTGGGCTTCAATATCACAGCAAGTTGGGTTTGGAGCCGTCGTAGGCCAGCTCGTTGGTCAGGGCATTCGCTTGCTCTCGATAAAGTGAGGAATAACATGCGGTACATATTAGGATCAATTGCCTGTGTAGTTTTTCTTTCCTCCTCGGTGGCTAGCGAAACGCGTCGCTGCCCGATTTGTGATGCTCCAAATACACAGCGCACGCTGCCAAAACCATCCACACCGAATGGAGCCAAAGGCTCACATCAATCTACTGGGAAGCCTGCCCTGCACAGGTCTGCCAACAGTGCCGATGAAATAAGGGCTGGGGCGAGCTCTCCCTCACCTTCGCCAACAAAGAAATTCAACCAGTCAAATATCAACATATCAAACTCAGAAGCGCTGCGCGTAAATGCCCAAATCCCAAACAACTGGAGCGCAAGCTCGGCAAGAAATGGAAATGGTGTTGTTTTTAGCCCACCGAACGGCAACGGGCACACTTCCGTCCGCATGATGTCGGGTGAGCCCGGTGCGACCTATGCGTCCCAAAGGCAACCCTATGTCAAGCACTCTGTCAATGGACAGTACTATGATGTCAATAGAATGCCAACTTCTCGGAAGTCAGCCGCAGCCCACATTCCATTTGGTCAATATAAGTATTGGACAAACAACTAAGTTTGAGGGACAATATACTGTGTTCAACAGGATAGAAAACATTTGCGAACTTCTGGATCAGATATCAAATAGAGAGTATCAGGTGCAAGAATGGAGTGGGGAAAATCCAGATTTTGCGTCCCCCGACGAGCTACTAAATATCCTTATTACTGACTATCGCCTTCGGGAAACTATTTCTGAAGTCTATGTGGACGAAATTCCCAAGATTCTAGAGTTGGTGGATTGCATTTACGATAAGGCAAAAAATATTTCAGCGACAAACATTCCTGTAGGTGTCTTTGATAGCAACAGGGACATGGCCGAAGCCACTGTCAACGACCCTCGCTGGAAATCAATAATGCATATCTCAAAGCATCTAAGCGAAATGCTGCGAAAGACCATAAACTGATTATTCTTGGTGGCTTTGTTGATGGCGTGTATGCCCCCACCTGACGGCATCGCAATTTAATGAAAAAAATCACCGTTCAAGATTTAGCCCATCAGGTGCGCGGGAGCGGCGTTTGGGGCGGGTGGCGCGGTTTTTGCGGTCTCGTTTGAAGGCTTCTTTGGCGCGTTGGCGTTCGGCTTCTTTGGAGGCTTCTAGGGCGTTGAAGTCGTTTCGTAGTTCTTTGATGGTGTTTGTGCGTTTTTGCTGTTCGGCTTTGGCGCGGGTTTGTGTCGCCGCCAATTGTTGTGATTGGCGAGCGGCGGCGGTTTGGCGTTCTTGTTCGTCGCGTTGGCGGGCTTGTTCTTGAGCGCGGGCGTTATCTTCGAGCGTTTTGCGTCTCTGTCCGGTGATCCGGTCAATCAGGCCGCGCCAGCCGGTGCGGATTTTGGCGTTTCTTGCGGTTTGCGCCTCATGCTCCCGCTTTTGTTGGACTTTCTGCAATTGCGCCGCCTCTTGAACCTGACGGGTGCGGATGCGGGATTGTTCTGCTTTATGACGGGCTTCTTCTTCCGCCTTTCGGTGTTCTTCCTCGCGGCGGAGTTCCTCAAGACGGGTTTGCACATCCTGCGCCGCCTCGTTTTGGGCAGTGGCAACATCCGGCAGGGCAGATAGATCGCCAAATCGGTCGCGCACCTGTTTTGCCTTGATGCCGACATAGCGGGACACAGCGTAGGCTTCACCTTTGTAGTCGACTGCCACAGCCCACATACAACCTGACGCCCTCCAGCGGCGCAGATGCGCAAGAAGTGGGCGCGGGATCTTGGCAGGCTTTCGGCGCTTTGCGGTGGCGCGCTCAGCCTCCCCTTTGCGGTACATCAGACCGGCGTCGAGGTCGAACCACCCCCCGACCGTGTTTCGCTCAAACCCCATGCGAAGAATCGCATCTTTGCGTGTGCCGGTGTAAAGCGCGATCAAAATGAACCGTGAGATATGTTTTGACTTGTGGCCTCGATATGCTGACCATAGTAGGCGCGCGGCTTCGCTACGGGTAAGCCATCTCTCTCGGCCTTCGGGCTTTTCAGGCAGCGTCACGACCGGGGCGCTGGTCAGATACCCCTCTTTATGGGCATAATTTATGGCCGCCTGTAGTGTACCCAACTCCCGGCGAATGGTGCCGTGGGATATTGGCGCGAACTCTATTGGCTCGCCGGTCTCTGGGTCTCTCTTCGCGACTTTTTTGCGCGTCTTCCCGTAGCGGCGGCAGGTTTCGCCCTTGATGTGAGAAACTTTCAGGCTCCCCCAAAAGGGTAGAAGGGCATCGAGAGCGTATGCAATGCGCTCAGGGGCCGCGACGGTCGGCGCATATTCTTCGGCGTAGATTCGGAACACCTCATCACAGGTTACGTTTCCCGGCTCATTGGCAGCACCGTCCCGGCCTTTTGTTGCGATGTAGGCCGCGAGAGCTCTTTCAGCCTCGACACGGCTTGGCGCAGCGTGGCCTGTGCGTGATCGCAGGCTTTTGGGTGGGGCGAGGTCATCGCTTGTGGTCCATATGTGGCGATTTTTTGCTTCGGATTTATCGCCATATAGGGGCAAATTTTCTGTATTGAGATCTTTCTGGGGCAGGGGCCAGTTTGGGCGATCTGTGGTGCTGGATTTGGCGTACATTCCCCTGCGTCACTTTTTTCCGTTTGTGTTCTGGTGGGTTAGGGCGCAGGCGTCCTGAGGTGTCTGGCCTGTGGCATCCGTGGGATATGCGGATGCCAGAAAGTGATTCGGACCTTTGCGGCGGAAATGTGGCCGGGTTTTGAAGCGCGTTCAGAGATAGAAAACAGTTCTCTTTATTTTGACTCGATTGTCGCGTGGTAGGGGCGGAATTTATGAAATTTTTGCCCATTATTTGCGCCCAGTGAGGGCTCTCCCCTATAGAAAATCCTCAGCTCATCACGGGGTGTGATGTGGGTGGGTAGCGTTGCAAATATGAGGAGTGCGTCATGGGCAGTGGTTCGGGGTCTGGTAGCGGGTTCGGAAGCGGCAGTGGGTCTGGTTCGGGGCATGGCGGTTTCCGTCCGGTTCCGGGGGGGCACGGCCATGGTTCGGGCTCTGGTTCCGGTTCGGGCAGCGGCTCTGGCGGCTTTGGCGGCGGCTCCGGGTCGGGGAGCGGATCGGCCAGTGGGTCCGGCGGCTTTGGTGGCGGTTCCGGCAGTGGCTCTGGATCGCAGGGTGGTCATGGGTTTGGCTCTGGCAGCGGCTCCGGGAGCGGGTCTGGTAGTGGTTTTGGCAGCGGTAGCGGCTCTGGAGGCTATGGATCCGGCAGCGGTTCCGGTGGTGGGCATGGCTCCGGTAGCGGCAGTGGCAGCGGTTCCGGTGGCGGGCATGGTTCGGGTAGCGGCAGTGGCAGCGGTTCGGGCGGCGGACATGGATCCGGCAGCGGAAGTGGCAGCGGCTCTGGCAGCGCAAGCGGTTCCGGCAGTGGCTCTGGCGGTGGCGGCGGTGGAAATGGCAACGGTTGGATAACCGGGCGCTATTTCAACGACACCAATGGCGACGGGTTTGAAACCAATGCCAGCGGCACTGCCGAGACAGGGATTTCCGGCGCGCGGGTCGAATTGCTGGATCTGCACAACAACGTCGTGCAGGTGGCCTATACAAACGCAACCGGGGATTACCAGTTCGACGCGCCTGCGGGGCAATATAACATCCGCTTCCAGGATTTGCCGGGCCGGGATTTCACGACCCAGGATGCCGGGGGCAACAATCCGATTGTGGATCTTGTGGATTCCGATGCGAATGCGCAGGGCATCATCGGGCCGGTGCATCTGGCCTCTGGTCAGACCATTGCGAATCTGGACGCGGGTGTTGTGCCGACTCCGCCGACCACGGGCGTTGTGTCCGGGCGTGTCAGCGTGGACGATGATCTGGACAACACCGAGGTGAACACCGATGGCGGTGGTCTGGATGCGGGCGTGCAAGGCGTGCGGGTCGAGATCTGGCGTTCGGGTGGCGGTCGTGTCGAAACCACCAACACCGATGAAAACGGCAATTACAGTTTCGAAGTGCCGCCGGGCAACTATGTTGTCTTTGTCGAAGGTGTGGACGGGTTTGATTTCGCGGATCCGAATGTGGGTGATGAAACCACGGATAGCGACTTTTTTGAATCGGCGCCGGGCAGCTGGACAGCCAATGTGATCGGTGAAGGGGCGGCGGGGTCGCATCATTTCACCATCGCAGCCGGCCAGACGATCAGCGATCTGGATGCCAGCCTGCAGGCAGAGCCATTGCCCAACGGTGTGATCTCCGGTCGTCTGACCCTGGATGACGATCTGGATGATACCGAGGTGAACACGGTTCAGAACGATCCCGGTGCCTTTGATGCCGGTCTGGCTGGCCAGACGGTTGAGCTGCTGGATACCAGCGGTACGGTTGTGGCGTCGAGCATCACGGATGCGACCGGCAATTACAGCTTTGACGTGCCGGCGGGCGATTATCGTGTGCATTTCCCCGATGTGGAGGGCCAGGATTACGCCGACCAGAATGTGGGCGATGAGGGCGCTGACTCGGATGCGAATGCCGATGGTCTGACCGATGTGATCACGCTGGCTTCGGGTCAGACGATCAACAATGTCGATGCCAGCCTGCAGGTTGAACCTCCGCAGCCTGGTTCGGTCGAAGGGCGTCTGTTCGAAGACGTGGATCTGAGCGATCGTGACGAGGGTGAGCCGGGCTTTGCCAATAACGCCGTGGCGCTGCAGAATGTCGAGACCGGGCAGCTGGTGGCCTGGACCAGCACGGACGCTCAGGGGAATTATCAGTTCCAGAATGTCACGCCGGGCGAATATCGCGTTCTGTTCCGTGTTGATGATCAGATTGATGATTACACGATTGCGGATGCGAATGTCGGGGATGACATCAACGATTCCGATGCGGTGTCGATCCATGACCATGGGCTGAATGGCAATGGTCAGCGCGTCGCTGAAGTCTACACCGAAGCCTTCACCGTTGGGGATGGCGAACATGTGGCCAATATTGATGCGGGTCTGCAGGCCTTGCCTGAACCCAACGGTGTGATCTCCGGTCGTCTGACCCTGGATGACGATCTGGATGATACCGAGGTGAACACGGTTCAGAACGATCCCGGTGCCTTTGATGCCGGTCTGGCTGGCCAGACGGTTGAATTGCTGGATACCAGCGGTGCGGTTGTGGCGTCGACCACCACCGATGCGACTGGCACTTACAGCTTTGACGTGCCGGCGGGCGATTATCGTGTGCATTTCCCCGATGTTGAGGGCCAGGAGTACGCCGACCAGAATGTGGGCGATGAGGGCGCTGACTCGGATGCGAATGCCGATGGTCTGACCGATGTGATCACGCTGGCTGCGGGTCAGACGATCGACAATGTCGATGCCAGCCTGCAGGTCGAACCTCCGCTGCTGGGAGCCATCGAAGGCCGCCTGTTTGTCGATGCGGATCATGATGGCATTGACGATGTGGAACTCATTGGCTCCGATCAGGTCGAAAACAATTCCGGCAACCTGCATAACGAAGGTGTGCCCGGCGGTATGACCGCGCTGGAATTTAATGGTGGGCGTGCCCCCGGCGCAGAGCTGGAGCCGAACACCATCGGCGGCGATGTCACCATTTCGGTCTGGGCCCGGTTCGATACCTTGGACGGGCATTTCCAGCGCGCCTTTGATTTCTCGAATGGGGCGGCCACGGATAACATCCTGCTGTCGCAATTCGCGGGTACGGATGACATCTGGTTCGAAGTGTATCACGACAACGCCCCCAACACGATCATCCGCGTCAATGACGTGATTGAACCGGATCAGTGGGCGAATTGGACCGTGACGGCCACCGCATCCGGCGATTACACGCTGTATAAGGATGGGGTCGAAATCGGGTCGGCCACAGGTCAACCTCCGATTGAAGAGATCGAGCGTGACACCAACCTGCTGGGGGATTCCCCCTGGGCCTGGGACACCACGCTGAATGGTGCCGTTGCTGGTCTGGTTGTGGAAGACAGAGCCCTGTCCCCACAAGAGGTCGCGGATCTTGCCAACAATCCCAGCGCGGGTGAGGCCGGTCAGCCAGGGGCCACTGTGGCGCTGCTGAATGCCGATGGCACGCCGGTTCTGGATGCGTCGGGCCAGCCAGTCACCACAACCACGGCGGCCGATGGCAGCTATCGTTTCGACGATGTGCCTGAGGGGCAGTATCAGGTGCAGTTCACGGCACCCGATGGCACTGTCTTTACCCTGCAGGATGTCGGTGATGACGATACGGTCGATTCCGATGTGACGGCAGAGGGTCTGTCCAACACCGTGCAGGTGATTGGCGGCCAGACGGTGTCTGATGTGGATGCGGGCATTTATGACGCGCCCAACGGTGTGATTTCCGGTCGTCTGACGCTGGATGACGATCTGGATGATACCGAGGTCAACACGGTGCAGAACGACAACCGTGCGGATCTGGACGACGGCATTGGCCGCCAGCCGGTTGAACTGCTGGACGTGAACGGCACGGTTGTGGCCACGACGGTGACGGATGCCACCGGCGCCTACAGCTTTGAGGTGCCTGCGGGCGATTACCGTGTGCATTTCCCGGATGTCGGGGGTGTGGATTACGCCGATCAGAATGTCGGGGCCGAGGAAACGGATTCTGACGCCAATGCCGACGGTCTGACCGATGTGATCACGCTGGGCGCTGGGCAGACAATCGACAATGTCGATGCCAGCCTGCAGCCGGAACCCGCACCCAACGGTGTGATTTCGGGCCGTGTCACCCATGACGACGATCTGGACCAGACCGAAGTCAACACGGTGGATGACGACAACGCCGCGCCGCTGGATACGGGGCTGTCCGGTCTGACGGTGACTCTGCTGGATACGGATGGCACGGTTGTGGCGTCCACGGTGACGGATGACACCGGGGCCTATAGCTTTGACGTGCCGGCTGGGGACTACCGCGTGCTGTTCCCGGATGTGGATGGCCAGGACTTTGCCGAACAGGATCAGGGCGACGAAGCCACGGATTCCGATGCCAATGCCGATGGCCTGACCGATGTGATTTCGGTTGTGTCGGGGCAGACCGTGTCGGATGTGGATGCCAGCCTGGTCAATGAACCGGCAGAGTCGGATGCGTCGGTCAAAGGGCGTGTGTTCCGTGACGACAACGACGACAGCCTGGACAGCTACGAAGACGGTGTTGCCGATGTCGAGGTCTCTCTGCATCAGGCGGATGGCACGCTGGTTGCGACCACCACCACCACGGATGAAGGTGTCTACATCTTTGAAAACCTGGATCCGGGCGATTACTTTGTCTCGTTTGACGGGGACTCGCTGGAGGGTCGTGTCTTTGCGACGCAGGATGTGGATGGAAATGTGTCGGACGACATTGACAGCGATGTTGATGCTTCCGGGGCCTCTGACATCTTTAGCCTGGCTGCGGGGCAGCAGATCATTGATCTGGATGCGGGTGTTCAGGATGCCGGAACCGCGGAAATCAGCGGCCGCTATTTTGTCGATGAAAACGACAATGCGGTGGATGATGCCGAAGCGGGGCTGGGCGGCATGGAAGTTGTCCTTCTGAACGAAGACGGCTTTGTGTCGCAGGTCACTCAGACCGATGACACCGGCGCCTACAGCTTTACCGGTGTGGATGCTGGTCTGTATCGGGTTGCCTTTGAGCAGAGCATCGAAAACGGCCCGTTTGTGGAACAATATGATCCGCATGGGGTTGGGGATGAAACCACCGACAGCAACGTCAATTCCGAAGGTGTCTCGGATTATATCCGCGTCGGCATCGGTCAGATCGTGACCGATATGGATGCGGGTGTCATGCCGGGCGAGGAGATCCAGCTGGAAACCCCCGATGGTGGCGGTATGCCCGATAGCACTGGCATCTATGAAGATCTGATGCGCGATGCAGCCATCGAAGAGGCCGCCGCCGACGAACAGGCGCGTGAGGCTCTGGAAAACCTCGAAGAGGACAATCCTGACCTGATGGGCTGATCCCCTGATTGCGTGAACAGAACCGCCTCCCTTGAAAAAGGGGGGCGGTTGTCTTTTGATATATGGTTGTTTTTTGGCACAAAGCCCCGCATGACACAGGGAAGCAGGCCGGGGGATCAGGCCAGGCGGCTGTTCAAAAGCGGGAAAGGGCGCATGGGCGACATATTCGATGATCCGCTGTTTTATGAAAAAGTGCGCGGGCTGAGCGGGGCCAGCGTCCGGGATGTGCAGTTTCCGGCCGGCAAAAGCCGCAGCACCATCCGGGTGATCCTCGAGGATGATCGGATTCTGTATGCCACGCGCCGCAAACAAAAGGCACGGGCGACCCGCGAATTACAGATCCTCTGGGCGCTGGGCCGGGCCAATGTGCCTGCGCCCCAGCTGATCGGCGTCGAGGATAGTTTTTTCCTGCAACAGGATGTGGGCGGAGAGCGCCTGACCCTGCATCTGCACGAGGTCACAGACAGGGCCGAGCGCCAGGCCCGCGTGCAAGAGGCCGCGGACTCGCTGTTACGGGTCAGTGCCGCGCTGGATACGGACGATCTGTCGCCGCTCTTTGTTGCGGATCACAAGGCGCGTGTCTCGCGCGCCAAACTGCCGGGATCTGCGGCGCGCTATTTCGGGCTGACCCCACCGGAGATAAAGATCGACCAGATCCTGGACATTCTGAACCAGCGGCAGGACCGCCCGATCAAAGGGGATGCGCGCGCCGCCAATGCCATCCGGCAGCCAGATGGCCGGATCGTGTGGCTGGATTGGGACCGGATTGACCGGGGCAGCGCAGTGGATGACGTGGTCACGCTGCTCTGCGACGAATATGTCGACCTGCCCTTTGAGGTGCTGGCGCAGATGCTGTCGCAGGCGGCCGCGCGCGACCTGCCGCATCTGTCCCCCTGTGCGCGTGAGGAATACATCGCCACCTCTGCCGTGCTGCAATGCCTGCACCGGCTGTCTCTGATCTTTAACACCTATGCCGAAATGAAAGGCTGGGGCCGCTATGAAACCTGCCTGAAATACGATCGGGTTGGGGTGTCCAAACGCTGTGTCCGGCGGCTTTGCGATCGGGGCAGCGGCTGGGCCGCGCGCTCAAGCGTGCTGGCCCCGGTGCAGGAAATTTTCGACGCCATCCGCGCGGCGTGACCCGGCGCACTGCGGTTTCAGGCGGGCGGCTTGGCCGGGGCAGGGGCTTTGGACCACGACAGGGCGCAATAACGGCGCACAACAGGGCGGATGAGGCGAATCCGCCTTGCACCATAGGGTGTCTGCGCATAGAAGACCGCAAATTGGACTCCGCCGTGCTTCGGCCGGCATGTAAGACATGAGGAATGGGATGCAGGTCACCGAGACGCTGAACGAAGGTCTGAAGCGCGGCTACGCGATCACCGTGACGGCCGCAGAGCTGGACGCAAAGGTCAATGAAAAGCTGGTCGAAGCCCAGCCCGAGATCGAGATGAAGGGCTTTCGCAAGGGCAAAGTGCCCATGGCCCTGCTGAAAAAGCAGTTCGGCGAACGCCTGCTGGGTGAATCGATGCAAGAAGCCATCGACGGTGCCATGAACAAGCATTTCGAAGACAGCGGCGACCGCCCCGCCATGCAGCCCGAGGTCAAAATGACCAATGAGGACTGGAAAGAAGGCGACGACATCAATGTCGAAATGTCCTACGAAGCCCTGCCCGAAATCCCCGAAGTCGACCTGTCCGGCATCGCGGTAGAGCGTCTGGTGGCCAAGGCCGACGACGAATCCGTGGACGAGGCGCTGGCCAACCTGGCCGAAACCGCGCAGGATTTCAAAGACCGCCGCAAAGGCACCAAAGCCAAAGATGGCGACCAGGTCGTGATCGACTTTGTCGGCAAGGTCGACGGCGAAGCCTTTGAAGGCGGCACCGCCGAAGATTATCCGCTGGTGCTGGGCTCCGGCTCCTTCATCCCCGGCTTTGAAGACCAGCTGGTTGGCGTGAAGGTCGAGGAAGAAAAGGCCGTTGAGGTCAAGTTCCCCGAGGAATACGGCGCAGAAAACCTGGCCGGCAAAGACGCGGTGTTCGACGTGACCGTCAAAGCCGTCAAAGAGCCGGTTGCCGCGGAAATCAACGACGAGCTGGCCACCAAATTCGGTGCCGAAGATCTCGCCGCGCTGAAAACCCAGATCGGTGAACGCCTTGAGGCGGAATATGTGGGCGCTGCCCGCGCCGTGATGAAGCGCGCCATCCTGGACGAGCTGGACGGCCTGGTGTCGTTCGACCTGCCGCCCTCGCTGGTTGATGCCGAGGCCAAGCAGATCGCACACCAGCTGTGGCACGAGGAAAACCCCGAGGTGGAAGGCCACGACCACCCCGAGATCGAGCCCACCGAAGAGCACAACAAGCTGGCCGAGCGCCGCGTGCGTCTGGGCCTGCTGCTGGCAGAGATGGGCCAGAAAGCCGAGGTCGAAGTGACCGACGCCGAAATGACCCAGGCGATCATGAACCAGGCACGTCAGTATCCGGGCCAGGAACGCGCCTTCTTTGACTTTGTGCGCCAGAACGCCCAGATGCAGCAGCAGCTGCGCGCGCCGCTGTTCGAAGACAAGGTCATCGACCACATCGCGGATCAGGCCAATGTGACCGACAAAGAGGTCAGCAAGGACGATCTGCAGAAAGCCGTTGAGGCGCTGGAAGAAGAATAATCCGCAGATCTTTTGCGGAACGAAAGGGCCCCGTTTCGGGGCCCTTTTTTTGTGGCCGGGTCAAAATGTCCGGTCAAAAATGGCGGGCCATTTTTGCGCGCCCGCCTGTGTCAGCCGATCACCTGATGACCGCGACCGATCATGCAGTTGATCACCATCTGGCGGCGCGCATCATTCATGTCGGATTCCGCAGAAGCCGCGCCAATCACGGCTCCAATCGCTGCACCGGCCAGTGCGCCGTCGCGCGCGTCATCCTCGTTATCCAGCGCCCCGGCCAAAGCGCCCCCTGCGGCCCCGACCACGGCAGCTTCGCCATGGCGGGCGCGCTGCTGTCGGGCCAGCGATTTGCAGCTGGCGAGATCGGCGCTGAATTGCGGCGATTGCGCGCCATCGGTGGCATAGGCGCGGTCGATCGGCTTTGTGCAGGCCGCGATCAGGATCAGCGCGCCCAGCAGGCCGGCTTTGGTCATCATCGGGTCAAATGCGAGTTTCATATCTTGTCCTTTTGGCAATGTCCCGGCGGCGCCGGGCGTCTGCAAAAGGGTATAGATCATACGAAATTCAGGGTGAATTTGCTGAATGCGTATATAATTCATGCATAAAGGCATGTTTTGATGGCCTCTCTGACGTCCAGACAAAGAAAAACCGCCGCGACCCAAAGGCGCGGCGGTTTCGATTTTACAGCGATCTTGGAAAGATCAGGCGTCGTCGCCCTGGTTCTCAGGGGTTTCGACCAGACCTGCATCATCGTCGTCATCAGCAGCAGCGCCGATGTCGTCGAACAGTTCCTGGATCTCGAACTCGGCCTGTGCTTCTTCCTCGGCGGCCAGTTCCTGAATGGACTTGCCGGAGGCCTGCAGCTCGGCTTCTTCTTCCGAGCGGGCCACGTTCAGCTGGATGGTTGCGGCGACTTCGGGGTGCAGAACCACCTGAACGTCGTGCAGACCCAGCTCTTTGATCGGGGTGGTGATGACCACCTGTTTCTTGTCGACCGAGAAACCATCGGCGGTGGCTACATCAGCCGCGTCACGCGGGGTGACGGAGCCATACAGCGCACCAGCGTCGGAAGCCTGACGAATCACGACGAACTGCTGGCCATCCAGCTTTTCGGCCAGGGATTCGGCTTCTTTCTTGGTTTCCAGGTTGCGCGCTTCCAGCTGGGCTTTCTGCGCTTCGAACTGGGCGATGTTTTCTTTCGACGCGGTCAGAGCCTTGCCCTGCAGCAGCAGGAAGTTGCGGGCATAGCCCGGCTTGACGTCGACGATTTCGCCCATCTGGCCAAGCTTGGCCACACGTTCCAGAAGAATGACTTGCATGTGCCTCTCTCCTTACTTCACGGCGTAGGGCAGCAGGGCGAGGAAGCGGGCGCGCTTGATAGCACGGGCCAGTTCACGCTGCTTCTTGGCCGAAACGGCGGTGATACGGCTGGGGACGATCTTGCCACGCTCAGAGATGTAGCGTTGCAGGAGCTTGGTGTCCTTGTAGTCGATCTTAGGTGCATTGTCGCCCGAGAAGGGGCAGACCTTGCGGCGGCGGAAAAACGGTTTTGCAGCCATGGGTTATCTCCTCTTCTTCAGGTTCAGTTGCGGCGCTCGCGGCGATCGCCACGTTCTTCGCGCTTCTGCATCTGGATCGAGGGGCCTTCGGCGTGCTCGTCGACCTTGATGGTCAGAACGCGCATCACGTCATCATGCAGACGCATCAGGCGCTCCATTTCCTGAACGGCCGTCGACGGTGCGTCGGTGCGCAGGAAGGCATAGTGGCCCTTGCGGTTCTTGTTGATTTTGTAGGCCATGGTTTTCACGCCCCAGTACTCGGAATTGACGACTTTGCCGCCATTATCCGCGAGAACGGTGCTGAAATGTTCGACGAGACCTTCGGCCTGCGCGTTGGACAGGTCCTGACGCGAGATAAAGACATGCTCGTAAAGCGGCATGTGAGCTCCATTTCTATCAAGGCGCATTTCAAAGAGCCGGCGGTCACTTTCGCTCCGGCCCACGAGAGACTGCGCGGTTCATTCAAGTCTGCGAAAGCTGCGCCCTGTTATACCGCGCAGCGCCCAAGGGCAAGGGGGCACAGGCCCCGGCGGCGCGGCAATCTGGCCTTGCAGGGCGCGGTCTTGGCATTTCCCGATTGCCGCCCCAATTGTGCCCCGATCCGGCGCAACCTTAGCGTTAACCAAGGTTAAGAGAACTTAACCGACCGAGAGAAACTCGGCAAAGACCCAGCGCGCAGGAGGCCGCCATGACCACTCTGACCACCGATCTGGAAACCCCTCGTATCAGCGAAGTCCCTGTGGCCACGCTGCTGCTGCATGGTGCGCTGCAATTTATGGGAGTGGCGCTGTGCGTTGCGGCCCTTGGGATCTGGATCACGACGAGATCCGATGTGATGCCCGCCACGTCGCTGATCAAACTGGGCCTGTCCTGTTTCATGGGTATGGGCGGGCTGTCCTGCCTGATGATGGCGCGCGGCTTTTGCCGCCCATCGCCGCAGGATCCAACCTGAACAGGGCAGGGGCGGCCCTGACAGGCATCCCCGGCCCCAATCGTGCAAATTTGAACCAGAACAATAAGTTCTGTTCAAATACACACAGAATTTGTGGGCGCGCGCGCTGTTGCGATGCGCGTCCAGGAACGGCATCATTCCCGCATATGTTTTCTATGCACGGAATGACACGATGAAACAGATGATCCTTGCGGCTGCGTTGGCGGCGACCACGTTCACCGCCCCGGCCATGGTTGCGGCAGACACGACCAATTACGCGCTGGATGCCAGCCACAGCCAGATCCTGTTCGGCTACAACCACCTGGGCTATTCGACCACCTGGAACATGTTCTCGGGGTTTGAGGGCACCATCGCCTGGGACAAAGACGCCCCTGAAAATTCCTCGGTCAGCGTGGAAATTCCGGTGATGAGCCTGTTCACCGGCTGGGAGGCCCGCTTCAACCACTTTATGGCGGATGATTTCTTTGGTGCGGCTGAGGGCGACATGATCACCTTCACCTCCACCGGGATCGAAGTGACCGGCGACAATACCGCCAACATCACCGGCGATCTGACCATCAATGGCATGACCAAATCCGTGGTGCTGGACGCGCGCCTGAACCAGGAAATGGAACACCCGATGGCGAAAAAACCCTGGGCTGGCTTTGATGCCACCACCACGTTGATGCGCTCGGATTTCGGCCTGGGCAACTTCGCGCCCTTCGTGTCCGACGAACTGGACGTGAAAATCTCGATCGAGGCCATGCAGGCCGAATAAGCCCGCCACCGATCCCAAGACCTGAACCGCGCGCCTCACCCGAAGCGCGCGGTTTTTCTGTTGTCGCAGCAGATGCGGGTTAAAAAATCAAACCCGCGCCGTCCCTGTCAAATCAGGGCGCAGCTCTGCGCTTCTCTGCTTCCAAAATACCCCAGTCACAGCCGCTCACCCAGCACCACAGACAGGCGTGGGCACCATTCCCCAGTCTGCTTCCCCCTGTCTTCTTCTTGGTACAAATACTCCCTGCAACAGATCCGCACTCGCCCGGTCCGATCGGTTGCAAAACAGCGCCACAAACAAAAGTGCGCGGGCTCGGCAGAGCCCGCGCGCGGATCGTCCCGGCGCAGCCGGGGCGAAACAGTCTCAGTAAATCAGGGCTGACGGGCGATCAGGTCAAACCCGACCTCGACCTCAAATCCCAGCTGCCCTTCATCGGTCATGCTATCCCCGATGCCAAAGCCACGACGGTCCAGAACAACCTTGCCTGACGCGGTGCCGACCCCTTCAGAAATCTCCAACGCAAAGGGCAGGGTCAGGGGCAGGGTGACCCCGCGCAGATCCAGCGTACCGCGCGCCTCAAACCCGTCTGCCACCGCAAAAATATCGCCGCTGAACCGCGCGCCAGGGTGGTTGGCCGCGTCAAAGTAATCCGCGCCAAGCGCCTGATCTGTCACCGTGCCCAGCGTCAGCGAGCCAATGGCAATGTCCACCGCCACATGGCCCATCACGCCCTCGCTTACCTCTGGGTCAAAGGCGATCTGCGCCTGCCAATCCGCGAAGGCACCACCAACCGCCTGACCAAACTGGCGGATGCTGAGAGTCAGAGTGCCCTCTTGTACTTGCCACAGCTCGGCCTGCGCGTCGGGGGCCACAGTCACCGCAACGGGTTCGACAGTCTCCACCGCAGGGGCAGCAGCACCCGCATCCGGCCCATGCCTGTTTTCCAGCGCAAAGGACAGACCGCCCGCAGCAACCCAGATCAACGCGGTCGCCACCAGCGCCAGACGGCTGTCGGGATGCGGTGCCTCTGCCAGCGGCGTGACGGTTTTGCCCGGCACCATGCGCGCCAGCGTGTCGTCCTTGTC
The DNA here is from genome assembly GCA_025210265.1 of Pelagimonas sp. Taxonomy (GTDB): domain Bacteria; phylum Pseudomonadota; class Alphaproteobacteria; order Rhodobacterales; family Rhodobacteraceae; genus JAOASD01. The sequence continues at coordinate 188,192 of JAOASD010000031.1, forward strand.
GATCACCGCATGTTTCACCGCCCCTGCGATATGCAGCACCAGCGACCCGACCAGCAGTTTGACTGACAGTCCGTGCAGCGCGCCAAATGCCTCGGACACGGTCAGATCCACCGGCACAAAGGGCAGCCCCTGCCCAAAAGGCCAGAGGATCGGCGCAAACCCGGCAGAGGCCGCGTGATGGATCCAGCCCGACAGCGGCACCAGCGCCAGCGCACCATACAACAGCCAATGTACCAGCTCGGCCAGAAAGGTCTCCAGCCGGCGTTCGGGATGCAGCGGCGCGGGCTTGTGCTGGCTCAGCATCCAGCCAATGCGGATCAGCGCCAGAAAGAACAGCGCCACGCCCAGGGTCTTGTGGATCTGGAACAACCAGGCCTTCTGCGCCAGCGCCTCGGCTGTGTCATAGGCCGCTTCATTGGCGATCTTGCCCAGCGGGATCATGGCAATGATGCCCAAGGCGGTGATCCAGTGCAGCGCCTTTGACAGGGCGCCATAGCGGTCATTTGTGTTTTGCCAGCTGCGGTGCTGTGGCATGGCGTGTCTCCTGAATGAAACGGCTGAAAAGCGGTGTCTTCAGTGCTACCTGCTTTGCTGCGGCACACAAGCTGTGTTTGTGCACATCCTCCGTGCATCCCGCCCGGATCGGCCCAGATGGATTGAAACTGCCCCGGCGCGCCTGTAATGGCTGAAGGAACAGCGCCCAGCGCATCACGCAGAGTCAGACGAGGAGGCCGGACATGAGCCGCGCATTCATTTTCCCCGGACAGGGGGCACAGACCATTGGAATGGGCCGCGATCTGGCCGAAGCCTACCCGGCGGCCAAAGCCGTGTTTGACGAGGTGGACAGCGCGCTTGGAGAAAACCTGTCGGGGCTGATCTGGGACGGGGATATCGAAACCCTGACTCTGACCGCCAATGCCCAGCCTGCGTTGATGGCGACCTCGCTGGCGGCCATGCGCGCGCTTGAGGCCGAAGGCATCAGCATCGACGCCGCCGCCTATGTGGCCGGACACAGCCTGGGCGAATATTCTGCGCTGACCGCGGCGGGTGCTTTGAATGTGGGCGATGCGGCCCGTCTACTGCGCGCGCGCGGCGAAGCCATGCAGGCCGCCGTGCCCGTAGGGCAGGGGGCTATGGCCGCGATCCTGGGCCTGAACCTGGATCAAGTGCGTCAGGTGGCCGCCGATGCGGCGCAGGGCGGGGTCTGTCAGGCAGCCAATGACAATGACCCGGCGCAGGTCGTGATTTCGGGTGAAAAAGCCGCGGTGGAACGCGCCGTCGATCTGGCCAAAGAGGCGGGTGCCAAACGCGCTCTGCTGCTGCCGGTCAGCGCCCCGTTCCACTGCGCCCTGATGCAGCCCGCTGCCGAGGCCATGGCCCGCGCGCTGGCCGAGGTGGATATTGAAACGCCCAAAGTGCCTTTGGTCGCCAATGTGGTGGCCGAAGCAGTGAACGAGGTCGGTACCATCCGGTCGCTGCTGGTCGATCAGGTCTGTGGGTCGGTCCGCTGGCGGGAATCGGTGGAGTTCATGGTCGCGCGCGGCGTTGAGGAGTTCTGGGAAATCGGCGCGGGCAAGGCCCTGTCCGGTATGGTGCGCCGGATCCACAAACCGGCGGTGGTCAAGAATATCGGAACATCGGCTGATCTGGCGAAAATTCTGGACGCCCAGGCGTGAGCTTTCGCTTTCACAAGGCCTTGGGCACAGCGCCGGCAGCGACAGGGAACGCGCTGCTGGCGGGGCTCTGCTTTGTGGGGCTGTCCGGCTGTAATGCGCTGGAATCGGCCTATCTGAACTGGATCGAGACCACCGAATTCACGGTGGATGGCTCTGACCTGTTGGTCGAGGGCGTGATCAACAGCCGCAGCCTGAACAGTTTCAACGCGGTCATTGCCGACGCGCCGCAGGTGCAGCGGTTGGTGTTGCTTGAGGTGCCGGGCTCGGTGGATGATGACACCAATCTGGCGCTGGGGCACCGGGTGCGCGATCTGGGGCTGGACACGCATCTGACCGCAGACAGCGAGGTCCATTCCGGCGGCACCGATCTGTTCCTGTCCGGCGTGCGCCGCAGCATGGAAGACGGCGCAATCATGGGTGTGCACAGCTGGGGCGAGGGCGATCTCTCTGCCACGGATTTTCCCGAGGACGATCCGATCCACAGCGTGTACGTTGACTATATGGAGCGTATGCTCGGGGACGGGGAATTTTACTGGTTCACCATCGAGGCCGCTCCGGTCGAGGACACACACGCGCTGACCCGCGCGGAAATTCAGAGGTTCGGCATCCTGACCGAACCGGTGATACAATAAACGAAGGGACAGGACGAAATGTTCGATCTGACAGGCAAAGCGGCGCTGATCACTGGGGCGTCTGGGGGAATTGGCGGGGCCATCGCCAAGGCGCTGCATGGCGCGGGTGCAACCGTGGGGCTGTCCGGCACCCGTGTTGAACCGCTGGAGGCGCTGGCCGCCGAGCTGGGCGAGCGCGCCCATGTTCTGCCCTGCAACCTATCGGATGCAGATGCGGTCAACGCCCTGCCCAAACAGGCGATCGAAGCCATGGGCAGCCTGGACATCCTGGTCAACAATGCCGGGATCACCCGCGACAACATCTTTATGCGCATGTCCGAAGAGGAATGGGCCACGGTGCTTGAGGTCAACCTGACTTCGACTTTCCGCCTGTCCAAAGGCGTGCTGCGCGGCATGATGAAATCCCGCTGGGGCCGGATTATCAACATTTCCTCGGTCGTGGGCGCCACCGGCAATCCCGGTCAGGGCAACTATGCCGCGGCCAAGGCCGGTCTGGTCGGCATGTCCAAATCGCTGGCCTATGAGGTCGCCAGCCGCAACATCACCGTGAACGCCATCGCGCCCGGTTTCATCGAAACCGCCATGACGGACAAGCTGAATGACGACCAGAAAGGCGCGATCCTGACGCAGATCCCGTCTGGCCGCATGGGCAGCGCCGAAGAAATTGCCGCCGCGACCCTGTATCTGGCCAGCCCCGAGGCCGGTTATGTCACCGGCACCACGCTGCATGTGAATGGCGGCATGGCCATGCTATAAGCCCTGATGCGCCAGAGGTGCAGGCCGGTCTGCGGCCCGCCCGCGCATCCGGCGCACAAAGCATTTGCCTACGCCTCTGCCTGTGCTATAGGCCCCGGCAGATCGTGGTCACGGGCGCTTGCCGCTTCATCGGCCCGCGCACCGGGAGACCCCCGGAAATCACCGCCCGCAAGGGCAAAACTCGCCATCCCGGATGTGGTTGCAGCCGGGCCATGTGCAAACTGGGCCGCAGGGTCCGAAATTGTGAGGAAGAGACATGAGCGACATCGCAGATCGCGTGAAGAAGATTGTGGTCGAGCACCTGAGCGTTGAAGAAGACAAGGTCACCGAGACCGCTTCCTTCATCGACGACCTGGGCGCAGACAGCCTCGACACTGTCGAGCTGGTCATGGCATTCGAAGAAGAGTTCGGCATCGAGATCCCGGACGACGCTGCCGAAACCATCCAGACCTTCGGTGACGCGGTCAAGTTCATCTCGGAAGCTTCCTAAGCCTGAGATCGGACAGCCGGTGCGCGATGCGCCGGGACTGAGCCGAAAGACATCTGTCGTAAGACAAAGAAGACGGTGCCCGCGCGGTGCCGTCTTTTTTTGTGCTGTGGTCCGGGCGGCAGGATGTGTGGTGTAAGGATATGTGCGCCTGTCGCGGGGCCCTGTGCGCCAGCGGCGGCAATCCATGCTTGTTCGGTGCGCGGTTGCGGATAGTCTGGGGGAAACCCCGACAGGCCCGACAGGAGAGCGGCATGGAACAGGCGAAATTTATGACCGGCAGCCCGCTGCGCCATGTGACAGTGATGACGCTGACCGCGTCTTTTGGGCTGATGGCGATCTTTCTGGTCGATCTGGTCGACATGATCTTTATCTCCATGCTGGGGCGGGATGAATTGGCCGCGGCGGTGGGCTATGCCGGGGCGATCCTGTTTTTCACCACCTCCTTTAATATTGGCGTGGCGATTGCCGCAGGTGCGCTGGTGGCGCGGGCGCTGGGGGCCGGGGAGGAAGACGAGGCGCGGCACAAGGCGACCAATGCGCTGGTGGCCGGGGGCATCTTTGCCTGCCTGTTTGCTGCGGTTGTCTGGTTTAATCTGGACCCGCTGGTGCGGCTGGTCGGGGCCAGCGGCAACACAGCGGATCTGGCGGTCAGCTATCTGGCGATTATCGTGCCAACCCTGCCTTTGCTGCTGATCGGCATGGCGGGGGGCGCGGTGCTGCGCGCTCATGGCGATGCACGCCGGGCGATGAATGCGACGCTGATTGGCGGGCTGGTCAATGCGGTGCTGGATCCGATCCTGATCTTTGGTCTGAATCTGGACCTGACCGGGGCGGCGTTGGCCTCGGCTGCATCTCGGGGTGCCATCGCGATCGTGACCTTGCTGCCGCTGATCCGGGTCCACGCGGCGTTGGCGCGGCCCCGCGTGACGGCGTTTTCCGCCGATCTGCCTGCGGTGGCGGCGCTGTCCTTTCCGGCTATTCTGACCCAGCTGGCGACGCCTGTGGGGCAGGGCTATGTCACCCGCGCCATGGCCGAATTTGGCGAAGACGCGGTGGCGGGCATGGCCGTGGTGGCGCGCCTGACACCGGTGGCCTTTGGCGCGATCTTTGCGCTGTCGGGCGCGGTTGGGCCGATCATCGGGCAGAATTACGGGGCTGGGCGCTATGACCGGGTGCGGCTGACCCTGCGGGATTCGCTGATTTTTATCGCCATCGCCGTGCTGGTCATGACCTCTGTGCTGTTTTTGCTGCGTCACCAGATCATCGCCCTGTTCGAGGCCACAGGCATCGCCGCAGACCTGATCCTGCTGTTCTGCGGCCCGCTGGCGCTGTTCTTTTTCTTCAATGGGATGCTGTTTGTCGGCAATGCCGGGTTCAACAATCTGGGCAAGCCGTTTTATTCCACCTGGCTGAACTGGGGGCGGCACACGCTGGGCACGATCCCCTTTGTCATGCTGGGGGCAACGCTGTATGGCGCGCCCGGCGCGCTGATTGGCCAGGCGCTGGGGGGCGTGGTGTTTGGCCTTCTGGCGATGGGGCTGGCCATGCGGGTTCTGCAGGCCGAAGAACGCTGTCAGGGCCGGCCCAAACGCGCGACCCTGTTTCAGCGCCAGGCCCGGCAGATTGCCCTGCATTTTGCACGACGCTGATTGGCGTCACACCCTGCCGCAAATGGATCTTGCAGATCGGGTAGGGTTTTTTCCGCAACGGGAAATTCTCTGCTAGACTTGTCCACAGCAATTGCAGGGAGGAGCAAACATGCAAATTATTCCTATCATCGAATTGCTGGAGGGACGCTGTGTCTCGCTGGTCAAGGGCAACCTGGATGACCCGATGCTGTGGCATGTGGATCCGGTTGAAACCGCCAGAGGCTTTGCCGCCGCAGGGGCCAGCGGCATGGGGGTGACCGATTTCGATGCGATCAAAGGCGGGCAGGGCAATGATGACCTGATCGCCGAAATCATCCTGAAGGCCGGGATCCCGGTGCAGGTCGGCGGTGGCATTCGCACAACCGAGCGCGCCGAACACTGGATCGCACAGGGCGCCGCGCAGGTCGTGATTGGCACGCTGGCCACCCAAATGCCCGAAGAGGTCAAGGCGCTGGCCATGCGCCACCCGGATCAGATCGTTCTGGCGCTGGACATCTGGCAGGGCAAGCTGATGACCCATGGCTGGGGCACGGAAAGCGCGCTGGACCCGGTTCTGTTCCTGGAATCCTTTGCCGATGTGCCGCTGTCCGGCGTGATCGTCACCGATATCGACAGCGACGCGAATGAGGTGGACAAACAGCTGGGCGTGATTTCAACCCTGGGTGCAGCCACCCGGCACCGCGTGATTGGCAGCGGCATGGTGGACAAGCTCGATGACATCGCCTCGTTGAAATATGTCAGCGACATTTCCGCAGCGATCATTGGCCGCGCCCTGATGCGCAAGGCCTTTTCGCTCGAAGACGCCCTCAGCGTGGCCCAGCCCGAACCGGAACCGGTGGCGCATCTGGGCTGAATGATATGATAGATAGGCAGCGCCTGAGGGGCGCTGCCTGTATCGGCCTGTTGAAAGAGGCAACTTGTTCCGCATTGGAATAGGTAAGGGGTTTGATGGGAATCTCTTTGAATGTGCTATTTGCTTTGGCCTGTTTGAAACACTTGCTCTCTCAGAAATGAAACAGGCCCCGAAGGGGGCCTGAAATAGGGCATTGCCCGTGATTTGATGTGCCGGGGCTGTGCCGGTGATCTTCTGGTGCTTAGCCTGGGCTCCGCCCGTGATCACCTTGATTTGTCCCCCGGACAAATCATCGGGTGCCCGAGGGCACCCGAAACGGTGATCACCCATCAAAATCCACTTCTTCGACCAGGCGCAGGGCGGTGGGGCGCAGGGCGGCGAGGGTCATCAGGTTGACCTCATCTGCGCTGTATGTGCCCCAGTTTTTGACCAGTTCCGATGCCTCAGACCCCGGTGCGATCGGGTATTCGTAATTTGCCTCCGCATAGATCTCCTGCGCCTGCGGGCTGGTCAGGAATTCCATCATTTTCAGCGCATTGTCGCGGTTGGGCGCGTGTTTCGCCATGGCCACACCTGAGATGTTCACATGGGTGCCGCCATCTTCAAATTCCGGGAACAGCACATTCACGGATTCGGCCCAGGCGACCTGATCCGGGTCGCTCAGCATTTTGCCCATGTAGTAGGTGTTGCCCAGGCTGATGTCGCATTCGCCGGACCAGATCGCCTTGACCTGTGCGCGGTCATTGCCCTGCGGTTTGCGGGCGAGGTTGGATTTGACGCCTTCCAGCCAGGTCTTTGCGGCCTCTTCGCCCTGGTGATGGATCACCGCCGACAGCAGCGCCACGGTATAGGGATGGGTGCCCGAACGGGTGCAGATGCGGCCCTTCCATTTAGGATCGGCCAGATCCTCATAGCTGGTCACTTCGGCCGGATCGACGCGGTCCTTGCTGGCGTAAACGATGCGCGCGCGGGTGGTCAGCCCCCACCAGTGGCCTTCGGGATCGTGATAAATGCCGGGCACATTGGCCTCCAGTACATCACTGACGACGGGCTGGGTCAGCCCGGCCTCGACCACGGCGCTGAGGCGCGAAATATCGACGGTGAACACGAGATCCGCGGGCGAGCGGCGGCCCTCGGCCTTCATCCGTTCGACCATGCCCTTTTTCAGATAGGCCACATTCACGGTGATCCCGGTGGCCTCGGTAAAGGCGTCGGTCAGCGGCGCGATCAGTTCGGGTTGGCGGTAGGAATAGACGTTAAGTTCGCCCTCTGCAAAAGCAGGCGCAGCAAGCGCAAGGGCGGTCAGTGCGGTGGTGGCACGCAGGAACATCGTGTTCTCCTTTCGGGCAGAGCTTGGCATGGCTTTAAACCAAGTTTTTTTGTCGGGTCAAGTGTTGCGGGGTATTTCCACCTTTTTTAGTCGGACTTGCTTGACAAGCTCTGGATAAATCTGACTTTAACGCTCGAGATTACATTCCTGATTCAAAAAATCGGGTACCAACACCAAGGAACGCGCTATGCTGAAAACTGTTTCCCTGACCGCACTGGCTCTGGCCCTGACCGCCGGAACCGCCTTTGCCGACACAACCTACGGCCCTTTCCCCGTGACCGTGAAAGGCTATGACGGCGACAAGACCAACTCGGTGTCCTATTCCGGTCAGATCGCGCGCCACGTGCTGCATGACAGCCTGAAAAAGCTGGCGGCCAAGGGCAATGGCGGTTCCAATGCCGCCGAGGCCGAGGCCCAGATGCTGGCCTATTTCAACGGCAAGAACCCCGATCTGGCGATCATTGCCCCCGCCGACAAAGAGGGCATGGACGTCAAGCAATCCGTGATGGGCGATCTGTCCGGTGGTGCCAATCTGGAAGGCAAATTCTACAATGGCGCGATGCCCGCATGGCCGGGCAACAAGGCGGGCAAAGACGTTGTCCTGCACATGATCGCGCTGGCGGCTAAATCCGATGGCGGCTTTGACGCGGAAAACGGCATGGACTGGGGCCAGCTGATCTCCAAATACACCATGGGCGCCGTGTCCTATCACCAGGCCGTCGACAACTATCTCGACGAGAAAATGGAAGCCGGCAACAAGCCCAACTCCAAGCCCTACAAAGACGGTGCCTATTACACCGGCAAGGAACATTCCTGGGATGAGGCGTTCGGTTACTGGGGTGCGGCTGCGCACAGCCTGAGCCTGTCGGCCAAGGACAACTACACCGTCGCCAAGATGAAGGATCTGGGCCTGTCGGACGCCAATGGCGACGGCATGATCGACCTGAAATCGGAAATGGTGTTTGGCCCGGCCTATTATGCCGCGGGCGCGGATAAGGGCGGCAAGACCGAATACATGCCGACCATCTTTAACGCCTTCCTTGACGGCCGTAAACTGATCGCTTCGGCCGCTGGCGAAGACCTGAGCGCCGAGCAGCTGGCAGAGCTGCAGGGTTATGCCAAGGTCATTGGCGACACCTGGGAAACCGTTCTGGCCGAAGCCGCGTTCAAATATGCCGGTTCCGTCTACAAGGACATCAAAACCTTGGGCGAAACCGAGGGCGAGGACAAAGCCAAAGCCTACCGCAACTATGTCAAGCACTGGGGCGAGCTGAAGGGCTTTGCCATGGCGCTGCAGACCGGCAAGAACAACCTCGGCGAAACCGCTGTCATGCTGAACGAGCTGATCGGCTTTGGCCCGGTGACCCTGGACAACACATACGTGACCGGTGTGGACGCCGAGGGCAACCTGGTGCGGGATCGCCGCATGGCTTGGAACGACTATCAGCTGAACATGCTGAAAACCCAGAAACTGCTGGCGGACAAGTTTGGTCTGGAAGCGCGCGCCAATGACGCGCTGGCCGATCTGGAAGGGCTGGCAAGTGCTCTGTCCGCAGATTCCAACGCCGAAACCGATTGATCCGGGTTCGGATGTCTGATCTGGGGCGGCGCGGGCAACTGCGCTGCCTCTTTTTGTTTTCCACGCAACAGGGTGGATCTGCGATATGGACCTGCTGACCTCGCTGGGCGACATTTTTGGCGATTTCATCGACCCCAAGAAACGGGTTTTCGCGGGCTATCTGGCGCTGTCGGTGGTGCTGGCGCTGCTGTGGCTGGTCTGGGCGGACCGCATGGGCGCGCGCGCGGCGCTGGCGCGGATTTTTGACCGGCGCGTGCTGTTTTCGAAATCGTCCTTTGCCGATGCAAAGATCTTTGTGATCAACCGGCTGATCTCGCTGGTGATTTCCCCCTATCTGCTGAGCCAGCTGGCGATTGCCACGGCGCTCTATTTCTGGTTGCACGGGCAGTCGGTTATCCCGCATGGGGGCTTTGACACGCTGCCTGTGGCGCTGATTGTGGCGCTGTTTTCCGTCACCATGTTTGTGGTGGATGACCTCAGCAAATATCTGGTGCATCGCTGGATGCACCGCTTTCCGCTGCTTTGGGCCATTCACAAGGTGCATCATTCTGCCACGACCATGACGCCGGTGACGGTGTATCGTGTGCATCCGCTCGAAGGGGTGCTGTACGGGCTGCGCAGTGCCGTGGCGCAGGGCAGCACCCTGTCGCTGTTCTATTTTCTGTTTGGTGATGCGGTCAGCCTCTACACGGTGCTGGGGGTGAACGCGCTGGTGTTTTTCTTTCACATCACCGGGTCGAACCTGCGCCATTCCCATATCGAGATCCGCTATTGGCGCTGGCTGGAGCATATCCTGATTTCCCCGGCGCAGCATCAACTGCACCATTCCATCGCCAAACGCCATTACGACAAGAATTTTGGCGTGGCACTGGCAGTGTGGGACTGGCTGTTTGGCTCGCTGCACCTGTCTGAAAAAGAAAAGTCCGAGCCGCTGGAATTTGGGCTGGAAGGGCGCGACGGGCGGTATGAGGCCGACCTGAAGGTGATCTATTTCGAACCCTTCCGCGAGATGGGCCGCATCCTGCGCCGCCGTGCGCGCCGGGGTGCGGGGCTGTTCAAGCGGGGCAAATCACACAGCCCGGCTGAGTAACGCGCGACGGTGTAAAATCTGCATTTCGCAGATTTTGCGGTTGGCGCCTGTGGTTACTGTGCCGCCTTTTCCGCCGCCTTGGCCGCATCCCACAGTGCATCCATTTCCGCCAGATCGCTGTCCTGCGGGCTGCGCCCCTGTTCGGCCAGCGCCGCCTCGATAGACTGAAACCGGCGGGTGAATTTCGCGTTTGCGGCGCGCAGGGCGGCCTCTGGGTCGATCTTCATGTGCCGCGCCAGATTGGCCATGACAAAGAGCAGATCGCCAAATTCTTCGGTGATGTGATCGGGATCCGTGGCCTCGCGCAGCTCGTCCATTTCTTCGCGCAGCTTGTCCATGACCTCATCCGTGGACGGCCAGTCAAACCCCACCCGCGCGGCGCGGTTTTGCAGTTTGACCGCGCGCATCAGCGCAGGCAGACCCATGGCCACACCATCCAGAACGCCGCTTTGCGCTTTGGCGGCGCGCTCTGCCGCCTTGATCTTTTCCCAGTCCTGGGTCTGCTGTTCGGCGGATTTGTCGGCGCTCTCGCTGCCAAACACATGCGGGTGGCGGGCGACCATTTTATCCGACATCGTGTCGGCGATCTGGTTGAAATCAAACAGACCTTTTTCACTGGCCATCTGCGCGTGGAACACGGATTGGAACAGCAGATCGCCCAGCTCGCCCTTGAGTTCGTCCCAGGCCTCGCGTTCAATCGCGTCAGCCACCTCATAGGCTTCTTCGATCGTGTAGGGGGCGATGCTGGCGAAATCCTGTTCCAGATCCCAGGGACAGCCGCCATCGGGGTCGCGCAGCCGGCGCATGATTTCCAGTAGGCGCGGCATCCCGCCATTGGGGTTGTGGATCAGATCGTCGCTCATTGCATTTCCCGCGCTGATGGGGTCAGGCTTCAGCCATAACAATTGCAGCGAAGGAGTCCAGAGATGGCGGTGATCAATCGGATTGCAGGCATGGCCGAGGAAATGGCCGGCTGGCGGCATCACCTGCATATGCATCCTGAACTGGGGCTGGAGTGCCACCAGACCGCCGCCTTTGTGGTGGAGCGCCTGAAGGCATTCGGCGTGGATCAGATTGAAACCGGCATCGCCACCAGCGGCGTAGTCGCGGTGATCAACGGTCAGGGCGAGGGGCCGACTATCGGGATGCGCGCCGATATGGATGCGCTGCCCATGCAAGAGGCCACAGGCGCGGACTGGGCCAGCACCGTGCCGGGGCGGATGCATGCCTGTGGCCATGACGGCCACACCACGATGCTGCTGGGTGCCGCAAAATACCTGGCCGAGACGCGCAATTTCTCGGGCCGCGCGGTGCTGATCTTTCAACCGGCCGAGGAAACCATCGGCGGTGGCCGCATCATGGTCGAAGAGGGCATGATGGACCGGTTTGGTATCGAACAGGTCTATGCGCTGCACACCGATCCCTTTGCCGAGGCCGGGCAGTTCCGCACCAATCCCGGTGCGATCATGGCCTCGGTTGATGATTTCTCGATTACACTGCGTGGTGTGGGCGGCCATGCGGCCTATCCTGACAGGTGCCGCGACCCGATGCCGGGTGTGTTCGCGCTGGGGCAGGCGCTGCAAAGCATTGTCAGCCGCGACACCAACCCGCTGCAGGCGCTGGTCCTGTCGCTGACGCAGGTCCATGGCGGCACCGCCTTTAACATCATTCCCGAAGAGGTCACGATCAGTGGCACCATCCGCGCGCTGAATCCAGACATGCGCGCCCGTGCCGAAACCCGCCTGCGCGAGATCACCGCCGGGATCTGCGCCGCTCATGCACTGCAGGCCGAGATTGATTTTCAGAACGGCTATCCGCCCACGGTGAACCATGCCGCGCAGGCCATGCTGGCGGCAGAGGTCGCGCAGGATGTGTCCGGCAATGTGGTCTCTGATCTGACCCCGGAAATGGGAGCCGAGGATTTTTCCTATATGCTGGAGGCCCGACCGGGCGCGTTTCTCTTTCTGGGGCAGGGGGTTGGCCCCTCGGTCCATCACCCGGAATTTGATTTCAATGACGAGATCGCGCCTATCGGGGCCAGCTTTTTCGCGACGCTGATCGAGCGGCTTTGCCCCAAAGGATAGGCTGCCGCGACGTCGCGCTGGCACGGCGGCGGGAAATCCCCAGATTAAGATCCAGAACAAGGATTTTGATGGTGAAACGCATGTTTGTTTACGTGATTTTGATCTTGGCCCTGGGCTTTGCCGCCTATGTGCGGCTTGCGCCGTCTGACCCGGCGCGCTGGCATGTGCTGCTGGAGATTGCCGAAAATCGCGATCTGCCGGGTGGGGTGCTGCGCCGGGTCGAGGGGCTGTCGGATCTGCAGGCGCTGCATCAGATCGTTTTGCAGACCCCGCGTACGCAGGTTCTGGCGGGTGATCCGGCCCAGGGCCATGTGACCTATATCACCCGCAGCGCGCTTTGGGGCTTTCCCGATTATACCACGGTGCAGCTGCGCGACGGCGCTGTGCTGATCCATGCCCGGCTGCGCTTTGGCAAAAGCGACATCGGTGTGAATGGCAAGCGCGTGGCGGGTTGGCTGGCGCAGATCGCCGGGTGAGCAGGGCAAAAGGGGCCAAAGGCTTGACCCCGCCCCATGCAACGGGCAATGCAGCTCTATGATCCCGACTGAACGCCTGCAACAGATCAAGGAACGACTGGAATATGTCGAGGCCCGCATGTCCGCGGGTGATGGCGACATTGCCGAGCTTGGCCGCGAATATGCCGAGCTGCGCCCCATCGTGACCCAGATCGAAGAATATGAAACCCTGCTGGATGATCTGGCCGAGGCCGAATCTATGCTGGACGATCCCGAAATGCGCGAGCTGGCGCAGGAAGAACTGCCCGCCCTGCGCGCCGCGCTGCCGGATGCGGAAAAGGCGATGCAGCTGGCGCTGTTGCCGCGTGACGCCGCAGATGCGCGCCCGGCCATGCTGGAAATCCGCCCCGGCACCGGCGGCGACGAAGCAGCCCTGTTCGCAGGCGATCTGGCCCGCATGTATCAACGCTTTGCCGAGGCGCGCGGCTGGCGCTGGGAAGTGATCGAGGAACAGGTCAGCGATCTGGGCGGCTTGCGCGAATTGGTGGTGCGGATCGCGGGCGAGGGCGTCTTTGCCCGGCTCAAATTCGAATCCGGCGTGCACCGGGTGCAGCGCGTTCCCGAAACCGAAAGCGGCGGGCGCATTCACACCTCGGCGGCCACGGTGGCCGTGCTGCCGGAGGCCGAAGAGGTCGATATCCGCATTGATCCCGGTGACATCCGCATCGACACGATGCGCAGTTCCGGCGCGGGCGGGCAGCACGTGAACACCACGGATTCCGCCGTACGCATCACCCATATTCCCTCGGGGATTGTTGTCACCAGTTCGGAAAAATCCCAGCACCGCAACCGCGAGATCGCCATGCAGGTGCTGCGCGCGCGGCTTTATGATGCGCAGCGGCAGGCGGCGAATGATGCGCGCTCGGCTGATCGCAAGGCGCAGGTGGGCTCGGGCGATCGCAGCGAACGCATCCGCACCTATAATTTCCCGCAGGGGCGCATGACCGATCACCGCATCGGCCTGACGCTTTACCGGCTGGATCAGATCATGCAGGGCGATCTGGATGAGATCGTCGATGCGCTGACCGCCGAACATCAGGCCGCGCAGCTGGCCGAGATGCAGGGATGAGCGGCCTGCGGGGGAGTGTGGTGCTGGCTCAGGCGGTGACGCGGCTGCGCGATGCCGGGATCGAGGATCCGGGCCGCGATGCGCGCCGCCTTCTGGCCTATGCGATGGAGGTCGCGCCGGGGCGGCTGACCCTGGTTCTGCAGGATGCGCTGAGCACCGCACAGATCACCCATTTCGACGCGCTGATCGCACGCCGCGCGGCGCGCGAACCGGTCAGCCATCTGACGGGGCAGCGGCTGTTTTACGGGCGCAATTTCCGCGTCACCCCGGATGTGCTGGACCCGCGCCCGGAAACCGAAACCCTGATCGAAGCGGCACTGGCCCAGCCCTTTGGATCGGTGCTGGATATGGGTACGGGGACGGGCTGTATCCTGTTGACCTTGCTGGCAGAACGCCCTTTTGCGGTGGGGCTGGGCAGTGACCTGTCCGAACCGGCGCTGCAGGTCGCGGCGGGCAATGCGCGGGCGCTGGATCTGGGCGCGCGCTGCGATTTTCGTGCAGGCAGCTGGTATGGCGCGCTGAAACCCGGCGACGGGCCGTTTGATCTGATCGTGTCGAACCCGCCCTATATCGCGCTGAACGAAATGGCTGGCCTTTCGCCCGAGGTGCGCGATCACGAACCGCGCATGGCCCTGACTGACGAGGCCGATGGTCTGAATGCCTACCGCACGATTTGTGCGGGCGCTGCGCCGCATCTGGCCGCGGGCGGTCGGCTGATGGTGGAAATCGGCCCGACCCAGGGGCAGGCTGTCGCCGATCTGATGCAGGCTGCAGGGTTGCACAACGCACGGGTGATTCCGGACCTTGATGGGCGCGACCGGGTGGTTCTGGCGGACAAATCCGCGCATCCGGGCTAAAATCCGCCAATTCCGGCTGATTTGGGCGCTTTTCTCCTTGCCCCTTACGGTCGGTATATGGTTAGAAAAAGCCACGTCAGGCGGTTGGTACCAAAAACCGGTCCCGCCCGATGTTATGCCAAACATTCAGGTGACCTTTACGCATGTTGCGCTGACTGCGCTGCGATGGTTACGAAACAGTCCTTAAAGTAGGCTGGATAGTCAGAAAAATGCGCTCTTCGAAATCCCGCTCGCGGTCCAAGAACAACCGCAACCGCAACAATCTCGGCAATGTCGTCAACCGCGTGTTTGACAGCAACGGACCCGAGGGCAAAGTGCGCGGCACACCGCAGCAGATCATCGACAAATACAACCAGCTGGCCCGCGATGCGGCGCTGGGGAATGACCGGGTCGCGACCGAAAACTTTCAGCAGCACGCCGAACATTACATGCGGATGCTGAGCGAAGCGCAGCGCGAACAGGATGCGCGCCGCGAACAGCAGGAACGCGAAAACCGTGAACGTCAGGCGCAGCGCGACCGCGAGCGCGCCGAACGCGACGCCGCCCGCGCCCGCGACGCCAAGGACAGCGATCAGCCCGAGGCGCAGCCGCAGGCGGAACAGCCGCGCAGCGAACAACCCCGTGCCGAGGCTCCCATGCCGGAAAACCAGCCTCAGCCTGACGTGCTGGACGTGGTCGGTGGCGAGGAAGACAGCGGTCTGGTGGCAACCCCCGAAAGTGGCGCAGCCGAGGCTCCCAAAGCCGAAGAGGCCGCCCCGGCACCCGCGCCCAAGCCGCGCAAACCCCGCGCTCCGCGCAAGCCTCGCGCCCCCAAAGCGCCCAAGGCTGACGCGCCCGAGGCCGCAGAGGCCCCCAAGCCAGAGGCCGCAAAGCCCGAGGCAAAGGATGCCCCGGACGCCGCCGAATAAGCGGATCCAAATAGAGAAAAATAAAAGGCGCCTGGTTGGGCACCTTTTTCTTTTGGGTCAGCCTATTACCAGCTGTTCTTTGCGTTGATTTTGGCGGCGATCTCGGCCTCCCTGCACGCGCTTTCTGCGCGGCGAATCTGCATCTCCATCTCGCGCGCCTTGGCAATGCTGCGGGTCGCGCGGTCAAAATGCAGCTTTGCCCAAAGCCCCGTCAGACCGGCGCTCAGACAGATCCAGACCGCCACGGGTCGCAGGCCCAGCCCCGCGCTCACCGGGATCACGATCGCCGGGCCCAGCACAAAGAAAATCAGCGATACCGCGCCAAATCCAAATGTCAGGATCAGGGCGATTTCACTGTGCACTTGGCGACGCGCCTGCCGGGCGATTTTGGTTTTTTCAGACGGGCTCAACTGCCTTGGGTCAAAAGACCCCGTCATCACGCCTTTTCAAACTGGCGGGCCAGCGCGCAGAAGGCCTCCAGCGGCACCTGTTCGGCGCGTTCCGTGGGTTTGATCCCGGCGGCAATCAGGCGGTCCTCGATATCCGGGGTCAGGCCTTTCAGCGCCGCGCGCAGCATCTTGCGCCGCTGGTTGAACCCTGCCGCCACAACCCGTTCCAGGATCTTGGCATCAGCGGGAAAGCGCGGCTCGGGCAGGGCGGTCAGGTGGACCACGGCGGAATGCACTTTGGGCGGGGGCGAAAACGCCTCGGGCGGGAGGGTCAGGGCGATATGCGCCTCGGCGCGCCATTGGGCCAGTACCGCCAGTCGGCCATAGGCCTTGTCGCCCGGCGCGGCGGTGATGCGCTGCGCCACCTCTTTCTGAAACATCAGGGTCAGCGAGGACCAGAAGGGCGGCCAGTCCTTGGGCGTCAGCCAGCGGATCAGCAGCTCGGTCCCTACATTGTAGGGCAGGTTGGCGCAGATCGCGATGGGCGGTGTCAGATGGGCCAGCGGATCAATTTCCAGTGCGTCGCCCTCGATCACCTCCAGCCGGTTGGGATAGGCCTCGGAAATCTGCGCCAAAGCAGGCAGACAGCGCGAATCCTTTTCAATCGCCAGAACCTTGCGCGCGCCTTCGGCCAGCAGGCCACGGGTCAGACCGCCGGGGCCGGGGCCGACCTCGATCACATCCATGCCCGACAGATCGCCGGGGATACGCGCAATCCGTGCCGTCAGGTTCAGATCCAGCAAAAAGTTCTGCCCCAGCGCCTTTTTCGCCCGCAATCCATGCTCTGCGATCACCTCGCGCAAGGGGGGGAGCCCGTCGATTCCGCTCATGTCTTCTTCTCTTTCCAAATGCCTCCGGGGTGAATGGCCACAGGCCAGAGGGGCAGCGCCCCCTTACCCCGAAACTGTGCCGCCCGCCATGCGCCAGGCCAGTTTGAGCGCCTCAAGCGTGGATGTTGGGTTGGCCGCACCCGTGCCCGCAATGTCAAACGCCGTGCCATGATCGGGCGACGTGCGGATGAAGGGCAGGCCGAGCGTCACATTCACACCCCGGTCAAAATCCAGCGTTTTGATCGGGATCAGCGCCTGATCGTGATACATGCAGACCGCCACATCATAGCCCGCACGGGCGCGGGCATGAAACATCGTATCCGCAGGCAGCGGGCCTGTGATCTGCATCCCCTCGGCGCGCAGCTTGTCCAGCACCGGGGCGATCACAGCCATGTCCTCATGTCCCATGCGCCCGCCTTCGCCCGCATGGGGGTTCAGCCCGGCCACGGCGATACGCGGGTTGTTCAGCCCAAACTGCGCAACCAGCGCGTCGCGGGTGATGCGTACCCGGCGTTCCAGCAATTCAGGCGTCAGCGCGGCGGGCACATCCTGCAGGGCGATATGGATTGTCACCGGAACAACCCGCAGCTGGTCCGAGGCCAGCATCATCACAACCTCATCCACCCCGCCCAGATCGGCAAGGAACTCGGTATGGCCGGGATAGGCAAAACCCGCCCCTTCGGCCAGCGCCTGTTTGTGGATCGGTAGGGTGCAGATGGCCGAGGCCTGACCGGCGCGCACCTGCGCCACGCCGGTTTCAATCGCGGCGATCACCCCGGAGGCATGGGCCGGTTGCGCCACACCGGGCACACGTGGCCCGTCAAAAGGCAGGGCCAGCACAGGCAGGGCGTCCGGCGCAACGCAATGCGCCTCCGCCGGGTCCGCGATCACCTGATGCGGCACGCTGCCCGGCAGATGTGCCGGATCGCCGATCAGATAAAAGGGCAGCGCGCCTTTCAGCGCCTCCCAGCAGCGTTCGGCCAGTTCCGGCCCGATCCCGGCGGGCTCGCCGCAGGACAGGGCCACGGGCGCGATCTGGCCCGAGGCAGGGCGGGTGTCCCCCATCGTGACAGCTCAGTTCTGGATGATAGAGGCGTCGGCGCGCAGCTGCGCCAGATAGCCATCGGCCAGCGCCGCAACGCGCTGGTTGCGCAGGCCCACGGTCAGCTGATTGCGGTCCACATCCTCGGACAATTTGTTGGTGCGCCCGCACAGCATCAGAAACACCAGGGTCTGCCCATCGGCGCGGGTCAGCGCGGTGGATACCTCGCCCGCATCCAGTTTGGACAGCTCATAGGCGATGTCGGTGGGCAGTTCCGACGGAGACAGGGTGCCACGTTCCAGAACCTCTTCGGGCTGGCCTTTGGCCACACCATACAAGTCGTCGCAGCGATCCACCTGGCCTTTCAACACGCGGGCGCGGGCCAGCGTTTCCTCGGACCGGCCGCCGGGCATGTAATAGGCGGCATATTCGATCGCCGCGATTTCCGGGGCGCTATAGCCGGTTTCTTCGATGTCGCGCAGCTGAAACAGGGCGATGGCATTGGGGATCGGCAGCGGGTCTGTGACTTCGCCGGGTTTCAGGCCCAGCATCAGCGGGCGCAGCACCGGAGGCAGGTCGTTCAGATCGCGCCAGGGCAGCCGACCGCCCGCGCCGCGTGTGGCGGTGGCGGAATGGCGTCGCGCTTCGGCGGAGAAGGCCGAGGTCGAGGTCAGCTGCGAAATGCGATTGGCGCGGGCGCGCACGGCTTCTTCTTGCTGTGGGGGCATGGGCATGATGATTTCCGACATCAACACACGCACATTGCTGCCGCCGCCACGGGCCGACAGGGCGCGGTCGATTTCGGCTTCGGACACAGTGGCCCGCCCGGCAAAGCGTTGCTGCACAACCACGCGCCAGGCCAGACCGGCGCGGACAAAATCGCGAAAGGTTTCTTCGGCCACGCCCTGCGCCTGCAGTGCCTTGGTGAACTCTTCGCGTGACAGGTTGGCGCGGCCGGCGAATTCTTCCATCCCGTCCAGCACTTCTTCGGTGGTGGGGCGGATGCCCGCATCATTGGCAGCCTGCAGACGAAGGCGGTCATCGACCAGCTGTTCGCGCGCCAGTTCCAGCGGATCGCCCGGCGCGTTCATCACCCGCAGCATGGCGGCGCGCTGCTGCAGCTCATAGCCGGTGATCACCTGGTCATTGACGATGATGGCCGGGGAAAACAGCCCCTGCGCGGCAGCCGGGGCAGGCTGCATCAGCGGTGCCAGAACCGGCGACACGCCCAGCGCGGCAACAAGGGTCAGGCGGGCCAGAATGCGGGTCATTTTGTGCATGTGCGACGGTACTCCTTGTCGCTGCCGCTGGTCCCAAAACCCTTTAACGCGACAGTCAGATCAAAATCAGTCGAGGGTGCCAGATTGGTCGAGGACGCATATTCGCGTGACACCCCGAAATCCACCTGAACACATTCATTGCGGTATTGCAGGCCCAGACCCACCCGGTCAAGGCGGCGGTCGGCCAGATCGTAGCGCCATTCGGTGGACCCGGTCCAGTGGCGGTCGAACCGATAATTGCCGTCAAAGCTCCATTCCGACTGGGCCTGATCGCGGTCTTCATCGGTGTCCGTCACCAGCAGCAGATACGAGGCGCTCAGATCGACCCGCTGATTGTCCCAGCCCACGCGGGCTTCGGCCTTGGAAAAGCGATTTTCGCTGTCCAGCAGGCCGCGCGCCACCAGGTTCAGCCCGGTCTGATGGGCAAAGCGCCCGGCGATCAGCCAGTCGCTTTCGGTGCCTGCCAGCCCGGAAGACCGGGAAAACGCGTCATCGGGATCGTCGCGCCAGATCCGCCCCAGCGTCAGCGCCGCGCTCCAGCCCGCAGGGGCCTGATGCATCCAGCGCAGGCCCGCGGCCAGGGTTGCGCCATGTTCGCGCCGGTCGGCGGCGGGAAAGCGCGACAGGCTCAGCAGGTTGGCCTCGTCAAACTCGACGCGGGTGCTTTCGTCATTGGGGTTGCCGGGGCGCGATCCGCTGACCCAGCCATATTGCACGACCGGTTCCAGCAGGCTGCGCGCCCCGCCCGGACCCTGCCTGACAAAAGGATAGCGCAGCTCGATCGCCGCGCCGGTGGTCGCGCGGGCCACGTCGGCGTCGACCGTGTTGTCCTGGCGTGTGGCATAGCGATCCAGCCACAGATGGGTCGAGATCCCGGCGCGCAGCCCGCCGGGCAGGGTCCAGCGGTTGCGCCAGCTGAGCTCGGCATTGATGCGCCCCACATCGCGCCCATCCACATCGGTGTCGCTATCCGCGCTGTCAAACGGGGTCGAGCTGTAGCGGTAATGCCAGTGGCCTTCGGTGCTGGCGCGAAATTCACCGGGCAGGTTGGCGCTGAAATGACGCTTGGTATAGCGCAGATTGGCGGTGATGGTGGGCTGGGTGTCGTTGTCTTCGGAAATGCGCAGGGATTCGTAATGGATCAGCTGCGCCTGCAGCAGATCATCCCGGCGCACACGGGTCAGCCCCAGCCGACTGTCCAGCCGGTCGGCACGGGTGATGTCATAATCGCTGAGATAGCTTTCATCGGTCACGGCCTTCAGGTCGAAATCCAGATCAACCCCGCCGCGCAGGGCAAAGGCCCCCTCGGCAAAGAGATAGCCGCGCATCTCGTCGGGGCGCAGCTGGTCGCTGGACAATGCGCCCTGCACGCTCAGCCGCCCGGCGCGAAATGCCTGACGATAGCGAAATTCCAGTGTCCGGGTTTTGGGAGACAGATATGGGGTCAGGGTCAGATCCCGGTGATCGCCCAGCGGAATGAAATAGGGCAGGCGCAGACCAAAGCCCAACAGCGACGTGCTGCGGAAGGATGGGATCAGAAAGCCCCGCGCACGTTTCAGGCTGGGATCGGGCAGGCGCATCCGGGGCAGCCAGAAAATCGGCACATCCAGCACACGCAGCTGCGCATCATCGAAATACAGCTGACGCTCCTGCTGGTCATGCACCACGCGCCGCGCGCGGATCTGCCAAAGCGGGGTCTGGTTTTTGCCGCAGACCTGGCACGAGGTCACAGCGACTTTGGACAGCGCGGTATACCGGCCTTCGGCGCGGCGGGCCTGCACCGCGGCCAGCTGCAGCTGCTGGTCCATCACCATGCGCGCGCCCCGCAGCAACCCGTTCTGCAACCCGCTATCCAGGGTTGCGGCCTCGGCGATCAGAATATTGCCGGCGGCGTCGATCACACGGATCGGGCCTTCGATGCTCAGACTGTCGGTGCTGCGGTCATAAATGATGCGGCTGGCGGTCAGACGCAGATCGCCCTGCAAGGCCTCCACATTGCCGCTGGCAATCAGCAGCTGGTCATTTTCGACCTGAACGGAATCCGCCACCAGCAGAGCCGGGGCGCTGGATTGGGTCGCCGGCGCGCCCTGCTGCTGCGCGATTGACGGCACCGGGGCGCAAAGCAGGCCAAGGGCCAGCAGCGGAGCAAGGATCTGAGGGGCGCGGGTCATCCGTCCTCCATATGCAGGATCATGCCCAGTGCCAACAGCACCGAGGCAACAGGCGGCACCCAGGCGGCGATCAACGGCGAAAGCTGGCCGTTTTCCCCCAGGATTTGCGCGAAATTGCGAATGTAATACAGGCCAAAGCCCAACAGGATCGAGCTAAGCACCGCAACCCCGGTGCGCCCCAGCCGGGCCGGGCGCATGGTAAAGGCCGCGCCCACCAGCACCATGGCGATCAGAAAGACCGGCCGGGCCAGTTCCATATGCAGCCAGACGATGTGGCGGCGGGCGGAAAACCCGGCGCTTTCCAGATCGGTGATAAAGGCAGGCATGTCCCAGATCGGGATAGCCGAAGGTTTGCCGAACCGGTCGCGGATGCTGTCGCGGGTCAGGGTCGAGGGCAGCTCCAGAACCTGATGGCTGCGGGTGCCGGCCTCTGGGTTCAGACCGGCGCTGAGCGGCCAGGCCTGGGCTTGATGCAGGATCCAGGCCCCATCGCGCAGCAGAGCAGATTGCGCAATGATGCGCTGCACCGGGCCGCCATCGGGGGCGTAGGTCACAAAGGACACATCGAACAGCTCGCTCGCTTCGGCATTGGCGCGGGCGGCGTGGATCACGGACTGACCCTGAGGCCCGCCCTGGCGCAGCCATAGCCCCTCGGATCCGATGGACAAAACAGATGCGCCGCCGCCATTCTGATAGATCTCGCGCAGCTCGCCATAGCGTTTGGATGTGGCGGCGACGATCGGGTTCATCATGCCCACGGTCAGCCCGCCAATCAGCAGCGCCACCACCAAAGGCGCCGCCAGAGCCGCCAGCCCGGACCGCCCCGCCGCCCGTGTCACCACCAATTCCGAGGACCGCGCCATAGCAATGAACAGCCCCACGGTGGACAGGATCATCACCAGCGGCAGGATCTGATACAGCCCTTCGGGCAGTTTCAACCCGACCAGCTGCAGCACCTGCCCAAAGCTGACATCGCCATCCAGCCGGCGCAGCTCATCCACCAGATCAAGCAGGGCCTGGAACAGGGCAAACACCGCCAGCACCGCCAGGAAGGTTTTGGCAAAGCGGCGGGCGTAATACAGGTGCAGCTTCATGTCGTGACCTCGCGCAGGCGGCGGGCTGGGCGAAAGGGCCGCGCCGCGCGGTGCAGCAGCGTGGCCGCAATGGCAAAGCCCACAAGGCTGGGCAGATAGACCAGCGGCCACAGCGCGCCGTCATTGCGCACCGGATCCGTCACGGCGCTTTCCACCAGTTTCACCACCACCAGCAGGAAAATGGCAAAGACAATCTGGCGGGTCACGCCCAGCCGCGAATAGCCCCCAACCATCAGCGCGCTATAGCCCAGCAGAGCGGCAACAACGCACAAAAGCGGACCCTGAAAACGCAGATGCGCCTCTTCCAGGACTTCGCCTTCGGTGTCCTTGGCCTCAACCGCGATCTCGCTGGTGCGGGTCAACAGATCCCATGTCGGGATAAATTCGATCTTGCGCCGCTTGGCGCGGCCCGGTGTGATCAGCCCGGAAATATCATAGGTCAGATCGCTGAAATTCGTGGTCGAAAGGCGCGGCGCAGCATCCGGCCCGGTTTGCAGAGTCTGGGCGATGCCTTCCAGCATGACCAGCTTGGGACCGGACTCTGAACTCAGCAAAAAGGCGCGTTCGGCGGTGTAGGTCACGTCGCGCCCCTCTTGCCGGTGATCGGACAGAAACACATCGTGCAGCGCGCCGTCGGCCGTGATGTCGCGGATGTAAAAGGTCACGCCTTTTGTGGGGTGCAGAAACACGCCTTCGCGCAGCAGCCGCGCCGACAGCGACCCGGACAGTTCGGTTTCGCGCAGCCGCAGCTGTTCCTGGCTGGAGGGCACAAGGAAATGGGTCAGGATCGACATCATCACCGCAATGAAGACCCCGAAAAACAGCACCGGGCGCGCCAGCCGCCAGGGCGAATAGCCCACGGATTGCACCACGGTCAGCTCGGATTCGCCGGACAGGCGGTTGGTGACATAGACAGTGGCGGCAAACCCAGCCATGGGCAGCACCAGCGCAATCACGGATGGCAGGGACAGCGCGGTAAATTCCAGAAACACCCCGGCGGAATGGCCATCGGCGATCAGCCGGTCAAACAGCACAACAGCCCGGTTGACCCAATAAACGGACACCAGAACCAGGGCGAAGAACCCAAACAGAACCATCAGTTGCGACAGCATATATCTGTCGAATTTCTGCACCAAAGTCCCCCCAGACATTGCAGGCATCGGCTGTATGGCACTGTATCTTGTGCCAGAATCTAGACTTTATCTTGTGGCTGACCCTATCGGATCGTTTCGGTCGGGGAAAGCTGTCTCTGGTCAATCGCGCTTTGGCCCGCTACCTCTTGGCAAAGAATGGCCGGTGCGGGCCCGCCCGGCAGCAGGGCACAACAACAGGAGAGCCAGATGACCGAGATGCGAGAGATCGAATTTGCGCCCATGGCGCTGGAAACACTGGCCGAGGCCGAGGGCCATGTGGCGGTGCTGGTAGATGGCGAAGGCACCCTGTCGCCTGGTGCGCGCCGCATCAACCGCCTGACCAAAGGCGCTTTGGCCCGCGCGGTTGGCTCCGATGCCTGGGGCAAGCTGAAAGATGGCGAGGCGCTGCGCCTGTCCTATCCCACCGGCATGGCCGCCGAGGCGGTGCATCTGCTGCGCATCGCGCGCCGCCCGACCATCACCACTGCGCGCAAGGCGGGTGCGAGCCTGGCCAAAGCCGTGGGCAATGGCGCGCTGACTCTGCTGGCGGAAAACACCCGCCGCGTGGATGAAATCGCGCTGGGGCTGGCCCTGCGCGGCTATGCGTTCACCGATCATCTCAGCCCGGAGGACACGCCGCGCGGCACCGCCATTGTGCAGTGCAAAGACCCCGATCCTGTGGCCGAGGGCTATGCGCCAAAAGCCGCCGTGGCGCAGGGCGTGTTCTTTACCCGCGATCTGATTTCCGAACCGGCCAATGTGCTGACCACCAGCGAATTTGCCTCTCGTCTGCAGGATCTCAGCGATCTGGGGGTCGAGGTCGAGGTTCTCGAAGAGGACAAGCTGGCCGAGCTGGGCATGGGGGCGCTGCTGTGCGTGGGGCAGGGCAGCGACAGCCCCTCCAAGGTTGTGATCATGCGTTGGAATGGCGGCGAAGGTGCGCCTCTGGCTTTGGTCGGCAAAGGGGTTGTGTTTGACACCGGCGGCATCAGCCTGAAACCCGCGGCCGGGATGGAAGACATGACCATGGATATGGGCGGTGCGGGTGTTGTCAGCGGCGTGATGAAGGCGCTGGCTCTGCGCAAAGCACCCGCCAATGTGGTCGGTCTGGTCGGGCTGGTGGAAAACATGCCGTCCGGCAATGCGACCCGTCCGGGCGACATTGTGACCTCGATGAAGGGTGACACGATCGAGGTGATCAACACCGATGCCGAAGGCCGTCTGGTTCTGGCAGATGTGCTTTGGCACGCGCAAGAGGCCGAAAAACCGGCGGCGATTGTGGATCTGGCCACGCTGACCGGTGCCTGTGTCATTGCGCTGGGGCATGAAAATGCCGGCGTGTTCTCTAATGATGATCGCTTTGCCAATGATTTCCTGCGCGCCGCCGCGTCCGAGGGCGAGGGCGCATGGCGTCTGCCGCTGGGCGATGGCTATGACAGCCAGCTGAAAACCCTCAAGGCCGATATGAAGAATGTGGGCGGGCGTCCCGGTGGTGCGATCACCGCCGCGCAGTTCCTGCAACGCTTTATTCAGGACGACATGCCCTGGATCCATCTGGATATCGCGGGTGTGGCGCAGGTTGCCAAGGAAACCAGCTTTGCCCCCAAGGGCGCGACGGGCTGGGGCGTGATGGCGCTGGATCGTCTTGTGCGCGACCGGTTCGAGCGCGGCTAAGCCAATGGGAGCGGTCTATTTCTACCACCTGACGCAGCGGCCCATGGTCGAAACGCTGCCCGTGCTGCTGGAGAAATCCCTGGGCGCGGGCTGGCGTGTTCTGGTGCGTGGACGTGACCGCGACCGCATGGACTGGCTGGATCAGAAACTGTGGCAGGGGCCCGAGGAAGGGTTCCTGCCACACGGGCTGGCCGGGGGCGATCACGATGCTTTGCAGCCGGTCCTTTTGGTGTGGGAAGGCGGCGCGGCGGCCAATAACCCGACCTGCATCATGAGCATCGACGGCGCGGACCTAACCGCCGAAGAGGTGCAGAGTTCGGAACGCTGCTGCATCCTGTTTGACGGCCACGACCCAGAGGCGGTGCAGGCGGCACGTGTGCAATGGAAAGCCCTGACAGGCGCGGGCTGCAGCGCGCAATACTGGTCCGAAGAAAGCGGCCGCTGGGAGAAAAAGGCCGAGGCGTGAGGGGAAGGTGGGTTGAAAACCCACCCTACGGTGTTTGGTTAGGACAGTTTGAACGTGTCGAGGGAAACCGCGATGATTTCGTGAAGCATATTGGTGGGATCTACGGCACCAAAGATGGTTCTTAAATCGTGCTGTGCCCTTTCTGAGGTGAGTTCGGACACACCGCCTGTCACGGCTGTCCAGATCGTCCAGTTCAATCCCCCATGGTTCTCAGGATAACGGCGCTGGTCAAAGCCAGAGAAGACCTCGAACACCTCTTTGGCGGTCAGTGTATTGTTCCGCGCTTTCTGTATCAGATGAGGGGCGATCACGCTGAGAACGATCACTGCTGCGAACAGCCTCGACGTGCCTTCTTTGCCTGGCTCTGGCGGGTCTACAACTACATGACCGTTGAGCGAGCTAACCAGCGGCAGGAGGCAGGCAATGTCAAAAAACTCGCTTAGTGCCACCATTGCGGGAAACTTGGCGGAGCAGGAGACTACGCAGCCAGAGCCTACGTCTTTCGCGGTTGAACCCAAGCCCACGAAGAAGGGCAGGGCGCGTAGGGAAGCGTTTTCTGGTGACAGTAGCTGGTCTTTCAACACTGGCAGTTATGAAGGAGAGGTAACAATCGGTGTAGAGTTCACCTATGCTTTTTCCGCTCTACGCCGCCGAGATGTGTCTGTAGGCTAACCAGATTTCATGCGAGCCCTTCTTACGTCAGATTAATTTTTTGCAACTATGCTGAGCGCATGAGGGTTCGCAAAATCAAAGCTCCTGATCCCACAGTTGCAATGCTGTGGTCTCTAATGCTTGTCGTTATGGCTAGCTTAGTCGTTCATTATTTGTACGTACTTTATTTTGGCAGTGGAGCTGGTGAATGGTTTAGGTCTTTATCATTTCGCCATGATGTTTGGTGGGTCATCCATCTCATAGGGCTGTTTGGGCCGAGCCTCGCGCTCTTGTTCTTATGGAGAAGGCATAGGCGAAATGTTTGGTTGATCGGATTATCAGGCGTGATCGCGGTCTTGGCGTATCAGTCTTGGCAACCTCTACCGCTTCATATTCTGAGTGCTATGGATTTGTACCCAACGCACCTAGAAGCGTTTCAGAATTCTTTTCTACGCGGTGACTGGCGTATCTATGAGTGATGCCTAAATCCGGCGAACCCGTCATGCCAAATGCATGTCATTTTGTTGGTATCCCTTCGGGGTGACGGGTATGGAGACATGCGCGCTCGCAGCGGCGTGGCTTCCTTGCAAAGGCAATCAGCCTTTTCTGCGAAATCCAAGCCACTGATACCGAAAGTTTTTTCTGCTCGAACCAGTGGCGCATTCAAAACACTCCATGCTGATTGCCGCAAATCAATGGGGTCTGAGCCTACCGCTCCAATACCAATTTTCCGCGCGATATCTCGATCCGCTCAAATCGGTTCAGATACGTCATGCCCAGCAAAGACACATCCATTTTTCCGCCATTCACAAAGGCCGGCAGGTTGGTGTCTACAATCGGGCCAAGGGCCACATGATCCAGCCGCACAGGGGCGGTTTTGACCGGGCCATTGGCCGTCATGGCCTGCCCGATATAGCCAAGTGCGTCTGGGTCCAGACCGGCTTTGGCCGCGTCCTGTTTGGTCAGCACCACGCCCGAGGCTCCGGTATCGACCACAAAGCGCAGGGGCTGGCCGTTCACCTGCAGCGTGATGTGGTAATGGCCATCGGGGGCGCGGGGCAGTTCGATGCGTTGATCTTCGGCAAAGACGGCCTGACGGGGGGCAAGATCGTCGCGGATGTCCTCCCACAGGCCAATGGCGGCGATCACGGCGACAAAGATGAACAGCCAGGCCAGCCCCTGTTTGAACATGCGGCCCAGATTGCGGCGATGTTCGGTCAGATACCAGCCCAGCACAGCCGCGCCCAGCACAACAAGATAGATCAGATTGCCGATTTCCCAGGATTCCATGCCATGCTCCCTTTGTTTGGAATTTAGGGAGGTTTTACGGAATTACACCCTGTCACGCATCGGATCGCGCCTCAAAGCCCCGAAGCCAGGCCGAAATCGCGCAGCCCATCCAGCACGAATTGCACCGACAGCGCCGCCAGCAGCATCCCCAACAGCCGCGTGGCCACGGTGATTCCGGTTTTGCCCAGGGCGCGCTCGATCAGGCCGCCCGCCATGAACAGGGTCAGCATCACGGCAAGAACGCCGACCATGACGCCAATCACAGTGGCGGTCTGGATGGCATTCTGCGCCTGTCCTGCCAGCAGGATGACCGAGGTGATAGAGCCCGGCCCGGCGATCAGCGGAATGGCCAGGGGAAAGACCGAAGGGTCGGGGTGGTCTTCGACCTCGCTTTGATCTTCGCGGCGCTTGGTGCGGCGTTCAAACAGCATGTCCAGCGCGGTTAGGAACAGAAGGATCCCGCCCGACACCCGAAAGGCGGGCATGGAGATGCCGATAAAGCCCAGCACCGCTTCGCCCAGAAAGGCAAAAAGCGTCATGATCAACCCGGCAGTGACGCAGGCCCGGATCGCCACAGCCCGACGATGGGCGGCGCTGCTGCCCTGCGTTGTGGCGATGAACACGGGCGTCAGGCCGATCGGGTCGATGATCACGAACAGCGTGGCAAAAGCGGTGATGAGGAAAGCCATATCCATGGCTTTGCGGTAGCGCCTGAGGATCGGCCTGTCCAGTGTGTTCTGGGTGTGCCATGCTGCTGGAAAAGAGGAGAGAGGCAGATGGTGCAGGCGCTCAGTCTGGTGGCGGTGGTGGTCGAAGACTATGATCCCGCCATTGCATTTTATGTGGAAAAACTTGGGTTTGAGCTGGTCGAGGACAGCTATCAGCCCTCGCAGGACAAACGCTGGGTTGTGGTGCGTCCGCGCGGGGATGGGCAGGCCTCGATCCTGTTGGCGCGGGCGTCCAATGCGCGACAGGCGGGCTTTGTCGGCGATCAGACCGGCGGGCGCGTGTTCCTGTTTCTCAGCACCGATGATTTCTGGCGGGACTATGATCTGTACCGCGCGCGGGGCGTGGAATTTGTGCGTGATCCCAAGGTCGAAGACTATGGCACCGTGGCGGTGTTCAAAGACCTGTACGGCAACCTTTGGGATCTGGTGGAGTTCGCCAAAGGGTGAGCTACGTTAGTCCTTTTGCAGGAAGGTCTCGACCCGATCAGAAAGCCCTTTGAGGTTGGTCTGACAGCGTGTGCTATTATAGGTTTCTGGATCCATGGGCAATGTGATGGTCATGAAAGTCAACGAATCGAATTGGCTGTAGCTAGAGTTGCAAAAGTCCGGGCGGGTTTTCTGTGTATATTGGGTCGGGTCCGAGAAAAGGCGCGATAGCGCGGTTTTCCAGAATTGCTGTGAGGCGAGGGCCTTTTCGGGAATGTCATAGGCGAGGCAGTTGTAAAGTTGACCGTCGAAATCCGAAAATAGAATGACTTTATTCTCAGAAGGGGTTTTCGATGTGATAGGGGCGATGCTTTGGATCGTATTGTCCCATATTACGGGGCATGTAGGTGTCTGTGATTCTGCGGAGAGGCCCTGAATTGGCGTCAATAGCGCGCTATAGAGAAGGCTGAAATATAGGGCTTTCATCGGGTAAACCTGAATGGCCTGCGCGTGGAGCACAAGCCTGTCTTTGCCTCCAACCTGTTCAAAGCCTGTGCCGCGCGCCGTAGGGTGGGTTTTTAACCCACCGCTTGGCCCGGTTATGCGCCCTCTGCCGCATCCAGTTTTTCCTGCGCCGCCATCCACAGGGCTTCGGCCCTTTGCAGTCCCTCTTCGACCTCGGCGAATTTGCGGTTCCATTTCTCCAGCTCTCCGGCCTGCGCGTCCTCATACAGCGCGGGATCGGCGAGCTTTTCAGAGAGTTTGGCGTGCATTTCCTCGATCTTGGACACGCGGTCTTCGCATTTGCGGACCTCGGCGCGCAATTCCAGGATCACATCGCGGGAGGGGCGCTTGGATTTGGAATCCTTGGGTTTTTCCGGTTTGGGCGGCGTGTCCTTGGCCAGCAGCATGGCGCGATAGGCGTCCAGATCCTCGTCATAGGGTTTGACCGTGCCGTCCGACACCAGCCAGAGCCGATCGGCCACCATGGACAGCAGGTGCATGTCGTGGCTGACTAGGATCACCGCGCCGCTATAGGCGGTCAGGGCCTCGACCAGCGCCTCGCGGCTTTCGATATCGAGGTGGTTGGTCGGTTCGTCCAAAATCAGCATATGCGGCGCGTCCAGCGTCGCCAGCAGCAGCGACAGGCGGGCCTTTTGCCCGCCCGACAGCCGTCCGACCTCGGTATCGGCCTGATCGGCCATCAGGCCAAAGCCCGCCAGCTGGGCGCGCAGTTTGGGCGGCAGCACCTCGGGGCGGGCGCGTTGCAGATGTTGCAGGGGCGTTTCGTCCAGATGCAGTTCATCCACCTGATGCTGGGCAAAATAGCCGATCCGCAGTTTCGAGCTGCGCCCGACCTTGCCCTGCATCAGCGGCAGGCGATCTGACAGCAGTTTCGACAGGGTGGATTTGCCCTGACCGTTCTTGCCCAGCAGCGCGATGCGGTCGTCCTGATCAATGCGCAGGTTCAGTTTGCGCAGCACCACCGTGTCGCCATAGCCCGTGACCCCGCCTTCGATATTGACGATCGGCGGGGACAGTTCATCGGGTTGCGGAAAGGAAAAGACCCGGCGCGCGGCCTCTTCGGGGGCGGCGACCATGTCCATGCGTTCGATCATTTTCAGGCGCGACTGGGCCTGCTTGGCCTTGGTGGCCTTGGCGCGGAACCGGTCGACAAAGCTTTGCAGATGGGCGCGGCGGGCCTCTTGTTTCTTGGCCATGGCGCTGGCCTGGGCGCGTTTTTCGGCGCGCTGCTTGGCAAAGCCGTCATAGGGTACGCCGTAATAGGTCAGTTGGCGGTCTTCGAGATGCAGGATACTGCCAACCGCGCGGTTCAGAAGGCCACGGTCGTGGCTGATCACGATCACCGTGTGGGGGTATTTCGCCAGATAGCTTTCCAGCCACAGCGCGCCTTCGAGATCCAGATAGTTGGTCGGTTCGTCCAGTAGCAGCAGGTCGGGCTGGGCAAACAGCACCCCGGCCAGGGCCACGCGCATCCGCCAGCCGCCGGAGAAATCCGAACAGGGCTGTTTCTGTTGGTCAGGGTCAAACCCAAGGCCGCGCAGGATGGTGGCGGCGCGGGCTTCGGCGCTCCAGGCGTCGATATCGGCCAGACGGGTCTGGACCTCGGCGATGCGGGCGCCTTGGGCGGTTTCGGCCTCGGCCATCAGGGCGGCGCGTTCGGTGTCGCAGGCCAGAACCGTGTCGATCAGCGAGACATCAGAGGCTGGGGCTTCCTGAGCGACGCCGCCGATGCGGGCGCGCGACGGCAGAGAGATGTCCCCGCCATCCAGCGTCAGGTCTCCTTTGATCAGGCGGAACAGCGTGGTTTTGCCCGCACCATTGGGGCCGACAAGGCCAACCTTGTGCCCGGCGGGGATGGTCGCACTGGCGCCCTCGAACAGGGGGCGGCCTTCGATGGAGAAAGAGATGTCATTGATCCGCAACATGGGCCGGGCCTTAGCAGAGGGGGCGGGGCGGCACCAGTGGGATTGAACTTTGTGTGATGCGTGATACCGCTGGGCCATCGGAGGGTGTGTGATGGAACAGGTTGATCGGGATCAGGCGGGCGCGACGCTGGCAGAGGCGCAGCCGCGCATGATCACCTATGTGATCCTGACCGCGATGACGGTGATCAGCACAACCATGTTCCTTCCTGCGCTGCCGGCCATGCAGGTTGCCTTTGGCGTCAGCGAAGCGGTGATCGGGCTGGCGGTGTCGGTGTTCATGATCGCGGCGGCAGTGCTGCAGCTGGTGCTGGGGCCTTTGTCTGACAGGGTTGGGCGGCGGCCTGTGGTGCTGGGCGTGCTGGCGGTCTATGCGCTGGCCTCGCTTGTCTGCCTGCTGGCGCAGTCGATCACGCTGTTTCTGCTGGCGCGCATAGTGCAGGCAGTGGCGATGACAGGCGGCATTCTGGTGGGCGCAATGGTGCGCGATCAACATGACCGCAAGACGGCGGCGGCCAAGCTGGCGACGATTTCTTCGGCCATGGCGGTGGTGCCGCTGATGGCGCCGGTTCTGGGCGGCTATCTGGAGCTGACGCTGGGCTGGCGCGCGATCTTTGGGTTTTACACGCTGGTGGGGGCGGGGATGTTGATTTGGGCCTGGGTGGATCTGGCCGAAACCCGAACCGCCGCCCCGGCTGGGGGTGATGAACGCCGCATGGATCTGCTGAAAGAGCGCCGGTTCTGGGCCTATGCGGCGACGCAGGCTTTGGGCGCGGGCGGGTTTTACGTGTTTCTTGTGGGATCGCCCTTTGTAGTGTCCGCGCTCTATCAGCTGGATGCAGGGCAGATCGGGATTGGGCTGGGCTCGATCACACTGGGGTTCATGACCAGCGCGGCGGTGTCGGCGCGGCTGGTGGGGCGGTTTGGGCCGTTCCGCTTGATCGTCGTTGGACGCGCGCTGGCGTTGGCGGGGCTGAGTGTGGGGCTGATCGGATTTGTCCTGAGTGCCCCGCCGGTCTGGCTGTTTTACGGCGCGACAATCTGGGTAGGCATCGGCAATGGGCTGACCCTGGCCAATGCAAATGCGCTGGCGTTGTCGGTGCGGCCGCGCCTTGCTGGCACGGCCTCGGGGCTGGTCGGGGCGATGGGCAATCTGGTGATTGCGACGCTGGCCTCTGTGACCATGATGGCGCTGGCGGGGGCGGCGGATCCGGTGGTGTTCTTTGCGCTGATGATCGCGGTTGTGGGGGCGTCCCTGCTGGCGGTTCTGGCCGGGAACCGCTGGGAGCGCAGCGCAGAGGTCTAAAGGGGGCGAACAGGGCTTCCCAAGTGACAGGACCCGTGCTAACGGGGCGGCGGAATTAGACGCCGGTCCTGCGATCACGTGGGCTGGCTTTCAACAGGAGATAGCCACATGGCCCTCGAGCGTACCTTCTCGATCATCAAACCCGATGCCACCCGCCGCAACCTGACCGGCAAGATCAATGCCAAGTTCGAAGACGCGGGCCTGCGCGTCGTCGCACAAAAGCGCATCCACCTGACCAAAGCGCAGGCGGGTGAGTTCTATGCTGTGCACAAAGAGCGCCCCTTCTACGACGAACTGTGCGAATTCATGGCATCGGCCCCGATCGTGGCTCAGGTTCTGGAAGGCGAAGGTGCCATCGCAAAGAACCGCGAAGTGATGGGTGCGACCAACCCCGCAGACGCGGCCGCCGGCACCATCCGCGCCGAGTTCGCCGAATCGGTTGGCGAGAACTCCGTGCACGGTTCCGACGCCCCGGAAACCGCGGCTGTTGAAATCGCATACTTCTTCTCGGGCCTGGAACTGGTCGGCTAAGCGCCCCTGGTTTTAAGGTGAGATTTGAAGCCGTCCCTGAGGGGGCGGCTTTTTTGTTTTGGATGGTCAAAGCCAAGAGGCTGTTTGAACGGATTGTCACGCCGATCCGGGTCGTGAATGGTTTGCCCAAGCGCGGCAGCGGCCCTGCCGAACTATGACGCTGGGATCGTCTGAGTGACATTTCGCTGGCGCTTTGGTCGCAACCCCCTCTAGGCTGAGCCTTGCGAACAGGATGTCTGGACCGGGGGCCTTATGACCGATTTTCTTTTGCTTGCGTTCATCTTTCTGGTGGCTGGGGTGTTTGCTGTGCCGATTGCGTCCCGATTGGGGTTGGGGTCGGTGCTGGGCTATCTGATTGCGGGGATTGCGATCAGTCCGATCCTGGCGCTGTTGCAGGTGGATGTGGTCTCAATCCAGCATTTTGCCGAATTTGGCGTGGTGATGATGCTGTTCCTTGTCGGGCTGGAGCTGGAGCCAAAGGTGCTGTGGCAGATGCGACATCGGCTGTTGGGGCTTGGCGGGGGGCAGGTCGGGCTGACCACTTTGCTGGTGATGGGGATCAGCATGGCCTTTGGGCTGAGCTGGTCCGTGGCGCTGGCGGTTGGCATGGTGCTGGCGCTGAGCTCGACCGCGATTGTGCTGCAGACATTGAATGAAAAGGGGCTGATGCGGTCCGATGGCGGGCAGAGTTCCTTTGCGGTGCTGCTGACGCAGGATATTGCGGTGATCCCGATGCTGGCCTTTATTCCGCTGCTGGCGATGCCAGAGCTGATGGATCTGGGTCACGAGGTCGCCGGCCATGGCGAGGCCCATGGTGACGCGCATGGCGATCACGGGGATGATCACGGCGACGGGCATGGCGCGGAGCTGAGCCTTGTGGACGGGTTAAACGGCTGGCAGACGGCGCTGGTGACAGTGACGGCGGTGGCTTCGGTTGTGATTGGCGGGTCGCGGCTGACCGGGCCTTTGTTCCGGTTCATTGCAGTGGCCAATCTGCGCGAGCTGTTCACGGCGACGGCGCTGATGATGGTGATCGGCATTGCGCTGTTGATGTCGCTGGTCGGGCTGTCCCCGGCGCTGGGGACATTCATCGCCGGTGTGGTACTGGCCAATTCACCCTATCGGCATGAGTTGGAGAGCGACATTGACCCGTTCCGCGGCCTGCTGCTGGGCCTGTTTTTCATGACGGTCGGGGCGGCGATTGATTTTGGGCTGTTGTTCTCGCAATTCGGGATGATCCTGGGGCTGACCCTGGGCTTGATGGCGTTGAAGGCGGCGGTGCTGCTGGTGCTGGCACAGGTGTTCAAACTGACCGGCGGCGACCGGTGGCTGTTTGGTCTGGGGCTGGCGCAGGCGGGGGAGTTCGGCTTTGTCCTGCTGTCCTTTACGGTGGCGAACAGCGTGATCCCGCAGGCGCTGGCGGATCAGCTGTTGCTGGTTGTGGCACTGTCCATGTTGCTGACGCCCGCGCTGTTCATCTTGTATGACAAGGTGATTGCGCCGCGCTATGCGGGATCGGAAAGCCGTGAGGCAGATGAGATGCCCGGCGATGGTACGGTGCTGGTGGCCGGGGCCGGGCGCATGGGCGGTCTGGTGGACCGGATGCTGCGCTCTGCCGGGGTCAAGACCACGGTGATCGACTATAATTCGCGCCGGTTGCAGATCCTCGAACGGTTTGGGGTGCGGCATTATTTTGGCGATGCGTCGCGGCCGGATCTGCTTCATGCGGCGGGGATTGACGGGGCCAAGGTCTTTGTCATCGCCATCGACAATCGTGAACAGACGACCGAGCTGGTGCATTACGTGACCCAGACCCATCCCCATGTGCATGTGGTGGCGCGGGCGGTGGATCGCGATCACGTTTATGATCTGTGGGAGGCCGGGTGCCGCGACATCATCCGCGAGACCTATGACAGCAGCCTGCGCATGGGGCGCAGTAGCTTTGAGGCGCTGGGGCATTCCGCGGGCGTGGCACAGGCGCTGGTGGATCAGTTCAACGAAAGCGACCGTCAGGTGATGGTCACGGCGGCGGGTGTGTATCGGTCCGATATTCCGCCGCATGAGAATGAGGAATATGTGAAATTCGTGCTGGAGATGCGCGATGAATGGCAGCGCGATCTGAGCGAAAAGATGCAGGAGATCATGGCGCGGGATCGGGCCTGAGCCTATCCGCGCTTGATCACGCCGATTTCGTTGAGGATTTTCTCGATCCCGGTGGGGGCGGCGGTTTTGTCGCCCGCCACTTCGGCGCAGAGCTGGTCAAAGGCTGTGCGCAGGGTCTTTTTCTCTTCGCCTTTGCAATCGTTCCAGGGGCGGCCCTGCAGGCCCATATGGATCACGTAATAGCCGATGAAATGCGGGCGGGTGCCGGCCTGTAGCAGTTTGCGATAGGCCTCGTGGGCACCAAGCGCGCGCAGGGTCTCGGCATCTTTGATCCCGGCGCTGTGACAGCTGGATTCAAAGGCCGGGCCAAGGTTGCGGATCGAGGTGATCGGGGTGCTCATGACAGGAGCTTGTCGACCTTGTCCCCGGAAATGGAGCGGCCAAGCGTGGTAAAGGCCCCGTCGCCGAACATTTCGCGCGCCGCGTCATGGATCACGCGATGGGTGGCGCGTGCCAGGGCCGAGCCGAGCGACAGGCGCGCCACCCCGGCATTGGCGAAATCCTGTCGGCTGGGGGCGGTGAAGGGCCCGGCGACCAGCGCGTTGACCGGCAGCGAGGTGGACTCGCAGATGGTTTTCAGGTCGCCAAATCGCGGCGGCATGGGGATATAGACGCAATCGGCCCCGGCCTGTTCATAGCCTTTGATGCGGATCAGGGCTTCCGCAAGGTCACATTGGCCGTTCATCACGCCATCGGCGCGGGCAACCAGCACAAAATCGCCGGGCAGGGCGCGGGCGGCGCTGGCGGCGGCGCGGATGCGTTCGATTGCGTGGTCGGTGTCATAGGGGGTGGCTGTTGGCAGGGCGGTGTCTTCGATCGAGATGCCCGCCAGGCCGATTTCCGCAGCAAGGCGCACGGTTTCGGCGCAGGTGTCGGGATCATCGCCAAAGCCGTTTTCGAAATCGCCGGATACCGGAACGTCCACTGCGGCGACCAGATCCTGCGCGTGGGACAGGGCCTCGTCGCGGGTGACATGGCCCATATCGGGGCGGCCCAACGTAAAAGCATGAGCCGCAGAAGAGGTCGCGATGGCCTGCGCCCCCATGGCGGCCAGCATTTTGGCCGACCCGATGTCCCAGGCATTGGCCAGGATAAACGGATTGCCGGGTTGGTGCAGGGCGCGGAACCGCGCGCCGATATCTTCTGTCATTGGCAGTGCTCCTTGGCAAAGGCGCAGAGAATGGTGAGGGCGTCGCGCAGCGCATCGTCATCGACCGTGAGGGCGACGCGCAGATGGCCCGCGCCTGAGGGGCCAAAGCTTTCGCCCGGCATGACGGCGATGTGATGCGCGTCCAGCAGGGCCTCGGCAAAGGCGCGGCCGGACAGACCGGTCTTGCGGATGTCGAGCATCAGATACATCGCCCCCTGCGAGGGGATGGCGGTGACGGTATCCTGACCGGCCAGCACCTCCAGCGCGAGGGCGCGGCGGCGGCGGAACGGGGCCGCGACCTCGTCTTCGAGCGGGGTGCCCTGGTTCAGGGCAAATTCGGCGGCGTCCTGCAGGAACCCCGGCACGCCGTAGGTTGTGGTGGTGGCGAGGTCGATCAGGGCCGAGACGGCCTCGTCCGGGCCGATGATCCAGCCGATGCGCGACCCGGTCATGGCGTGGCTTTTGGACATAGAGCCGATGGTCAGGGTGCGTTCGGCCATGCCCGGCAGGGCGCGGGGCGACAGGTGTTCGCCCTCCCAGATCTGGGTGTCATAGACCTCGTCCGAGATCAGCCACATGTCCAGATCAATGCAGATTTCCGCGATCGCTTCGAGTGTGGCGCGGGGATAGACGGTGCCGGTGGGGTTGTTGGGGCTGTTGATCAGCAGGGTGCGGGCGCCGGTTTCTGTGGCCAGGTCGCGCAGGCGGATCGGGTCGGGCAGAAAGGCGTCGCGGGCGCGGGTCGGCAGGGCGACGGGTTTGGCCGAGGCGGCGCGGATCGTGCCGGGATAGGTGGCGTAATAGGGTTCGATATGCAGGGCCGTGTCGCCGGGATTGCACAGCGCCATATGGGCGGCGAACAGCCCGGCCTGACCGCCCGGTGTGACCATCACATGGGCGGGCCGTGTGTCCTGCCCGCTGCGGTGGCTGACCCGGCTGGCGATGGTCTGGCGCAGGCTGTTCGTGCCGGGTACTGCGGCGTATCCTGTATGGCCTCCACGCGCGGATTTATGCATAAAATCAAGGATTTGCGGCGCGGTTCCAATGTCGTGCTCGCCAATGGTGAGATGGGTCACATCGACCCCGTCCGCGGCCATTTTCTGCGCGCGGTAGAACACTTCCCATCCATCCGATCCACCGGAATTGAGCGTGGTGATGCGGTTTGAAAGCTGGGCCATGTGCGGCGCTCCTTGACTGTCCTTGTGCCAGTGGTGGCAGAGCCGCGCGCCTTCGTCCAGCCTTGTTGCGGGTGGAGGTCTTAACAAGGGGTTAATCCGGCGCGCGCGGGCGTCGGGGATTGGTCACTTTGTCAGGGGTAGTCTGCCCACATGCTGGACGTGGGTTGGCAGGCCGGTCCTCGGGAGAATCCGGGGGATGCGGACCTGTCGCCCATGCCTGGAGGGGGAGACCTACAGGCAAGAAAGGTGTCGAGCATGAACGAGCAGAACAACAGGCGCCCCGTGCTGATCACGCTTCAGAATGAGTTGGAGCAATTGCAGCGAGAACGCGATGAAATCGCAGAGCTGCTGGCCGGGTTCAAAGAGGACCTTTTCGAGTTGCAGCGCAAGCTGCGCGCCCAGGAACGGGCGAAAAGCGGTGATGACGGGAAGCTGTTGAGCGAGGTGAAATTCTGGCTGAAAGCGGCCAGGGAAACGGAGAAAGAAATTGAAGCGATCAGACGAAAGGAAGCCGGTATTGCCGGAGAATACGGGCTTGACCTTGAGCAGGCAGGCCATGAAATCGGGTGCCGCCTGGCTGGCCTCCGCGCCTGTTGCGGTGCAGAAGAGGTTTCTGGATGAGCTGACCATTGGGGAGCGCCTTGCGCTCCCCTTTCTGTTTGAGTTCTGGGCGCATGATCATCAGATCCCGCCCGAGGGGGACTGGCGCAGCTGGGTCTGTATGGGCGGGCGCGGCGCGGGCAAGACGCGGGCCGGGGCCGAATGGGTGCGCGCGCAGGTCGAGGGCGCGCGGCCGCTGGATCCGGGTCGGGCCAAGCGGCTGGCCCTGATTGGCGAGACCTTTGATCAGGTGCGCGAGGTGATGATTTTTGGCGATAGCGGGATCATGGCCTGTTCGCCGCCCGATCGAAAACCGAAATGGGTGGCCAGCCGCCGCTGTCTGGTCTGGCCCAACGGGGCCGAGGCCATGGCCTATTCTGCCTATGACCCGGAATCGCTGCGCGGGCCGCAGTTTGACGGCGCCTGGGTGGATGAGCTGGCGAAATGGCCCAAGGCGCGCGAGACTTGGGACATGCTGCAATTTGGTTTGCGTCTGGGCGAACATCCTCGGGTCTGTGTCACCACGACGCCGCGCACGATTGATGTGCTGAAGGAGTTGCTGGAGCTGGACTCGACCGTTGTGACCCGCGCCAAGACCGAGGCGAACCGGGCGCATCTGGCGGATAGTTTCCTTGAGGAGGTGCGGCGGCGCTATGAGGGCTCGCGTCTGGGGATGCAGGAGCTGGATGGCGTGTTGCTGGATGAGGTCGATGGCGCGCTTTGGACGCTGGAGATGCTGGAAAAGGCGCGGGCCGGGCGGATGCCGGATTTTGACCGCGTGGTCGTAGCGGTGGATCCGCCGGCCAGCGAGGGCAAGTCGGCGGATACCTGCGGGATCGTCGTGGCCGGTGTGGTCATGGACGCGGATATGGCGGGCTGGCGTGCGCATGTGCTGGAGGATGCCAGCGTGCAGGGCTTGTCGCCTTTGGGTTGGGCCGAGGCGG
The DNA here is from genome assembly GCA_025210265.1 of Pelagimonas sp. Taxonomy (GTDB): domain Bacteria; phylum Pseudomonadota; class Alphaproteobacteria; order Rhodobacterales; family Rhodobacteraceae; genus JAOASD01. The sequence continues at coordinate 227,233 of JAOASD010000031.1, forward strand.
CAGTGGATGCGGCGAAACGCTGGGAGGCGGACCGCGTGGTGGCCGAGGTCAACCAGGGCGGTGCCATGGTCGAGACATTGCTGCGGCAGGTGGATCCGATGCTGGCGGTGAAACAGGTTCATGCGACGCGGGGCAAGGTCGCGCGGGCAGAGCCTGTTTCGGCGCTGTATGAGCAGGGCAAGGTCAAGCACGCGCGCGGTCTGGTGGAGCTGGAGGCGCAGATGTGTCTGATGAGCCTGCAGGGCTATCAGGGGCAAGGCAGCCCGGACCGGGTGGATGCGCTGGTCTGGGCGCTGAGTGAATTGATGGTGCTGCCGGGGGATCAGAAATTTCAGTCCCCCAAGATGCGGTTGATCATGTGATGTGAGATTTCGGTATCCCTCTGATTTTGCGTTAGAAAATATGTAAATCAGGGGGGTGCCGGGGCACCGTACGGTGCCAAAAACCCCTGTTAATTTCTAATTCATAGGGTGTTTTTCGAAGACGGGGGCGACCCTGGCGAAACGATCCTGAAGGCAGGGTTTTGGATTGGCGGGAATGGCGGGTGCGCTGTTCGCGGGCAGATGTCTGCGGCCAATTTGAACGATGTCCGGGGCAGCAAAGGAGCGAAAGGCGATGGTATTCGATTTTCTGCGGCGGGGTGGCGCTGAGGCCAAGCCGGTTCAGGCACCTGAAGCAAAAGCGTCGGCCACGGGGCCGGTTGTGGCGCATATGAGCGCGGGCCGGGTGGCCTGGTCGCCGCGGGACACCGTTTCGCTGACCAAGCAGGCCTTCACCGGCAACCCGGTTGGGTTCCGCGCGGTGAAGCTGATTGCCGAGGCGGCCTCGGCCCTGCCTCTGGTGCTGGAGGATGGGCAGACGCGCTATGCGGATCATCCGATGCTAAAGCTGATCAAGGCGCCTAATCCGGGCCAGGGCCGCGCTGAGCTGTTCGAGGCGCTGTATGGCCAGCTGCTGCTGTCTGGCGATGGTTATGTGGAGGCGGTTGCCGGTGAGGCGGGCCTGCCCTTTGAGCTGCATGTGCTGCGCTCGGATCGCATGTCGCTGGTGCCTGGCGCGGATGGCTGGCCGGTGGCCTATGACTATAGCGTGGGCGGGCGCAAGCATCGCTTTGACGTGACGGGGGCGGTTTCGCCGATCTGCCATATCAAGAATTTCCATCCGCAGGATGATCATTATGGCTTGTCGCCTTTGCAGGCGGCGGCGCAGGCGGTGGATGTGCATAATTCTGCCAGCCGCTGGTCCAAGGGTCTGCTGGACAATGCGGCGCGCCCGTCCGGTGCGATTGTCTGGAAGGGGGCCGAGGGGCAGGGGCATCTGTCGTCCGATCAGTATGACCGGCTCGTGAGTGAAATGGAGAGCAACTATCAGGGTGCGCGCAATGCGGGGCGGCCGATGTTGCTGGAAGGTGGTCTGGACTGGAAGCCCATGGGGTTCTCGCCCAGCGATATGGAGTTCCAGAAAACCAAGGAAGCGGCGGCGCGTGAAATCGCGGTGGCCTTTGGGGTGCCGCCCATGTTGCTGGGGATCCCTGGCGAGGCGACCTATTCAAATTACGCCGAAGCGCATCGCGCCTTTTATCGCCTGACGGTGCTGCCTTTGGCGGCGCGGGTCACGGCGGCGGTGTCGCGCTGGCTGTCGGATTTTGTCGGCGAAGAGGTGGTTCTGAGCCCCGATATGGATCGCATCCCGGCGCTGGCGGCGGAACGTGACGCGCAATGGGCGCGCGTGGCCAAGGCGGATTTCCTGAGCGTGGCGGAAAAGCGCCATCTGCTGGGCCTGCCGGTTCTGTCCGAGGATGGGGGTGATCGTGACTGAGATGCGGCGCAGGGCCGAGGCCTTTGCCTGCGCGCCTGCCCTGCGTCTGGAGGCGCATGAGCGGGTGAGCAAGCTGCAGATCGAGGCCCTGAACATGCGGCTTGATCGGATCGAGGCGCTGATGGAGCGGCTGGAAAAGCGGCTTTGGCTGACGGTGTACGGCGTGGCCGGGGTGATCCTGGCCGAGGCCTTCCAGGGGTTCCTGAACGCAACCCCCTGAGCAAAGGAGACCAGTATGGATCTGGAACACAAGTTCTGCAGTTTCGACGCCGAGATAACGGTGGTCGAGGGCACAAAGATCGAAGGCTATGCCAGCCTGTTCGGCGCCTGCGACCAGGGCGGCGATGTGGTGGCAAAGGGCGCGTATGCCCGGTCTTTGGCCAAGCTGGCCAAGGAAGGCCGCGCGGTGAAAATGCTGTGGCAGCATGATCCGGCCCAGCCGATCGGCATCTGGGACGAGGTGCGCGAAGACGAGCGTGGCCTTTATGTCAAAGGCCGTCTGCTGGACAGCGTCGAAAAGGGCCGCGAGGCGGCGGCGCTGATCGAGGCGGGTGCCATTGACGGGCTGTCCATCGGCTATCGCACGGTGAAGGCGGCAAAGAATGACAAGGGCCAGCGGCTCTTGAACGAACTGGAGCTTTGGGAGGTGTCCTTGGTGACGTTCCCGATGCTTCCCAGTGCGCGGGTGGCCTCTAAGGCGGAAGAAATTCCGGCGGAGGAGGAGGGCCTGCGTGAGTTGGCGGATGTCCTAGAGGACATGCGTCGTAACCTGGCGGGCGGCTGACGCGCGCCACTCTCAGACACGGGAAAATGGTGATGAACAAGACCGAGACCAAGTCTCGGACCGGGGAAGATCTGTCTCCGGTCACCCGCGTGAGTGCCGCGATGGCGGGACTGATCGGGGATTTCCAGGCCCTCCAGGCCGACCTTCAAAAGAAGCTGAACAAACAGGAAGAGCGACTGACCATGCTTGATCACAAGACTGCCCTTGCGGGCCGCCCGGCCCTTTCGACCGCTGTCGAAGTTGAGGCCCCCCATCAGAAAGCCTTTGATGCTTATCTGCGTTCCGGTGATGACGACGCGCTGCGTGGTCTGGAACTGGAAGGCAAGGGCATGTCCACTGCCGTAAATTCGGATGGTGGCTATCTGGTGGATCCGCAGACTGCGGAAACCATCAAATCCACCCTGTCTTCGACCGCGTCGATCCGTGCGATTTCGAATGTGGTGAATGTTCAGGCGACGTCTTATGACGTGCTGATTGATCAGAACGACACCTCGGCTGGCTGGGCGGATGAGACCTCGCCTGCGGCAGAGACCACCACGCCGACCATCGAGCGCATCCAGATCCCGCTGTATGAGCTGAATGCTCTGCCGAAAGTGTCGCAGCGCCTGCTGGATGACTCGGCCTTTGACATCGAGACCTGGCTGGCCGGTCGTGTGGCTGACAAATTCGCCCGTTCCGAGGCAACTGCCTTTGTGAATGGTGATGGTGTGGACAAGCCCACGGGTTTCCTGACCCATCCGGTTGTGCAGAACGATGTCTGGGTCTGGGGCAATCTGGGCTATATCGCCAGCGGTGTTGCCGATGATCTGAACACCGGTGACGAGCTGCTGGACCTGGTCTATGCGCTGGGTGCCGAGTATCGCGCCAATGCGACTTTTGTCATGAACTCGAAAACCGCCGGCGCGCTGCGCAAGATGAAGGACAATGATGGCCGTCATCTGTGGAGCGACGGGTTCACCGCGGGCGAACCTGCGCGTCTGCTGGGTTATCCGGTTCTGATCGCCGAGGACATGCCTGACATTGGTGTGGACACCACTCCGGTTGCGTTTGGTGACTTTGGTGCCGGTTACACCATCGCCGAGCGCCCCGATGTGCGCGTTCTGCGTGACCCGTTCAGCGCCAAGCCGCATGTGCTGTTCTATGCCACCAAGCGTGTTGGCGGTGACGTGAGCGATTTCGCTGCGATCAAGCTGCTGCGCATCTCGGTTGCCTAAGCTGCGCCTTTGAGACGGGAGGCGGACCAGAACGGTCCGCCTTTCCAAGGGCGCGCGCGCCATGTTGTCCAGCAGCCCCCCCTCCGCCCGAACAACATGGGCGGCGCGCGCCCGCCTTTGTCCGGGGCTGGGGGACGGACGGGCAAGGAATTCGGAGAATTGACATGATCTTGGTCGAAGAAACACAGGTTCCTGAAGCCGCCATGCCGGTCGAAGAGCTAAAGCAGCATCTGCGCCTTGGCAGCGGCTTTGCCGATGATGATCTGCAGGACGGGGTTCTGGGCTCTTTCCTGCGCGCGGCACTGGCCGCGATCGAGGCGCGCTGTTCCAAGGCGCTGATTGCGCGGGGCTTTGTTGTGACGCTGTCTGAGTGGCGCGACATGCAGGGGCAACCATTGCCCGTCGCCCCGGTGCAAAGCGTCAGCGAAGTGGCGGTGGTGGATGAATTTGGCGTGGCCACGGTGATTGATCCGGCGGCCTACCGTCTGGAGCAGGACAGTTTTGTTCCGCAGCTGCGCCCTCGCGGTGCCTGCCTGCCGCATATTCCCACGAATGGCGCGGCCGAGGTTCGGTTTCAGGCGGGCTATGGGTCGGGCTTTGACGATCTGCCGGCGGATCTGGCCCAGGCGGTGCTGCTGCTGGCGGCACATTATTATGAATATCGGCATGAAACCGCGCTGAGCCAGGGCTGTATGCCCTTTGGCGTGACCAGCCTGATCGCGCGCTATCGCCCGGTGCGTCTGGGGGCTCGGGTATGAAACAGCCGCGTCTGACACGCCAGCTGGTGCTGGAAAATCCCGATAGGATTCAGGATGGCGCTGGCGGCTATAGCGAAAGCTGGACCGCGCTGGGCACCCATTGGGCCGAGCTGCGCGCCAAATCGGGGCGTCTTGCGGATGGTCAGACTGGCCAGCTGTCGGCGACCGGGTTCCAGGTGACGCTGCGCGCCGCGCCGCTGGGGCAGGACAGCCGCCCCCGTGCGGGACAACGCTTTCGCGCCGGTACACGCCTGTTCCGCATCGAAGCCGTGACCGAAGCCGATGTGCAGGAACGCTATCTGGTCTGCCATTGCAATGAGGAGTTGGTGCCATGAGCTACGTGTTTTCCCAGGCGCTGCAAGAGGCGGTTTACGGCGCGCTGATCGCAGATACGGATCTGGCGGGGCTGGTTGGGGCGCATGTTTATGACGCGCTGCCGGTCGGTACGCTGCCCGATCTGTATGTGGCGCTGGGGCCGGAAACCGTACGTGACAGCGGCGATCAGTGCACGGCCGGGGCCGAGCATGATTTCACCGTATCCGTGATCACGTCACAGGCCGGGTTTCACGACGCCAAGACCGCCGCCGGTTTTGTCAGCGAGGCGCTGGATGGCGCGGATCTGTCTTTGTCCCGTGGGACGCTGGTCGGGCTTTGGTTCCGCCAGGCCCGCGCGGCGCGCCAAAGCGGTGGTCTGCGTCGGATCGACCTGACCTTTCGCGCACGGATCGACGAATAGGCCGGGACATCGGCTGAAAGGCTGACTGGGGGCGCAGGCCCGCAGCAGCAGTGATTGCAAACCGGGCCTGGCCCGGAACCCTATCAAGGAGATATGACCATGGGTGCTCAGAACGGCAAGGATCTGTTGATCAAGGTGGATCTGACCGGCGACGGTCAGTTCGAAACACTGGCGGGGCTGCGCGCCACGCGCATCAGCTTTAACGCCGAACAGGTCGATGTGACCACGCTGGAAAGCCAGGGCGGCTGGCGCGAATTGCTGGCCGGTGCCGGGGTGAAATCCGCCAGCATCAGCGGTTCTGGTGTGTTCAAGGATGCGGGCACGGATGAACGCGCGCGCCAGATTTTCTTTGACGGCGAGACCCCGGATTTTCAGGTGATCATCCCCGATTTCGGCACGGTCGAAGGCGCGTTCCAGGTGACCAGCGTTGAATATGCAGGGGCTTACAACGGCGAAGCCACCTACGAGCTGTCCATGGCCTCGGCGGGCGCGCTGCAGTTCACGGCGACTCCGGTGGCGTGATGGCCAATCCATGGAGGGGAGATGTGGCGCTGGTCATGAATGGCGAGCGTCACGTGATGCGCCTGACCCTGGGCGCGCTGGCTGAACTGGAGGCCGCGCTGGACAGCGGGTCTCTGGTCGATCTGGTCACCCGGTTCGAACAGAGCAAGTTCAGCACGCGCGACGTGCTGGCCCTGATCGTGGCGGGCCTGCGTGGCGGTGGCTGGCAGGGCCGTGCAAGCGACCTGATGGCCGTGGAAATCGAGGGCGGCCCGATGCAGGCGGCGCGCCTGGCGGCGGAGCTTTTGGCGCGTGCCTTTATGGTGCCGGAGACCGGTGATGGCGGGGTTTGACTGGCCCGCCCTGATGCGCGCGGGAATGCGCGGGCTTGGTCTGAGCCCGCGTGAATTCTGGGATCTGACTCCGGCAGAGCTGTGGCTTTTGCTGGGGGAAGGCGACGGCGGGAAACCGATGGGACGGTCGCGGCTGGATGAGCTGATGACGGCCTTTCCCGACAGGACGAAAGGGGCCTGAAGATGACAGAGATTAGCGAGATTGAGGATTTCCGCGAGGGGGTCGATGCCCTGGGTCACGCGATGGATGGCGCGACCGATATGGCGGCCGGTTTTGGCAGTGAACTGAAGCAGATGAACCAGAATTTTGCCAATGCAAGCAAAGGGATGTCCAAGTTGGGCAGGTCGCTCAGCAGTGATGTCAGCAAGGCAATCGACGGTGTGGTTCTGGATGGCATGAAGCTAAGCGATGCGCTGAAGATTGTGGCCAATTCCATGATTGATGCGGCTTACCGCGCGGCGGTCAAACCGGTCTCGGAACATATTGGGGGGGCTTTGGCGCGAGGCATGGAATCCTTGTTCACGCCGTTTGAAGGCTTTGCCGATGGCGGCAGCTTTAGCCAGGGCCGGGTGATGCCCTTTGCCAAAGGCGGTGTGATCAGTGGCCCGACGACCTTCCCGATGCGCGGCGGCATGGGGTTGATGGGCGAAGCCGGGCCAGAGGCGATCATGCCCCTGACACGCGGCCCGGACGGATCGCTGGGTGTGCGCGCCGCGGGCGGTGCGGCGCAGCCGGTTCAGATTGTGATGAACATCCAGACCCCGGATGCGCAGAGTTTCCAGCGCAGCCAGTCTCAGATCGCGGCCAGCATGGGGCGCGCGCTGAGCATGGGCGCACGCAACAGATAATCGAAGAATTCGGAGGGTATCATGGCATTTCACGAGGTGAGATTCCCCGCAAGTCTGAGCTTTGGCGCCGTGGGCGGACCAGAGCGGCGCACGGATATTGTGCAGCTGACCAGCGGGTTCGAAGAGCGCAACACCCCCTGGGCGCATTCGCGCCGCCGCTATGATGCGGGTCTGGGGCTGCGCTCGCTGGATGATCTGGAAGATATGATCGCGTTTTTCGAGGCGCGTCAGGGGCAGCTGTTCGGCTTTCGCTGGAAGGATTGGGCGGATTATAAATCCAGCCGCCCATCCAAGGATCCGGCCTATGGCGATCAGGTGATTGCCCATGGCGATGGCGTCACGCGCAGCTTTCAGCTGGTCAAGAATTATCGTTCCGGGCAGGGCGCCTATGCGCGTCCGATCACCAAACCCGTGGCGGGCAGCGTTGTGGCGGCGGTACAGGATGTCGAACGCCGCGAGGGCGTGCATTTTGAAATCGACCTGACAACTGGGATGATGACCTTTGATGAACCGCCGCTGAGCGGGGCGGAAATCAGCGCGGGCTTTGAATTTGACGTGCCGGTGCGCTTTGACACGGATCGTATCAATGTCAGCGTCTCCAGCTTTCAGGCTGGTCAGGTGCCGGATGTGCCGGTTGTGGAGGTGCGGGTCTGATGTCAGGCAAGGAGTCTTTGCACGCGCATCTGGCCACCGGGCTTGCCACGGTGGCGCGATGCTGGGCGGTGAAACGGCGCGACGGGCTGGTGCTGGGCTTTACCGATCATGACCGGGAACTGGCGTTCGAGGGGATCACCTTTCGCGCCGATACCGGCATGTCGGCACGGGCGCTGCAGCAGGCCACGGGCCTGTCTGTCGACAATAGTGAGGCCATGGGCGCGCTGTCTGATGCGGCGATCCACGAGGAAGACATCGCCGCCGGGCGCTATGACGGGGCCGAGGTCACCTCATGGTTGGTCAACTGGGCCGACCTTGAGGCGCGCAAGGTCGTGTTTCACGGTCATATCGGTGAACTGCGCCGCGGCAATGGTGCCTTTCACGCGGAACTGCGCGGGCTGACCGACAAGCTGAACCAGCCTCTGGGCCGGGTGTATCAGAAACCCAGCACGGTCAGCCATGTGGGCGGCGGCAGCGGCTTTGACATGATGACGCCGGGCTATTTCTTTGAAGGCACGCTGAGCGCGGTTGAAGGCACCGGGCGGTTCATCTTTGACGATCTGTCGGCCTATCAGCCCGACTGGTTCCTGCATGGGCGGCTGGATTTCCTGGATGGCGATGCGATCGGGATCAGCGGCACGATCAAGCGCGACCTGATCCTGCCGGATGGGCGCCGGGCGATTGACCTGTGGGAGCCAGTGCGCGCGCGCCCTGTTGCGGGCGATCAGGTGCGGCTGCTGGCCGGTGACGATAAGAGTTTCGAGACAAGCCGTCTGAAATTCAACAATGCCGTCAACTTCCAGGGCTTCCCGGACATCCCGGACGAAGACTGGGTCATGGTCAATCCGGGCCGCTCGGGCACGGTCGATGGCGGGAGCAGACGATGACCCCGCGCGAACAGGCGATTGTTGCGGCAGCGCGGGGCTGGATCGGCACGCCCTATGTGCATCAGGCGTCGCGCCGCCATGCGGGTTGCGATTGTCTGGGCCTGTTGCGGGGCGTCTGGCGCGAGGTGATCGGGGCTGAACCGGAACCCGTGCCCGCCTACAGCATGGACTGGTCCGAACCGCAGGGCGATGAACGCCTGTGGCGCGCGGCCATGTGCCATCTACGCCCAAAGGCGCTGGCTGCGGCCGCGCCGGGCGATGTTTTGCTGTTTCGTATGCGCGCCGGATCGGTGGCCAAACATGTCGGGCTGCAGGCCCGCTGCGGGGCCGAGGCGAGCTTTGTGCATTCTTATAACGGGCATGGGGTGGTTGAAAGCGCCCTGACACAGCCCTGGGCGCGGCGCGTTGTGGCGCGTTTCGCCTTTCCAGAGGAGGACGGGTAATGGCGACGATTGTTCTTTCTGCGGCGGGGGCTGCGCTTGGCAGCACGATCAAGGGACAGATTCTGGGCATGACCATGACTGCGGTGGGCCGGTTCATCGGTGCGTCGATTGGTCGGCGCGTTGACCAGCGCCTGATGGGGCAGGGGTCCGAGGCGGTCGAAAGTGGCCGTCTGGATCGCTATCGCATCAGTGGCGCAGGCGAAGGCACGGCTATTGCGCAATGCTTTGGCCGGATGCGGCTGGGTGGCCATGTGATCTGGGCGACCGAATACAAACAGCGGGTCAAGAAAAGCGGTGGCGGGGGCGGCAAAGGTACGCCTTCGCAGCCTGAGGTGCGCAATTACAGCTATTCGGTCAGCCTTGCGCTGGGATTGTGCGAAGGCGTGATCACCGGCGTCAACCGGGTCTGGGCCGATGGGATCGAGGTGGCGATCAAAGATCTGAACATGCGTGTCTATCCCGGCACCATGGACCAGCTGCCCGATCCCAAGATCGAGGCGGTCGAAGGCGTGGGCAAAGTGCCCGCCTATCGCGGCACCGCTTATGTGGTGATCGAGGATCTCGGACTGGAGCCCTATGGCAACCGTATCCCGAATTTCAGCTTTGAGGTCACGCGGCCTGAATTGGGCGACCCCAATGATGTGCCCCTGGGGGTGCAGGCGGTGGCGGTGATCCCCGGTACTGGGGAATATGCGCTGGCGACTGAGCACGTTCAGATGACTTATTCCGCGGCGCCGAACGCACTGTTTGCCAGCAAGAATGGCAAGGCCGTGGTCAATGTGAACTCGCCCAGCGAAGAGCCGGATTTTGTCACCTCCATGACCCAGATGCGGGACGAGCTGCCCAATTGCGGGGCGGGGTCGTTGATTGTCAGCTGGTTCGGCGATGATCTGCGTGCGGGCAATTGCACCATCCGGCCCAAGATTGAACAAGCCGAGTTTGACGCGCCGAAAATGCCCTGGCGGGTCAGCGGGTTGACCCGTGACACCGCCGATCTGGTCCCCGAAGAGGACGGGCGCGTGGTTTATGGTGGCACGCCCACCGATCAAAGCGTGGTGCAGGCGATCCAGCACATGCAGTCCAACGGGCTGGACGTGATGTATTACCCGTTCATCCTGATGGATCAGCTGGACAATAACGGTCTGACCGACCCCTGGAGCGGCGCGGGCGATCAGCCCAAACTGCCTTGGCGCGGGCGCATCACAACCTCCATGGCACCGGGTCAGGCGGGATCGACTGATGGCACCGCGGCGGCGGATGCCGAGGTTGCGGCGTTCTTTGGCACGGTCGCGCCGGGGGATTTCACCATCGACGGTACCTCTGTGACCTATAACGGCCCGGATGAGTGGAGCTATCGCCGGTTTATCCTGCATCAGGCGGCGCTGTGCGCGGCGGCTGGAGGGGTGCAGTCCTTCTGTATCGGGTCGGAAATGCGCGGGCTGACCCAGATCCGTGGGGCCAATGGATTCCCGGCGGTGGCGGCCCTGCGCCAGCTGGCGGCGGATTGCCGGACCCTGCTTGGGCCTTCGGTCAAGATCGGCTATGCGGCGGATTGGTCGGAATATTTCGGCTATCACCCGACGGATGGGTCGGGCGATCTGTATTTTCATCTTGATCCGCTGTGGGCTGATCCCGAAATCGACTTTGTCGGGATCGACAATTATATGCCGCTGTCCGATTGGCGCGATGGCGAGGACCATGCCGACGCGCAGTGGGACTCGATCTATAACCTCGATTACCTCAAGGCCAATATCGAAGGCGGCGAGGGCTATGACTGGTATTATGACGGGCCGGAGGCGCGGGATGCGCAGCGCCGGACCGACATCACCGACGGGGCCTATGACGAGCCCTGGGTCTGGCGCTACAAGGACATCCGCGGCTGGTGGGAAAACCGACACTATGAACGCACGGGCGGCGTGCGCGCAGACGTGCCCACCGGCTGGGAACCCGGCAGCAAACCGATCTGGTTCACCGAACTTGGCTGTGCGGCGATCAACAAGGCGACCAACCAGCCCAACAAGTTCCTCGATCCCAAAAGCTCGGAATCGACCCTGCCGAACTATTCCAATGGCGCGCGGGATGAGATCATCCAGCGGCAATATCTGCGTGCCATGTATGAATATTGGGGCGATGCGGCCAATAACCCGGTCTCTGAAGACTATGGCGGGGCGATGATCGACATGACCAAGGCCTTTGTCTGGGCCTGGGATGCGCGCCCTTACCCATGGTTCCCCGGCAACGAAGAACTGTGGTCCGACGGGCCGAATTACCGTCGCGGTCATTGGCTGAACGGGCGGGCTTCGGCGCGCAGCCTGGCCTCTGTCGTGCGTGAAATCTGCCACCGCGCGGATGTGACCGAGATCGACCTGTCGCAGCTGCACGGCCATGTGCGCGGCTATGCGATCACAGATGTCACCGATGCGCGCAGCGCGCTGCAGCCGCTGATGCTGGCCTATGGGTTTGATGCGATCGAACGGGATGGGGTGCTGGTGTTCCGAATGCGGGACGGGGCGCGGCCCACGGATATTGCCCTCGAAAACTTGGCTGAGGCCGAGGAAATCGACGGCGATCTGAGCGAAATCCGCGCAAGTGATGCGGAAATCGCGGGCCGCGTCCGGGTGCGCTTTGTCACGGCAGATGGGGATCATCAGGTCGCCGCCGAAGAGGCGATCCTGCCCGATGACGAGACCCATTCCGTGGCCGAAACCGACCTGCCGCTGGCGCTGACCCGGCATGAGGGCCGCCTGACCGCGGAACGCTGGTTGGCCGAAGCGCGGGTGGCGCGCGACGCCATGCGCTTTGCCCTGCCACCCTCAAAGATGAATCTGGGGGCGGGCGATGTTGTGCGTCTGCCCAGCAAATCCGGCCCCGTTCTGGCCCGGATCGACCGGGTCGAGGTCACGGATCGTCAGATCGTGGATGCGGTGCGTATCGAACCCGATGTCTATGCGCCCTCCAGCCACGAGGAAATCGGCAGCATCGTCAAACCATATGAGTCCGCAGGCCCGGTCACGCCGATCTTTATGGATCTGCCGCTGCTGACCGGGTCCGAGGATCCGATTGCACCGCATCTGGCGATCAGCGCAACGCCCTGGCCGGGCTCGGTCGCGGTCTATGACTCCGCCGATGACGCGGATTATCAGTTGAATGAGATCATCGCCGCGCAATCCGTAGTGGGGATCACCGAGACACCGCTTTATGCGGTGCGACCGGGGCTGGTGGATCGCGGCGCGCCCTTGCAGGTGCAGCTGGTCAGCGGGACGCTGCAATCGGTTGGGGACACGGCGCTTCTGGCCGGGGCAAATGCCATGGCCATCGGCGATGGCACACCCGGCAATTGGGAGGTCTTTCAGTTCCGCGACGCAGAGCTGCTGTCCGAGGATCGCTGGCTGCTGAGCCACCGATTGCGGGGCCAACTGGGCAGTGACGGGCTGATGCCCGATGACTGGCCCGCCGGGTCCATCGTGGTGCGCCTTGACGGGGTGCCCGCGCAGATCGCGCTCAGCGCCGCGCAGCGCCGTGTGCAGCGGCATTATCGCATCGGCCCGGCGCAGCGCCCCTATGACGACCCCAGCTATGTGGCGCAGGTCCATGCCTTTGACGGCAACGGGCTGCGCCCCTATCGCCCGGCGCATCTGCGCGCCAGCGAGGTGGGCGGAGATCTTTCACTCAGCTGGATCCGGCGCACGCGGATCGACGGCGATGGCTGGGATCTGTACGAAGTCCCGCTGGGCGAAGAGCGCGAAGCCTATCTTCTGCGGGTCCAACAGGGCGAAACCGTCCTGCGCGAGGTCGAACTGACCAGCCCGAGCTGGAGCTACAGCGCCGCGATGCAGGCCAGCGACGCGATCAGCGGGCCGTATCAGATCGCCGTGGCGCAGGTATCTGACCGCTATGGGCCGGGGCCGTTCACCGCGCTGGATCTTGGCGCATGAGACCGGTCCTGCATGGGGATGTGACAGCGGCGGCGCGTGCGCTGCTGTCCGTCCCGGCCAGTGCCCGCGCGGCGCTGGCCCGCCGATTGGTCGCGCAGGCCGAGGCGGCGGATGCCTATCGTCAGGAACGGGGCCGCGCGCATCCGTTCTGGGGAACGGGTAGCCTGATGTCCGCCGCGCTGGCGCGCCGACCGGCCCCGGAACGGCGCATGGATGACCCGGATTTTGCCGATTGTTTTATCGCCGTTCTGGACGCGCTGCGCGAAAACACAGCGCAACAAAGGGCCTGAGCCTAGGCATGGAAAGCGGCCTTTGGGCGGGCCGCGTTTCTATTCATACCTGTCATTTACCCCATCAGGGATTTGCGTTTCCCGTCTGATTGACTATCTGCTATTCTAACCCCGTCAATAGGAGTGCAGATATGCCCAACTCAGGCGCAAATATTCGCAGAACACCGGCCAAGCTGGACCCGGTCTGGGACCGCATCCTGCACGAGGCCGAACAGGCGGTTAAGGACGAACCGCTGCTGGGCGGGATGATCCACTATTCGGTGCTGCATTATCCGACTTTGGAAAAGGCGCTCAGCTATCGGATTTCGCTGAAACTTGCCAATGGTGAGATGTCCGAACAGATCCTGCGCGACATCTGTGACGAAGCCTTTGCCGCAGATCCCGACATCGCTCAGGCGACCCGCGCGGATGTTGTCGCGGTGTTTGAACGCGACCCGGCCTGCCATCGCTACCTGCAACCTTTGTTGTTTTTCAAAGGGTTCCAGGCGATCCAGACCTATCGCGTGGCGCATTGGCTGTGGAAACAGGGCCGCCGCGACATGGCCTATTTCTTTCAGATGCGCTGTTCCGAGGTTTACGGGATCGACATCCACCCGGCCGCGCGCATCGGCCGTGGCATCATGATCGACCACGCCCATTCCATCGTGATCGGCGAAACCGCCGTGGTGGGCGATAATGTGTCGATGCTGCATTCCGTCACCCTGGGCGGGACCGGCAAGGAAGAAGAGGACCGCCATCCGAAGATCGGCAATGGTGTGCTGATCGGCGCGGGGGCCAAGGTGCTTGGCAATATCCGCGTTGGAGATTGCTCGCGCATTGCGGCGGGCTCTGTGGTGCTGAACGAAGTGCCGTCCTGCAAGACCGTAGCAGGGGTGCCTGCCAAGATCGTGGGCGAGGCGGGCTGTTCCCAGCCCTCCATCAGCATGGACCAGCTGATCGAGAAATAGAAAACCCTGAGCGGCGATGAGCGCCGTTCCGAGGGGAGGCGCAAACGCGCCGCCCCGTGGGGGCGGAACGGCGCAGCGGAACGCAAAGCGTTCCGCAGGATGTGGCTTTTGCTAAACGAAGCGCGCGTGTTAGGCGAGCATCGCCAGCGGGTTCTCCAGATTGTCGACAATTGCCGCCAGCAGCTCGGCCCCCAGCGCGCCGTCAATCACCCTGTGATCGACCGACAGCGTGACCGACATCACCGTTGCGACCTCGACCTCGCCGGCATCATTGACCACGGGTTTCTTGACCCCGGCCCCGACCGCAAGAATGGCCCCATGAGGCGGGTTGATCACCGCGTCAAAATTCTCGATCCCCATCATACCCAGATTGGAAATCGCAAAGCTGCCGCCCTGATATTCCTGCGGCGCGAGCTTGCGGTCGCGGGCGCGGCTGGCCAGATCTTTCATTTCGCCCGACAGGGTCGAGAGCGATTTCTGATCCGCATCGCGCAGCACAGGCGTGAACAGCCCGCCTTCAATTGCGACAGCCACAGCCACATCTGACGGGGTCATCTGCAGGATGCGATCCCCGGCCCAGACCGCATTGGCGGCGGGCACGGCCTGCAGCGCATTGGCGCAGGCTTTGATGATGAAATCATTGACCGACAGTTTGACGCCCCGCGCGCTGAGCTGCGCGTTGATCTGGCTGCGGAAGGACAGCAGCGCATCCAGCCGAATGTCGCGGCGCAGATAGAAATGCGGGATGGTCTGTTTCGCCTCGGTGAGGCGCGCAGCGATGGTCTTGCGCATCCCGTCTAGCGGGACTTCGGTATGGGCGCGATCTGCATAAAGCGCGGTGATCGTGTTTGCATCCATCGAAGGGGCAGGCGCGGCAGCGGGCGCAGAGCTTGGCGCTGCAGGCGTAGGGGCCGCAACGGGCTGTGGGGCAGGGGTGGCCTGACCCGGCTGCGCGCTCTCGACATCGGCGCGGATGATGCGGCCACGCGGGCCGGACCCAGTTATGGTGCTGAGATCAATGCCCTTTTCTGCTGCGATGCGCCGGGCAAGCGGCGTGGCAAACAGACGTGTGCCGGGGGCCGCTTTCGGCACAGCGCCTGTCTCAACGCCCCCTGTCGGGGCCATTTCGACAGCCGCAACAGACGCCTGCGGCGCTGATGGGACTTGTGGCGCGGGCGTGGCCAGATCAGCGGCGGACTCGCCCTCACTCAGCAGCACCGCGATGGGGGTGTTGACCTTGACTTCGGCTGTGCCAGCGGCGACCAGAAGCGCACCGATGGTGCCGTCATCCACAGCCTCGAATTCCATCGTTGCCTTGTCGGTTTCGATCTCGGCCAGTATGTCGCCGGATTCCACGTTGTCGCCCTCTTTCACCAGCCATTTCGCTAGCGTGCCTTCCTCCATTGTCGGGGACAGGGCGGGCATGAGGATTTCAGTCGGCATTGTTGCGGGCTCCTTGATGGGCGGCGGAGTGAGGGGCCAGCCCCTCACGCTCCCCGGAGTATTGGGGCCAAGAAGAAACAGGGGCGGTCATCGGTAGGTGACCTGCTTCACGGCATTGATCACGTCATCGGCGGTGACCAGCGCGTGGCGTTCCAGATTGGCGGCATAGGGCATGGGCACATCCTTGCCCGTCACATTGATCACCGGCGCGTCGAGATAGTCAAAGGCCTGCTCCATCAGGACGGCGCTGATATGGTTGCCGATGGAGGCTGTGGGCCAGCCCTCTTCGACGGTAACGCAGCGATTGGTTTTCTGCACGCTGGCGATCACGGTATCCGTGTCCATGGGGCGCAGGGTGCGCAGGTCGATCACCTCGGCGCTGATGCCCATTTCTGCCAGTTTTTCAGCTGCTTCCAGCGTGTGGCTCATGCCGATGCCAAAGCTGACAAGGGTGACGTCGGTTCCTTCCTGCCAGATGCGGGCCTTGCCGAAGGGTACGGTGTAATCGGGCATCAAAGGCACGTCAAAGCTGCGCCCGTAGAGGATTTCGTTTTCCAGGAAGATCACCGGGTTCGGGTCGCGGATCGCGGATTTCAGCAGGCCCTTGGCGTCCGAGGCCGAATAGGGCATGACCACTTTCAACCCCGGAATATGGGCGTACCAGGCGGCGTAATCCTGACTGTGTTGCGCGGCCACGCGGGCGGCGGCGCCATTGGGGCCGCGAAACACGATCGGGCAGCCCATCTGACCGCCGGACATATAGAGCGTCTTGGCAGCGGAATTGATGATCTGGTCAATCGCCTGCATGGCAAAGTTGAAGGTCATGAACTCGACAATCGGTTTCAACCCGCCAAAGGCCGCGCCGACGCCGATCCCGGCAAAGCCATGTTCGGTGATGGGTGTGTCGATCACGCGTTTGGAGCCGAAATCATCCAGCAACCCCTGGCTGATTTTGTAAGCGCCCTGATATTCGGCGACTTCTTCGCCCATCAGAAAGACATCCGCGTCGCGGCGCATTTCTTCGGCCATGGCGTCGCGCAGGGCTTCGCGCACGGTTTGCTGACGGGTGTCGGTGCCTTCGGGCCAAGGCGGCGTGGGTTTGAGCGGGGCAAGGGGAGCGCCTGGCTGCGGGGCCGCCGGGGCGGCGGCCGCCTGGACAGGCGCGGCGGCCACGGGCGTTGCGCTGGCGGCGGGGGCAGGGCTGTCCGCCGGGACGGCCTCGCCTTCCTCAATGATCAGCGCGATGGGGGTGTTGACGCGGACGCCTGCGGTGCCCTCGGCGATCAGGATCTTGCCAAGGATGCCCTCATCCACCGCTTCGAGCTCCATGGTTGCCTTGTCGGTTTCCACCTCGGCGACGATGTCACCGGATTGCACTGTGTCGCCCTCTTTGATCAGCCATTTGGCCAAGGTGCCTTCTTCCATTGTCGGAGAGAGGGCGGGCATGAGAAGTTCGGTTGCCATTACTCTGCGTCTCCTGCAACTGGGGTGATCATTCCAACGATATTGCCCTGGCCGTCCTCGACATAGGCACAGCGGCCGATGCCGGGAAAAACGGTCGGGGGCAGCGCTTCGGCGCCGCCATTTGCCAGCGCCCAGGCATAGCGTTCATCGCAGTCAGACACTTCAAAGGTCATGGTTCCGCCGCGCACCGGGCTGCCTGGCTCCGGGGCAGGGCCCATGCGTTTCATCAGACCGCCCGTCACGCCAAGCTGCATGCCGATATCGGTGCCATCAATGAGGTGATAATCGACCTCTTCACCACCGGGCATCGGGCTGAACGCCCAGCTGAACAGACCGGCATAAAACGCTTTGGCAGCATTCACATCACTTGCGTGGATCTCGAAATGCGGCATCACTCGGCCTCCGCATAAATATCGGTCCACAGTTCATCCAGCGCCGGTTCCGGGCTTTCGCGGGCGAAATCGGCGGCCTCGCTGACCGCTTTCTTGATCTCTTTGTCGATGGTTTTCAGATCGTCTTCGCTGGCATGTTTGCCCTGCAGCAGCAATTCGCGCACATGGTCGATCGGGTCGCGTTCCTGACGCATCTTCTGCACCTCTTCGCGGGTGCGGTATTTCGCGGGGTCCGACATGGAGTGGCCGCGATAGCGATAGGTTTTGATTTCCAGAATATAGGGGCCTTTGCCCGCGCGGCAGTGTTTCACCGCCTTGTCGCCCGCCGCCTTGACCGCCAGCACATCCATGCCATCGACGATTTCTCCGGGGATGCCGAACGCCTCGCCCCGCGTGTATAGTTCGGGTGTGGAAGTCGACCGTTTCTGCGCCGTACCCATGGCGTACTGGTTGTTTTCAATGACAAAAACCACCGGCAGATCCCAGAGCGCGGCCATGTTGAAGGTCTCGTAGACCTGGCCCTGATTGGCTGCACCGTCACCGAAATAGGTAAAGGTCACATTGTCATTGCCCTTGTATTTATCGGCAAAGGCCAGACCCGCGCCCAGCGGCACCTGCGCGCCGACAATGCCATGGCCGCCGTAAAAATGTTTGTCCCGGCTGAACATATGCATCGAGCCGCCCTTGCCCTTGGACAGACCGCCTTCGCGCCCGGTCAGTTCGGCCATGACGCCGCCCGGATCCATGCCACAGGCCAGCATATGCCCGTGATCGCGATAAGATGTGATGCGTTTGTCGCCCTCTTGTGCTGCGGCTTCCAGCCCGACAACAACGGCCTCTTGCCCGATATAAAGGTGGCAGAACCCGCCAATCAGGCCCATGCCATATAGCTGGCCGGCCTTTTCCTCGAACCGGCGGATCATCAGCATGTCGCGGTAATAGGCCAGCAGCTCTTCGGCTGAGGCATTGGGTTTACTCGTGCTTTTACGCGCCGCCATGCGGATCCTCCCCAAGCAGGTTCCCCCGTGTCAGGCCAGGGCTGGATGGAAAGCCAGACCAAAGCGATATCGCCGGGTGTCACAGGATAGTTCAATGTTGAACTTTTCTGGATGCTACCCGCCGCAGGCAGGGGAGTAAAGCGAGAACCGATCGGCCGCGCAATATTATTGCGCGGCGGATTACGCTTCGGTCAGAGATGCAAATGAAGGCGGATCCTTACAGGCGCGGGACCAGGTGCCACGATCACAGGCCTTAGTTCACCACGATTTCATCGCTGCGCACCAAGCCCAGCAGATCACGGGCCTGTTGATCCAGAAGATCCAGATCCAGAAATTCATCAGACAGCCGACGGGTGTGGTTTTCCATCCGCGCCAGTTCGACCTTCAGGCTAGCCAGTTCTTGTGCCAGCATGTCGCGTTCGACCGCAATTTCCGCGCGGCGGAACAGGCCGAAATCCCCCTGCACAGCGGCAAAGGTGAAATAGGCCGACACGCTGAGCGCGATGGCGAAAATAGCAAGCACACCAAGGGAGGGGCGGGTCATGAAATCGGTCTCTGCTCTGGGCATCTCTTTTGCGGATGCGTTGGGCATAGTCTGACACGCGCCCGCCGCAGCGCCTAGGGCTGTGCGCCCGCCACAGGCAACCCCGCCGCAAACCGTGGCATTCCTGCCAGAGTTTTGGACGCTTGGCACAGGGGTGCTGTTTCGGGGCGGATCCCAGCGTAAACTGGCGGCATGACTCGCGCGATCCTGATCTGTCTGACCCTTCTTGGCCTGACCGCCTGCAGTCCCCGAGGGGAGATCGCTGTTTTGCCGGGGCAGGACAGCGGCACCGTGCAGACTGTGTATGTTGCCACAAACCGCAATCCCGCCACAGGGGCGGATCCAAACGCGGTGCAGCAGAATTTTGGCGCGGCCCGCCACCCACAGCTGCGCTTTGCGCGGATTGATGTCTCTGTGCCGCCAAATCATGCGCTGGGTCAGATCGAATGGCCCGGCCAGGCCAAACCTGACCCGACCCGGCATTTTGTCACCACGGATGGGGCGATCTATGACGGGCAGACCGATTTTCGACGCGCTCTGCGCCGCGCACCGGGGGCGCAGGCCCGCGAAATCGTGCTGTTCGTGCATGGCTATAACGTCAACAATGCCGAGGCGCTGTACCGGCTGGCGCAGGTCGCCCATGATTATCAGGCGCCGGTGCCCGTGTTGGCCTATTCCTGGGCCTCGGCGGGCAGCCCGCAGGGCTATGCCTATGACCGCGACAGCGTGATCTTTTCCCGCGATGGGCTAGAGGATCTGCTGACAGGTCTGGCGGCGGATGACTGGCAGATCACTGTGATCGCGCATTCCATGGGTTCGCAGTTGGTGATGGAGACCCTGCGCCAGATTTCCATCGCCGGTCGGCGTGGCGTGCTGGACAATATCGAGGCCGTCGCTCTGATCAGCCCGGATATTGATGCGGATGTGTTTGTGCAGCAGGCGCGGCGGATCCAGCCCTTTCCCCAACCTTTTGCGATGCTGGTATCGGCGCGGGACCGGGCGCTGGGGCTGTCGGCCTGGCTGACCGGCACGCCTGCGCGTCTGGGCGCGATCCGCAGCACCGACCGTCTGGGCGGCCTGCCGGTTGAGATCATCGACCTTTCGGCGGTTGAGGGCGGCGACACAGCCGGTCATGCCACCGCCTTTACCGCCCCGGCAGCGATCCGCATGTTGCGGCGTCTGGCGCGATAAAACCCTGTTCCCAAAAGAAAAAGGCAGACCGAAATCCAATCTGCCTTCTGTCTTTTTCTGCTGTTGCGCGGGTTAACCCAGCGCGGCCACGCCGGGCAGGGTTTTGCCTTCCATCCATTCCAGGAACGCGCCGCCTGCGGTGGAAATGTAGGAAAAATCCTCTGCCGCACCGGCCTTGTTCAGCGCCGCAACCGTGTCGCCCCCCCCGGCGACCGAGATCAGCTTGCCTGCGACGGACCGCTCTGCCGCATAGGCCGCTGCCGCGTTGGTCGCGGTGTCAAACGGTTCGATTTCGAACGCGCCCAGCGGGCCGTTCCAGATCAGGGTGCGCGCCTTTTCGATCGCCTCCTTGATGGCGGTCACGGCCTCGGGGCCAGCATCCAGGATCATCGCATCGGCGGGGCAGGCAGTGTTGGCCACGGTTTCATTGGCGGCATTGGCGGCAAATTCGCGCGCCACAACCACATCCGAGGGCAGGAGGATCTGGCAGCCTGCGGCCTCGGCCTTGGTCAGAATTTCCGAGGCGGTGCCGGTCATCTCGTGCTCGCACAGGGATTTGCCCACATCCACGCCCTGCGCCGCAAGGAAAGTGTTGGCCATGCCGCCGCCGATCACCAGCATGTCGACCTTTTCCACCAGGTTGCCCAGCAGATCCAGCTTGGTCGAGACCTTGGCCCCGCCAACCACCGCCAGCACCGGGCGGTCCGGCGTGCCAAGCGCGCTTTCCAGCGCAGACAGTTCGGCCTGCATCAGACGACCGGCGCAAGAGGGCAGCAGCTGCGCCAGCCCTTCGGTCGAGGCATGGGCGCGGTGCGCGGCAGAAAACGCGTCATTGCAATAGATGTCGCCCAGCTTGGCCATCTCGGCGGCCAGCGCAGTGTCGTTCTTTTCCTCGCCCTTGTGGAACCGGGTGTTTTCCAACAGCGCGATTTCACCGGGGGCCAGCGCATCAATCACGGTCTGCGCCGCATCGCCCACGCAATCGGCGGCAAAGATCACCTTGACGCCCAGCACGGCCTCCAGCGTCGGGATCAGCGGCATCAGGCTCATGTCATCGCGGCGCTCGCCCTTGGGGCGGCCGAAATGCGCCAGCAGCACGGGTTTGCCGCCTGCCTCCAGAATGGTCTGCACTGTCGCGCCGATCCGTTCGATCCGGGTCGCATCGGTGACCTGGCCATCCTTGACCGGCACATTGATATCCACGCGGGTCAGCACCCGCTTGCCGTTTAGGTCCATCTCGTCGAGGGTTTTCCAGGCCATGCTACAGCTCCGCACAAAAATCTGTTGGCGCACCTGTGCCAATTGCGCGGCCCAAGGTCAACGGCGGTTTGATGCCACGCGCGCCGAACCGCTTGGCAAAGGGGGGCGTGGGCATTAAATCCAATCCCAAACCAAGCCAGCGGAGTAAGACATGGCCGAGATCAAAGACCCCGAAAACACCATCCTGATGGAGCTGAAAGACGGCACCGTCACCATCGAGCTGCTGCCCGACGTGGCCCCCGAGCATACCAACCGGATGAAAGAGCTGGCCCGCGCAGGTGCCTATGATGGCGTGGTGTTCCACCGCGTGATCGACGGGTTCATGGCCCAGACCGGCGATGTGGCCCATGGCAATGCCGATTCCGAAGAGTTCAACCTGCGCCGCGCCGGCACCGGTGGTTCGGACATGCCCGACCTGCCGGCCGAATTTTCGCGCCTGCCGCATGACCGGGGCACCCTGGGCGCCGCGCGCAGCCAGAACCCGAACTCGGCCAACTCGCAGTTCTTCATCAACTTTAAGGATAACAGCTTCCTCAACGGGCAGTACACGGTCTATGGCCGCGTGATTTCCGGCATGGAACATGTGGATGCGATCACCCGTGGCGAGCCGCCCGCGAACCCGGACAAAATGATCAGCGTCAAGGTTGCCGCCGATGCGTAAGTTGATCGCAGCGCTGGGGCTGGCCGCGGCATTTGCCGCGCCGGTCTCGGCCGCGGGTCTGAAGATCGAGGTCGCAGGCGAGGGGGCCAATGGCGCCATCACCATCGACCTGTTCGAAGACGTCGCGCCGCTGCATGTGGCACAGATCACCGCGCTTGCGGCTGAGGGCCAATATGACAACGTGGTGTTCCACCGCGTGATCGACGGGTTCATGGCCCAGACCGGGGATGTCCAGTTCGGTGATATGCAGGCGGATGATTTTTCCATGCGCATGGCGGGCCGCGGCGGGTCGGAGCTGGGCGATATCAAGGCCGAGTTCTCGGACAAGCCGTTTGATCGCGCCATTGTCGGCATGGCCCGCAGCCAAAGCCCGGATTCTGCAAATTCGCAGTTCTTCATCATGTTTGCCGAGGGGCATTTCCTGAACGGCCAATACACGGTTGTCGGCGAAGTGACCGAAGGCATGGATGTCGTGGACCAGATCAAGCGCGGCAAAGGCCGCAATGGCGAAGTCCGTGGCCAGCCTGACCGCATGGTCAGCGTGACCGTCACCGAGTGATCCGATCCCTTTCGGGATCCAGCGGTGCCCGCCCCTTTGGGGCGGGCGCTTTGTTTTTGGCGCGTGTGGCTGGGTGAGCCCGGTAATTTGAACGGGTCTTTTGTGGATCCGGTGTTATTAGAACCATCGGAACTGATGTGCTGTCTTCGGGCAGCATGGCCGTAATTTTGGTCCCGAGTTGAGTGTGAGTGTCCTATGAGAATTATGTATTCGGTTTTTGCTTTGCTGCTGATTGGTCTGCTCGTGATCTGGTTCATCCCCGGCGAGCGCGAAGTCAAACCGCGTCCTGAATATTATGCCGAAGTCAGCCCAACAGCAGGGTCTTACAGGGAGTTTAGCAGTCGCGGCTTTGATTATGGCGACCCGTTTGATCTGCGCGTGCACTTCGTGATGAAAGAAGGCGTGGATTTCGCAGATATCGACCTGACATTCGACTGCTGGATGTCAGCGATGAAGCCCGGCTTTGGCGTGCAGCCTGTGGATAATCCGAGCTTCGTTCCCCTTTGCGATCCGCTTGAGGTGGAGCCGCGTTTGTATGGGTTGGAGCTTTTCGTAACTGGCAGACCAGACTCGGGAGTGGCCGAGTACTTGATGTATTTTGGAACCGAAACAGAGCTTCAGTTCACCTACGAATCCACCGACCTTCTCAGCATGGACGGGCATATTCAGGACGGCGAGATAGCCATTTCCGCGCCCAAAGCAGACACAGGGCTGCCGGTCCTAGCAATCTATCTAACGCAGCCCAAAGGAAGTGAACGCCGTACCGCAAGATCATTTTACGAAGCGTTTCCAATAACACCGTCCGACATCAGTAATATTCATGTAACCATTACAAGGAAATGACCCAATGTCAGTCTCCCTCCCAAACTTAACCGAACTGGATCGGCTCCTCGTTCTGGGTCATTGCTCACTGAATACCCCAAGGGAATGAAACCCTGTTGTCAACGCCACCGAAGATAGAATGATTTGGTTATAAGGGGGCCGCGCCGGCCCGTATTTCTCCAGAGCCGAAGGCCGGGCCGCAAACTCTTTACTTAGGGTTTGTTTCCGGTGTGGGCTCCGCTTTGATCACAAAGCTGTGGAGGCACTGGTTCGGGGGGCGCTCCCTGTGCATCCTACCCGTTGGGAGGATCGTTCATGCGTTTGCTTGCTGCTGCTTTTGCCTGTCTTCTGGCTGTGCCGGTTTCGGCGGATCCGAATTTCTGGAAACATGAATGGCCGGAGACGGATTTTTCGAAGACATCGGTTGAAAACTGGGTGGAAATTCTGTCAGGCGGGCCGCCCAAGGATGGGATTCCAGCCCTGGATGCGCCGCAATTCATCGAGGCTGGACAGGAAGATGGGATTGCCGGGACCGAGCCGGTGATCACGGTCGCGATCGACGGCGCGCGGCCGCGGGCCTACCCGATCCGGTATCTGACCTGGCATGAGATCGTGAATGACGAGGTGGGCGGCGTGCCTGTGGCGGTGACGTTTTGCCCGCTATGCAATTCGGCGCTGACCTTTGATCGCCGGGTGCGCGGTCAGGTGCTGAGTTTCGGCGTGTCCGGCAAGCTGCGCAACTCAGACATGATCATGTATGACCGCGAAACCCAAAGCTGGTGGCAGCAGGCCATTGGCACCGGGGTGGTTGGCGACATGACCGGGGTGGAACTGGCGCAATTGCCCAGTTGGATGGAGAGCTGGGATCAGTTTCGCGCGCGCCATCCTGATGGGTTGGTGATGGCCGAACCTGCCTGGAACCGGGCTTATGGGCGCAACCCTTATCGCGGTTATGACACGTCTCATCGGCCTTTTCTGTATTCAGGGGAGAATCCGCCGCATGATGTGCCGCCTTTGATGCGGGTGGTGCGGGTTGGCGATCGGGCCTGGCCGATGGATCGGCTGGCGCAGGCGGGCGAGATTTCTGAGGCCGGCGTGGTGATCAGTTGGCGTGCCGGGCAGGCCTCGGCGCTGGATCACGCGGTGATCGGGCAGGGGCGCGATGTGGGCTCGGTCCGGGTGCGCGACGGGGCGGGGCGCGATCTGCCCCATGATGTGATGTTTGCCTTTGCCTTTCACGCATTCTGGCCGGAGGGCACTTGGATGCTGGGGCGCTAGCTTTATGCTGCGAGGCGTTGGGGCAGGCGGCGGGCCAGCGGGGCCAGGGCATTGTGGCGCAGCCAGGAACCACCCAGCTGATGTGCCCGCGCCCCTGTGCCCAGTTTGAACCGCGCCAGTCCGGGGCTGTCCTGGGTGTTCAGCAGGCCAAGATCCAGAATGTGATGCCCCTGTTCGGCCAGCTCTTGCATGGCGGAAAAGAGCGCGAGGTTCATCGCATTGAATATGCGCCCTTTTTCGGTGATATGTCCAATTTGCCAAGTGGCCATCACCCCGTGGCGCAGGATCAGAATGGCGGCCAGAGGATCGCCATCTTTGCGGATTTCATAGATCCGCGCCTTGCCCGGATTGGCTTTGGCAAAGCTGAGCGAGAGGGCTGGCGGCAGGCTGCGATAGCCTTTTTGCCGAGCCTGTGCCCTGTCTGCGGCGAACAGCCAGTGAGATGGATCAGGCGTGTGGCGGCTGAGCTTGAGCCCGGCGTTCTGTGCGCGATTCAGACGGTTACGCCATTTCTGTGCCATGCGGCTGCGCATGTCGGCAACCGGGCCAAGGCGCAGCAAAGCGACGCTGGTTGGGGTGATCAAAGGCCAGAACCCGGCGCGACGCAGATCAGCCCTCGCTATGCCATCAGGGTTCAACAGCACAGGCCGCCCGGAATGCAGCAACCGGGAATGAAACAGCCAATCCTGCAGATCCTGCGGCCGATGGGCGACCGGCCCGCGTGAGATCAGTTCGACCGTGCCAAACCGGCCAAAGCGGCGGGCCTGTGTCTGCCAGCTAAGAGAAATGCGTCCATTGCGTTCACGTTGGCCGCGGCGCACGGTCAGGCCCAGCCCCTCTAGCGCGCGGGCATATTCCGGGGATTGCTGCAGCGGCAGGGGCAGATCCGGGGGCAGATCGGAAAGGTCAGGATGCTGTTCCATGGGGGTATTAACCGGGTGGAAAGTTTCACCATGGTTAATGAGGGGGCAGAAAACCGCGCTCTTGCCAAAAGAGGCCTCACGAAAACCCCAAGGAAAGCAGATGTGATGGATCAGCCGCCCAGCCATTTATTTGACAGTATGACCGCCCCGCGCCCGCGCCCCACATTGGCAGCGGCGATGCTGGTCGCCGTGGTTGCGGCGCTGCCTTTTGTGGTGCTGGCAGGGGTGCAGTTTCTGTTTTGACCGGGTTTCTGTTTTGACTGGGAGGGGCAGATCGGTTGCGCCGCCTGCGGCGTCGCGGTGGGGGCGGGCCGGGCCCTGCTGACGCAGAACCCGGCCCGCCCCGGTGCCTGTGGCCAATTTAGCCGAGCTTGACCAGCGCGTGGCGCTTTTTGCCTGCGCTGAGTTTGATTGGCGAGGACAGGGCCGCGGCATCCAGAACCAGTCCAGCTTCGCTGAGCGGGGCGTCGTCCAGCTTGGCGCCGTTTTCGGCGATCAGGCGCTTGGCCTCTTTGCCGGATTTGGCCAGACCGGATTTCACGATCAGCTGAACGATGGAAATGCCGTCACCGATCTCTTCGGCGCTGAGGGTCAGCGTCGGCAGATCGTCCCCGACACCGCCTTTTTCGAACACTTCGCGCGCGGTGGCTTCCGCGGTGGCGGCGGCATCAGTCCCGTGACACAGCGCCGTCACCTCATTGGCGAGGATGATCTTGGCGTCGTTGATTTCCGAACCGGCCAGCGCACCAAGCCGGTCGCATTCGTCCACCGGCAGCTCTGTATAGAGCTTGAGGAAGCGACCCACATCCGCATCGGTGCTGTTGCGCCAGAACTGCCAGAATTCATAGGGCGAGAGCATATCGGCATTCAGCCACATGGCGCCGCCCTGCGATTTGCCCATCTTGCGCCCGTCGCTGGTGGTCAGCAACGGCGAGGTCAGCCCGTGGATCTCATTATCCAGCACGCGGCGGGTCAGGTCGATCCCGTTGATGATATTGCCCCATTGATCGCTGCCGCCCATCTGCAGCGTACAGCCATAGCGGCGGTTCAGCTCCAGGAAATCATAGGCCTGCAGGATCATGTAGTTGAATTCCAGGAAGGACAGGCTTTGTTCCCGATCCAGCCGCGACTTGACCGATTCAAAGCTGAGCATCCGGTTGACGCTGAAATGGCGGCCAATATCGCGCAGGAATTCCAGATAGTTGAGCCCATCCAGCCATTCCGCATTGTTCAGCATCAGCGCGCCATTGGGCGCATCGTCATAAGACAGGTATTTCGCAAACACCTGTTTCATGCCGGCGATATTGGCATCAATCTGTTCCGGCCCCAGCAGCGGGCGTTCATCGGAACGGAAGGACGGATCGCCCACTTTGGTCGTGCCGCCCCCCATCAATGTGATCGGGCGGTGGCCGGTTTTTTGCAGCCAGCGCAGCATCATGATGTTCAGTAGATGCCCCACATGCAGCGATTTTGCCGTGGCATCATAGCCGATATAAGCGGTGACCACGCCGTTGCTCAGGGCCTCGTCCAGCTCTTGCATGTTGGTGCAGTCGGCCAGATAGCCGCGCTCCATCATGATGGCCATGAAATCCGATTTGGGATGGTAGGTCATGGTGTCACCTCTTTATATAACGGGGCGAGCTATACGAAGAAGTGGGGCAAAGGTGAAGGGCAAGTTGGGGCAAGATCCGCTTTGGGTGTTGGGGGCGATGTCGGGCACATCGCTGGATGGGGTGGACGCGGCGATGCTGCGCACCGATGGCGCGCGGATATTCGAATTTGGCGCGTCGGAGTACCGCGCCTACACGCCCGAGGAACGCGCGATCCTGCATGGCGTTTTGGGGCGTTGGCAAGAGGATGATCTGGGCGACGCGCCCGAGGTTTCGCTGCGCGCCCATGCCGAGATCCTGTCCACATTCGAGGACGCTGCGCTGGTCGGGTTTCACGGCCAGACCCTGGCGCATGATCCCAAGGGGCGTGGCACGCATCAGATGGGCGATGGCGCGGCACTGGCGCAGCGCATTGGCCTGCCCGTGGTCTGGGATTTCCGCAGCGCCGATGTGGCGCTGGGGGGCGAAGGCGCGCCGCTGGCGCCCTTCTTTCATTTTGCCTGTGCCAAATGGATTGGCGCGACCAGCCCGCTGGCCTTTCTGAACCTTGGCGGCGTGGGCAACATCACCTGGATTGATCCGCGCAAGGATGCGCCCGAAGCGCCCGGCGCGCTGCTGGCTTTTGACACTGGCCCGGCCAATGCACCGCTGAACGATCTGATGCAGGAACGGCGCGGGCTGCCCTTTGACCGCGATGGCGCGCTGGCCCGGCAGGGGCAGGTCGAAGAGGGCGCGCTCGAGCTGTTCCTGCAGGAAAGCTATTTCCGCCGGATGCCGCCCAAATCCCTGGACCGGGACGATTTTTCCCTGATGCTGGATCTGGTGCGCGAGCTGTCCGACGCCGATGCCGCCGCCACGATGACAGGCATGGCCGCCGCAGCCGTCATGCAGGGGATGGAGCATTGCCCAACCCCGCCGGACCGGGTGCTGGTCTGTGGTGGCGGGCGCAAAAATCCGGTTCTGATGCAGATGCTGGCAGTGGGTCTGGATTGCCCGGTCCTGCCTGTCGAAAAGGTCGGGCTGGATGGCGATATGCTGGAGGCGCAGGCCTTTGCCTATCTCGCTGCGCGGGTGGCGCGAGGGCTGCCTACATCGGCCCCCGGCACCACGGGCGTTGCGGCCTGTGTCGGCGGTGGTCAGATCAGCCAGCCCTGAAGTTGTTTTGAAATCAAACGGATGGCAGACGCCGCTCGTCCTTTTCAGGACATCGCCCCGCCCGCCATCCCGAAAAGGGCCAGTGGGTTATCCGCCCGTATGGGACATATGGCGTGACACGCGGCCATCCACGGTCTGGCGCGAATAGTCGAAATCATGGCCTTTGGGCTTTAGCCGGATCGCGGCGCGAATGGCCTCTTCCAACGCGGTGTCATCCTGCGGATGATTGCGCAGCGGGGCGCGCAGATCGGCCATGTCCTCTTGGCCCAGGCACATGAACAATTCGCCGGTGCAGGTCAGGCGCACACGGTTGCAGCTTTCGCAGAAATTATGGCTGAGCGGCGTGATAAAGCCGATCTTCTGCCCGGTCTCTTCGATCCGTACATAGCGCGCGGGGCCGCCTGTGCGCTCTGCCAGATCGACCAGCGTGTAGTTTTCCGCCAGCTTGGCGCGCAGATCGGTCAGTTTCCAGTATTGGTCCAGCCGGTCTTCATTGCCGATGTCCCCCATGGGCATGACTTCGATCCAGGTCAGATCCATATCACGCGCGGCGCACCATTCGACCATGGCAAACAGTTCATCATCGTTGAACCCTTTCAGCGCCACGGCGTTGATCTTGACCCGCATCCCGGCCGCCTGCGCCGCATCAATCCCTTTCAGCACCTGCGGCAGACGCCCCCAGCGAGTGATGTCGGCGAATTTCGCCTCGTCAATCGTGTCCAAAGACACATTCACCCGGCGCACCCCGGCGCTGTACAGATCCCCCGCATATTTCCCCAGCTGCGATCCATTTGTGGTCAGGGTCAGCTCTTTCAGCGCGCCGCTGTCCAGATGCCGGGTCATTGACTGGAAAAACGTCATGATGTCGCGCCGCACCAAAGGTTCGCCGCCGGTGATGCGCAGCTTTTCCACCCCCAGCTGCACAAAGGTCGAACACATGCGGTCCAGCTCTTCCAGGGTCAGCAGCTCTTTTTTGGGCAGAAAGGTCATGTTTTCCGACATGCAATAGACGCAGCGGAAATCGCAGCGATCCGTCACCGAAACGCGCAGATAGGAAATGGGGCGGTGAAACGGGTCGATCAGAGGCGCAGTCATGCAAAAGAACTTAATGTTTCCATGCCCCGTCGGCAAGGGTTGCACAGCCGCGATCCTGCGGCCACTTTGGTCGTAGTGAGGGGGCACAGTGCCCCGATCGTGTAGCAGGTAAACACCGGGTAGGGTGACATGAGACAGATCCAGATCGGAGAAAAGGCGATGGCGGCGGGAAAATACATTGGGCTGGCGGTGCTGACCCTGACCCTGACAGGCTGTGCCGCTTTGGCCCCTGAGGCCCCCGGCGGGCTGCAGCCGCCGCAAAGCGCGCAAAGCGATCCCGCAGCAGAAAGCCCGACCCGCCCCAGGATGCGACCAGAACAGACCGCCAGCGCACCGCCTGAAAACGCCCGCACCGTCGAACAGTTCGACACAACCAGCGCCCAAGACCGCCGCGAGGCCACCGAAACCCAGCCCGCAGGCCGGGTGATCGGCACAACGATTGCCTCGCTTGGGGATGTCACGCAGCCGGGCTTTTGGCTGGAAACCCCGCTGGTCGATCAGCCGATGAAAGGGCAGGTCAGCTTGCCAGGAGCGGCGGACAAAGTGGCGCTGGATCTGATCCCGATTGACGGGCCGGACACCGCAGGCAGCCGGATTTCTCTGGCCGCCATGCGTCTGCTTGGGGTGCCACTGACCGATCTGCCCGAACTCGAAGTGCGCAGCGATGGCTGAGCCGCGCCTCTGGCTGACCTATCGCAGCGTCAGCCGCGCGCTGGCCGGGCTGACCGCGTCCCTGGCATTTGCGCTGCTTTTCGTGCCGGGGGTGGTGCTGTGGCTGTTTGGGCTGGACATCCCGGCAGAGGCCGGATTCCTCGCTCGCCGCGCCGCGATGCTGTTTTTGGGGATCTCGATCATCGCCTGGCTGGGGCAGTCCGCGCCGCCCTCAGAGCTGCGCCGCGCGCTCTGCACGGGGCTGGCCGTGATGATGGGCGCGCTGGCCCTGCTGGGCCTGATCGAATTTCTGCGCGGCATGGCCGGCCCTGGCATTCTGCTGGCCATCGCAGTCGAAACCCTGTTCTGCGCGGCCTATCTGAAACTGCGTTAAGTCAGATATTTACCAGCCTCTTTGCGGGCAAATGCTTTCATTCCTGCGCCGTGCTGATTTAAAAAATCCCGCACACGGGGCGCATCATGTTTGGACAGCTCGCGCAGCCACCAGGCAATCGCTTTTTGAATGAACCAATCGCGATCCGGCACATAGCCTGCGGCCCAGCCCAACACCCGATCCCGGATCTCAAGATCCTGATCCGAAGGGAAATTCTGCTTGGTCCAGGGCAGGGTGATCACCAACGCAGCCCGCTTGGTCCACATGTGATCGGACCGCGTCCACCCCTCGACCTGATCCAGCCGCGCCGGATCCGCCAACAACCGCCGTGACCCGGCCGAACAGGCATGATCGGCAATCGCCCAGCCATCGAATTGCGGCACCCAGGATGCGATCACATCCCAGACAGCCGCATCGGGCCGGATCCGCGCCTGTGTCAGCAGCTTGGCCGCCGCCACCCGTGCCTCGTGAATATCCGTATCCCACAGCGCCGCCGCCAAAGACACCCGATCCTCCACAGACAAGGCCCGCCGCCACTCTTTGGTCAGATCGTTGATCGCCGGGTTCGGTACGCCCAGATAGACGCGCGCTGCCTTGTGATAGGCCGCGCTGCCCTCGGCCCGGCCCGGTTCCACCTGCGCGCGCAGGGCGGACAGCGCCTCTTCCAATGCCAGTCCCATGTGCTTCTTCTCTTTGGTAAAAATACCTCCGGGGGAGCCCCAAAGGGGCGGGGGCAGCGCCCCCAAACCCGCTATTCTACCGTCACGGATTTCGCCAGATTGCGGGGCTGGTCCACATCCGTGCCCTTCGCCACCGCCGCATGATAGGCCAGCAGCTGTGCGGGCAGCGCATAAAGCAAGGGGGACAAAGCCTCATCCACTTCGGGCAGGACAATGGTCTGCCAGACATCTTCGCCCGCCGCCTGTGCGCCTTCCGCATCTGTCACCAGACAGACCTTGCCGCCGCGCGCCATGACCTCCTGCATATTGCTGACGGTCTTGTCGAACAGGGAATCCTTGGGTGCCATCACCACCACTGGCACCGATTTGTCGATCAGCGCGATGGGGCCGTGTTTCAGTTCGCCTGATGCATAAGCCTCGGCGTGTATATAGCTGATTTCTTTTAGCTTTAACGCGCCCTCAAGGGCGAGCGGATACATCAATCCGCGCCCCAGAAACAGCACATCACTGGCCGTTGCGATCTGACGGGCGGCCTTGGCCATGGCCTCGTCACTGCCCAGAGCCGCGTTGAACAGGCTTGGCAGCGCGCGCAAGCCGCTTTGCAGATCCTGCAGCCGCTCCGGCGTGATCTGCCCCTTGGTCTGTGCCGCTTTCAGCGCCAGCAACAGCAGCACGTTCAGCTGGCAGGTGAACGCCTTGGTCGAGGCCACGCCGATTTCCGCCCCTGCATGGATCGGCAGCGCCAGATCGCTTTCCCGCGCAATCGAGGATGTTTCCACATTGACCACCGACAGAATGCGATCCGCCTTGCCCTGACAATAGCGCAGCGCGGCCAGCGTGTCGGCAGTTTCGCCGGACTGGCTGACAAACAGCGCCACGGTGCCTTTGGGGATCGGCGGTTCGCGATAGCGGAACTCGCTGGCGATATCGACCTCGACCGGGATGCGGGCGATCTGTTCAAACCAGTATTTCGCGGTCAGGCAGGCGTAATAGGCGGTGCCGCAGGCGACCATGACCAGCCGCTCCACACCGTTGAAATCAATCCCCGGCTCAGGCAGGACAATCCCGTCGCGCGACAGGTAGGCGCGCAGCGCCCCGGCCAGAACCGAGGGCTGTTCCGCGATTTCCTTGGCCATAAAATGTTTGTAGCCGCCCTTGTCGACCCGCGCGGCATCCATCTGGATGCGGGTCTCATTGCGGCTGACCTCGGTCCCGGCCTCGTCAAAGATGGTGATCTTGGCGCGGGTCAGAATGGCGCGGTCGCCTTCCTCCAGATAGGTCACGCGGTCGGTCAGGGGGGCCAGCGCAATCGCGTCCGAGCCCACATAGACCTCGCCATCCCCATGGCCAATCGCCATGGGGCTGCCCTTGCGCGCGGCGACCAGCAGATCCTCTTGCCCGTCAAACAGGAACACCAGTGCAAACGCGCCTTCGAGCATGTCCAGCGTTTTCATCGCCGCCTCGATCGGGGCAGCGCCATGGGACATCAGATGCTGCGCCATCAGGGCAACGGTTTCCGTGTCGGTCTCGGTCTCTGGCGTGATGCCATGACCGGCCAGCATGTCGCGCAGCTCTTTGTAGTTTTCGATGATGCCATTATGCACCACGGCCACGGGGCCCGCGCGATGGGGGTGGGCGTTGGTGGTGGTCGGCGCGCCATGGGTGGCCCAGCGCGTGTGGCCAATGCCCGCCTTGCCCGGCAGCGGATCATGCACCAGCAGATCCGACAGGTTCACCAGCTTGCCCACGGCGCGGCGGCGGCCCAGCGTGCCCCGGTTGACCGTGGCAATGCCCGCGCTGTCATAGCCGCGATATTCCAGACGGCGGAGCGCCTCGACCAGACTGGGGGCGACCTCGTGTTCGCCCAGGATCCCGATAATACCGCACATATTACGCCCCTTTAGCCTTTGCCTGTTTTGCTTTCTTGGCCTTCAACATCTTGAACAATTTCGCCGCAAAGCCCGGTTTGACCTGCTGCGGTGCGCGCGCCAGAGCCAGGGCATCTTCGGGTACATCCTGCGTGATGACCGAGCCACTTGCCGTCATTGCCCCATTGCCCAGCGTCACAGGCGCGACCAGCATCGTGTTTGACCCGACAAAGGCATCCTGCCCGATGACAGTGCGGTGTTTGAACACGCCGTCATAATTGCAGGTGATCGTGCCTGCGCCGATATTGCTGCGCGCGCCGATTTCTGCATCGCCAATATAGGTCAGGTGATTGACCTTGGCACCGGTGTCGATCTGGGCATTCTTGACCTCGACAAAATTGCCGATCTTGACGCCTTCGGCCAGTTCCGCGCCGGGGCGCAGACGGGCATAGGGACCGACCACCGCGTCGCGGCTGACATGGCAGCCCTCCAGATGGGAAAAGGCGCGGATCGTAGCGCCGCTTTCCACTGTGACCTCGGGGCCGAACACCACATTGGGTTCGATCACCGTGTCGCGCCCGACAAAGCTGTCCCAGGCGAGGAACACGGTTTCAGGGGCCAGCAGGGTCACGCCGTCTTCCATCAAATTCGCGCGGGCGCGGGCCTGAAAGGCCGCCTCGGCCCCAGCCAGCTCTGCGCGGGAATTGATGCCCAGCGTTTCGGATTCATCGCAGCGCACAACGCGGGCGCTGAGGCCACGGGCGCGGGCCAGTCCCACAATGTCGGTCAGGTAATATTCGCCCGCCGCATTGTCATTTTTGACCTCGGCGATCAGATCGAACAGGGTTTTGGAATCCGCCGCCACCACGCCGGAATTGCACAGGGTGACGGCGCGCTCGGCCTCGCTGGCATCTTTGAATTCGACAATCCGCTCCAGCGCGTCGCCATCTGTCACCAGACGGCCATAGCGACCGGGATCGGCGGCCTCGAAGCCCAGAACCACCACATCGGCCTGGCTGCGCGCGGCTTTCATCGCCTGCAGCGTTTCTTCAGTCAGGAAGGGCGTGTCGCCATACAAAACAAAGGCATCGCCTTCGAACCCGTCCAGCGCGGCGGCGGCCTGCGCCACGGCGTGGCCTGTGCCCAGCTGCTCCTCTTGCAGCACGGTTTCGGCCAGTGGCAGGTAGGTTTCTGCCGAGGCCGTGACCTGCGCCGCCTCATGGCCCGCAACCACCACGCAGCGCGCGGGCTCCAGCGACAGACCGGCGCGCATGGCGTGCCACAGCATCGGCGCATGGGCGATCTTGTGCAGAACCTTGGGCAGGTCGGACTCCATGCGGGTGCCTTTGCCTGCGGCCAGAATGATGAGGGCTGTGCTCATGTGCCTATCCGTTTGTATTTTGTTTAGGGTCGTTTTATCCGCTTGAGGACATGCTGCAAGGGGGAGAAACTCACCTTTGGTTGCGGCATGTGACAGGGGCAGGGGCCAAACCCGCCCCGGCAGGAGGGATTTTGATGCGCTGTGTGATTTTTGATCTGGACGGGACACTGGCGGATACAAGCGGCGATCTGATTGCCAGTGCAAACCATTGTTTTGACGCGATGGGGCTGGGGCTGCGGCTGGATCCGGTGCAGGATGCGGGCATTGCGCTGCGCGGCGGGCGCGCCATGCTGAGCGCCGGTCTGGAGCGCGCGGGCGCGCTGGACAGCGCCGTTGTGGACCGCTGGTATCCCGAGCTGCTTTCCGCCTATGGCGCGGCGCTGGATCATCACACGGTGCTCTATCCCGGTGCGATGGAGGCGGTCGAAACCCTGCGCAGCACCGGCTATGCGGTGGGCATCTGCACCAACAAACCCGAAGGGCTGGCGCAAAAGCTGCTGGTTTCGCTGGGGGTGCGCGAAGCGTTTGGCGCGCTGGTCGGGGCAGATACGCTCAGCACCCGCAAACCCGATGTCGCCCCTTATTGGGAGGCGGTGGATCGCTGTGGCGGGCGGCGCGATGCTTCGCTTTTGGTGGGGGATAGCGACACGGATCGCAAGACCTCGGCCGCGGCGGGTGTGCCCAGCATTCTGGTCACTTTTGCCCCTGGCGGGCAGGCGGTACGGGATCTGGCACCCGAGGCTGTGATCGACCATTTCCATGAACTGCCCGAGGCGGTCGCGCGCCTGATTGGCTGAAACCCTGTGCGCGCCCATTGACCCGCGCCGCGCGCGGCCCCACAAATCGGGCAGAGACCAGCGGAAGGCAAAGCCATGAGCGAGCGTTTTACAGGCAGCTTCACCCAGCAGGAACCGATCCCTCAGGCGGGGATCGACGCGGCGCTGGCGGTGATGCAATCGGGGCGGCTGCATCGCTATAACACGGTGGGCGATGAGCAGGGCGAGGCCGCGCTGCTGGAGCAGGAGTTCGCTGCGCTGACCGGGGCGCGCTATGCGCTTGCGGTGGCGTCGGGCGGCTATGCTATGGGCTGTGCCCTGCGCGCCATCGGGGTGCGACCCGGCGACAAGGTGCTGACCAATGCCTTTACGCTGGCACCTGTGCCCGGTGCCATTGCGTCCGTCGGGGCGGTGCCGGTTTTTGTCGGTGTGACCGAGGGGCTGGTGATTGATCTTGAGGATCTGCGCGCCAAGGCCGATCAGGCGGATGTGCTGATGCTGTCGCATATGCGCGGACATCTGTGTGACATGGATGCGTTGATGGAGATCTGCGACACCCATGGCATCAAGGTGATCGAGGATTGCGCCCATACGATGGGGGCGCAGTGGCGGGGCACGGCCTCGGGGCGGTTTGGCATCATTGGCTGCTATTCGACCCAGACCTATAAACATGCCAATTCCGGCGAAGGCGGCTTTCTGATCACCGATGACGCAGAGATCGCCGCGCGGGCGATCATGCTGTCGGGGTCTTATATGCTGTATGAACGGCATCTGGCCGCGCCGGAACCAGAGGTGTTTGAGCGCATCAAATACGACACGCCCAATGTGTCCGGCCGCATGGACAATCTGCGCGCG
Organism: Pelagimonas sp.; assembly: GCA_025210265.1. Taxonomy (GTDB): domain Bacteria; phylum Pseudomonadota; class Alphaproteobacteria; order Rhodobacterales; family Rhodobacteraceae; genus JAOASD01. The sequence goes on from JAOASD010000031.1 coordinate 263,402, forward strand.
GCGATCCTGCGTCCGCAGCTGGCGGATCTGCCCGCACAGGTCGCGCGCTGGAATGCCCGTTACGCGGTGGTCGAGGCGGGCCTGCGCGACACGCCCGGTTTGACGGTGATTGCGCGCGATCCGCGCGGTGTCTTTGTCGGATCTTCGATCCAGTTCCTGTTGCTCGACTGGTCGGCCGAGGCGGTGCAGGAGGTGATCGCGCGCTGTTTGACCCGCGGTGTGGAACTGAAATGGTTTGGCGGGGCGGAACCTTCGGGCTTTACCTCGCGTTATGACAGCTGGCGCTATGCGCCGTCGTCCCCCATGCCTGACAGCGACCGCGTTTTGCGGGGCATTGTCGACATGCGCCTGCCTTTGACTTTTGCTGAGGAAGACTGTGCCCTGATCGCCCGGATTATCCGCAGCGAGGTCAGCGCAGTGTATCAGGCGCAGGGCCGCGCCTGACGGTCCCTTTTGGGTATTTGAAAAGCAGAGAAACCCCATGCGCCGCGCGTGTGGGGCGGCGTGTGTTGAGTATTTGACCCAAGAAGAAGCACAGGGCCGCGCCCTGATTTACACCGTCCTTTTGCAGGGTGGTTGACGCGAATCGTGTCTCTCGATTAAATGAACGTGCGTTCAATAAGCGATGGGAGGCGCCAGCATGTTTCTGGCCAGCATGAATTTCGATCTTGGGGATGAGGTGAATGCCCTGCGGGATATGGTCCATAAATGGGCTCAGGAGCGGGTCAAACCCATGGCTGCTGAAATCGACAAGACCAACGAATTTCCCAACGAGCTGTGGACCGAGATGGGCGAGTTGGGCCTGCTGGGGATCACCACGCCGGAACAATATGGCGGCGCGGGCATGTCCTATCTGGCCCATGTGGTTGCGGTCGAGGAAATCGCGCGGGCCAGTGCTTCGGTCAGCCTGTCTTATGGTGCGCATTCCAACCTCTGCGTGAACCAGATCAAGCTGAACGGCACCGAAGAGCAGAAGATGAAATACCTGCCCGGCCTGCTGTCGGGTGAAAATGTCGGTGCGCTGGCCATGTCCGAGCCCTCGGCCGGGTCGGATGTTGTGTCGATGAAGCTGCGCGCCGAAAAGCGCAATGACCGCTATGTGCTGAACGGCAACAAATACTGGATCACCAACGGCCCCGATGCCGATACGCTGGTGGTCTATGCCAAAACCGACCCGGATGCGGGTCCCAAGGGCATCACCGCCTTTATCGTTGAAAAGACCATGAAGGGCTTTTCCACCACTCAGCATTTTGACAAGCTGGGGATGCGTGGGTCGAACACGGCGGAACTGGTGTTCGAAGATGTCGAAGTGCCGTTCGAAAATGTTCTGGGCGAAGAGGGCCGGGGCGTGCGTGTGCTGATGTCCGGTCTGGATTACGAACGCGTGGTTCTGGCGGGGATTGGCACCGGCATCATGGCGGGCTGTCTGGACGAGATCATGCCCTATATGGTGGAGCGCAAGCAATTCGGGCAATCCATCGGGGATTTCCAGCTGATGCAGGGCAAGATCGCGGATATGTACACCAAGATGAACAGCGCCCGTGCCTATGTCTACGAGGTGGCCAAAGCCTGCGATCGCGGTCAGGTGACCCGTCAGGACGCCGCCGCCTGCTGTCTTTATGCCTCCGAAGAGGCCATGGTAGTGGCGCATCAGGCGGTTCAGGCCATGGGCGGTGCGGGCTTTTTGTCCGATGCGCCGGTCAGCCGGATCTTCCGCGATGCCAAGCTGATGGAAATCGGTGCGGGCACCAGCGAAATCCGTCGCATGTTGATCGGCCGCGAGCTGATGAACACGATGCGCTGATCTGCCATGCCGCGCTGGATGTGGTATCTCCCGCTGTTTTTTCTGCTGCTGCTTCTGGCGGTAAAAGGCGTGCGGCTGGGGCATAGCACAATCAATCTCAGCGAAAGCGACGTGGTCGAACATTATGTCCAGCGGCACGCCGCCCTGCGGGGTGTCGCCATGGATCAGGTCAGTTGCAGCGCGCGCCCGGGCGAGGATCTGGGCATCGCCACCTGGCTGGTCCTGCGCTGCGGTCCCGGCACCGCATTCTGGGAATACCGGATCAATCGTCTGGGTCGGTTAAGCCGCGAGATCGCGCCGGGGGAGGGCGCGGGCGGCTTTCGACCAAACACGTAACCCCCGTTTGAGGGTCTGGAGGAGCAAGCAGAACCATGTCGCGCGCGCCGGAAAATGATGTGCTGACCCGTGCCATGCGCGGTGCGCTTAGCCGCGCGCAGAACCTGGCGGAACAGGTCTGCGACGGGCCGGCGCTGCGCGGGCCGGGCGATCTGGCGATCATTGACATGACGGGCGCGGGCCGGGTGGATGTCAGCTTTACCGCGTTGCAGGAGCGCAGCTGGCAGGTGCAGGCGGCGCTGCGCGCGCGAGGTGTAATGGTCGGCGACCGGGTCGGGGTTCTGCTGGGGCAGGATCCGCTCTGTGCGGCGGCGCATATCGCGATCTGGCGCATGGGTGCGATTTCGGTCCCGCTGTTCAAACTGTTCCGCCATGATGCGCTGGCCTCGCGGCTGAGCGATAGTGGCGTGCAGGTTGTGGTCAGCGATGAGGAGGGCGCTCAGATGCTGTCCGCGTTTGACCTGCGCGTGATCACCGCACTGGATCTGCAGCCCGCCACGCCGCAGCCCAGCGCGCAGACCGGCCCCGACACGCCAGCGGTGCTGATCTATACCAGCGGCACCACCGGCAAACCCAAAGGCGCGCTGCACGGGCATCGGGTTCTGTACGGCCATCTGCCCGGCGTGTCGATCAGCCACAACCATCTGGGCCAGCCGGGCGATGTGATCTGGACCCCGGCGGACTGGGCCTGGATCGGCGGGCTGTTTGACGTGCTGATGCCGGGGCTGGCTTTGGGCATTCCCGTGGTCGCCGCGCGGTTCGACAAATTCACGCCCCAAGCCTGCGCTGATCTGATTGCCGCGACCCGCGCGCGCAATATTTTCTTTCCTCCCACCGCGCTGCGCCTCCTCAAGGCGGCGGATCAGGCGATCCCCGACCTGCGCAGCGTGGCCTCGGGCGGCGAGCCCCTTGGCGCAGAGATGCTGGACTGGGGCCGCCGCGCGCTTGGCGTGACGATCAACGAATTTTACGGCCAGACGGAATGCAATATGGTCGTGTCCTCCTGCGCGGCCGATTATGAGGCGCTGCCCGGTGCCATGGGCAAACCTGTCCCCGGATTTGACGTGCAAATCATTGATGAGGAAGGAAATATCACGCAGGGCGAAGGCGATATTGCCGTGCGCCGCGGCGCGCCCTCGATGATGCTGGAATATTGGAACAACCCGCTGGCGACCGCGGAAAAATACCGGGGCGACTGGCTGATCACCGGGGATCGCGGTGTGCGCGAGGGCGCGTTCATTCGCTTTGTCGGGCGCGAGGATGACGTGATCACCTCGGGCGGGTATCGCATCGGCCCCGGCGAAATCGAGGACTGCCTGCTGACCCACCCGGCGGTGGCCACGGTGGGTGTGGTCGGCAAACCAGACCCGCTGCGCACCGAGATCGTCAAAGCCTATGTGGTGTTGAAACCGGGCAAACATGTGCTGCCCGAAACCCTGCAGGATTGGGTCAAGGCCAAGCTGTCTCAGCACAGCTACCCGCGTGAAATTGCCTTTGTGTCTTCGCTGCCCATGACCGTCACCGGCAAGGTCATCCGCAAGGAGTTGAAACGCCGTGCAGCGGAGGAGGGACTATGAGGGCGCTTTTCATTCTGGCCCTGATCGCCAGCCCGGCATTTTCGGAACAGCCCACTGCCAAGGTAGATGTGGCCAAGTGGTTCGATGGCTGTGTCGCCTTGGTACAAGAAGACCATGCCGGTGTCGCACAGGAAATGGACAGCATCTGCCTGACCACAGCGGTTGATTTCTGCGCCTTTGGAAATGGGCGCAGTGCAGAGACCGCTTGCTGGGGCGCATTCACAACGGTTTTGCAGAAACGATCAGATGCGCTCGAAGCAGCCCTGCCAGATGTCAAGGATTTGACCGGTTTCCGAAAGACACAGCTGGCGCGCTGGAAATCGGAACCGGATGACACGGAGTGCAAGCCCCCGAAGGGTGTGGACGCCGCCATCTATTGTGGCTTGTTACAGGAATCTGTGCGTTGGTCGATTTTGCGGGGTCTGCGGCGCTATCTGGGGGGGCAGAACTGATGAACCGGTTTTCCTTTCTGATCCTGCTGGCCCACCCGGCACTGGCCGACACCGATCTGCCGGATTTTGCCACCTGCATCGACCGCGAGATCGCGCGCTATGAGCGCGAGTTAACCCATCACCGCACCACCCCCGATGCGCAGAAATTCGAGGTCGGGGATGTGCGCGGCGTGGATTATTGCGGCTCGGTCGGGATCACGCTGTGCGACCGCTCGGCCAATCCGGTGGGCTGCCAACATGCGTTTCGCGGGCGGCAGGATCGCCTGAATGACACCATCCGCGCCACGCTGCCCACACCGGACAGCCTGACCGGCGTCAATGGTCAATGGTCCGACACGCTCTACCCGCTGACCCATGCGCTGGCCTTTGGCAGCAGCGCCGGAGCCGATTGCGCAGGCGATACCGAAGTGATGGAGGCCTGGTGCGCCGCGCGCGAAGCCAATCGCCGCCTGTCCACCTCTATTCTGGCCTGGCAGCTGGCCCGCTTTCTTGATGCAACCCCGGATGCGATCACCGCAGGCTGGGCGCGCCCCGTCCCACCTACACGGCCGCGCGCGCGGCCTGTGCAAACCCGATGATTTTACGCGCCCGAGCCGGGCAAAATTCAGGAGCCTGACATGAAACTGGCATCGTCCTTCCTCGCCGGGAGCGAAAGCGCCCGCGCCAATCGCGAAGCCCATCTTGCCGCGCTGGACGTGATCCGCGACGCCGCACAGGCCGCTGCTGCCGGGGGCGGGGAACGCGCCCGCGACCGCCATGTGTCGCGCGGAAAAATGCTGCCGCGCGAACGGGTTGCGAACCTGCTGGATCCCGGATCGCCGTTTCTTGAGGTCGGCGCGACCGCGGCCTTCGGCATGTATGGCGATGTGGCCCCGGCCGCTGGCGTGATTGCGGGCATCGGTCTGGTGCAGGGCCGTCAGGTCATGGTGGTCTGCAACGATGCCACGGTAAAGGGCGGCACCTATTACCCGATGACGGTGAAAAAGCACCTGCGTGCACAGGAGATCGCCGAGGAAAACCATCTGCCCTGCATCTATCTGGTCGATAGCGGCGGCGCCAACCTGCCCAATCAGGACGAGGTCTTCCCCGATCGCGATCACTTTGGCCGGATCTTCTACAATCAGGCCCGCATGTCCGCCAAGGGCATCCCGCAGATCGCCGTGGTCATGGGCAGCTGCACCGCGGGCGGCGCTTATGTGCCCGCCATGTCCGATGTGACCATCATCGTCAAGGAACAGGGCACGATCTTCCTTGCCGGTCCGCCGCTGGTCAAAGCCGCCACAGGCGAGGTCGTCACCGCCGAAGATCTGGGCGGCGGTGATGTGCACACCCGCCTCTCTGGCGTGGCCGACTACCTTGCCGAAGATGACGCCCACGCGCTGGCACTGGCCCGTCAGGCGGTCGGCTCGCTTGGCCCCGTGATCGGAGCCCATATCGACCTGCAAAGCCCCGAAGACCCGGCCTATGACCCCGAGGAAATCCTCTCTGTCGTGCCCGGTGATCTGCGCACCCCGTATGACATCCGCGAAGTCATCGCCCGCATGGTGGATGGCTCGCGCTTTGACGAATTCAAACCGCGTTTTGGCGACACGCTGGTCACGGGCTTTGCCCATGTCGAAGGCATGCCGATCGGGATCATCGCCAATAATGGGGTTCTATTCTCCGAGGCGGCGCAGAAAGGCGCGCATTTTGTCGAGCTTTGCAGCCAGCGCAAAATCCCGCTGGTCTTCCTGCAGAACATCACCGGCTTCATGGTCGGCCGCAAATATGAGAATGAGGGCATCGCGCGCCACGGCGCCAAGATGGTGACCGCCGTGGCCACCACTTCGGTGCCGAAAATCACCATGCTGGTGGGCGGCTCCTTTGGTGCGGGCAATTACGGCATGGCCGGGCGTGCCTATCAGCCGCGCTTCCTGTGGACATGGCCCAATTCGCGGATCTCGGTCATGGGCGGGGAACAGGCGGCGGGCGTGCTGGCCACGGTCAAGCGCGACGCGATTGAACGGCAGGGCGGCAGCTGGTCCGCCGAGGAAGAGGCGGAATTTAAACGCCCCACCATCGAGATGTTCGAAGAACAGGCGCACCCGCTTTATGCCTCGGCCCGGCTTTGGGATGACGGGGTGATTGACCCGCGCAAATCCCGTCAGGTGCTGGCCCTGTCCCTGCGCGCCGCGCTGAACGCGCCGATCGCAGACACGAAATTCGGCATTTTCCGCATGTAACGCTTCTTCTTGGTCCAAAATCTGGGGGTGAATGGCCTCAGGCCAGAGGGGCAGCGCCCCTCACACCCCGCCACAGGATCAAAGGTCAAAAAGGATGACCCGATGTTTGACAAAATTCTGATCGCAAACCGTGGCGAAATTGCCTGCCGCGTGATCGAAACCGCCCGGTCCATGGGCGTGGCCAGCGTGGCCGTATACTCGGATGCAGATGCTGCGTCCAAACATGTGATGCTGGCGGATGAGGCAGTGCATATCGGCGCGCCGGAACCGGCCAATTCTTACTTGCGCGGCGATGTGATCATTCAGGCCGCGCTGGAGACCGGGGCCAAGGCGATCCATCCGGGCTATGGATTCCTCTCGGAAAACCCCGATTTTGTCGAGGCGGTGGAACAGGCAGGCCTGATCTTTATCGGCCCCTCGGCCAAGGCAATCCGCGCCATGGGGCTGAAAGACGCGGCCAAAGCCCTGATGTCAGAGGCCGGCGTGCCCGTCGTGCCGGGCTATCACGGTGACAATCAGGATCCGGCCTTCTTGCAGGAACAGGCGGATCAGATCGGCTACCCGGTGCTGATCAAGGCCGTCGCTGGCGGCGGTGGCAAAGGGATGCGTCTGGTCGAAGCCGCAGGCGAGTTCGCCGATGCGCTGGTCAGCGCACAGGGCGAGGCAACCACCGCCTTTGGCAATCCCGATGTGCTGATCGAGAAATACATCCAATCCCCGCGCCATATCGAAGTGCAGGTCTTTGGTGATGGTGAAAAGGCAGTGCATCTTTTTGAGCGCGATTGCTCGCTGCAGCGCCGCCACCAGAAGGTCATCGAAGAAGCCCCCGCACCGGACATGCCCGAGGCCGTGCGCGCCGCTATGGGCGCCGCCGGGGTCCGCGCCGCCGAGGCGATTGGCTACAAGGGCGCAGGCACGGTGGAATTCATCGTCGATGGGTCTGGCGGGCTGCGCGAGGACGGGTTCTGGTTCATGGAGATGAACACCCGCCTGCAGGTAGAACATCCGGTCAGCGAGCTGATCACCGGTGTCGATCTGGTGGAATGGCAGCTGCGCGTGGCCTCGGGCGAGGGGCTGCCTTGCGCGCAAGAAGACCTGAGCATCACCGGCCATGCCTTTGAGGCGCGGCTTTATGCCGAAGACGTGCCCGCGGGCTTCCTGCCTGCCACGGGGCGTCTGGATCACCTGCGCTTTCCCGATGGGGCGCGGGCTGATAGCGGCGTACGCTCGGGCGATGTGATCAGCCCCCATTACGACCCGATGATCGCCAAGCTGATCGTGCATGGCCCGACCCGCGCTGTGGCGCTGAAACAGCTGGCCAAGGGGCTGGCGGGGACCGAGGTCGCAGGCACCGTGACCAACCTCGCCTTCCTTGGTGCGCTGGCCGGGCATGAGGGCTTTGGCAAGGGCGAGGTCGATACCGGCCTGATCGCCCGTGACATCGACGCGCTGACAACGCCGCCCCAAATCCCCCCGGCGCTGATCGCGCAGGCTGCGCTGGTTGCCGCGGGTCTGGAGGGCGCGGGGGCTGTCGATATGGGCTTTGCCCTTTGGGCGCCGCTGCGCCGCAGCCTGACCCTGAAACAGGGCGAGGACGAGATCGCCGTGGCGCTGCATGTCAGCGGCCCCGATGCGGTGCAGGTTGAACTGGCCGAGGCAACCGTCGCCGCCGAACGGCGCGGCAACAACTGGTGGTTTGACGGCACACCCGGCCACCAGACCCATCGCAGCGGTGCCACCATCACTGTCTTTGCCAATTACGGCATCGCCTTTGATCTGGTCGATCCGCTGGATCGCGCAGCGGATGCGGGTGGCGGCGATGGCCTGACCCTCGCGCCCATGCCGGGCAAGGTCGTGTCGGTCCATGTGGCCCCCGGCGATGCGGTGGAGGCGGGCGACCGTCTGGCCGTGCTCGAAGCGATGAAGATGGAACACACGCTGACCGCAGGCCGCGCCGGAACCGTGGCGGAACTGCTGGCCAGCGCGGGCGATCAGGTCGAAGCCGGCGCACCGCTGATCCGGCTGGAGGAGGAAGACACATGACGTTCAAACTGCATCACGTGCAATATGCCCGGTCCTTTCGCATCCTTTGGGCGATCGAGGAAATCGGCCTGCAGGACCGGCTCGGCCCGCTTGAGGTCATCGAATATCAGATCGGCAGCCCCGAGATGCGCGAAAGCACCCTGCCGCAGATCTCTCCTGCTGTGCGGATCCCGGCGCTGGAAATCGGCGATCTGAAAATAAGCGAATCCGGCGCGATCATGGAATATCTGCTGGAAACCTACGCCCCCGACCTGGGCCGTGCACCGGGCCATGCTGAACGCCCGGCCTATCTGCAATGGATCCACTACGCGGAAACCATGGGCAGTCTGATCGAAAACCTGAACCTGCAGATGGTGTTTCTGCGCCCGCCGGCCAAAGCCAGCCCGGTTGTGATCAAAATGACCGTGGCCCGGTTGCGCGCGGCGCTCGCCGGGCTAGAGGCAGGGCTGCGCGACGAGGGCTATCTGCTGCCGGGCGGGTTTTCCGGTGCCGACATGATGCTGGGCTTTAACCTGTTTGCAGCACCTTTCTATGTGGATCTGGCGCAGTTCCCCAAACTCAGCGCCTATAAGGCCCGCGTGGAACGCCGCGCCGCGTTTCAGAGATGCGTCGCGCGTGAGGGGGAACAGCGGTTTTATGCGCAGGATTTCTATCCTGTTCCCGAGGCTTAGCCCGCGCTGTCGCGCAGTGAGTATTTGGGCCAAAGAGAAACAGCAAGGCGGTGGTGATGACAGAACAGGTCGAAATTTTCGAGGTTGGCCCTCGGGATGGATTGCAGAATGAAAAGGCGCAGATCGCCACGGCGGACAAGATCGCGCTGGTGGATTGCCTCAGCGGGGCGGGTTTCAAGCGCATCGAATGCGCCAGTTTTGTCAGCCCGAAATGGGTGCCGCAGATGGCAGATAGCGGCGCGGTTCTGGCAGGCATTTCCCGCGCGGAGGGCGTGTCTTATGCGGCGCTGACCCCGAACTTGAAAGGGCTGGAACGCGCGATTGAGGCCCGCGCCGATGAGGTGGCGATTTTCGGCTCGGCGTCTGAGGGGTTTTCCAAGGCCAATATCAATGCCAGCATCGCCGAAAGCCTGGACCGTTTTGCCCCCGTGGCCAAGGCCGCGCAAGAGGCCGGGCTGCCGGTGCGCGGCTACGTGTCTTGCGTGGTCGAATGCCCCTATGACGGTGCAGTGGCACCGGGTGCCGTGGCGCGGGTTGTGGCGGCGTTGCGCGACATGGGCTGCTATGAGATCTCTCTGGGCGACACAATTGGACGCGGCGCACCCGAGGCCGTCGCCGCCATGCTACAGGCGGTAACGCAGGAAATGGAGGCACCCAAGCTGGCCGGGCATTTCCACGACACAGGCGGGCGTGCGCTGGACAATATCGGTGTCTCGCTTGAGGCGGGCTTGCGCGTCTTTGACGGGGCGGTTGGCGGTCTGGGCGGGTGTCCCTATGCGCCGGGTGCTGCCGGGAATGTCGCCAGTGAATCCATACATGATTACGTGATTTCAAAGGGGTATCAGACGGGGTTAAAACGCGACACCCTGATGCGCGCCGCCGAAATGGCCCGTGCCATGCGCGCCCCCAAGACAGGAGAACAATAACATGTCCGAACTGATCCGGGTCGATACGGACGACCGCGGTGTGGCCACAATCTGGCTGACACGGGTGGAAAAGCACAATGCGCTGAGCGCCCAGATGATGATCGACCTTGAGGCCGAGGCCAAGGCGCTGGCCAAGCGCAATGACGTGCGCGTTGTTGTTCTCGCCGCTGAGGGCAAGAGCTTCTGCGCAGGGGGCGATCTAGCCTGGATGCGCGAACAATTCGCCATGGACCGGGACACGCGCCGCAGCGAATCCGCCCGCATTGCCACGGCGCTTGGTGCGCTCTACGCGCTGCCGCAGCCGCTGATCGGGCGGGTACAGGGCAATGCTTTTGGCGGCGGTGTCGGCCTCGCGGCGGTCTGCGATGTGACCATCGGGGCAGATCACATCAAAATGGGCCTGACCGAGGTCAAGCTGGGCCTGATCCCCGCCAATATCGGCCCTTATGTGGTTGCCCGCATGGGACCAGTCCGCGCAGCCGAGGTCTTTATGAATGCGCGTCTGTTCGACGGGGCCGAGGCCGTGCGCCTGAACCTGCTCACCCGCGCTGTCGCTGCCGAGGATCTGGACAGCGCGGTCGAAGCCGAAATCGCACCCTACCTGTCCTGCGCGCCGGGGGCTGTGCGCGATGGCAAAGCCCTGCTGCGCCATCTTGGCGGCGCGGTCACCCAGGCAGATGTGGATCACGCCATCGACGCGCTGGCCGACCGCTGGGAAAGCAGCGAAGCGCAGGACGGCATCGCCGCCTTCTTTGACAAACGCCCCGCGCCCTGGGCGCAATAATGCCCCGCGCCTTGGGCGCAATAATCCAATGCCAAAAGATTTGCCCCGGCAGGTCTTCTTTGCTTTGAAAATACCCCTGGGGGTCTGGGGGCAAAGCCCCCAGCACGTCGGATCGGCATAGCCGATCCGAAACCTTTACCGCCCCATGGCCGCCGTCAGAACGCGGAGTGCTGCCAGCGGATCTTCTTCGCGCCAGATCTCTTCCCCGATGGAAAAGAAATCGGTGACGGGGGTCAGGGCGCGCACGGTCTCTTCGGTCAATCCGCCTTCGGCGACCACGGGCAACTCGATCATCTGGGACCACCAGTCAAACAGGTCGCTCTCGGCCAGGGCTCCATCGCCAAGCGCCCCGGCCACCGGGCCAAAAGACACGTAATCCGCGCCGGATTCCCCGGCATTCATCCCGTCATGGCGCGACTGGCCGCAATAGGCGCCGACAATCGCATCTGCGCCCAGCTCTTTGCGCGCATTGCGCACCGAACGCGCGCCATCCAGCAGATGCACCCCATCCAGCCCCAGACGCTGCGCCAGCACAACATGAGTGTCGATCACCAGCGCCACATCGGCGCGGTGCGCCACATCGCGGATGGAATCGGCGGCGCGGGTCAGGCGGTCTTCGTCATGGCTGGCAAGCGACAGGCGCAGGCAGGCGATCTGTTCGCCCTCCAGCACGCGGGCCAGTTTCTCGGGAAAGCTGCCGAGATCAAATTCGGGCGGGGTGACCAGGTAGATCTGGGGGGCGTCCTGCTCGGCCATCTTGGGGCTCTCCTGTCCATGTCTGGCGCGTGGTTTAGCGCGCCCGCCGCGCTTTGACCATGGGGTTTCGCGCAGCGGCAGGTCGGGTTTATGGGTATTTTTAAAGCAAAGAAGCCCTGACACGGTCCGAGCAGCTTGCAGAAGGGCAGGCGGGCCGCTAGGGCGGGGGCCGATCTTTCGCGCGTTCAGGAGACAGCCATGCCGACCGACACCCCGCAGCCCGATTTTGTGCTGGTGCGCCCGCAGATGGGTGAAAATATCGGCGCGGCGGCGCGGGCGATGTGGAATTTTGGGCTGGACCGGATGCGCATTGTCGATCCGCGCGATGGCTGGCCGAACCAGAAGGCTGTGGCCATGGCCTCGGGCGCAGGGCGGCTGCTGGACGAGGCGCAGCTGTTTGCCGATGTGCCCGGCGCGCTGAGCGACAGTCATTTTGTCATGGCCACCACGGCCCGTCCGCGCGATCTGACCAAACCGGTCTATTCCCCCGAAGAGGCCATGCGCGAGGCCTCAAAACGCATTGCGGCGGGGCAGAAAGTGTCGGTCATGTTTGGCCCTGAACGCGCGGGGCTGGAAAATGACGATGTGGCCCATGCCAATGCGATCATCACCGTGCCGGTGAACCCGGTCTTTGCCTCGCTGAACCTGGCGCAATGTGTGTTGCTGTGTGGCTATGAATGGCAGCGCGCCACGAGCGAGTCTGTGGCGCTGGATCCCGGTCTGGCGGGCACCGATTGGGCCAATGGCGAAGAGGTCGACCATCTGGCTCGCCATTACGAGGATCGCATGGACGAGGCCGGGTTCTTTTTCCCCGACCACAAAGCCGCCAGCATGAAGATCAACCTGCGCAATATGTGGTCGCGGATGCCGCTGACCCGCGCGGATGTGCAGATGCTGCATGGGATGATGCGGCAGATGGTGCGCTGGAAGGATCGGTCCGAGTAATCTGCGGCGCAACCGCGCAGGGCCTGTGCGGTTTGGCGCTTTGTTCCATCTGGTGCCCGGTGATGCCGTGTCGCTGGGGTGCCTGTGTCTTGCGGCTGGCAAGGGCGGGCGCTAGGGTCGCGCGCAAATCTGGATGGGACAAAAAGAAGAACCATGGCCGAGAAACGCAAGCTGTTCGAAGAGGTGTCTGCCGACGCCAAACCCGCTGCCAGCGCCCCCGCCGGGGGGATGATTGATGCGGGCAAATCGCGGGGTCGACGTGCCATCCGCGCCTGGCTGATGCTGCTATTTGCCATGGTTGCGGTGATGATCGTGGTGGGCGGTCTGACCCGGCTGACCGATAGCGGGCTGTCGATCACCGAATGGCGTCCTGTGACCGGTGCACTGCCGCCCATGAGCGCCGAAGCCTGGGATAGCGAGTTTGCCAAATATCGCGAGATCCCGGAATATCAGTTGCAGAACAAGGGCATGACCCTGGATGAGTTCAAATTCATCTATTGGTGGGAATGGGGCCACCGCCAGCTGGGCCGCGTGATCGGTCTGGTCTGGGCCATTGGGTTCTTTGGCTTTTTGGCGGCCAAGCGCATTCCGACCGGCTGGACTGGGCGTCTGCTGGGGCTGGGCGCACTGGGGGGCTTGCAGGGGGCTGTGGGCTGGTGGATGGTCAGCTCGGGCCTGACGGGGACCATGCTGGATGTGGCGTCATACCGGTTGGCGACCCATCTGGGGCTGGCCTTTGTCATCCTTGGCTTCATCACCTGGTACATTCTGGCGCTGTCGCGGGAAGAGCGCGACCTGATGCAGGCCCGCCGTGATGCGGAGCCCAAGCTGTTTTCCATGTCCACGGGCCTGTTGCATTTCAGCTTTCTGCAGATCCTGCTGGGCGCGCTGGTGGCGGGGATCGACGCCGGGCGCAGTTTTAATGACTGGCCGTTGATGGGGGGGCAGCTGTTTCCACCCTATGCGTTCGACATTGACCCGAGCTGGCGGAATTTCTTTGAAAATCCCGGGCTTGTTCAGTTTATGCACCGGGTTGCCGGGTACGTGCTGTTGGTCTTTGGTATCGTGGTTTGGCTGCGGGCGCGCAAATCCCCCAACAGCGACAGCCGTTTCCGGTTTAATACTGTGATTGCCATGTTGCTCGTTCAAGTTGTGCTTGGTATCGTCGCGGTTGTCTACCTGGCGCCGCTTCACATTGCTTTGTTGCATCAAATCGGAGCGATCGTCCTGTGGACGCTCATTTTGCGGGCCCGTTTCGCGGCGCGCTACCCGATACGACAAAGCATAAGAGGCAATTGATGGCAGGGGCATTTGACGCGTTGATGGCATTCCAGCGAGAGACAGAGGCGCTCTCGCAGGTGTCGATGCGATTGGCTTGGGATCAGGAAACCATGATGCCGCGCAATGCGGTGGACCAGCGCAGCGATGAAATCGCGGCCATGGAATCGGTGCTTCATGCGCGCCAGACCGATCCGCGCATTGGCGATTGGCTGGCGGCGGTGGACGCAGCTGCGCTGGACCCGGTGGGTCAGGCCAATCTGCGCCTGATCCGGCGCAATTTTGACCGCGCCACGCGGGTGCCCGCAAGCCTTGCGGCCGAGCGCGCGCGCATGGTGTCCAAATCCCATGTGATCTGGGCCGAGGCCCGCGCCGATGACAATTACGCCGCCTTCGCCCCGGTGCTGAAAGAGGTGATCGACCTGCGCCGCCAGGAAGGCGAGGCGCTGGCCGATGGCGGCGATGTCTATGACGCGCTGCTGGATGATTACGAACCCGGTGCCAAGGCCAGCGATCTGGAGGCCATGTTCGGCGCGCTGCGCCCGCGTCTGGTTGCCCTGCGCGAAGCGGTTCTGGCCAAGCCCGCCCCGGCGGATCTGACCGGCCCGTTTGACGAAAAGCTGCAGATGAAGCTGGCCCGCGTGCTGGCCCGCGCCTTTGGCTATGATTTCCAGAAAGGGCGGCTGGACAAGGCGGTGCACCCGTTCAGCTCGGGTTCGGGGGATGATGTGCGGATCACCACGCGCACCGCAGCACTGGATCCGTTCAACAGCATCTATTCCACGATCCATGAGGTCGGCCATGCCTGCTATGAGCAGAACATCGCGCCGAAGCATCGCCTGACCCCGGTGGGCAAGGGCGCCTCGATGGGGGTGCATGAAAGCCAGAGCCGGATTTATGAAAACCAGCTGGGGCGCTCGCGCGCCTTTACCGGCTGGCTGTATGGCAAGATGCGTGACCTGTTCGGCGATCTGGGCATCGAGGGCGAAGAGGCGTTTTATCAGGCGGTCAACAAGGTGCGCAACGGCTATATCCGCACCGAGGCAGACGAGGTCCAGTACAACCTGCATGTGCTGCTGCGCTTTGATCTGGAACGCGCGCTGATTGGTGGTGATCTGGGGGTCGATGATCTGGAGGCCGCGTGGAATGACCGGTTCAAGGCCGATTTCGGCTTTGCCGTGGACAAGCCCTCGGACGGGGTTTTGCAGGACGTGCATTGGTCCGCCGGGCTGTTTGGCTATTTCCCGACCTATTCGCTGGGCAATGTCTATGCGGGCTGCCTGCACGAGGCGCTGCGCGCCGATCTGCCGGATCTGGATGATCAGCTGGCGCAGGGCGATACCAGCAAAGCGACCGCCTGGCTGGGAGATCATCTGCAGCAATTTGGCGGATCGGCCGCGCCGCGCGACCTGATCGCCAATGCCTGCGGCAAAGCCCCCAGCGAAGAGCCGCTGCTGACCTATCTGGAGGCCAAGTTCGGCGATCTTTACAGCCTGTGAGCGGGCAGGGCGCGCGGGCCTGCATCTGTGCCTGGGCCTGCGCACCCATCCGCCGATCTGCGATCTTCTGCCGATCCCGTCGCTGTGAGGTGACAAGCCTCGCAGCCCTGCGTATAAAGGCCCCAACCGGCATCAAAAGCCGGAACAGAGGCACCTGGCAAGGAACGGATAGATGAGCTTCTCTCGACGGAATGTGACGTTTGGCCTGGGCGCGACGGCGCTTGTGGCGGCCTGTGGGAATGGTGTTGGCGGACGTGGCCCCGCAACCATCGACGCGCGTGTGGATTCGACGCTGAACCAGCTGTATGCGGAATATCCCGCGACCCGGAATCTGGCGTCGAAAGCGGCGGGTGTGCTGGTGATGCCGCTTGTGACCGAGGCGGGCTTTGGCCTGGGCGGTGCCTATGGGCGCGGTGCGCTGCGCGTGGGCGGTGCCACGGTGGATTATTACTCGGTCGCCAAGGCGTCGGGTGGTTTGCAGATCGGCGCACAGCAATATGCCCATGTGTTGTTTTTTATGACCGAAGAGGCGATGACCACGTTCCGCCGCTCGCCCGGCTATGCGGCAGGCGCGAATATCGAATATGCCACCCCTGAGCAGGGCGAAACCATCGCCGCCGAAACCACGACCTCGCTGGCGCCGGTGATTGCGGTGATCTTTGGTCAGGCGGGTCTGCGTCTGGGCGCGACTTTGGAAGGGGTGAAATACACCCGCATCATTCCCTGATCTGGCCCTGATCTGCCTTTCAGGTTTTGAAATCAGAAACGCCGGCCCTTTGGGACCGGCGTTTTCTATGTCTGTGGGTGACGGCGGTGGGTTACAAACCCACCCTACCCAATGGCCCGTAGGGTGGGTTTTCAACCCACCGCGCTGCGTCTGGTCTATCCGTTCAACAGGCGCGCGGCAGCCGGGGCGAAATAGGTCAGTACCCCGTCACAGCCTGCCCGTTTGAACGCCATCAGGCTTTCCAGCATGACCCGATCGCCATCCAGCCAGCCGCGCTCGGAGGCTCCGGCCAGCATCGCGTATTCGCCGGACACCTGATAGGCAAAGGTCGGCGCGCCGAACATGTCCTTGGCGCGGCGGCAGATGTCCAGATAGGGCATGCCGGGTTTGACCATGACCATATCGGCCCCTTCGCGCAGGTCGCGTTCGATCAGGCGCATGGCCTCGTCGCTATTGGCGGGATCCTGCTGATAGCCCTTCTTGTCGCCCTTAAAGACGCCAGACGCACCCACCGCATCGCGGAACGGGCCGTAAAATGCGCTGGCATATTTCGCAGCATAGGACAGCAGGATCACATTGCTGTGGCCTGCGCCTTCCAGCGCGTTGCGCATGGCGCCGATCCGGCCATCCATCATGTCCGAGGGGCCAATGATGTCCACGCCCGCCTCGGCCTGAGACAGCGCCTGTTTGACCAGCGCCTCGACCGTGCGGTCATTGACGATATAGCCGTCTTCGACAAAGCCGTCATGGCCGTTGATATTATAGGGATCCAGCGCCACGTCGCTCATCACGGCGATGTCGGGCACGGCGGATTTGATCGCGCGGGTGGCGCGGTTGGACAGGTTGTCCGGGTTCCAGGCTTCGGCGCAATCTTCGGTTTTCAGGGACGGGTCCGTGTAGGGGAACAGGCAGATCGCTGGGATGCCCAGAGCATGGGCTTCGCGCGCGGCCTCGACCACCTTGTCCACGGACAGGCGGTTCACGCCGGGCATGGAGGGGATCGGTTCCACAACGCCTTCGCCATCGCGCACAAAGACAGGCCAGATGAAATCCGCCGGGCTCAGCGTGTTTTCGCGCACCATGTCACGGATCGCAGGCGTGCGGCGCAACCGGCGCAGGCGTGTTGCTGGAAAATCGGCAATTGTGGGCTTCATCGGGCTTGGTCCTTGTAAACGCGCCCTTTGGGTGGCATGGATTTTCCTGTCCGACAAGACCCCTGACCCTGCGTTTTGGTCCCTGGGCGATCAGGCGCGCGGGCCGATAAAAAGAAAGAGCAGGCAGTGGACTGGTACAGCACGGTATTTGACGTCATCGACATGCGGTCCTTTTCGAACCTCTGGTTCTGGATCGTGCTGGCGGTGGTCTGGTCAACGGCAAGCCATTGGGTGATTGGCGTGCCTTTTGACATGGTGGCGCGGGCGCGGCGCAATGGCGGGCAGGCAGCAGAGGATCTGGAGGATCTGGTCCGCATCAATGTGAACCGCATCCTGTTCATCACCCAAGAGGCAGGGCTGTGGCTGAGCGCGCTGGTGTCGGCGGTTCTGGTCGGGCTGGGGATGCTGGGATTCGTCTATGGGGTGGAAACGGCGCAGGCGGTGTTTTTCCTGGCCTTTCCCATGACGCTGGTTGGTCTGCTGAGCATCAGGTCCGCGCGCAAGATCCGCGAAGGTGACCAGAGCGGCGAGGCCCTGTGGCGGCGGCTGCGCATCCACCGCACGATCACGCAATTCATCGGCATGTTTTCGATTTTTGTGACTTCCCTGTGGGGTATGTTCCACAACCTGTCGGGGCAGGGGTTTTAGGCCTCGAAAGCCCCGTCTTTCGAGGCCGGTGGCAAAGGTGTCTTTTTGTGCAGAAAAAAGATCGCCAGCCACACTTATCCACTCTGGATTCTAATCTATCAACTCGCCGAAATACGAGCCGATTGAATTACGCTGCCTCACTCCCCCAATTTTCGCACGGGCTGCGCCTGCACGACCCGCGCGCCTTCGGCGCGATGAGACTGGGAAAGTTTTTTCAGCTTCAGGGCTCACCAAAGCAAGTGCTCTGGTGCCTGTCCTCGCCTGATCTGTGCCCTGACAGCCGTGCCGCCCCGCGCCAAGCGAAATAGCCGTCTCCCCGCCTTGCGGGGCCCCGCGGCGATTTCCCTTGGCCCGGCGCGTCCCGCCCGTCTTTTCGGTCACAGGCGAGGGGCGGCTCCAGAGCAAGATTTGGCGGCTTGACCTGCCTTGCCCGGTGGGCCATCTCACATGTCATGGAACAGGGCAGAGTGACAATCGGCGGCGCGCCCGAAGGGTTTGATGCGCGGCTGGTCTTGCAGGAAGTGGCACGTGCAAACGGGCCGGTTATTCACATCGCGCGCGATGACAAGCGGCTGGTCGCCATGCGCGCCGCGCTGGCGTTTTTTGCGCCGGACATGCCTGTGCTGGATTTCCCCGGCTGGGATTGTCTGCCCTATGACCGGGTGTCGCCCAATGCCGATATTTCGGCTGCGCGCATGGCGACGTTGGCCGGGCTGGTGCATGGCGGGCCGGGGCAGTTTGTGCTGCTGACCACGCTGTCGGCAGTGATGCAAAAGCTGCCGGCGCGTGGGGTTTTGCGCGATGCGGCCTTTGTGGCGCGGGTTGGTGACCGCGTGGACGAAGCAGGCCTGCGCGATTTCCTGGTGCGGATGGGTTTTTCCCAGGCGCCCACGGTGATGGAGCCGGGCGACTATGCCATTCGCGGCGGCATCGTGGATATTTTCCCGCCGGGCGAGGGCGGGCCTGTGCGGCTTGATTTCTTTGGCGATACGCTGGACGGGGCGCGCCGGTTTGATCCGGCCTCGCAACGCACGACCGAAACACTTGAGATGGTCGAACTGGCCCCTGTGTCAGAGGTCATTCTGGACGAGGCCGGGATCCGCCGGTTCCGCCAGAATTATCGCATCGAATTTGGTGCGGCGGGCACCGATGATCCGCTGTATGAGGCGGTCAGCGCCGGGCGCAAACATCAGGGGATCGAACATTGGCTGCCCTTCTTCCATGAGCAGCTGGAAACCCTGTTTGATTACCTGCCGGATGCGCCGGTTCTTCTGGATGATCAGCTGACGCCCGCGCGCCTGTCGCGGTGGGACAGTATCGAGGATCAGTACCAGACCCGCCATCTGGCGTTGGGGCAGAAAAAGACCCATGGCAGCAGCGTGTACAAACCGGTGCCGCCGGGCTTGCTGTACCTGGATGATGCGGGCTGGGAGGCGGCGATTGGGGCGCGGCGCGCGGTGCAGCTTCATCCGCTGGCGCAGGCCTCTGGCCCCGGTGTGGCGGATGGCGGCGGGCGCATCGGGCGGTCTTTTGCGCCTGAGCGTCAACTGGAAAATGTCAGCCTTTTCGGTGCCCTGGCCGATCATGTGAAGGCCCGCATGGCGTCGGGCCCTGTGGTCATTGCCTCTTATTCCGAGGGGGCGCGCGAGCGCCTTGCCGGTCTGATCGAAGACGAGGGCCTTGGCGAGGCGATCGAGATCAAGGATGCTACCCGCATCGGCAAGCGCGGGCTGTTCCTGGCGGTCTGGGCGTTGGAGGCGGGCTTTGTCGCGCCGTTCAATGATGGCGAAATCACCGTCATTTCCGAACAGGATGTGCTGGGCGATCGCCTGATCCGCGCCCCGCGCAAAAAGCGCCGCGCCGAGAATTTCCTGACCGAAACCCAAAGCCTGTCGCCCGGCGATCTGGTGGTGCATGTGGATCACGGGATTGGCCGCTATATGGGGCTTGAGGTGATCACCGCCGCAGGCAGCCCGCATGAATGTATCAGCCTGGAATATGCCGAAAGCGCGCGGCTGTATCTGCCGGTCGAAAACATTGAACTGCTTAGTAAATATGGCCATGAGGCCGGTCTGCTGGACAAGCTGGGTGGCGGTGCCTGGCAGGCCAAAAAGGCCCGCCTGAAAGAGCGCATCCGCGAGATGGCCGACCGGCTGATCCGCATTGCCGCCGAACGTGCGCTACGCAAGGCGCCGGTGATGGATCCGCCTCCGGGTGCGTTTGAAAGTTTCTCGGCGCGCTTTCCCTATCAGGAAACCGATGACCAGCTGGGTGCCATTGGCGATGTGGTCGATGACATGCATTCGGGTCAGCCGATGGACCGGCTGGTTTGCGGCGATGTGGGCTTTGGCAAGACCGAGGTCGCCATGCGTGCGGCCTTTATCGCGGCTATGTCCGGGGTGCAGGTCGCGGTGATCGCGCCGACAACCCTGCTGGCGCGCCAACATTACAAAAGTTTTGCCGAACGCTTCCGGGGTTTTCCGATTGAGGTCGCGCCGCTGTCGCGCTTTGTCGGGGCGAAAGAGGCCGCACAGACCCGCGATGGCATTGCGCGCGGCACGGTGGATATTGCCGTCGGCACCCATGCGCTGCTGGCCAAGGGGATGCGGTTCAACAATCTGGGTCTGCTGATCATCGACGAGGAACAGCATTTCGGCGTCCAGCACAAGGAACGCCTGAAACAGCTGCGCAGCGACATCCATGTGCTGACCCTGACCGCGACTCCGATCCCGCGCACGCTGCAACTGTCGCTGACCGGGGTGCGTGATCTGTCGATCATTGGCACGCCTCCGGTGGACCGTCTGGCGATCCGCACCTATGTCAGCGAATTCGACGCCGTGACCATCCGCGAAGCCCTGCTGCGCGAACATTATCGCGGCGGGCAAAGTTTCTACGTCGTGCCCCGCATCAGCGATCTGCCCGAGATCGAGGAATTCCTCAAAGAACAGATGCCCGAGCTGACCTATGTGGTCGCCCATGGCCAGATGGCAGCGGGTGAGCTGGACGAGCGCATGAACGCGTTTTACGACGGCAAATATGACGTGCTGCTGGCCACGACCATCGTGGAAAGCGGGCTGGACATTCCCACGGCCAACACGATGGTGGTGCATCGCGCCGATATGTTCGGCCTCAGCCAGCTGTATCAGATCCGGGGCCGCGTCGGGCGCTCCAAAACCCGCGCCTATGCTTATCTGACCACCAAACCCCGCGCCAAGCTGACCCCGCAGGCCGAAAAGCGCCTGCGCGTGCTAGGCTCGCTGGACACATTGGGCGCGGGCTTTAACCTGGCCAGTCAGGATCTGGACATTCGCGGGGCAGGGAACCTCTTGGGCGAAGAACAATCCGGCCAGATGCGTGATGTGGGCTATGAGCTGTATCAATCCATGCTGGAGGAGGCCATTGCCAAGATCCGCTCCGGCCAGATGGAGCGGCTGTCAGACAGCGATGACCAATGGGCGCCGCAGATCAATCTGGGCGTGCCCGTGCTGATCCCAGAGGATTACGTGCCCGATCTGGATGTGCGTCTGGGGCTGTATCGCCGCCTGTCCTCGCTGAGCACCAAGGTCGAGCTGGAGGGCTTTGCCGCCGAGCTGATCGACCGCTTTGGCAAGCTGCCGCGCGAAGTGAACACGCTGCTTCTGGTTGTGCGTATCAAGGCCATGTGCAAACGTGCGGGCATTGCTAAGCTGGATGGTGGGCCAAAAGGCGCGACGATCCAGTTCCACAACGACAAATTCGCCAAACCCGAAGGTCTGGTGAGCTTTGTCAAAGATCAGAACGGGCTGGCCAAGATCAAGGACAACAAGATCGTGGTGCGGCGGGACTGGGCGAAGGATGTCGACAAGATCAAAGGCGCCTTTGCCATCGCCCGCGATCTGGCCGTGGCTGCAGGGACCGTGCGGCGCAAATGAACAGGTAGACAGTCACGAAAATCAGTTTGGGTGAAACTCTTTTTGCCGCTGGTGGCGCGCCGCTGATACTGCTGGCGAACAGGGCCTAATCGAATTTCTCGGGCGCTGATACCACCGTCAATGACCATCGGCATAATGGCTCGATACGGTGCCCAATGTGGAGCTCGCAGGACCAGTTCCACCGGTCGACGATCTGTGGCACCACTGCTCAAAGCCCAATCCACGCCTTCGCCTGTTTCATAAGCGTAATGGCGCAGAGGGGCGCGTGACGGCACCGATAAAGGGGCGTCCAGCGTCTACTTTGGGGCCGGGGCGAATAACGCATTCGTGCCCACGTGGGGAAGCCCGGAATTGCTGGTGGACCCCTACAGCGAAAGCAAGACGGGCAAGGTGGCGCTGACCATGTTCGCTTTCGTTGATGTGCTGATCCAGCGCACCGCCACCCACTATTTCAAGCTGACGGGGGTGCAGGACCGCGCATGAGTATTCCCCGCATGATCTGGGAAGCTGACAGCCTTGAGGTGCGTCAGCTTGATAAACGCCCCGTGATTGCGGGGAAATTCCCTTACAACTCGCTGGCCGTCCTCTCTGATCGGGGGGCGGTCCGCAAAGAAACTATCATGCCGGGGGCATTCAGCTTCACCCTTGGCGACCCTAGCCGAGAGGTGAACTTGCTTTTCGGCCATTCGTTTGACCGTCCGCTGGCCTCACGATCCTCTGGCACCCTTGAGCTAAAGGATACTGAGCGTTTCCTTGAGTTTGTGGCCACAATCCCCGAGGGGGCAGACCGCGCAAGCCATGTGGTGGACGCCCTGGCATTGATCGGTTCAGGGCTTGCCCGAGGTATCAGCCCCGGTTTCCGGGTGCCGCCGTCCGATGTGGTGCCGGGGGCGGAAAAGCTGGTGCCCGAGCCGGGCAATCCCGGTGTCAAAATTCGGCAACTCTGGGCGCTCTTGCTCTTTGAACTCTCGATTGTGACGCGGCCCGCCTATCAGGACAGTGAGGCCGAACTCAGGGCCTTGTCCAAGGATGCCCTGAGCCACGTCTCCCGCCACGACAGGGTGATTTTGCCATGATTACGCTTTTGGAAACCTCATTCACGCCGGGGGATGATCCTCACCCCGAACCTCTGGCAAGTGAAATCGCTTTTGAGGCTGATGCCACTCAGCTTCAAGCCGAGCATATGCTCACGGCCTCATGGGCCATGGTGGAGGCGTTCACGGGCAAGACATACCGGGAAACGACCGCCGGAAAGGTGATCGTCAAAGCTGGCACGCCCATGTCGTTCAAGTGGCCCCGCTATCCGTTTCCCGAGGCGATTGGCGTCAGCGTCTATCAAGGGGGATCATGGGTCAGTCTCTCGGCCCCCTATGTGGCCGAGGTGGGTTTGATTGACCTTGAGCCGTTCCAACTCACCCGCCTGACCCAAACGGGCACGGTGGCCGGGGCACCTGTCACGCCCAACGTGATACGGGCCGTGCATCAACTGGCCCTCTATCAGCTCATGCAGGGGCCAGCCCGCCGTGAATACCGCTCACAATCCTCTGGGGATTATTCATTCACCCGTGAAAGCCTGATGCCCGTGTTTCGCGGCTCTGGGGCGGGTGCCTTGCTTGCATCGGAGGTGCGGGGATGATGTGGCCATTCAAACGAAAGCCCGAGATTGAGCAACGCGCCTCTCTGGGGGTGACGCTGGAATACATGGATCACCGCCGCCGGGGGCTTCTGACTGACGGCAAGGTGCCCCTGAGTGCGACCGTGGGCACGGCCCTGCATTTCTGGACCTCGGGCTTTGCCATGCTGGACCTTGCCCCCGTACCCGTTGATCCTGCCACGCTGGCCGCAATGGGGCGTGACCTTCTGTTGAAGGGGGAAACCTGCTGGCACATTCGCGCCGATGGCTCTGCCCTTATGCTGGATCATGTGGCCTATTGGGATGAATTGGCCTCTGGCCGCTTTCACCTTCACATTGCGCATCCGCATGAAACCGAAACCCGCAAGGCACTGGCCGATGAGGTGTTGCGGCTGACGATCAATGCCGACCCCGCCACCCCATGGCAGGGGCGTTCCCCGTTCCAGATGATGGGCCTCAGCCCCGCGCTTCTGGCCGAGATTGAAAAGGCTGTGAGCAATGCCACCAGTTACACGGGCAAGGGGCTTCTGCCCATGCCGTCCACCATCCCCGAGGATCAACAGCAAAAGGCCGCTACCGGCCTGCAATCATCGTCACTTGCCGTGGTATCCAGCAAGGCCGATTTTGCGCACCAGACCGGGGGCCATGCCTCTGAGTTTCGGCGGGTGGACCTGACGCCAGACCTTGGCAAGGCTGACCTCAATACCTTCACGGCTGACCTGCATAACCGCCTCTTGGCGGGGTGCGGCGTTCCCCCGGCTCTGGTGACGGGCAACGGCAATGCCGGGGCCATGCGGGAAGGGTATCGCCTGTTTGCCCTGCAAACGATCTTGCCGCTTGCCCGTCAATGCCTGCCCGAACTGACGCGCAAGATTGGCGTCCAGACCGTCAGCATTGACCAGATGATGAGCGCCGATGTGGCGGGCCGTGCCCGTGCCGTGGGTGTGCTGACAGCCGCCGGGGTGCCGCTTGATAAGGCCATGCGCCTCGTGGGGTGGGCCGATGACTAAGCTCAGCCCCCTACAGACCGCGAAGAGGGCGGCAAAATTCAACCCCGCGTTCAAGCGGGCGCTAGTCTATGTCACGGCAACGGATAGCGGGGTGCCCGTCTATGATGCCGCCGGGGAATTGCAATACGACCGGGCCGAGGCTACCTTGGGCTATGTGGACAAGACGAAAGAAACCGTCCTGACCCTCTCGGCCACCTATCAGGGCAGTCATCTTGTCACCGTCCTGAGTGAAGTGGCCCCGAACGGCGCGGCCCTGATCCTGATTGGTGGGGTGTTTTATCAGATTGTGAGCGTCCACTCTGCAAACGTGCTGTCCACAATGGTGACGTATGATTGCAAGGCCCTCGGCCCGAATGACGCCCCGGTGATCCGCAGTGCTTAAACCAATGCCAGCACCGCCCCCGATGCCCCGAGAGGGGGCAACAGCCGACGAAATCGGCCAGACCCTTGCTGCGTTGTTGGAATGGATCGTGAAGGCCCGTCTTGCCGATTTGCTGGACGCGGGCCTTACCCATGCCGATGTGTTCAAGCTGGTGCGGGTGGCCGATGATTACCGTAAAGGGGAGTTTGCCCCTGAAACTCTGGCCACGATCCACGACCTTGTTCGGCAGGTGGAGGTTGCATGATGCGTCACTACACTGCCGAAGAACTGCTGATCGAAGCTCTCACTGACTTGATGGAATACTCCCCGAAACTGTTCTCGTTCAATACTCAGAGACAAGTGCTGTATCGGGGATGCGAAATCCCTGAGAAGGTGTTCGCGATGGTGAACCAAGGCGTCTATCACAACATGCTGCTCGAAATCATTTCGCAAGCCGAAAGCCTCAAACGAGAAATACTGACGCCAGAAGAACTGGCATTGAGTGCCTAAAACAACGACGCGGGCGGCCATATGGTCGCCCGCGTCGCTTTTGTGGCAGTGACTTGCAAGAGTCGGCCAGCGATGCCCAAAAAAAATCGCGCGCTGATGGGCGTCTCGGTGTTTTGGGCATCGACATACCCGCCAGCACAAACCGCGCGTCAGACGCGCGCTTCTGGGCGCCCACTGAAACGGCGACGGGCGACCCAAGGGCCGCCCGCTATATCAATTCTCGATACCACTAGAACCGGACAGGCCCGCCACGCGCTTCTCCCCCGATCATCATTCGGTCAGCGTGAGCGTTGACGATTTGCGCCAGCCGGCTGAGTTCGTCGGGCGTCAGGAGCACCGCGAGTTCGATGGCGCGGCATCCGTCGCACAGAATGTCGTCGGCCACGCGGCGCAGTTGGCCGTTACGGAAGGCGGTGGCGAGTTCCTGTGCGGTCATGCTGCTGCCCTCCGCTTGGCAATACCTTCCTGCCATTCGACGCCCTGTGGCGTCGCGACGGCACGCCCGAGATAGAAGGCGGGCGACACATCGCGCCCGAAAGCGTCGCGCTCAGGTGCGCCCATGCGGTAGACGCGACATTCGACGGGCTGGCCGACCAACCGCGCGAGGATCGACGCCTCGCGCATAGCGAGACCTTGGGCCTCGTGCGCGGTGTCGCGCGTGTCGAACATGGCCGGTGTAATCAGTATCCGAAACATGGAAGTGCTCCTTGGAATCAAAAGGGCCTCGCAGATCGCGAGGCCCGGAGGGTTGGAAATTGGGGTTACTTGCAGGCAGCGACGAGGGCGTCAGCGCGGGTCGTATCGGCGTCGTGGGCGGGGATGCGCTTCATACCCTTGGGCAGGAGCAGGCGGTATTTGCCTGCCTTGCGTTCGACGCCGAAGCCGAGCGCCCGCATGTCGGTGCGAAACGCGGACGTCACTGTGTCTTTGTTCCAGCCGAGCAGTTCGGTCAGTTCGTCGATAGTCGCGCCCTTCGCAAGTGCCTCGGCCATGAGGTGCCGCTTGCTGCCCGCCTTTGTCGCTTTGACGTCTTCGGGTTTGCCGGGTTCGACCATCACGCGGTCGGGCAGTTCGCGCGGTTTGCGCGTTTTGGGCTTCTGCCCATCGAACATCGCGACGAGGTCGGCCTTGGCGATCTTCTTGAGCGCGGAGGCGGTCAGCGGCTTCGCCAGCATGTCATTGAGGGCAGGTTTGGTCAGTTTGTTGAGGTCGGTCATGTCTGTCACTCCGTTGATGTGTTCCCGAAACGTTCCGGGCATAACTGAGTTATCGGACCTGTTCCCGGCGCTGCTCAACCGGAGATTGAGGCGCTTGCTGTTGTTTGTTTGAGACACCGAGAGCGGTGCGGGCGACCTCGGGCGTTACTTCCCGGCGTAGGTCAACTGATCGCCATCAGTTCCCGCGAACACTTCGCCTGCTTTGAACCAGCGGCGGGTTCGAACGTGCGACTTGATATAAATTCGGCGGAATGGTTCGCCGCTGCTGCGATAGGGCGCACCGTCATTTGCGGTCATCGCATTTAGCAAATCAGAAACAACCTGAGCAGTTACCTTGCCAAGCCGAACGGGAACCGCGTTTCCGATTTGCTTGTATTTCTCAGACGTCTTGCCGCAGAAAACCCATTCATCGGGGAATTCTTGGATGCGTGCATACTCTTTCACGGAAAGGGTCCGAACGTAGTCAGGGTGACACAGCGAGGTGCTCGCGTGGTTTGGCATTGTGACAAGGGTCGGGCAAGGAAAGTCCCAACTCAGACGCCGCCACCAGCCAGAGCGCCCACCTTTGGCGAACCAAGCTCGCCCCATCGACTCTTGCTGCACTTCGACCGGAAGAGATCGCCAATTCCCTCCCCCAGGAACGAGCGAAAGAAAACCCTTCTTCCTTGGGCTAAAGTCCATCAGTTCGAGATCGTTTTCTCGGAGGTCGCCTATTGCATCCCGCAGGGTTGCCCACGGGATGAGGTCGGCACCATCGTGACTGAAAAGATCACGTTGCTCGTCACTCGTACTAACGCCGTGGGTCGGTTGTGGAAACTCGACCTCAACCCCAAACGAGTTGCCGACGAAGACGACGCGTTCCCGGATTTGAGGCGCGCCATAGTTGGCGGAATTGACCTCAAAGGCGTCCACGCGATACTGGCCGTTTGTCTGTTCCCTCAGATCATCGACAAACTTCGCAATTACTGATCCGGGTATTTCTTCGTCGGTGAGTTCCGGGCCGCCTTTTTCGGGTCGCTCAGCAATAGGGCGGTGTTTGAGGGCGGCGGACATCAACCCTCGCACATTTTCCATCACAAACGCCTTGGGACGGAGCGCAACCACAAATTCGAGATACCGCCAAAGAAGTGTTCCTCTGCGATCCTGAACTGATTGCCGTCGTCCTGCTGTGCTGAATGACTGACAAGGTGGACCGCCCACGAGGAGGTCAAGTTCACCGGGTTTGATGCCGACCTCATCCATCAATTCTTGCGGAGAGAGTTCGAACAGATCGCGGCAGAACACCTTCGGGTTGCCCTCGAAGTGACCTTGCTCCGCGTTCGTTCGAATGGTTTCGCAAGCTGCCTCGTCAACTTCGACACAAGCGAGGATTTCGAAGTCGCCTTGAAGTTCGAATCCAAGGTCCATCCCAAGTGCGCCTGAGAACAGAGAAACAACCGACTTTTTTCTGGACTCTGGCAAGGGGTTGTGTCTCCTAGGGGGCATCATACTAGAACTATGGGTTTACGGTTTTGGCGCGCGCAACGCAACGATACAATTTTTCGACATACGCGGTTCCCGTGACGCTTTCGTTGACCGAAGTGCAGAATTTCCTCAACGAAACGACGTCGCCGCAACACGCGGACAAATTTCAGCAGGTAGCCCAACTGAGTACCGCGCTCGAGACCAGGATGCGCCAGATCAATGCTCGGTCACCTGCCATCGACGGCAAGTCGACAAACCCGTTTGTGCTCGCCGCCTACGCGGAACTGTTCGACGTGCAGCAGCTCAAGCAAGTTGACGATATTGTTGCCGCTGCGAAGGTCTTCTCGAGTATCGAGACAGCAGCGGGACGAGTGGTCGAAGACGTTATTCCTCCCTTCTATGGGTGGCAGCAGGTGGATTCGCCCGGTCACACCGTGTTGTCCGAGATCGACAGCGCGCGGGTGGTGGGTGACACCGTTGAGTTGGTTGCCCTGAAAAGCGGACCAATGTGCATCAACGATTCCATGGTTTCTCAGATCGCCAACGCGGTTTCGAACAACTGGGTCGATTGGAGCAACCATTGGGGAGTCGACAAAGTTCGATACATCGTCGGAATGAACTACTCGACGGCCAAGAACAGCAACAAGAAGGATTGGCACATCGTCCGCCTTGCCGAAGAACGTGTTGCTGGGCAGGGGGTGAACGTTTCCAGTAGCTGCACGACGCCTGACGGGAAGCGCCCCATAGCAAGCTCGTTTTTCCAAGCGGACCAAGGTGGCAAGGAATTGCGCGTCGAGACGCTACAGGGGCGAGACCTCTGGGCGCACATTGGCGATTCTGATGATGCGTTTTTGCAAGTTTGTTGGGCCATGGCGAAGTGTCTGGATGCAGTGGCCGTTCCTCCCGGCGGGAACTACTCGACCGGAGAGATGCGGGAGATCGTTGACTTCGCTTCACGCCTGAACGTCGCCGACGTCAGCGATGCCGAGAAGCAATGGCTGGTGCTCTTTGCTCGACACTTCGTGGACAAACTGGAAGCCAACAACGCCGCTGGCGGTTTGCTTCTCTGATCTACGGAACATCGCAAGCCATTGAGATTGAAGGACTGCAAGCGGCTCGAACAGGGTGTTTCTGTCCGAGCGTTCGGCTTGCAACGCGTCTGTTGAGATCCGCGCCCGCGTTGCAAAATCGTTGCAAAAACGAAAAAAGGCGACCCCGGAGGATCGCCATTTTTGCTTTACAACCAAATGGTTGATTGGCTCCGGCGGTAGGGATCGAACCTACGACCAATTGATTAACAGTCAACTGCTCTACCGCTGAGCTACGCCGGAACACTGTGTTGATGCTGTGCTGCATCTCGTGTGAGGGGGTGTATAGCTATGGTGTTTTGCGGCGACAAGAGGATTTTTGACCTTTTTCAAAGATTTTTTCAGGCGGCCCTCAAAACCTCTGAAAAACCGCGTTTGCGGCGATTTTATCCACGGGAGCGACCTGTGTTTTCTCTGTCAGGTCAATGAGATGGGCCAGAACATTGCGTGCGGCGGCAGGCAGCAGGGCAGGCGGGGTTTCAGTGTAGATTTGAGCGGCCAGCTGATCGGCTGTGGCGGGGCCTGCGCTGAGTGCGCTCAGGATCGCTGACTCGCGGCTTTGGCGATGGGTCAGCAGCTCTTGCAGGCGCGCAGCCGGGTCCAGAACCGGGGCGCCATGGCCTGCATGGAACACCGACCAGTTTCGCGCCTGCAGCTTGCGCAGCGAGGCCATGAACGCGCCCAGATCCCCATCGGGCGGCGAGACCAGCGAGCTTGCCCAGCTCATCACCAGATCGCCCGAGAACAGGACATCGCCCCAGGCAAAGGACAGGTGATTGGCCATGTGGCCGGGCGTGTGCAGCGCCTCGACCTGCCAGCCATCGCCGTTCAGCACATCGCCATCCGCCAGCAGGTGATCGGGGGCAAAACCCAGATCAACACCTTCGCCCCCGGCCAGCTGGCCGCTTTGGGCGAGGGTCTGCATGATGTCGCTGCGACCGGACTCTGCCGGGCCGAACCCGTAAACCGGCGCGCCGGTGGAGTCGGACAGGGGCCGGGCGAGGGGAGAGTGATCCAGATGCGCGTGGGTCACAAGGATGTGGGAAATGCGCTGTCCGGGGGCAAGCGCGTCCAGAATCGCCTGGTGATGCTCCATATCCATCGGACCGGGGTCGATCACAGCGATGTCCCCAGTGCCCAGCAGATAGGTGTTGGTGCCCCGATAGGTCATGGGCGAGGGGTTGGGGGCCAGAAGGCGGCGCATACCGGGGGCGATGTCTTCGGGCACACCTGGAATGGGTTGAAAGTCGGGCTGCGGGTCTTGCATCTTTGATCCTGTCTGGCTCTTGGCATCTGCTCTGCGGCTAGGCTAAGCATTCCTCATGTCGTTTCAATGGCTCAAACGCTATATGCCGCGCAGCCTCTATGGCCGTGCCGCGCTGATCCTGGTCCTGCCGGTGGTGACACTGCAGCTGGTGGTGTCCGTGGTGTTCATCCAACGCCATTTTGAGGGTGTGACCGAACAGCTGAGCCGGGAAATGGCGCGGGCGGTGACGATGGCGGTGGATCTGGCAGGGCAGGTGCCGCCCGACCAGCCGGTTCTGGATCTGCTGTTGCAGCCTATCAATGCGGCCGATCTGCCCGCTCAGGACATGCGCCGCTGGTATGATTTTACCGGGCTGATCGTGATCCGCACGCTCAAAGACAGGGTGGATGGGCTAGAGCGCGTCGCCCTGCCGGATGACCACGAGCTGCGGCTGTATTTGCGTCATGACGGGGCGCTGTGGCTGATCGAAGCCGAGCGCGAGCGGGTTTCGGCCTCCAACCCCCATCAGCTGCTGGTGAATATGGTGTTCTTTGGCGCGCTGATGACCCTGATCGCCTATCTGTATCTGCGCAATCAGCTGCGCCCGATCACCCGGCTGGCCCGCGCTGCCGAGGCCTTTGGTCGGGGCCGGAACGAGACCTATTCCCCCGCAGGGGCTGTCGAAGTGCGCGCCGCAGGCCATGCCTTTCTGGATATGCGCGCCCGGATCGAACGCCATATCGAACAGCGCACCATGATGTTGTCGGGGGTCAGCCACGATCTGCGCACGCCGATCACCCGGCTGCGGCTGGGCCTGTCCCTGCTGGACAGCGAAGACCGCGAGCCGCTGGAGCGCGATGTCGAGGACATGCAGCGCCTGATCGACGCGTTTCTGGATTTCGCGCGCGGCGATGCGCAAAGCGCCGAGGCCGAGCCCTGCAATCCCGAAACCCTGCTGCGTTCCATTGTCGAAGATGCGCAGCGCGCCGGGCAGGATGTGACCCTGGGCGAGGTTGAACCGGGCCGCGATGTGCCTTTGCGCCCTGCCGCGCTGCGCCGGGCAGTGGAAAATCTGGTTGGCAATGCGGTGCGCTATGGCTCTCGCTGTCAGGTTTCGATGTCGCTGAGCGCGCGGGCGCTGCGCATCCGGGTCGAGGATGACGGGCCGGGCATCGCGCCGGACCAACGTGAAAACGCCCTGCGCCCCTTTGTGCGGCTGGACCCGGCGCGCAATCAGAACCGCGGCCCCGGTGTGGGGCTGGGTCTGGCCATTGCCGCCGACATCGCGCGCGCCCATGGCGGCGTGCTGCGCCTGGGCGAAAGCGAGTCGCTTGGCGGGTTGCGCGCCGACATCGTGATTGCCCTGTAAATAATTGTTAACGCAAAGATAAATCTTGTCACGCGGCCCCTGAACGCGCTCTACTTCAATCATTGAGTGCATTTATTCAGGAGGTATCCCGCCATGATTTCCCCCACCGTCCGCAATCTTCCGTTTTCTGTCACCGAACTGTCCAAAGGCGCAGGCGGCACGTCCGGGGATGATGTTTTTATCGGCACAGACGGACCAGACAGCGAATCTGGCGGCGATGGTAATGACCGCCTTGAGGGCGGCGGAGGCAATGACACGCTGCGCGGTGACACCGGGGACGACAGGCTGATTGGCGACGCTGGCGATGATTTTCTGGATGGCGGGGGCGGTGATGACAGGCTTAGCGGTCGCTCTGGCCATGATACGCTATTGGGTGCCGCTGGAAGTGACCGGCTTGATGGCGGGTCAGGGGACGATCTGCTGCGCGGCGGTGAAGACGATGACACCCTTGACGGTGGGGGCGAAGATGATCGGTTGTTCGGTGATGCGGGCAATGATCTGCTCTACGGCGATGACGGCGTGGACACGCTGTTTGGCGGCGAGGGCAATGACACCCTGTATGGCAATAGCACGCGCAGTTGGTGGTTGGACCAGCCCAGCTTTCTGTTTGGCGAAGAGGGTAATGATCTTCTGTCGATGCGGGGGAGCGGGCGCGCCCTGGGTGGGGATGGCGCGGATCGGATCTATGCCTCAATAATTGGAGCTGCGGCGGCAGTTTTGTCCGGGGAATCGGGCAATGACCTTATCAGCGCAACGGTAGAGCGCGCGGGCGACCGTATCATCCTACGCGGCGGAGCGGGCAATGATACCCTGCGCCTGACCGGGCCGGACTCGCGTCTGGACGAACGCCGCGACGTCATCCTGCATGGCGGAGAGGGGAATGATGTGCTGGTAGGAAGCGAAACGCCCTTTCTGCGCGCACGCCTCGATGGTGGCCGCGGGGATGACACGCTGAGCGGCTATGGACGCCTGCTGGGGGGCGAGGGCAATGATTCCCTCAGCGGATATTTCCGGTTGTCCGGTGGGGAAGGGGACGACACTCTGGAAGGCCTAACACGCGACACCAAAGTACTGGGCGGTGCCACGGGTACAGGCGACAGCCGCTATTTTGGTGAAGAAGGCAATGACACAGTTAGGCTCGGCGGCGGGGATGACATCGGCTGGGGCGGCATCGGCGATGACGACATGGCTACCGGTCGGCTTGGGTTTGACAAGCTCTTTGGCGGTACGGGGAATGACACGCTGCGGGTCGATAACTGGGACGGGCTGCGGCAGGATCAGGTCCGGCTGTATGGCGAAGACGGCGACGACTACCTCTATTTGAACCCATATTCCGAAGCGGATGCGTCGGATAACCTGCTCGAAAGTTTTTATTTCGACGGCGGTGCGGGACATGACGTGCTGGAATTCAACGGCAACCTTGCCAAAACCCATGAAATGTATGGGCGCTCTGGCAATGACACCCTGATCGGTGGGGCCAATATGCATGGCGGCACCGGGGACGATTCCCTTGACGGCTGGGGCACGATGACCGGCGGTCAGGGGGCAGACACTATCACGGCACGGGGCCAGGCGACGCTGGATGGCGGAAAGGGCAGCGACCTGCTCACCGGCTCTGCGGAGAATGACAGTCTGATCGGCGGCGGAGCGGCGGATATGTTGATCGGCGGTCAGGGCGAAGACACGCTGCAGGGCGGCGCAGGGCATGACGACCTGCATGGCGGCGGCAAGGATGACGTTCTGAACGGCGGCAGCGGGCGCGACACGCTGGAAGGTGGCACCGGCGACGATGTTCTGTTTGGTGGCACCGGGGATGGAGATGCGGATCGGTTCATCTATCGTGATGGCACGGATGCGGTGTTTGATTATGAGATCGGGATTGACGTGCTGCGCCTTGCCGGAGGGCTGAGCGTCGGGGATGCCTCGGTCAGCACGGGGGCCTTCACTGCCGCCGATGGCAGTGCAGGCAACGGGCTGATCCTCGATTTCGGCGCGGGCGATGTGTTGCAGATCGACGGGATCAGTGATGTGAATGATCTGACATTTGTTTAGACCCATCAAGTTTTGCGAAAATCTGCGGGGCTGGCCCTGATCCTGCCATGATCGGGCCCTGCCTTTGCGCGGTCCTCACAGCAAGGTGCCTGCATCACGGTACTTGTTTTATCCGCCAAAGGAGCCCCGCATGAGCCTTTCTGCAATGATCACCGCCACCGCCCTTGGGCTGGTGTCGCTTACCGCGCCGGATGCGCCTGCACCCAAGGGGCTGATTCTGGCGCAGGCCACGCCTTTTGTGTCCAGCCAGGGGGCTGTGCGCGCTCCGGCTGAGAATTACATGACCACCAAAGAGGGCTGTACCTATCGCCGGACCAAGGCACCGGGCTATCCTGAACGCTGGATTTTGGTGCTGAACCCGCATCATATCGGCAAACCGAACTCTCCGCGTTCTTGCAGAGGCATGATGTAAGGCGCGTTTTCGGGGGGCGCGCGCGTGTGTTTGATGGGTAATGATGGATCGGGCGGGCTGTCCCTCTCGCCTTGGTTTTTGCGCGCGCCCCTCGGAGGGTATCTTAGCCCTGCGCTGTGTTGGTCCCCATGCGTCTGGCGGCCTCGCTGAGCAGGTCGATCAGTTTTTGCCGGTCAATCGGTTTTTGCAGGAAATCCACCCCCAGCGCGGCGCAGGAGTCGCGCAGTTCCGGGGCGCGATTGGCTGACACGATGGCTCCGGGCAGGCGGCCCAGCTTTTGCTGGAGCGTTGCGTACAGGTCCAGCCCGCTGGAGCCGGGGCCCAGCTGATAATCCAGCAGCACCGCGTCCGGGGTGATTTCCAGATCGTCCAGCAGATCCAGCGCCGAAGGGGCGTCTTCGGCTTCGATCACATTCACGCCCCAGCTTTCCATCAGAACCGACATGGCGCGGCGCAGCTGCGGGTCATTTTCCACCAGCAGCGTGATCAGCCCGTATTGCGCCAAAGACCGGGTGCCCAGATAGCTGCCCCGCGGGGTGCCCAGCTGCGGCCCCGGCGCATCGCGCGGGCCGGTCACGGGCAGGGTGACGGTGAAACAGCTGCCGCGCCCCAGCTGGGACCACAGGCCCAGCGGATGCCCCAGCCGCGCGCAGGCCCGTTCCACAATGGCCAGCCCCAGCCCCAGCCCGTCATTATCCGAGGCGCTGTCATCCAGACGGCGAAATTCTTCGAAAATGCTGTTTTGGTCGTCTTCGGCAATGCCGGGGCCGGTGTCGCGCACCTCGATGCGCACAGAATTGCCCATGCGGCGCGCGCCCAGCAGCACCTTGCCCTGATCGGTATAGCGGATCGCATTGGCCAGCAGGTTCTGCAGGATTCGGCGCAGATAGGCCGGGTCGGTGCGCACGCTCAGCCCGCTTTCGACCCAGACCAGCCGCAGCCCTTTCTGTGCGGCCAGACCTTCCATTTCCTCGGCCAGAGGGCGCATGATGTCGCGCAGCGCCACGGTGCGGATGTCGAAATGCAGCCCCTCGCTGTCCAGTTTCGAAATATCCAGCAGCGCGTCGATGATCTGTTCGGCCCCGTTCAGCGCGCTTTCGGTTTTGCGCAGCACGGCCTTGTCGTCTTCGCTTTCGCAGCGGTCAGACAGCGAGGCAATATACAGTTTCGCCGCCGAGAGCGGTTGCAGCAGGTCATGGCTGGCCGCAGCGACAAAGCGGGATTTGGACGCATTGGCCCGTTCCGCTGCCGACAGCGCGTCTTCCAGTTCCAGTGTACGCTCCATCACGCGGCGTTCCAGGATTTCATTCAGCTCGAACAGTTGCTGGGCCGCCTCGCGCTCCGCCGACACATCGGTGACGGAAATGACAAAGCCCCCATCGGGCATTCCACGCGCAAACACCTGCAACGTGACCGCGGGGCCATGGCGGACCTCGAAACTGACCGGGCCGCGGGGGCCGTCGCTGCGCGCCCATTGGGCAAACCCAGCCCGATCCAGACCGCGTGTGAATACCATATCCGGGCCCAGAAGATCCATGATCCCAAAGAAGGATGCCCCCAGCTGCAAATGCCGGGCAGGCAGGGCCAGCAGGCTGCCGATTTTGGTGTTCCAGCCAACCAGCCGGGCCTTTTCATCAAAAATACAGACCCCCTGATTTAGATGATCCAGCGTGGCGCGGATCATGCGGGTCTGTTTGTCCCGCATCTTGTCGCGCTCTTGCCGTTCCATACGGATCAGATCGGTCACATCGGTCTGCAAGACCACGGTGCCGCCATTGGCCGTGCGATGTTCCGACACCTGCAGCCAGCGATCCTGCGCCAGTTTGACATTGAACAGCACGCGGCGGTCCTTGTGTCGGCGCAGGCGGCGGGCAGCCCAGTCCTGGGGGCTTAGGCCATCGGGCAGATCCAGGTAATGCGAGCGGCTGACCAGATCCACATAGCCGTCAAAGGCCAGGCCGGGGCGCAGATCATAGGCCGTATCGCGAAAATCGCGGCAAAAGCGCGAATTGCACATCACCAGCACATCGCTGGGATCAAACAGGGCAAAGCCTTCGGACACGGTTTCAATCGCATCGGCCAGATTGCGCCGCGCGGCTTCGGTTTCGCTATTGGCGGCGGCCAGCTTGGCGTTGGATTCATGCAGCAGATCCAGCGTGCGCTCCAGCTCAAGCGTGCGTTCGCGCACCCGCTTTTCCAAGAGCGCGGCGCGCTCGAACTGTTCATAGGCCGCGCCAGACGGGGCGCTGCCGCGCTCCACCCGCTTCATCAGGCTTTCGGCGATCTTGATCAGCTTTTCGTTCTGACGGTCAAGGGAATCCGCCGGGTTGGTCAGCGACATGGCTGGCTTTCTATTCAGAGGGGACAGGCAGGGCGGGCGGATAAATCGCCACCCCGGTCAAAGTCTGGTTCACATGCAGCGCGCCAATCTGTTCGCCATAGGTGGAAAAGCCGACAACCCGGTTCTGCACCATGGTTTCCGACACCGCCCGGCCGCGCTGTTTCTGGGTCGCCTCAAGCCGGCGCAGCAGGCAATCGCAGGCCAGGATCCGATCCGGGGCCACATCGCGCGTCAACCCGGCCAGCCCCTGCTGCAGATGATCGGCAATATCGCTGTGATCGGCCAGCGTCAGCACCATGCCTTCGTCAATCGCGGAAAAGAACAGCAGATCGCCGTTTTCTTCGACCCGCTGGATCGCGCGCACATGATGGGTGTCGCCCAGGCGCACCACCACCGGATGCGCGGCAAAGGTGAATGTGGTCAGCTGCTGCGGATCCTTGCCCAGCAGGCGCGCATATTCCAGCCCAGCCGGTTCAGCGTTGATTTCATGAACCACGCGGTTTTCCGGCTGTGCGGCGGTGACGACCATGCGGGTTTGGGTGGGCACCAGATTGTCCAGGCTGAACACTTTGACCGGGCAATGGCTGCGCACCAGCGCCACCAGCGCGGCATTCTGGAAAATCGTGCCATTGCGGGCCAGCCAGGTTGCGGAAAAATTTTCGCCATCCCCAGCCGATCCGCCAAACAGAGGCATAGGCCCCAGGCCAGACGTCATGACCGAGGTCAGGTGCTCTTCGCTCAGGCTCAGACCATCCACCATCAGAAAGGCAAATTCCGATCCCATCTGCGGCGCACGGCGGTTCAGCGCCATACGCCCATGGATCAGCCGGTCAATCACCGCCTGTTCATCCAGCGCATCCAGATTTTCGATCACCAGAGTTTCGGCCGCAAACAGATCCGCAGGAAAGCCAATCGCGACGATCTGGCCTTCTTCGTAGCCATGTTCCCCCAGCTCGCCCGCCGTGGTGCAGGCCAGAACATCAGCCCCCCGATACAGCCGACGCATATCCCGGCACAGCATTGGAAAATCCGCCGCAGGCGAGGCAAAGACGCAGATCATCGCAAACGGGCCGCGCCCCAGCTGGTCGGCCAGCTCTGTGGCGGCGCTGCGGCGGTCCGCATCGACCTGCGCAATACGCAGCGTTTCCACAGCGCCCTGCGGTGCTATGTCTTTTGCTGTTGTGTTTGGTCCACCGTCCAACGCACTCCCCCCGATTGCTGCGGCGCTTTTTGCGCGTGGCTGCTACCGCGTGCCGGTCCGTTTCCTCCCGCCGACAGGGTAGGGGCGCAGGATAGGGGCGCTAGCCCGAGCTTGGCAAGACCCTGGCAAAGCGCGCCTCTTGTGCGACCAGAACCGCCTGCGTGCGGCTATGCACCCCCAGTTTGCGCATGATCGCAGTGACATGCGCCTTGACCGTGGTTTCGGCGATCGACAGATCAAAGGCGATCTGTTTGTTCAGCTTGCCCTCGCAGATCAGATGCAGAATGCGCGCCTGCTGATTGGTCAGCGACGCCAGCCGCACCAGCGCATCATCCGGCGCGGGGTCTTTGCCCGCATCCGGGTCGATATAGCCATCGGGCACAAAGGGCTGGCCCTGGCTGACCGCGTCAAAGGCACGGCGGAACACGGCGCGCTGGGAATGTTTGGGCACAAACCCATTGGCCCCCGCCTTGAGCGCGTGGCAAATCATCGTGTTGTCGGCCATGGAGGAGGCAATCAGGATCGCCGCCTTGGGGGCGGCATTGCGCAGCCGCACCAGCCCGTCCAGCCCGTTCACATCGGGCAGATTCAGATCCAGAACGATCAGATCCATCCCGCTTTCCTGCGCGACCACTTCCAATGCGCGTTCCAGCGTGCCGGCGCTGCGGATTTCCTTGAAATCGGCGATGGATTGCAGGGTCAGGGTCAGGGCGTCACAAAACAGCGGATGGTCATCCACCACCAGGGCGGTGGTCATCTCGTCGCGGGGTGTCTGTTGTGCTGGCTCGCCCATGGTGCTGCCTTTTCTGATGTCTTGGCCTTCAGCATAGGCTTTGCGCGGGGTCCGGTCTTTAGCCGAAAGGTCGCAATTGCGCCTGGGGTCCGACGTGCCAAACCGGTCTCAGAACCAGTTCGAAACCTTGCGCGCGCCGCCGGAAATGTCGTTGCCGATGCCTTCGACCGTGGCACAGCCCGCAAGGGCCAGCGCCAGAGCGGTCATGCAAAGCGCCTGTTTCAGGGTCGGTTTACGGGGCGTTGTCCAGGTTGTTTTCATGGGATCCTGCCTTTGTTCTGATCTGCCTGTGGTCTCTGCCTTGTCGCGCCGCCCTCTATACGGGGCGTGTCACGATGCGCGCCCCGGTGGCCCGAGGCGCGCGCTTTATAGCTTAATCTTCCTGCCACCACCAGACATCAGGCTGAAAGCCCAGCCAGTCGCCATAGGCCGGAAGGCGCTCAGAATAGCGCAGCTCCTTGGCATGGGCGATGCGCGAACGATCCGCCGCGTCATGGATCGGGATCACATGACGCCCGGCGGTCAGCACACGATCCAGCGCGCGCACGGCGGCGATATAATCGTCGCGGCTCTCGGAGTTCAGCATCTGGGTGATCATCGCATCAATCGCCGGGTTACACACGCCCATCCAGTTGCGCGAGCCAGCGGTGTCGCGGGACTCGCAGCTCCAGTACTGGCTTTGCTCATTGCCCGGCGACAGGGACACGCCACGCCGGTAATAAGTCATGTCGAAATCAAACCCGTTTGTGCGCTCTTTATATTGGGCGCTGTCGATGCGGGTGACGGTTGCGGTGATGCCCAGGCGTTCCAGCGCCGCCTGATAGATGTCGATCATGGCCTCATTTTCCGAGGATCCGTTTTTCAGCAGGATCTCAAAGACAAAGGGCGCGCCAGCGGCGTTTTTCAACATACCGTCCTGCACAGTCCAGCCCGCCTGTTCCATCAGGTCCAGCGCGCGGCGTAGGTTCTTGCGGTTGCGCTCGCTGCCATCAGATACGGGCAGGGCATAGCCCTCCAGCGCGCCGGGGGGCAGGTCAGCGGCAAAGGGGGTCAGGAAATCGCGGACGCGGCCCTCGGCCGGGCCGTCCTGCATTCCCAGGATCGAGTTGGAGAAATAGCTGGTGATCCGCCCCTGACGCGAGCCAGAGATGGTTTCATTGATGAACTCGAAATTGAACGCGGTGATCAGCGCCTCGCGCACGCGCCAGTCGGCAAAGATCTCCTTGCGCGAATTCATCACAAAGCCGGTGATGCCGGTGGGGCGCTGATGCGGGATTTCCGATTTCACGATCTCGCCCGATTGCACCACGGGAAAGGCATATTGCTGTTCCCATTTCACCGGATTGGTTTCGCGGTTGGAGTTCAGCAGCCCGGCTTTGAACGCCTCGAACTGGGCGGTGCCATCTGCAAAGAACTCCATGCGGAACGTGTCGATATTGTTGGTGCCCTTGCGATAGGGAATGTCGCGGCCCCAATAATCAGGGTTGCGTTTCAGGGTGACATGGCGGCCCGCCTCGAAACTGTCGATCACATAAGGGGCCGAGCTGATCGGGATGATGTCGAGGCCCGATTCCCCAAATTCCACGCCCTCCCACTGTGCTTTCTTCAGGATCGGACGCATCCCGATCACCAGCGCCAATTCGCGGTCCGGGGTGTTAAAGGTGAACTTGATCTTGTTCGGGCCGGTCTGTTCCATGCTGGCGACCTTGCCCCAGACCCCGTGATAGCGCGGATGGCCCTTGGTGCCGAGGGTCTCATAGCTCCACATCACGTCCTCGACGGTGACGGTGCTGCCATCGGAGAATCGCGCCGTGTCGCGCAGGGTGAATTCGACCCATTCACGGTTCGGCCCGGTTTCAATCGATTCGGCCAGCAGCCCGTAAAGGGCAAAAGGTTCGTCCCAATTGCGGCCCATCAGGCTTTCATAGGCCACAAAGCGCAGCTGCCAGGGCACACGGCCTTTCAGGATATGCGGGTTCAGGCTGTCAAAGCTGCCGACCTCGCCCACCGTAAATGTTCCGCCCGTGGGCGCATCTGCATTCACATAGGGTAAAGACACAAAATCCGGTGGCAGCTGGGGGTCGCCATACATAGCTATGCCATGCTGGGGATCTGCCTGCAGCGAAGTGCTGGCAAGAATCACCGCAAGCGCACCCAGCCCGCGTTGCGCAAAACGGAAAAAATCGGCGGTCATTTTGTAAACAATCCCTGTCTGCCCTTGTTTTATTGGCGTTCAGCCTATCGGTGGTTTTACGCATTTTCAAACTTTTAGCTTGGACTCAAGCGGGCCATTGCTTATAAAGGGATCACTGCTCGATAGGTTTCTTGCCTGTATGAAACCTGCCTCAATGACTGAACCCCAGCTTCGGCTGGGGTTTTTTTTATGCTGTCTTCCGGTTTGTGCTGCAGTCCGGCCCGCCGCAGCCTGACGTGGCGCTTTGCAGATCGCTGATGCCGATGTCTGGGGATCCTTTCTCTCGTCCAGGCACACAAGAAAATGGTGCCGTTGCGTCAACTCTGGTACGGTTAAAATATCGTTAAACCTTTGACCCTGGAGGCCCGGCCGTGCCGATCGCATATCCCCTTAGCACTTTCTTTCAGACTTCAGACAATCTTACCAAATCTGTGTCTTATGAAATCACCCTGATGGGGACCGGATTCACGTATGACGCGACCGGCCTGGTTGGGGGCGTTGTCAATTTCGCCGAACTCGAAGTCACATCAGACCAGCGCCGCTGGCTGCCTTTGCTTGAGGTCGAACTGCGCGGAATCAACTTTGACCTGGC
Source organism: Pelagimonas sp. (assembly GCA_025210265.1). Lineage (GTDB taxonomy): Bacteria > Pseudomonadota > Alphaproteobacteria > Rhodobacterales > Rhodobacteraceae > JAOASD01. The sequence continues at coordinate 304,618 of JAOASD010000031.1, forward strand.
AGGGCTGCCGTCGCTGACCAAAACCGTTTCGGGGCTCCTCAGCGATCTTGACGCAGCGGTTGGTTTGCCGACGCTGCCCGAAGCCGCCGATTGGCTGGAATCCCAGATGCCGGCCATTTCTGCTGTCGTGAGCGTGTCCGGCGACAAGGCGCTGAATGGGCATCACCACACAGACATCATGATTGGCGGCCCCGAAGTGGCGGATATGCGGGGGCAGGGTGGCGATGACATCCTGGTCGGCACAGGATCAAAGATGTTCATGTATGGCGGTCACGGGAATGATGCGCTTATTTTTGCGCCGCTGGCACCTTTGCTGGCTGCTGGTGCGCCGGTCCCGACGATGATGCCCGAACCGGGTGTGCCTGCGGTCGTGATGCCCCCTGCATCCAAAGAGGCCGGAGAGCCTGTCGCCACAGAGACACTGGTGGCTGTGGCCGAGCCGGTGCTGCCTTCGGCGGCCATGGTCGGTGGCACTGGCAATGATTTCATGCTGGCGCTTGGTGGCCGGGCCAATATGAAAGGTGGCGCTGACAATGATATTCTGCTCAGCGCGTTGGGGGAAAATTCACACCTGCTGGGCGAAAAAGGGGATGACTTTATCGGCGTGATGGGCGGCAGGCAGTTTGTCCATGGCGGTACCGGCGAAGATACGTTCCTGTTTGTTGCTGGCAAGGGAACCCCCGGTGGGCGCATCAATGTGATGGATTTTGACGCCGATGAGGACACGCTGATGATGTTCAGCGATTATGGCGGCATGACGGCCTCTGATGCGTTTGCGTTTTTCATGTACAATGCTCAGCAGAAGGGATCGGCGGTGGTCTTTTCCTGGGGCGATCATATCATCCGGCTGCGCGATACCGATCTTGAGGATCTGACCGTCGATCAGTTCGGGGACAGCACGTCTTTGATCAGCGATGTCGAAGCGGCGGTTGGTGGATTTTTGTCCAGTTTGCCGCTGGGTTCGGGTGACGACATCATGTGACACGATACGCACTTTCAATGCTGCCCTGCGGCGCTATAGTCGCTGCAGGGCAGAAATTGGGAGACTGATCGTGACGACGCTGACCGGAAAGACCGCAATCATCACAGGATCGAACTCGGGCATTGGTCTGGGCATCGCGCATGAGATGGCGCGCGCCGGGGCGGATGTGGTGATCAACTCTTTTACTGATCGTGACGAAGACCATGCGCTGGCGGCCGAGATCGCCGCGCAGCATGGCGTGAGCGCCCGCTATATCAAGGCGGATATGTCCAAAGGTGCCGAGTGCCGCGCGCTGGTCGAACAGGCCGGTTCTTGCGACATCTTGATCAACAATGCGGGCATCCAGCACGTATCGCCGATCGAGGATTTTCCCGAAGACAAATGGGATGCGATCATCGCTATCAACATGAGCTCGGCCTATCACACCACCGCTGCGGCGCTGCCTTTGATGCGCGCGGCTGGCTGGGGCCGGGTGATCAATATCGCCAGCGCCCATGGGCTGACCGCTTCGCCCTATAAATCCGCCTATGTGGCGGCCAAGCATGGTGTGGTCGGCATGACCAAGGTTGTGGCGCTGGAAACCGCCGAAGAGCCGATCACCGCCAATGCGATCTGCCCCGGCTATGTGCTGACCCCGCTGGTCGAAGCGCAGATCCCCGACACGATGGCCAAATATGACATGGGCCGCGAAGAGGTGATCAAAAAGGTGATGCTGGAGCGCCAGCCCTCGCGCGAATTTGCGACCGTGGAACAGCTGGGCGGCACGGCGGTGTTCCTGGCCTCGGACGCGGCGGCGCAGATCACTGGCACGACGATTTCTGTCGATGGTGGCTGGACCGCGCTGTGATCGCGACGTGAGAGCGGGCAGGGGGCGTTGCCCCCGTCCCTGCGGGACTCCCCCAGGTGTATTTATGAAAGCAAAGAAGCAGGGGCGCGGCCCTGTGATGTGAGGGCGTATGGTTCGGATCAATCTGGCATTGCAGGGTGGCGGTGCCCATGGGGCTTTTACCTGGGGTGTTCTGGACCGGCTGTTGCAGGAGCCCGATATCGAGATTGCGGCTATGTCTGGTACGTCCGCCGGGGCGCTGAACGGGGCGGCGTTAAAGGCGGGTTGGTTGAAAGGCGGGCATGAGGGGGCGCGCGAAAGTCTGGATTGGCTATGGGGCAAGATTGGCGCGCTGGATGAGGATCATGTGAGCGCCTGGATGTGGCCCTGGCTGCCGGCGCCGTCGCTTGTCAGCAAGGCTTTGGAATATTCGCCGCATTACATGTGGGGCGAGGCGCTGTCGCGGATGATGTCGCCCTATGCCTGGGGGCCGTTTTATTCAAATCCGCTGGAACCCATCGTCGAGCAGCTGGATTTTGGTCGGGTCTGCGCGTTAGACGGGCCGGAATTTGTTGTCTGTGCCACGCAGGTGCGCGAGGGCAAGATCCGGCTGTTTCGGGGCAATGAGATTTCGACCGGGGCGATCCTGGCATCGGCCTGTTTGCCGACGATGTTTCGCGCGGTTGAGTTGGTCGACCCGGAAAGCGGCGAGCCAGAGGCGTTCTGGGATGGGGGTTACACCGGCAACCCGGCGCTGTTCCCCTTCTTTGATCCCGCGCTGCCTGATGACATTCTGGTGGTCAATATCAACCCGCTGCGGCGCGATGCGTTGCCGGTGACGCCGCCGGAAATTCAGAACCGGATCAATGAGATCAGTTTCAATTCCTCGCTGCTGCGCGAATTGCGGGCGATCGATTTTGTGCAGCGTCTGCTGGCGGATGGGTCTCTGAAACCGGGCAGCATGAAGGATGTGCGCGTGCATATGGTCGCCGATGATGCGCTGATGAACCAGCTCTCTGTGGCGACCAAGACTGTGCCGGTGCCGTCTGTCCTGACCCAGCTGAAAGAGGCCGGGCATCGGGCCTGTGCCAGTTTTCTGCAGGATCACAAGGGCGATCTGGGGCAGCGCCAAACGGCAGATCTGCGCGCGATGTTTGGCTAGGGGCGGTCCTGACTGCTCAGGCGCGGTGCTTGGCCAGTTCTTCCACCGCTTCCTTGGCCTTTTCGCCATTGGGATAGACCAGCCCGGCCGAGATCACCAGCTTGGCCGCGTCCTCGATGCTCATGTCCAGTTCGATCACGTCTTCGCGCGGGAAGAACAGCAGAAAGCCCGAGGTCGGGTTGGGTGTGGTCGGAATGAAAACCGACAGCATCCCGCCCATATTTGTCGCCTTGTCTGCCACTTCGCCCCGCGCTTCGGTCGAGATAAATCCCACAGCCCAGATGCCTTTGCGCGGATATTCGATCAGGCAGGCCTTTTCAAAGCTGCGCTCGGACTGGGCAAAGACGGTTTCGGCGATCTGTTTGATCCCGGAATAGATCGAGCGCACAACCGGCGTGCGGTCCACCAGGCTTTCGCCAAGGCGGATCAGCGAACGGCCAATCAGACCTTTGGCGATCCAGCCCACGATCAGCGTGAACAGAAGGAAAAAGAACACGCCGACGCCGCGTACATTGACGCGAATCCAGTCTTCGGAATTGGGATCGGTATTGCCGATGAAATGGTTGATCAGGCCTTCGGGTTGGTAGGAATCCGGCACAAAGGGCAGCACGAACCCGTCAACCCAGCCGATCACGGTCCAGATCAGCCACACGGTCAGGCCGACCGGGGCGATCACCACGATGCCCGTCAGGAAAGAGGCGCGCAGCGAAGACAGCGTGCCGGGGCGCTTGGGTTCCTGATCAAAGGGTGTGCTCATGAAATATGTCCGCTAACCATGTTTGGACGCAAGGTAAGCTCTGCGCGCCGGGTCTACAATGCCCCGATGCGCGCAGATCGGAGATCAGGCGCGTTGGGCGCTGATTTCCACAGCAATTTGTGCTGCCAGACGGGCATTGTTCAGCACCAGCGCAATATTGGCGGTCAGTGACGCGCCGTCGGTCAGCTCAAAGATGCGCTGCAGCAGGTAGGGTGTGACCTGTTTGCCGGTGATGCCATGGGTGGTGGCATCGGCGGTGGCGCGGGCGATGATCGGGTCCATGATGTCGCGCGGGATTTCGTCGGCCTCGGGGATTGGGTTGGTGATCAGCTGCCCGCCGGGCAGGCCCATCTGGCTGCGCAGCAGCTGGGCGCGGGCGATTTCAGTTGCGCTGTCCAGACGCAGGGGGGCCTTGAGCCCTGCATCGCGTGACCAAAAGGCCGGCAGCGCATCCTGACCATAGGCGATGACCGGCACGCCGAGGGTTTCCAGCACTTCCAGCGTTTTGGGAATGTCCAGGATCGCCTTAGCCCCGGCAGCCACAACCGTCACCGGGGTTTGCGCCAGTTCCTGCAGGTCGGCAGAAATGTCAAAGCTCTCTTCGGCACCTTTATGCACGCCGCCGATCCCGCCGGTGGCAAAGGTGCCGATGCCCGCCATATGCGCGGCGATCATGGTGGCCGCCACGGTGGTGGCGCCAGTGCCGCCCTGCGCCATGCAGACCGCCATATCGGCGCGGGACAGTTTGGCCGCGCCTTTGGTCTGGGCCAGAGCCTCTAGCTGGGTATCCTCCAGCCCCACATGCAGCGTGCCTTCGATCACGGCGATGGTCGCCGGGGTGGCCCCGCCTGCGCGGATCGTGTCTTCGACCTTGCGGGCCATTTCCAGGTTCTGCGGCCAGGGCATCCCATGGGTGATGATTGTGCTTTCCAGCGCCACGACGGGGCGATTGGCGGCCAGCGCCTCGGCGACGGCGGCAGAGGGGGTGAACAGGGTCATTTGGGGATCTCTCCTGAGACATAATCGGCGGCGGTGGCCAGCGCGAAATTCAGTGACGGGGCGCGGCCTGCGCCATCCAGTTCGGCGGCGATATGGGCGGCCATGAATGTGTCGCCCGCGCCGGTGATCCGCGTCACCATGACCTCGGGCGGGTGTTCGGCGATCAGGCCTTCGGCAGAGGCATCGCAACAGGTCTGGCCACCATTTGTCACCAGAACACGCTTTGCGCCGCGCGCGACAAGGCGGCTGGCGGCCTGCGGGGCGCTTTCAAAGCGGGTCTGGCACAGCAGCCCCGCCTCTTCGAGATTGACATAGAGCGTGCCACGCCCGGCGCGCACAAAGGGCAGCAGGCGCTCGGCCTTACCGGGAGAGGCCGGGGCGATGCGCAGATCAGCCTGCGCAAAGATCGGGCTTTCGGCGATCTGCTGCAGCAGCGTGTCGGTCAGGTTGCCATCCAGCGCGATGGGGCCCTGATAGGGGCTCTCGGCACTGCCAAGCGCACCGTTTTCCAGCGGGTCCAGAATGCGGTCACCTGCGGCCTCAAGCGAATGGGCATCGGCGATGGCCGCAATCAGACCATTGCCGCCCTCAATCGCCATATAGCGATCCGTGGGCAGATCCTGCGAGCGATACAGGTAATCCGTGTCCAGCCCCAGCTTGGCGCAGGCGGCCAGCAGCTCTTCGCCCTCGGGATCCTGCCCAATGGCAGAAAGCAGCGCAGGGCGCAGGTCAAACCGCGCCAGCGTCATGGCGATGTTCAACGCCACGCCGCCGGGAATGCGGGTGATGCGGCCAGGCACGTCGGCACCGGCGCGCATATGGCTGGGAGTGCGGCCAATCACGTCCCACAGGACGGAGCCAATGCAAAGAATATCGGGAGCGCGTGTCATGCGCCTCTTTTGGCGCGGTCCGGGCGCGCAAGCAAGGGGCAGGATCACGCTGCCCAAAATCATGCACAAAACGCCCGACAATCGGGGGTTTTGGGCTGTATTATCCTGAAATCATGCGCAAATTTCCGCTGCGATCTATCAGGCTCAGCCGCAAGAGACCGGCGGATTTCTGCAAATCCTGCAGCTGCCCCAACGTCATAAAGACCGCCGCTGTCGACAGCGCGTCGGCCTGTGCGGCGCTGGGGGCCGTGATGCTGACCGTCGACCAGAGCGGCGCGCGCCCATCCGGGGCGAGGATATGATGTCGCGCCCCCAGCTGCAAAGCACCGGGGCTGGAGGTCGCCATGGCCGCGCCGGACAGGCTCTGCCCACCCAGACCGCCAAATGTTGGATCCTGCAGATCTAACCGATAAGGCCCGCCAAGCGCGCGGTGTTCGCCCATATTGATCAATGCGCGGGTAAAGCCACGGGCGCTCAGGTGATCCGCCACAAGATCCGTCGCAAAGCCCTGCGCAATCCCGTTGAAACTGAGCGCCTGACCGGGGGCCAGTCGGATATTTTTCCCGGATCGGATCACCCGATCCCAGCCGATTTGCGACTGCGCGGGGACTGTGTCCTGCCCGGTGGCCAGCGCCTGCCACAGCGGTTGAATCGTCGGATCAAACAGCCCGTTGGTTTGGCGATGGGCGGTATCTGCATGGTCCACAAGATCGCAAAATAACTGAGGGGTATCAGTAAGGTGTCCGGCAGTATTCAACTGATTTATCAGCGAATGATCCCGATACAGGCTGAACATATCCTCGATCTTGGCCAACAGCGCGGGGATCTCTTGCAGGGCTGTCGTGACCTCGGGTTTTGGGCCGCTCAATTGCACGGAAACCTCGGCCCCAAGCGCGCGCCCACGCCAGGTTGCGGCCTGTGCCAGATGCGGTGCGCAGGCAAACGCTGCGGCGAGGCTTAGAAAACGACGGCGGTTCATTCTGCGGGCACCTCGTTGGGATGGCCAGTCACCCGGCGGGGGCTGGCTTTGCGGCGTTTCTTGGCCTCTAGGACCAGGGGTACACAACGGGTTTCGTCATCATGGATAGAGACGCAGTCAAGGCATTGGAAACATTCATTATACTGGATTTCCCCGCTTTGTTTGATGGCGCCATAGCTGCATTTCACCCGGCACAGCTGGCAAGGACTGCCACAGTCGTCACGGCGCGGGATCCAGCGGCGCAGGCGCAGCAGTCCGCCCAGCGCCATAAACGCGCCCAGCGGGCACAGATAGCGGCAGAAGCCTTTGAAAACAAACATGCTTAGGATCAGCCACAAGGCCGCATAGGCGACGTAGTACCACTCGCGGATGAAAAAGGTGGTGATGGCGGTTTTGAACGGTTCGATCTCGGCCGCCTTGTCCATATGCTGCGGCGCAAAGATCGTTACGGCAACCAGCCCCGCCAGCGCGACATATTTCAGCGATTTCAGGCGCTGATCCCAGATGCGGCTGGGTTCGATCTTTGGAAGGCGCAGGAAACGCCCGATATGGTTCATAAATTCCTGCATCGCGCCAAAGGGGCACAGCCAGCCACAGAACAGCCCACGGCCCCAAAGCACAAAGCCCAGGATCGCCGCGCTCCAGACCAGCAGCGAAAACGGATCATATAGCAGAAAGGCCAGGCTGCCGCCGGCCAGCCCGCTTTGCAGCACCGCCAGCGGCGTCACGATGGACAGCTGACCCTGGCCCCACCAGCCGACAAAGCCGATCACTGCTGCCAAAACCCCCAGCCGCAGCGGCGTGAACCCGGTCAGCCCGGCCAGCTTTGACTGGCCCAGCAACAGCACCGGCAGCAGCAGGATCAGCCCGACCGCCAGAATATTCAGGTCGCTTTGCCGGCTGCGCAGTGCCTCTTGGAACGGGGAGAGTTTTTCGATCTGGCCAGGGCGGCTAAAAAACCGTTCGGGCGTCTGATGTGTGACCTCCAGCGCGACCGTGCCAATTTCGGGCTGGAACATGCCATGTTCACGCGCCGCGCTGAGGCTCAGCGTCCAGGGGCTGGCCGGGTCAAATCCCAACCGGCGGTCGGTGCGCAGGATCATGGCAACCCCGTCCTGCAGCGCGATCGGCGCTTTGCGGTTCAGTTCGACAAAAATATCCGCGTCGCGCAGCGCAATGGGAAAGCCCGCCTGCGCCGCCGACAGCAGATCCGGCGCGGTGTTGCGCACAAAATCGTCAGAGACCAACCCGTGCCGGGCGGTTTCCACCACAAGGATCGGTTCGTCAAAGCCCGAGATCTGGGTAAAGGCGTCCAGTTCTTCCAGCGTGTCAGGATCCAGCGCGGCGCGGGCAATCGAGCGCGGCCCCAGATCCGCAATCCAAAGATCCAGATAGGGGGCGTCGGGATCGTCCAGCGCCTCGGGGTCGTCATCCTCCCAGGTCGTGCCTTCAAACAGCGTCTGAACTTCGGCATTGGTGACAACGTGATGTGTGATCAGCCCCTGATCGACCAGCGCCTGCCAGTCCAGGTCTTCGTCAATGTCAGGGTTGGGAAAGGCTGGCGGGCCAGCCGCAATGCCGCCCATGCGTTCCCGCGCCACCTGCAGCGCGGCGGCCAGGATGGATTCATGGGCGATGCGCACGCTGGCGGTGGCTTTGGTCACGCCATCCAGATAGACCAGCCCGCTGCCTGCGCCGCCATCCCCATAGGGCGTGCCGACAACCAGAGAGTCGGAAATGGAATGGCCGCGATATTGTTCCATAAAGGCGTGAAACGGCGCATTGCCGAGTCCGCTGACAAAGATCGGTTCATTGTGGTCCAGCAGCTGCACATCCAGAAACCGGCCTTCCAGATCCAGTACAACCAGCATGTTGATCGGCGCGCCGGAAAAGCCGGGCAGGGCGGCCATCGGCCCGGTTTCAAACACATAGCCCGCATGAGCCCCGCCAGAGTTCAGCAGCTCATACACGCCATCGTCTGACAACGGATCGCCCAGCGCCATAGGGGCAAAAATATGGGTTTCGATCCGGGCGCGTGGGCTGGGATCCAAAGAGGGCGTGGCCAGCGCAGCACTGGACAGCGTCACACTGGCCCAGAGCAGCCCGGTCATCAAAATACGCAGCAATGTCAAAATATCCTGTCCTCCCCTGCGCAGAGATTAGGCAGGCAGGGGGCGGTGCGGATATGCGACCTTGGTTGCAGGGCGAGGGGGCGCAGGACAGGATAGGGTAAAGGCGATCGCACCAGATGCGCATGAACAAAGGCAGGGCGGATGCAAAACAGTCAGGGCATATCCTGGGGCACGGCGGGGTCTTTTGCGCTGTTGTTTCTGGCCTGGCTGGGCGCGGCTGCGCTGGGGCAGGATGACACGGTGCTGCCCGCGCCGCTGCAGGTCTGGCAGGTGATCCGCGACGAATCCCTTGGCGGCGACTTGTGGTTCCATATGGGCTGGACCCTGTGGCGGGTGCTGATGGCCTTTGCGCTGGCGATGGGGGTGGGCTGTGCGCTGGGGGTGGTGATGGGGCTGTCACAGCGGACCAATCGTTGGCTGGACCCTTGGGTGACGGTGTTTTTGAACCTGCCTGCGCTGGTGATCATCGTGCTGTGCTATCTGTGGATCGGGTTAAACGAGGTCGCGGCCATCACCGCCGTGTCGTTGAACAAAACCGCCATGGTGACGGTCACAATCCGCGAAGGCGTGCGCGCCATGGATCGCAGCGTGTCGGATATGGCGGCGGTCTATCGCATGTCCCTGTGGAAGCGGCTGCGCCACGTGATCTGGCCTCAGCTGGGCCCGTTTCTGGCCAGCTCCACGCGCAACGGGCTGGCGGTGATCTGGAAAATCGTTCTGGTGGTCGAATTTCTGGGCCGATCCAACGGGGTTGGCTTTCAGATTCATCTGTATTTTCAGCTATTTGATACAGCCTATGTGCTGGCCTATGCGCTGAGCTTTACGGCGGTGATGCTGTGCATCGAATATCTGCTGGTGCAGCGATGGGAGCGCAGCATGAACGCCTGGCGGCGTGTGTAGCCCCGCGCCTAGCTGCCCCGGCAGCGCCCCCATACGCCGTCGCTAATAGAACAGCATATCGTTTTCCAGAACGCTCAGATCCGTGACACCGACAAGCGTGATCACGTTGCCATTGCCAAAATCCAGAGTGCTGCCTGTGCCATAGGTTGCGATCACGCTGGCCGCATCGCTGTTGCCTCCGGTCAAAGCGGTCGAAATCCGCAGCGTGTCGGTGTCGTCCCTGAAATCCAGCACGCGATCTGCGCCCATATTGGCCTCAAAGATAAACACATCCGCGCCAGCACCGCCTTTCAGCGTGTCATTGCCAGTGCCGCCGTTCAATTCATCCTCCTCGCCACCCGCGTTGAGGAAATCATTGCCCGCATCGCCATTCAGAATATCGTCAAAGGAATTGCCAAACAGCCGGTCGTCGCCATCGCCGCCATGGATCGTATCAACGCGGGTGCCGCCTTTCAGGAAATCATTGCCATCCCCGCCAAAGATCAGATCATTGCCGCCGCCGCCCTTGATATTGTCATCACCATCGCCGCCATTCATCGTATCGGCGTTTTTCTGGCCGCGAATGATGTCATTTCCGCTGCCGCCGTTCAGGGTGTCTTCGCCAATGCCGCCGCGCAGGAAATCATTGCCCTGGCCGCCCTCGGCGCTGTCATCGCCCACGCCGGCCTTTAGGTCGTCATCGCCGCCGCCTCCGTTCAGCGTGTCATCGCCGCGCCCGCCGTCCAGCGTGTCTGCGCCGCTGGCACCGTCCAGCTGTTCGCTGTCTGTGGTGCCCGTCAGGGTCAGCCCGCCTGCGCCAAACGAGAACACCGCGCCATCTTGCCCAACCAGCATCAGATCGCTGGGCAGCAGATCGGCCTGCACGGCGCTTTGAGGCAGGACCAGCAGATCTCCGGCCCCGGATTGAAATTGCTGGATGGCTTCGGCCAGCGTGTTGACCGGCACGGGTTCATAAGAGATGCGATAGGTGATGAACGCATCGGCAAAAGCCTGTTCCAGCGCGCCGCCCACATGTAGGATGGCGGTGGCACCATCCAACTCGTCGAAATTCACCACACCCAGATTGCGCGGCAGCAAGACAACCCACGGCCCGTCGTCCCAGGCATCCTGGTCAAAGTCACTGACCCCAGGGATCGTGGGGCTGGGGGCAAGCGCCCCGGTGAAATCTGCCCGCAGCGCCAGATCCTCTGCATCCAGCCGGCTGGCGATGAATTGATCAATCTCGGCCTCAAGGGCGGTCATGAAGGCCGGGGAAAAGCTGGTTTCTGCCACACCGTAATCGGCGATAGCGGCGGCCTCGATCTCTGCGATCCGATCGCCCCATTCCCCGGACAGATCCTGGCCCGTGGTGGAAAACAGCAGGCGGAGTTCGCGCCGGTCCAGCCCGTCCAGGCTGTCTTCGTTGGCCATAAGCGCCAACAGAAGCGGGGACAGGATGTCGCCATCCGGTGCCCCCTGCAGAACATCCATACCGGGCACCGTGCCAATTGTGTTCAGCAATGTGCCCGACACCAGACTGCCATCCATCACCCTGGTGGTCAGTGCGGCCGAAATTTCGCCACTGGGCAGGATGATCGGGCTGGCACCGAGATCGTCCAGCAGAATGTTTGCCAGGCCCGACGCGCGCAGTTTCAACCCCTGCAGATCGTCCAGGCTGTTGATCGGGTCCGAGCCAAGAATATGGGTTGCCCCGGCAAAGGCGGTGGCCAGAAACGTGATCCCGCTGGGGGCGTAATCGCCATCAGTGATGGTTTGCCAAGCCGCCTGGGCGGACTCTGCCCCCAGCGACGCGCTCAGCGGCACATCAAACCCGGTAAATCCAGGAAAGAACGATGGGTGATATGTGGTGGCGGTGAAGGCCAGATCAATGAGCCCAGAGGTCAGCGCATCGGCGATTTCAAAGGCACCGATCAGCTCGCCTGGGGTATAAATTGTGATGGTCAGTGTCCCGCCGGATTGGGTGTTGATGTCATCGGCCCAGTCTTGAACCAGATCAACATATGGATGGCTGCGGTGAAAAGGCACCGCCAGAGTCAAATTCGTCATGTGTCTATCACCTAGGTTTGTAACATAAAGCAGGGTAACGCCGCTTTGCTTTGTTGCCTAGGTTCTATTCAGGCCGCGGGTGCTGTGACGGGTCACCAACCGCTGCTGTTCGCGCGGTGCTGAAACGCTGTGATATGCCTGTTTTTCGGGCGTTTTTCACAGCTGCGCAACGCACGGTGGTCTAAGGGCTGGGCAATCCTCCTGCGGAATGCTGGTTCCCGCAGGCGGTGCTTTGGGGGTTGGCTGTTATGTCCACATCCCGGCAAATGAAGGTGATGAGTGTCCCGGTCCGGTCGCATGGCACCGGCGACGTGCCGTCCTGTGTTTCAGCACGCGCCAGCATGGCGCTTAGGAGGCCAAGATGGATTATTTCGATTCCCACAACGATTCTCTGACCAGCCCGGCAAAACGGCATTTTGCGATCACACCGGACGATTCCAACGATCTGCAGGTTTTGCCGAAATGTGTGCGCGTGGGCGGTGGCGGCGCATTGGCGGTGCAAGATGAACTTGGTACGGTGCTCATCTATCAGGTTGTCGACGGAGAGCGGCTGGATTTTCGGATCACGCGTATTCTGGCCACGGGCACCACGGCGACTGATCTGGTGGGGTGGTACTGATGTATGGCCCCGGAATTGGCATCAATATCGGGCGTCCGGCGCGGCGGCGCGGGGGCCAGCCTGCTCTCGCCGCGCGGCCTCATCTGGCTGGGGTGATCCCCGCAGCCGAGGCTGGGTTCACCTCGGCCAATGGTTGGTCCACCCACGCGGCGCTGAGCGTTGACGCAGCAGCGCCGGGGCGGGCCGTGGTGGATGGATCTGCGGTTGCGGTGCAGCTGGATCATGCCATTGCTCCGCTCACTCCCGGTCGGACCTATGCGATCCATGTCGGGATGCGCGATTGGGTCGCCGGAAGGTTCCAGATCTATCTGATGGGCGGAGGATCGAACCAGTTTGTCGGGTCCAACAATTACCTTGCGGCGCATCATCTGCGGGTGCATCAGGCCGCCCATCCGCATGATACCATTCGGGTCTCGCTGCTGACCGGCAATGCCGCGCCACAAATGGCGATCAGCGATGTGCAGATCTATGACGTCACCGATCTGATCACCCAGCCCAAGGCGATCATCGCGCATCTGGGCCAGTCCAACCGGGTGAATGCCTTCGCTGTGACGGGCTATGACCCGGATCTCGACACGCCAGAGCTGCGCGCGGGCTGTATCCCGTCGCTGCAGCAGCTGGCCATCGGCACCCGCACGGATCTGAGTGGCCCGTCCTATAGCGTCAACGCCGCGGCGGGGATTGGCGAGTGGATGCCTATGACTTCGCCGCTGTCCCATGCCAGTTCAACCGGGGTGAATGCCGGAGATCCGCCCGCCACGACTTCGGCCCTGCATGAGGCGAAATTCCTGTGCGACAACTGGCCGCTAAAATATGCGGGCTTTGCGCCCTGTTTTGTCCAGGCGGCGGCGACCGGGACGAATTTCACCAGCCACTGGAATTACCGCTTCCCGGATCAGAGCTATCTTGGCCTGGCGCGCGCCAATATCGCGGCGGCGCTGGCCGCGCAGCCGGGCAATTTTCTGTCCACATTGGTCTGGCAGCAGGGCGAAAGCTGGCTGGGCAATCACGCGGCCTATAATGCCGAGTTCCGCGCGCTGATCGCCCTGCTGCGCGCCGAGTTCGGTGATTTCAACCTCGTGGTGGCGGAGATCGGCGGGCTGCGCAGTGATCCGAATGTGGCGGCAATGATCGAGACCCAGCAGAGGCTGGATCAAGACAGCGGCCACGCGGATGCCCTGCCATTCTGCCGCTATGTGGGTCGCCCGGATATGAATGATCTGGACCTTCTGGAGGTGGAGGGCGGGGCTTATATCCACTTCAACGCCACCGCCGCCCGCCTGATGGGCCAGGAAATCGGCAGGGTCACGCAGGAAATGATGTTGGCAAGGTAAGTGTTGCGCGCGAAAGCCCCAACCAAACCCAAGCGCCCTTGAAAGGCATAAAACGGCGGTCTCAACCCCGCCGTTTTTCCATGTGTGGGGGGGTCAGAACAACGCGTCAACCAGCGCATCGGCCAGTTCGTAGAACCCGTCACGGCTGTAATGGACCTCATCCACCTGTAATTCAAAACCGCTCGTTTCTACGATTTCAACCAGATCATGCTCTGCGGCAAAGGTATTTTGTTCGTCGCGCACGGTTTCATGAAACACGAATTTATCCAGCGTTGTCGGGACTTCGGACAGGACAAAGCGCAAATCCGGGTCAAGATCGGCGTGCAGGGCGCTGAGCAGACTGTTCAGGTTTTCCCCATATTCCGAGGCCGATTCAAAATTGCGCGTATCTGCGCTGCCGTGCACCCAGAAAAGTCCCTGCACATCGGCGGTCAGGCCACGGGCTTCGACTGCTGCAATGGCTTCCGCCACATCTGCCAGAAGCTGATCATAAAGTTCACCTGTGGACTCCGGGTGCCAGTCGCCGACTCCCCAATTGACCTGATCCAGAATCGTGCCCGAGGCAACGCTGCGCACCAGCACAAAATCCGAATGCTGTTCCTCAAGCTCTTCCAGCAGCGCATTGCGCAAAAGAAGAGAAACAGCATTGGATTGCCCGGCCAGGATATAGATCGGGATCTCACCAGATGTGGCATCCCCGATGATCTGATATAACGGTACGGGCTGGGCAGTGGCCCCATTGGCCATGAGCGCATCGAAATCGACATCATCGGCAAAGCGGTTCTTGAACAGGATGTCACCGCCATTGGACAGCTGCAGAACGGTGCCATTGCGCTGTTCTGTGTAGCCGGTGATTTTAACATCGACCAGGGTCAGCTTGTCCTGGCCTTCGGTGTAATCCAGGATGATGGTGCGGTCGGTGCTGTCATCTGAAACGATAAACACGTCTTTGCCCTGACCCCCCATCAGAGTATCGCGCCCGGCCCCGGCATAGATCCGGTCATCCCCTGTGCCGCCAAAGACGAAATCATCGCCGGGCCCGGAAAACAGCTGGTCACTGCCACTGCCGCCATTGATGCGGTCGTCGCCGGCGCCTCCGACAATATAGTCCTTCCCAGAAAAGCCCCGCAGGATGTCATTGCCATTCTCACCATAGATCGAATCGCTGCCAGCGCCGCCGCGCACGGTGTCATTGCCATTGCTGGCCCGCACCAGATCATCCCCGGCACCAACGGCAACCACATCGTCACCGCCTTGCGCAAAGACTTCGTAATTGTCGTTCCCCAGCCTGATCCGTTCTGCAGCATGTGTGCCGCGGATATAGCCGGTTTCATCTGTGGTTGTAATCAGGATTTTCTGTACACTTAATGCGTTATTTGTATTCGACATATTTTCAATATCCCATTTATTCCAATGACATAAAGTCGTTGAGGCAATTGTGTTCTTGAGGAAATCGCCAGCATTCGCGGCTATATACGCCCATTAACAATTTGTTAACCTTTGGGGCAAGAACAGTCCCCGGACAGGCAGGTCAAAAATCGGTGAAATGATGAATTTCAGATCAAATCGGCGGGTCTGGACGGCGCTCTGCTCCTGACCTGGATCTGATAGCCAAGGGGGCGGTGCTTACAGTTTCATTCGAATGATTCGGATTCGTTCAACCTGAGGGTGCGTGAAAAATGTTCAATCTGTTTTTTCGGTCGTGATTGATGCGCCAGCGGCGACAAACTTTGCCACATTTGGGCAGACCCTGCGCCGCGCGCCAGCCTGCAGTCGCTGCGGGGGCACTGTCACTGATACGTGAACAATCCGCAGGGCGGGGGCCACGGAAACCCTGGGGCAATGTCGTGATTTTGCCCAATTCCGCCATAAAACACAGGGAATCCTGTTCTCGGCTCCGAAACAATCAGGCCTAAAAAACGGTCAAATCGGGGGTATTTTTTACCAGAATCGCGGGGTTGGGCCGGTCAATGCGCCCAGATTGGGCCATTTTCCCCTTTGAGCAGGTGGATCGAATGCGTATTACTTTTCTCAAGCCCGACTGGGGGGTGAAGAAAATAGGCCACGGGGGCGGCCGCTGAACTGTTGTGCATTCGTATGGGTGCAAAGTGACGCGAGGGGCGGAGTCCGCCCATGCCGCCAGAGGCGCTCTTCGTCCACGGATAAAAACGTGGGCAGAGGCAGCGTAATCACTTTGCGTTCACGCAGGCATGACGAGCATTTTTTTGGAAACGGGCAGTGCGCGTGTGCATTGTCACGGCGTCTGCGTAACCGGGTCCACCCCGGCATAGGAAGAGGGTCGATTTTATGGCTGATCTGTTTCTGAACTGGGGCGACTTGGGCCCCTATGGTACCAATCTGAATGATGGGGCCGCGGTTTCTGTGGATACAGGGGGGGTTGCTGTCGATATCTCCTTCTCGGCGCAGGATGATTACGCGACCGCCTTTACTTTTAACGCCGATGGCTATGTCGGTGCCGAAGACCCGATGAGCGGGAATTCCTATCTGAAACTGTATGATGACGCCAATAATGATGGCGCGCCGGGCACCTCGACCACGGTGATGGATTTCCGGTCGACCGATACGGACACTTTCACCGACCAGGTGCAGAATGTGCAGTTCCGCATCAATGACATTGATTTCTCGGCCCTGGGCGGCGATCTGGGCGAAGCCAATGTCGACGGGTTCGAAGACATCGTGACAATCATCGCCACCGATGCCGAAGGCAACACCGTGCCCGTGACCATGACCCCCGAAGGCGCGGTCAGCGTCACCGGCGACACGGCCACCGGCACGACCGAGACCGTTTATACCGATGCGGATGGGTCGCTGCTGGTGGAGATCGCTGGCCCGGTCCAGTCGATCCAGATCGTTTATGAAAACGGTGACAATGCCCAGCAGGGTGTGACGGTTTCGGATGTGCATTTCTCGACCGTGGATACCGGCGATGATCTGCCGCCCGTCGCCAATGATGACGCGGCCACCACACCCGAAGACACGGCTGTGATCGTGGATGTTCTGGCCAATGACAGCGATCCCGAAGGTGGCGCGCTGACTGTGACTGGTGCCACCGTGGACACCGGCACTGTGACCGTGAACCCGGACAACACGCTGACCTACACGCCGCCTGCCGATTATAACGGTCCGGCGACCATCAGCTACACGATCGAAGACCCGGCCGGGAACAGCGCCACCGGCGAAGTGGCCGTGACTGTCGAGCCCGTCAATGACGCGCCCGTAGCCGTGGATGACACCGACACGACCGAAGAAGGCACGCCCGTCACCATCGACGATCCCTCGGACAATGACACCGACCCGGATGGCGATCCGCTGAGCGTGACCGGTGTGGGCACGCCGACCAATGGCACCGCCACGCTGAACCCGGATGGGACCGTGACCTACACGCCCGATCCCGATTTCACCGGCGATGACACGATCCCCTATACCGTGGATGACGGCAATGGCGGCACCGATACTGGTGAGATCATCGTCACCGTGACCCCGGATGGCGATCCCAACACCGCGCCTGATGCGGTGGATGATGCCTCGACCACGCCGATGAACACCGCTGTGGTGATCCCGGTTCAGGTCAATGATACCGATCCCGAAGGCGATGTGCTGAGCACAACCACAGCCACCGACCCGGCCAATGGCTCGGTTGCGGTGAATGCGGATGGCACCATCACCTATACCCCGGATGCGGATTTCACCGGCACCGACACGTTTGATTATACGATCAGCGACGGCAATGGCGGCAGCGACACCGCCACCGTGACCGTCACCGTGGCTGCGCCCGGCACCCCGCCGGTGGCGTTTGACGATGCGACCACCACCGAGGTGGGCACGCCCGTCACCATCGACCCGGCGCTGAACGATTTCGACACCGAAGACCCGGTCGAAGATCTGGACATCACCAGCCTGGGCACACCGACCAACGGCACCGCGGTGATCAACCCCGACGGGACCGTGACCTACACCCCGGATGCGGGCTTTACCGGCACGGACACATTCACCTACGAAATCGAAGACACGGATGGTCTGGGCGATCAGGCCACTGTGACCGTGACCGTCACCGATGATGGCGGCAACCGCGCCCCCGAAGCCGTGGATGACACCGCCACGACCGAAGAGGGCACGCCTGTCACCATCACCGATCCGTCGGACAATGACACTGACCCGGATGGCGACCCGCTGACCGTGACCGGCGTGGGCACCCCCACCAATGGCACCGCGACGCTGAACCCCGATGGGACCGTGACCTACACGCCCGATGATGGCTTCACCGGCGAAGACACGATCCCCTATACCGTGGATGACGGCAATGGCGGCACCGATACTGGTGAGATCGTCGTCACCGTGACCCCGGATGACGGTGAGAACACACCGCCCGTGGCTGTGGATGACACCGCAACCACCGAAGAAGGCACACCTGTCACCATTGACGATCCGTCGGACAATGACACCGATGCGGATGGCGACCCGCTGACCGTGACCGGCGTGGGCACGCCTACCAATGGCACCGCCACGCTGAACCCGGATGGGACCGTGACCTACACGCCCGATGATGGTTTCACCGGCGAAGACACGATCCCCTATACCGTGGACGACGGCAATGGCGGCACCGATACCGGTGAGATCATCGTCACCGTGACCCCGGATACTGGCCCCGGTCGGATCGACACAGATATTTTCCCGGTTTCGCCGGATCTGCAGGCTCTGGATCCGTTTAACGGTCTGGACCAGGATCCCGATCCCTCGGACGATCTGGACAGCGTGGATGGCACCGGCGGAGCGGACAGCATTTCGACCGGCGATGATGCGGATACGATCAATGCTGGCGGTGGTGATGACACTGTGAACCCCGGCATCGACAATGACCTTGTGGATCTGGGCGGCGGCAATGACTCGCTGTTTGACCTGCAGGGGGCGGATACGATCACCGGCGGGCAGGGCGATGACACGATCATTGCGGGCACCGACACGTTCTCGAACTATGAGGGCGATGATCCGACCTTCCCGACGCTCGGCTTTGACAGCGATCCCAACACCGATGATGGGCGCGACAGTGTGCAGGGCAACCTGGGCAATGACTCGATCATGACCGGGGATGATGACGACACGATTGATGGCGGCGGCGACAATGACACGCTGGATGGCGGCATTGACGACGACCTTATCATGGGCGGTCAGGGCGATGACTCGCTGATTGGCGGGCATGGTGCGGATACGCTGGATGGCGGTCAGGGCAATGACGTTCTGGACGGGTCCATCAGCGCGCCGCTGACCCAGACCGACGATGTGGATGTGAACACCGAAAACGACCGCGACAGCCTGAATGGCGCGTTGGGCGATGACACGATCCGAGGGGGCGATGATGATGACACTCTGGTTGGTGGCTCTGGCAATGACCTGCTGGATGGCGGCATTGACGAAGACTCCCTGCTTGGTGGCGGTGACGACGACACGCTGATCGGTGGTCAGGGCGCGGATACGCTGGATGGCGGCGACGGGGATGACAGCATCTCTGGCGGGGCTGACCGCGATGTGATCCGTGTGACCGATGCTGCGGCTGGCACCGATGACACGGTGGATGGCGGCAGCGAGGGCGATGATTACGACATCCTCGACCTTAGCGGTGTCGGCACCCAAGACGTGGACTGGCGTCTGGTGGACACCTCGCCCGACAGCAATGGCAATGGCATCGACGGCACTGTCGAATTCCTGGACGGCGACGGCGCAGTCACCGGCACCATGGAGTTCTTTGAGATCGAAGAAATCGTGCCCTGCTTTACCCCCGGCACTCTGATCGCAACCCCGCAGGGCGAGCGTCTGGTCGAGGATCTGCAGGTCGGAGACCGCGTGATCACCCGCGACAACGGCATCCAGCAGATCAAGTGGATTGGCCGCAAGGATCTGACCGGCTTTGATCTGGCGCGCAAACCGCATTTCAAACCGATCCTGATCCAGAAGGGCGCGCTGGGTAACAACCTGCCCGAGCATGACCTGCTGGTCTCTCCGAACCACCGCGTACTGGTGGCCAATGACAAGACGGCGCTTTATTTCGAAGAGCGCGAAGT
This sequence comes from Pelagimonas sp., assembly GCA_025210265.1. Taxonomy (GTDB): domain Bacteria; phylum Pseudomonadota; class Alphaproteobacteria; order Rhodobacterales; family Rhodobacteraceae; genus JAOASD01. Next base: position 324,321 of record JAOASD010000031.1, read on the forward strand.
CCTGGTCGCAGCCAAGCATCTGGTGGGTCAGGATGGCGTGGATGAGGTCGAAAGCCTGGGCGTCAGCTATATCCACGTGATGTTTGAGCAGCACGAGGTGATCCTGTCGAACGGCGCTTGGACCGAGAGCTTCCAGCCCGGTGATTACACGCTGAAAGGCATTGGTGCGGCGCAGCGCGAAGAGATCTTTGAGCTCTTCCCCGAGCTGGAGCAGACCGAGGGTCTGGAAGCCTATGGCGCCGCGCGCCGGTCGCTGAAGAAACACGAGGCGCAGCTGCTGGTCAGCTGAGCCTGCGCATAAGAATATGCAGCACGGTCCGATCCTTAGGGGGCGGATCGGGAATGGGGTGGCCCTGTAGGGCTGCCCCGTTTTTGTTTTCTGCACCCGTCTGAAAAGGTTCCGGATCGCTGACGCGATCCGTTACGCCGGTGCGCTACGCGCCCCGGCGTGTTTGAGTATTTTACCCAAGAAGAAGCAGGGGTCAGGCGGGAATGGCTTGCGTTGCGCGCCAGGCCTCCCAGGCTTCGGGGGTGTCCAGATCTGTCAACGCGTGTTTGCCGGGCAGCGCGACGCGGCGCAGGCGGTGGGCATTGGCTTTGACGATGGGACGCGCGCCCTGATCGCCGCTAAGCGCCAGCATGGCGGCAAAGCAATCGGCGGGGAACAGGACCGGGTGGCCGGGGGTGCCATCGGCGCAGGTTGCCTGTTGCAGGGTGGGGCGCGGTTCGGCGCGAAAGGCGTTCATCACCTGCAGCATGTCCTTTGTCGTCAGATCGGGCATATCGGCAGGCAGGATCAATATGGCCTGCACGCCGCGCGGCAGCATGGCCGTTCCACGGCGCAGCGAAGCGGACATACCCAGATGCGCATCCGGCACGGCTGTGATCTGTACGGGCAGCCCTTGCAGCGCCGCGGCGCGCGGGTGGTCGTGATCGGGCAGGGTGACGGTGACATGGGCGCGACTGTCCAGAGCACGCAGGGCCTGTCTGCGCAGCAGCGGCACACCGTCCACCTCTTGCAGCAGCTTGTCTTGGCCCTTCATCCGCGAGCTGAGGCCTGCGGCGGGAATCAGGATGGCGATGTCTTGCATAGGCTGTGTATAGCAGCCCCTGCGACATTTTTGCAGATTTTCTTGTCGGCGCTTTGTGACGTCCTGAAACGGTTTGTGTCAGGACAGGAGGTGTGACCTTATTTCTGCGCCGCCGCGCTCAGCCGCGCATCTGGCTGTGATCGGCGTCAAACAGCGGCGTGTCGATCAGTGTTGCGTTGCACATCTGACCAAGGATTTCGATCTGTGCCTGCAGGCCAGGCGCGGCCTGGCTGCGTGGGATCAGCGCCATGGCGATGGATGTCCGGGCATGATGCGAATAGCCCCCCGAGGTGCAGAACCCCTGCACCTGTCCATCAATCCAGACCGGTTCATAGGCGTTCACATCTGTATCTGTGGCGTCGACTTTAAAGGCGACAAGGGTGCGATCCGGCGGTGTTTCCCGTTCGGCCTCGGCGGCGCGTCTGCCAATGAAATCAGTATCTTTTGAGAAGGAAATAAACCGATCAAGCCCGGTTTCCGCACAGGTGTAGTCGGGCGAGAACTCGCGCCCCCAGCTGCCAAAGAACTTGTCCAGACGCAGGCTCATCATGGCGCGCATCCCAAAGGGGCGCATATTATGCGGCTGACCGGCCTCCCACAGGGTTTTCCAGAGCTGGCGCTGCGCCATGGGATCGCAGTAGATTTCATAGCCAAGGCCCCCGGTATAGCTGACGCGCTGCACGATGCAGTCGGTCATACCCACGCTCAGACGGCGCACATCCATAAAGCGCATGTCGCTGATATCGCTGCGGGTGCAGGCGGCCAGAACATCGCGGGCGCGTGGGCCTGCGATCTGGAATCCATTCAGTATATCACTGATATTTCCAATACTTACATTGTCTTCTTTATGTTGAAGGAACCAGCGCATGTGATAGGCCTGCGCGCCATAAGAGGCGGTCAGCTGGAACTCCCCCTCAGCCAGACAAGAGACCGTGAAATCTCCGATGATCCGGCCCGAAGGTGCCAGCATCGGGGTCAGGGACAGGCGGCCTGGTTTCGGGATGCGCCCTGCCATGATGCGATCCAGCCAACGACGCGCATCAGAGCCGGTGATGCGGTACTTTCCAAAGTTATGAACTTCATTGATTCCAACAGCTTCTCGGACGGTCTTCACCTCGCGTGCGGTGGCCCCCCAAGCGTTGGAGCGGCGGAAACTGGGGGTCTCAAACCGGGGTTCGTCACCAGTGGCAAAGTAGTTCGGCACCTCCAGCCCGTATTGCGCGCCCCAGACTGCGCCCATCTGGTCAAAGATGTCATACATCGGCGTGGTGCGGTTGGGCCGCGCGGCGGGAAGTTCCTCGTTCGGGTAGCTGACAGAGAAGCGTTTCTGATAGTTTTCAATGACTTTCGGCAAGGTATAGCCGGGCGAAATCCAATCGCCAAAGCGCGCCACATCCATCGCTGCGGTGTCGCGTTCGCATTCGCCCTCGACCATCCACTGCGCCAGCATCAGGCCAACGCCGCCGCCCTGCGAAAAGCCCGCCATGACGCCACAGGCGCTCCAATAGCCGCGCAAACCGGGGATCGGCCCAACCAAGGGGTTGCCATCTGGCGCAAATGTGAACGGCCCGTGGATCACGGATTTCACCCCAGCGCGTTCCAGAATAGGGAATCTTTTGTAAGCAAAATCAATGCTGTCTTCGATCTTGTCAAAGTCATCTGGCAACAATTCATGGCCAAAATCCCAGGGCGTGCCATCTACGGCCCAGGGGCGGCAGGGCTGTTCATAGAAGCCGATGCACAACCCTCGCCCTTCTTGCCGCAGATAGCTTTCGCCTGCGGGGTCCATCACATGGGGGTGCTCTTGGCCGCGTTCATAGATGTCGGGAATGTCATCGGTGACTAGATACTGATGCTCCATCGGGTGCAGGGGCAGGTAGACGCCCGCCATCGCGCCGACTTCGCGCGCCCACAGACCCGCAGCATTGACCACATGTTCGGTGTGAATTGTGCCCTTGTCGGTCAGCACATCCCAGGTGCCATCTGGGCGCTGATTGCTCTGCAACACTTTGGTATGAGTGACAATTTCGGCACCGCCCATGCGCGCGGCCTTGGCATAGGCATGGGTTGTGCCGCTTGGGTCCAGATGCCCGTCCAGCGGATCATACAGCGCCCCGATGATCCCATCGGTATTCACAATCGGGGCGATTTTCTTTATTTCCTCGGGTGTTACGATCTCGGTCTCGAGCCCCATATACCGGTGCTTGGCCCGTTCAGCGAGCAGCATGTCAAACCGGTCCTGATTGTCCGCCAGGGTGATCCCGCCCACATGATGCAGCCCGCAGGACATGCCTGTGATCTCTTCCAACTCTTTATACAGGCGGATCGTATAGCCCTGCAGCGCGGCCATATTGGTGTCGCCATTCAGCGTGTGAAAGCCGCCCGCCGCGTGCCAGGTGCTGCCCGAGGTCAATTCCGAGCGTTCCAGCAACATGACATCGGACCAGCCGAGTTTGGTCAGGTGATAGGCGACCGAGGCCCCGACCACGCCGCCTCCGATGATGACAACGCGCGTTGTGCTTTTCATGCGGGTTCCTCCGTTGGGCGGGCTGTCAGGCCCGTGTTCTGATGTCAGTATCTTTGCAGACTGGCCGGGGTCGTTTTTCCATCAGCGACATATTTTGTCGCAAATGAAGTGCAAGGGGGCGGTTTCCGTGCAGTGTGTGCGAGGCATGACCGTGCCTGCCATCGGCTTTGACGCCCTGCGAATGTGCCGACCTAGACCACAGCCTGTAAAACCCGCGACGAAAAATGTCGGCTTCAGGCAACATACCGACGTTTCTCAGGCGCAGTTTGCCCGAAACAGCAATGGGACTGATCACATGCGCACCAAGGCTCAGGCCGTCGTCATCGGGGGCGGCGTCATCGGCTGCTCCATCCTTTATCACCTGGCCAAGCTCGGCTGGAGCGATGTCGTCCTGCTAGAGCGGGACGAGCTGACCTCGGGCAGCACCTGGCACGCGGCGGCCAATATTCACGGGCTGCATGACAGCACCAATATCAGCCGCCTGCAGCATTACACGATGAACCTGTATAAGGATCTGGAGGCCGAAACCGGCCAAAGCTGTGGCGTGTTTCAGCCCGGTTCGCTCTATCTGGCGCAGACCGAAGCGCGCGCCCAACAGCTGCGCCTGCAAGAGGCCAAGGCCAAGCTATACGGCATGAATTTCCACGAAATCAGCCGCGACGAGGCAGAGCGTCTGCACCCGCTGGTGGATTTCGACGGCATTCGTTGCATCATGTATGAACCCGATGGCGGCAATGTGGACCCGTCGGGCGTGACCGCGGCCTATGCGGCGGGCGCGCGGGCGCGCGGCGCAGAAATCCATCGCTTTACCCCCGTGACCGCGACCGAACCGCGTCCGGGCGGCGGCTGGATTGTGCGCACCCCCAAGGGCGATATTGAAACCGATTGGGTGATCAACGCCGCGGGCCTCTGGGCGCGCGAAGTGGCGTCTTTGGCGGGGATCAAGCTGCCGCTGCAGCCGACCGAGCACCAGTATTTTGTCACTGAAACCATTGCGGAAATCAAAGGGTTGGATCGCCGTCTGCCCTCGGTCGCCGATCGTGACGGCGAATATTATCTGCGTCAGGAAGGCCAGGGTCTTCTGATTGGTGCCTATGAGCGCGACGTGCGGCTGTGGGCCGAAAAGGGCACGCCCCTGGATTTTGCCCATGAGCTGTTCCCCGACGATCTGGAACGGATCGAAGACAACATGATGCGCGCCATCGACCGGGTGCCCTCGGTCGGAACCGCAGGCATCAAGCGCGTGATCAACGGCCCGATGATCTGGTCGCCGGATTCCAACGTGTTGATGGGGCCGGTGCCGGAACATCCGGGCTATTTCGCCTGCTGCGGTATCATTCCGGGCTTTTCGCAATCGGGCGGCATGGGGCTGATGGCGGCGCAATGGGTGATCGAGGGCGAAATGCAGTATGACATGTTCCCCTGGGACGTGGCGCGCTATGGCGACTGGGCGGACGAGGCCTTCACCCGTGCGCGGGTGCGCGACCAATATGCTCACCGCTTTGCCATTCATTTCCCCGGTGAAGAACGCGCGGCAGGCCGCCCCATGCGGATGCGTCCGGCCTATCAGATGCAAAAGGACATGGGCGCAAAATTCGGCTTGAACTATGGCTGGGAACACCCTGCTTTCTTTGATGAAAACGTCGAAGACAGCGCCGGGTTCACGCGCCAGCCTTGGTGGGATGTGGTTGGCCGCGAAGCGCGCGCGCTGCGCGAGACTGGCGGCATCATCGACATTTCCAACTTTGCCAAATACCGGGTCAGCGGGCCGGGGGCCGAGGACTGGCTGAACGCGGTCTTTGCCAACAATATGCCGCGCGAAGTGGGCCGGTCCTGCCTGACACCGCTGATTTCAAAACGCGGCGGGATCGCAGGGGATGCCACTGTCACCCGCAGCGGCGTGGATGAATTTCACATCATCAGCAGCGGCATGGCGGAACGCTATCACAAACGGTTTTTTGATGCGATGCCGCTGCCTGAAGGCACGTCCTTTACGTCGCTGACCCAGGACATGTGCGGGTTCAACGTGGCGGGCCCGCGCTCGCGCGAGATGCTCCAGCGCATGACCAACACATCGCTGTCCAATGGCGATTTTGCTTTCATGCGCAGCAAGTGGATCCAGGTTTCCGGGGTCATGTGTCTGGCGCTCCGCGTGTCGTTCACTGGCGATCTTGGCTGGGAATTGCATTGCGCCACAGAAGATCAGGAAAAGCTTTACGCAGCGTTGATCGAAACCGGGAAAGAGTTCGGCATCGGCCCGGTCGGATCGCGGGCGCTGATGTCGCTGCGGCTGGAAAAGGGCTATGGCAGCTGGTCGCGCGAATATAGCCCGGAATATTGGCCGCAAGAGGCCGGGCTAGACCGTCTGTGCAAGATGGGCAAGGATTTCCTGAACAAGGACGCGCTGGCCAAGGTGCTGGACAATCCCGCGCGCGAGGTTCTGGTGACGCTGGCGGTGGATGAGGATGCCGTGACGGCCTCCAACGCCGATGCCAGCGGCGGCGAGCCGATTTTCCGCAATGGTGAGGGGATCGGGCGCGTGACCTCGGGCGCTTATGGCTATGGGGTCGGCATGTCGCTGGCGCTTGGCTATCTTAAGGCGGGCAGTGCCGCGCCGGGGGATGAGGTGCAGGTGATGATCCTGGGCCAGCCGCATAAGGCCACCATTCTGGCCGAGCCGCCCTTTGACCCCAAAGGCGACCGTCTGCGCGGCTAAGCCTTTGTAAGATAAGTTTTTGCACCAAAAGAACGCCCCGCCGGACCAGTCCCGCGGGGCGTTTTCCTTACCCGTCGCCCAGTTGGATCCGCGGCAATGGGCGCAGTTTCAGCTGGGTGATGCGGTTGTTTTCGCGCCCTGTGACCTCGAACCGGAAGCCGTGGAAATTGAACACCTGTCCGACATTCGGGATCATCTGGGCCTCGTGGATCACCAGACCGGCCATTGTGTTGGCCTCTTCATCGGGCAGGGACCAATCCGTGGCGCGGTTGAAATCGCGGATCGTCATGGCACCTTCGATCCAGTAATGGCCATCCTCGGCCATCTTGACCGCTTGATCGCCATGCGGGTCAAATTCATCGGTGATCTCGCCGACGATTTCCTCCAGAATGTCCTCCAGCGTGATCAACCCCTGAAGCGAGCCATATTCATCCACCACCAGCGCAAAATGCGTGCGGCGGTGCAGGAATTGACGCATCTGATCATCCAGCGAGGTCGTATCAGGCACGAAATAGGGCTTCATAGCGACATCGGTCACTTTGAACCCGGCAAAGACCTCACGCGCGGTGGCCTCTTCGCTTTCGTCGAACATGCGGTACATGGCGCGGGTCAGATCCTTGGCATGGATCACGCCGATGATGTTTTCCGGGTCGTTCTGATAGACGGGCAGGCGGGTATGCGGGCTTTGCAGACATTGCTGCAGGATGTCCTGCGGGGCGCTGTCCGCGTCGATCATTTCGATACCAGAGCGGTGCAGCATGATTTCTTCGACTGTGCGTTCCGCCAGATCCAGCGCGCCCAGGATCCGGTCGCGGTCTTCCTTTTCCACCACGCCTTCGGAATGACCCAGCTGCAGCGCGCCGGCGATTTCCTCGCGCACGGCCAGAATATGGCTGTCCGGGTCGATCTGCACACCAAACACCCGCAGAACGGCCCGCACCAGCAGCCGCACGGCGCTGACCACCGGGGCAAACAGGCGCACGATCAACCCGATCGGCCCGGCCACGCGGGCGGCGGCGGTTTCGGGATTGGTGATGGCATAGGTTTTCGGCAGCACTTCGGCAAAGATCAGCACCAGCAGCGTCATGACCAGCGTCGCCAGCGCCACGCCGCTTTCGCCAAATACTCGGGTCAGCAGCGCCGTCGCCAGCGAGGTGGCTAGAATGTTCACCAGGTTATTGCCCAACAGGACCGAGCCGATCAGGCGTTCGCTGTCCTCGGTGATCTCCAGCGCCTTTTGCGCGCCGCGATTGCCTTTGTCTGTGGCCGCGCGCAATTTCCCGCGCGAGGCGGCGGTCAGCGCGGTTTCCGAACCGGAGAAAAAGGCCGACATGGCCAGCAGCCCCAGGATTGACGCAGATGTGATCCAGAAGGCGGCGTCGAGCAGGCTGGTCTCGGCTTCCATGGCGGGGGCTTTCCGATAAGAGTAATGGGTATGAATGGGTTATGGGGCCGGGATCGGCTGCAATCAAGGGGCAGGGCGCGATGAAACCGGAAATGGCGTGGGAGCTGACATTAGAGGCCGGGCCTCTCTTGGTGTTTGGCGGCCCCTGTTCCAACCTGCAGGGGCTGCGCGCGGTGCGGGCCGAGGCCGAGGCGCGGGGCATTCCGCCCCAGCGCGTGATCTGCACCGGCGATCTGGTGGCCTATTGCGGCGATCCCGCCCCCTGTGTGGCTGAAATCCGCGACTGGGGCTGTTACCTGATCGGCGGCAATATGGAGCGCCAGCTGGCCGAGAATGCGTTGGATTGCGGCTGTGGCTTTGGTGCGGACAGCGCCTGTGACCGCCTGTCCGGCGCGTGGTTTGCCCATGTAGATGCGCAGATCGGGGGGGCGGATCGCCAGTGGATGGCGGGCCTGCCGGATCTGTTGCAGATCGACTGGATGGGGCGGCGGGTGCTGGTTCTGCATGGCGCGATGAGCGCGGTGAACCGGTTTATCTGGTCCACAGATCCCGATGATCTGTTCGAAAACGAGCTGGCTCAGGTGCCCGGCCCGCGCCCGGATATCGTGTTGGCAGGCCATAGCGGTCTGCCGTTTCAGCGGGTGATTGGGGGCAGCCTGTGGCTGAATGCCGGGGCCACCGGGCTGCCGCCCAATGATGGCGCGCCGGCTTTGCGCTATGCGGTGATCGACAGCGACGGCAAGGCCGAGATCCACGCGCTGCCCTATGATTTTGAGGCGGCAGCGCAGGCGATGGAGCGCGCCGGTCTGGTGCAGGGCTATCAAACCTGTCTGCGCGATGGGATCTGGCCGTCAGAGGATATTCTACCGCTTGGCCTGCGCAGAGGGTGACAAGAATTTCGGGGAAATTCTTGCCCGTGCGCCAGGGTCACAGGTCGCCTTTCCCCTCATCCTGCGCCATCGGGTGATGTTCTAGCACAAGTTCGCGCAGTCGCGCCTCGAGCACATGAGTGTAGATCTCGGTCGTGGCCACATCCGCATGGCCCAGCAAGGTCTGGATCGCCCGCAGATCGGCCCCATTGGCCAGCAGATGCGTGGCAAAGGCATGGCGCAGCGTGTGCGGCGTGACCTTGTCAGGATCCACATGGCCTTCCAGCGCAAAGCCTTTGATCAGGTTGTAAAAAGCGTGGCGCGTCAGATGCCCGGATTTGCCCCGCGATGGGAACAGATAGGGCGAGGCGGGCAGTCCCTTGTCCTGCGCCTGTGCGTCCGCCGCATCCCGTTCTGTCAACCACAGGCTCAGCGCGGCCCGCGCTGGCGGGGACAGCGGCACCAGCCGTTCCTTGCCGCCTTTGCCTCCGATCAGCAACATCCGCGGATCGCCCCGCGCCGCCGCAACCGGCAGCGAGACCAGCTCGCTGACCCTCATTCCCGTGGCATAAAGCAGTTGCATCAGGCAGGTGTTGCGCAGTTTGTCAGCCTGGCTGCGCCCGTGCTGCGTGGCGGCCTCCAGAAGGCGATCCACCTCTTCGGGGCTTAAGGTTTTGGGCAGGCGTTTTTCGCGCCCCGGACCCGAAATTTGTACCACAGGGTTGTCTGTGCGCAGCCCTTCCTCAAAGGCGAAACGATACAGCTGTTTCACAGCAGATAACCGCCGGGCGCGGGTGGCGCGGGACAGGCCGCGCGTGTCGCAATCCACCAGATAGGATTCGATGTCGTCGCGATCCGCGCTGTCGAAATCGCGCTGCGCGTCGGTCAGCCAGCGGTGAATGTCGTCCAGATCGCGTTCATAGGCGGCCAGCGTGTTGGCAGAGGCCCCGCGCTCGGCGGCCATGGCCTCAAGAAAGGCGGAAATCCAGCGCGCGCCGCTCATCGCAGCGCCCGGTCAGCATCCAGCAACATCACCTGCAGCGCGGCCCTGCGGGCGGTGTCCTCTAGCCCGACGGCGCGCAGCGTGGCCAGCGCATCGGCCAGATCGCGGTTGTTGCCCTGCGCACCCGAGGCAAACAGCGCCATGGCGCGCAGCATCACTTCGCCCATGCGACCCTGCTGCAACTGGTCCTGCAGCACAGGCGGCGGGCTGGCCGTGGGGGCAAATCCCAGCGCCACGGCTTCGGCATGGGGCAGCGCGCTGCGGGTCAACAGATCAGGGGCCGGGGCCGCCCCCCGCGCCAGTGCCATCAGCAGGTCATCCTCGGGGTCAAGGGGCCCGCGCCCGGCTGACAGGGTTTCGTATCCCGCAGACAGATAGCCCGCGCGGCGGGCCAGAACCGCAGCGCGCCCTTTCAGGCGGCGTTCGGCCAGCTGATCAGCAAAGAGTTCGGAAAACGGCACCAGCAACCCGGCGCTGGCCATTTGCGGCCAAAGCGCGACAAGCGCCGCGCCGATCCGGTCGCGCGTGCCACGTTTCATCGCGGATTCAAAGGTTTGCAGGGCCGCGACCCGGTCCCAAACCCCACCCGAAGCAGCCGGGCGGCGCAGAGTATACAGCCCCAGCAGGCGGTTAGGGGGCAACACACCGGCGCGGGCCAGCCGTTCGGCGGCTTCGATCTGGGCGCGCCACCCATTGTCGCCGCTCAGGTCCAGAACTGAATAGGCCAGCGGCAGAGGCGCGGTGGGCAGCGGTTCGCCCAGGGCCTCGAACAGGCGAAATTCCAAGGGGCTGGGGCGAACCGGGGGCAGGATCGCCGGGCCGGTTTCGGCCAGATCCGCATCCAGAAAGCGTTCCAGCAGGGCGGCCCGCCGGGGCGAAACCGCGCCCAATGCCTGTGCTGTTGCCAGTACCAGATCCGCCTGCCGCCAATCGCCCGCCCGCGCGGTGCAGAACACCCGCAGCGCCACATCCTGCGACAGGGCAGGGCGCGCGCGCAGCGTGGCACAGGGCAGGTCGGGCCGCCCCAGCAGCAGGCTCAGATCAGCCCAGCGGCCAAACAATTCCGGCGCGTCATGCCCGGCAATATCGCTAAGCGCCAGCGCCTCTTCGACGGCACCGCCTTCCAGCAGGCGATCCAGCCGCGCCGCCAGATGCAACACGCCTTCTGGCCCATGTTCCGGGGGGCTGGCTTCGGCCAGCAGCAGGGTGCGCAGCAGATCGCGCAGAGCAGGCACACGCGGTTGCGCGGCCTGCATCAGCGCCCGCAGGCGTTCAGGATCGGAATTTTGCCACAGGGTTTCAGGCAGGCCGGTCACGCGCGCCGGCAACAGGCCCGCACCGCCCGGTCCGGGCTGCGCCAGGGGCTGTGCGGATACCGCTGGCGGGCGCGCGCTTTGGGTGATGGGATCGGACTGCGCGCCGGCCATCCCCGCCGCAGACAGACCAAGCACCAATGCCAGGCCCGCCGCCCACCCCGCAGGTGCCGGATCAGTCATTCAGGTCCACTTGCTGACGGATTTCGGTCTGGGCCGGGCTGAAATCCGCGCCGAAAAACGGCCCGACATAGGCATAGGCCACCAGACCCAGCGCGCCCAGCACCCCCAGATAGAACAGCCATTTGATGATACGCCCCATGGGCTGACCCCCTGCCTCGCTTTTTTGAGGATTATACCTAGCCTTTTTGGCCGGTTCACGTCATTCACGCAATGAGGAAACGAATGGGCGGTCAATGGCCGATATTTTTACGGATAACCAGCTGATCCTGCACAAGACCGTGGTCATGGTCGGGATGATGGGGGCGGGCAAGACCGCTGTAGGGCGTCTGCTGGCCACGCGGCTGAACGTGCCATTTTGCGATTCGGATCACGAGATCGAAGAGGCGGCGAATATGACCATCTCGGAAATCTTTGCCCGCGATGGCGAACCGTTTTTCCGCCGCAAGGAAACTCAGGTGATTGAACGCCTGCTTGAGGGCACGCCCTGCATCCTGTCCACCGGCGGCGGCGCGTTCATGTCTGATGAAAACCGCGCCATGATCACGGAAAAAGGTGCCTCTGTCTGGTTGCAGGCGGATCTTGAGGTGCTGTGGAACCGGGTCCGCAACAAGGACACGCGTCCTTTGCTGCGCACTGACAATCCGCGCGCCACGCTGCAATCGCTGTATGAGGCGCGGGTGCCGGTCTATCAACTGGCGGATCTGGCAGTGTCGTCTGAGGCCAGCGGCACATTGGACGACATGGCGCAGAAAACCGCGCAGGCGCTGATCACAACCCGCCCTGATGTTCTAGAGGCCAAATCATGATTGAAACCGTATCCGTTCCGCTGGAAGGCCGTGAATATGACGTGCGTATCGGCCAGGGGTTGCTGGCGCGCGCCGGTGCCGAAATCGCGCCGCTGCTCAAACGCCCGCGTGTGGCGATTGTCAGCGATGAAAATGTCGCGGCGCTGCACCTATCCGCGCTGGAGCAGGGGCTGGAAGCGGCGGGGATCTCCCATGTTTCCATGACCTTGCCCGCCGGGGAATCCACCAAAAGCTGGCCGCATTTTGAACGCACGGTCGAATGGTTGCTGGAACAGAAGGTCGAGCGCAACGACATCGTCATCGCCTTTGGCGGCGGTGTGATTGGCGATCTTGTGGGCTTTGCGGCCTCGGTTCTGCGGCGCGGGGTGCGCTTTGTGCAGATCCCGACCTCGCTTCTGGCGCAGGTCGACAGTTCGGTGGGCGGCAAGACCGGGATTAACGCACCGCAGGGCAAGAACCTGATCGGTGCGTTTCACCAGCCCAGCCTGGTTCTGGCAGATATCGACGTGCTGGGCACCTTGATCGAGCGCGACTATCTGGCGGGCTATGGCGAGGTGGTCAAATACGGGCTGCTGGGCGATGCGGATTTCTTTGACTGGCTGGAACAGAACGCCAAGCGCGCCGCCGGCGGCGATATTGACGCGCGCATTCATGCGGTGCGCCGCTCGGTTGAAATGAAGGCCGAGATTGTGCTGCGCGACGAGACAGAGCAGGGCGACCGCGCGCTGTTGAACCTGGGTCACACATTCTGTCACGCGCTGGAGGCGGCGACGGGCTATTCCGACCGTCTGCTGCATGGCGAGGGCGTGGCGATTGGCTGCGCGCTGGCCTTTGAACTGTCCGCCCGTCTTGGCCTGTGTTCGCAAGAAGACCCCAGCCGCGTGCGCGCTCATCTGCAAGACATGGGGATGAAACGGAACCTGTCCGATATTCCCGGTGATCTGCCGGGGGCCGAGGCGCTGCTGGATCTGATGGGGCAGGACAAGAAAGTGCTGGATGGCAAGCTGCGCTTTATTCTGGCGCGGGGCATTGGTCAGGCCTTTGTCACCAGCGATGTGCCTGCGGATGCGGTGCTGTCAGTCCTGCGGGACGGGTAAGTCCAGAAAAAATTCGACCGCCCGTCGCGCCGTAGAAAACCCGGCAGTGTCCGGTGTGGGCCAATCATGCCCGAACCCGTTCAATGTGATGAGTTCGACTCTGGCCCCGGTTTCTGCGCGATATCGCTGGATTTCGGCATTGGGAATGTCATGAACCGGGGGCGGCACTGCGGTGGCATGGATCTGCTCTGCCCAGTTTTGTACCAGTTCGGGGACCGAAGGCAGGGGGCGCTGGCGTGACGCCCATCCGATCCCGCCTTCATAGGGCATCCATGGATCATCGCGCCCATGCACATGCAATAAAGAGATCGGCTGTCGCAAGGTGCAGCCGGGCCAGTCCGTTGCACTGATCGTTCCGATCACGGCGGCAATGGCTCGGATTTCGCCAGGGCGATTGCAGGCCAGATGATACGCCATTTGCGCGCCGTTCGAGATCCCCAGAACATAGACCCGCCTGGTGTCCAACGCGTAGGCGCGCACCGTTTCTGCAATCAGCGCGTTTAGAAATCCCAGATCATCATCGCGCCCGAAATCAAACCCAGCGTTCCAATAGGTTGCCCCGCCCGCCATCTGACGCCCCTGTGGCAGCAGCGTGGCAAAGCCAAACTCCCGTGCGAGATCGAATATCCCGGTGCCATAGCGCATTTTATGCGCATGACCGCCCATTCCATGCAGTGCGACAACCAGCGGCGCGCCCGCGGACACCCCTTTGGGGATGTCGATAAAATAGCGCCGCTCGACCCCGTCAAAGACAAAGACGCGCGGTTTATCAATACTCGCAGCCGAAAGCACAGACGCAGAGCACAGCAAAATCAGGCCCAGAAACAGGCGACGCATGATCATTCACAGCCCCGGTCAAATGTGACATCTCAATCTGCGCTCACTCTGCGCGGCATTCCTGCATATTTCGTGAAGACCGGATCAAGATTTGCCCGTGATCTGCGGACAAAGAAAAACCCGCCAGTGGCGGGTTCCTCAAATCCGTTGTGTCTGGCGTTTTAGAACGGAATTTCATCGTCCAGATCGCGGGCCGGTGCGCGGGACGGGCCGGAACCACCACCGCCAAAGCCGCCATCGTCATAGCCACCCTGGCCGCCACCGCCGCCGCCATAGCTTTGGCCACCGCCGTAACCGCCGCCCTGACCACCGCCAAAGCCGCCACCACCGCCGCCGCCTTCGCCGCGACCATCCAGCATCACCAGCGTGCCGCCAAACCCCTGCAGCACGACTTCGGTGCTGTAGCGGTCCTGACCGCTTTGATCCTGCCATTTGCGGGTCTGAAGCTGGCCCTCGATGTACACTTTGGAGCCCTTGCGCAGATATTGCTCGGCCACGCGGACCAGGCCCTCTTGGAAAATGGCGACGGAATGCCATTCGGTGCGCTCGCGGCGTTCACCGGTGTTGCGGTCTTTCCAGGTTTCAGACGTGGCGATCCGCAGGTTGCAGACCTTGCCTCCGTTCTGAAAACTGCGCACCTCGGGGTCGCGACCCAGATTGCCGACCAGAATGACCTTGTTGACGGAACCGGCCATGTGTCTCCCCTTCGAATCTGTGAGTTTCTTTGAACGCCGACTCTACACCAGCCGCGCGGCGGGAACGAGTGGCGATGCATTGCCGAGGGAAAATTCGCAGATCTGGTCGAATCCATAAAAATCGCTATATTGCTGCGGGATTGAGGTAAACCAGTGGGAAAGCCGATGTTTGAGCGGTGCAAAGGGCTGAGCGCGGGTATCGCGATTGGGGCTGTGATGCTGTTGGGGGCAGAGGCTGCGCTGGCGGATGTGCTGTCGACCAAGAACCGGTCGCGCCTGTTTCTGAACCAGACCAATGTGCTGGATAGCCGTGCTGCGCAGCAATATAACAATTCGGTCCGCCTGAAACCGCCGACCGTTGTGACGCCGACAAAATATGGCACGCTGGAAGGCACGATCCCGAAATATCGCGGGCGGTATAATGGCGAATGGGCGCAGCTGGCCCGCGCCGCGGCGCGCAAACATGGGATCCCCGAAGATCTGTTCCTGCGGCTGGTCAATCAGGAAAGCCGGTTCAATCCCAAGGCCAAATCCAACAAAGGCGCGATTGGTCTGGCGCAGCTGATGCCGGGTACGGCGAAAGACCTGGGTGTGGATCCGCATGATCCCAAGCAGAATCTTGAGGGCGGAGCGCGTTATCTGAAGCAGCAGTTCAAAACCTTTGGATCCTGGCGCCTTGCCCTCGCGGCCTACAATGCTGGCCCCGGTGCTGTGAAGAAACATGGCGGCGTGCCGCCGTTTCGCGAAACGCGGGACTATGTGAAAAAGATCTGGGGCTCCTGACCGGGGCCGAAATCTTGGAAAGATTTCGGGGACATTTTCTTTGAAAGAAAATGGGCGCGGGGTGTGAGCGTGATCTGCGTCCCCGAGCTGAAAGCCTGTTGCAAGGGTGCCAGGGTATTTTCAAAGCAGAGAAACCAGAATCCTGCGAAAAAGCCGGAGGTCGCGCCCCAAGGAAAGGCGACGGTCGGTGTTTACTGAGCAATCGCTAGAGCCTAGGGACTGACCGCAAACAGTCCTGTAAACGCGTTGCGTAGGGCCTGTACGGTTGACGTACCATATGCGCCAAGTAGCGCGTGGCTCGCGACAATCGTGATTCCGGCTGCGCCGGTACCTAACGTCGTACCGAAGGTCACTGCAAAGGCGCTCTTGCCTTTTTGCCAATCGGTCTTTTCTCGCTTTGTCTCCCTAAGCGTTTCGATCTGTTGGGCCTGATCCGCAATTGTGTTTTTGAGATCTGCAATGATGTCCAGCAGTTCTGCGAGCCTCTCTTCCACCCCGCTGTCTTGCGGCTGGTCAGCAGACTGTAACGCGTTTTGTATCTCGCTGAGTTTGTCACTGAATTGCTCAAGCAGTAGCAGATCCTCAGGGGGGCGGTTTGTAGGATTCGCCGAGCGGTACAGCGAAATTGATAGGTTAAGCTGCTGATGAAACAGTTCGGCCGCAGCTGCGCTTTCGATGCGTGTTTGAAACAGCAGGTCTCTTTGCGCCTTAAAGGCCTTATGCGCGCTGTCCGATTTGTAAGGAGGATCAAGTGTGTCAACGCCGCTGAGCTCTTCGTTCTTTCCGGCCGTCCTGCTGTCGCCAACAAGCGAAAGTTGCGGCCAGTGCTTTGGTCGCTCAAGCCCGTCAGGCAAGATCGTACCGCTGTCGCCCAACATATCATTTAGCTGATCTTGCTTTAGCCCTCTGCTCATCGACATATCGGCGTGCCTAGCCACAACAAACTCTTTTGAGAGTTCGACTGGGTATAAAATGGTGGTCAAGTCTGCCTTCCGCAGGCCTGCCGTCCAAAGATTTATGCCCCAGAGATCCGCATCTTGTAGCTTCGCACCCTGCAGGTAGGAACCCTGTAGATTTACCTCTCTGAGGGTTTCTCTTTCAAGATTTGCGTTCGTGAGATCTGGTCTAAATGGGGCCTTACGCCGGCGTGTATTCCAGGCCTGAACCCCTTCTGATAGCCACTGAAGATGTTGTTCATTAGCCATACCGCACCCCACGCATATCTGCGCAGGATGCGATCGGTTGCATATGCGCGCATTACTCTGCCGCGATCTTAATCACTGGCTCCATACCTGCAAGTTTCTCATCCGACAGATGGCATTTGATCTGATGCCCGTCGGCCAGATGCCGAACCGGCGGCACTTCGCGTTCGCATAGGCCCCCGGCAACCTTGTCCTTCCAGCGGCAGCGCGTCTGGAACGGGCAGCCCGGCGGTGGGTTCATGGCCGAGGGAATGTCGCCGTCCAGCACGATATGCTGTTTCTCGATCGAGGTATCGGCGATGGGCACCGCTGACAGAAGCGCCTCGGTATAAGGGTGATAGGGCGGGGCAAAGACCTGTTCTGTGTCGCCCAGTTCCACCACATGGCCCAGATACATCACCATCACCCGGTCCGACAGGTAGCGCACGATGGACAGGTCATGGCTGATGAACAGCAGGGTGGTTTTCTGCTCGCGCTGGATTTCCATCAGCAGATCCGTCACCGCCGCCTGCACCGACACATCCAGCGCCGAGACTGGCTCGTCCGCTACAACAATCCGCGCATCACCCGCAAAGGCGCGGGCAATGCCGACGCGCTGTTTCTGACCACCGGACAGCTGGCGCGGCATGCGATCGGCAAAGGCGCGCGGCAGTTTCACCAGATCCAGCAGTTGCAACATGCGCTCGCGCCGCTCATCATCGCTATTGCCGATGTCAAAGATTTCCAGCGCGCGGATGATCTGCCGCCCCACGGTCATCGAGGGGTTCAGCGTGTCAAACGGGTTCTGGAACACCATCTGCACATCGGAAATCGTGCCCGTGTCGCGCTTTTCAATCGGGGTGGACTGAATTTCGCGATTGTCGAGGATGATCTGCCCGTCCGTGGCGGTTTCCAGCCCCATCAGAACCTTGGCAAAGGTGGATTTGCCGCAACCGGATTCCCCAACAATGGCTAGGGTTTCGGATTCACGGGCCTCGAAACTCAGGGTTTCATTGGCCTTCACAACCTTCTTTTCCCCGGAGCTGCCAAACAGCGCATTGGCCGCGACCTCGTAATATTTCTTCAGATTGTCCATCTTCAGAACAACTCGACCGGGTTCGGCCTTTTCGGTGGTGTTCCCGGCCACAATCGGGGCGTTCCAGTCGATTTCCTCGTATTTCAGGCAGCGGGTTTCGTGGCGATCCTTGTCCGGCACCAGCGCCATGGGGATGTCGCCGCGATCACAGCGCCCGGCCTCGAAATAATCGCAGCGCGGGCCAAAGTTACAGCCCGGCGGGCGTTCATGGGGCAGGGGGAAGTTGCCCGGAATGGCCACCAGCGGGCGCGCGTTCTTATCGGCACCGGGCAGCGGGATCGAGCGGAACAGCGCCTGCGTATAAGGGTGCTGCATATGATCAAACACCGCCTCGATCGACCCGGTTTCCACCGCCTCGCCGGAATACATCACACAAAGCCGGTCACAGGTTTCCAGAACCAGCCCCAGATTATGCGAAATGAACAGCATCGAGGTGCCGTATTTCTTGCCCAGCTCCTTGACCAGATCGACCACCGCGGCCTCCACCGTCACATCCAGCGCGGTGGTGGGTTCATCGAGAATCAGCAAAGAGGGCTCGGCCATCAGCGCCATGGCGATGACAATCCGCTGCTGCTGGCCACCGGACAGCTGATGCGGATAGCTGTCCAGCATCCGCTTGGGGTCAGGCAGTTTCACATCGGTGACAACCTGCAGCGCGCGCTCATAGGCTTCCTCGGCCGAGGCGCCCTTGTGGATCATCGGCACTTCCATCAGCTGTTTGCCGATTTTCATCGCCGGGTTCAGGCTGGCCATGGGTTCCTGATAGATCATGGCAATTTCCGAGCCGCGAATATCGCGCAGCTCTTCCATGGACATTTCATTCAGATCGCGGCCCTTGAACTTGATCGAACCGCCGACAATGCGCCCGTTCTTGCCCAGATCCTGCATCACACCCAGCGCAACAGTGGATTTGCCACAGCCGGATTCCCCGACCAGACCCACCGCTTCGCCCGGCATCACCTTGACCGAAAAATCCATGACCGCGGGGATCTCGCGCAGCCGGGTGAAAAAGGAAATCGAAAGATTGTCGATCTCGAGGATCGGACCGTCATATGCGTCTTTCATCGCTTACTCCCTCCTGGGGAAAAGCAAATCGGCCCTGGGCTTCTTTGCTTTTGAAATACCTCGGGGGTCCGGGGGGCGGGGCCCCCGGGGGGGTTGGTTTGGGTGGCGGCGGGGGGGCGGGCTCTGGGTCTGCTCCGCGTGGGGCGGGGGCTGACCGTGTGGGCCGTTGGTCGGGGCGCGTAATCCCGGCGCGACTTAAACCAAACCACGCCGGGGGCCCTGCCCCGGGACCCCCGAGGTATTTCAAAAGCAAAGAAGCGCAGGGC
>JAOASD010000032.1 GCA_025210265.1 Pelagimonas sp.
GCACCCACAACTTGACGCAAAATCGCAAAGCCCCGCGTGAGTTTAAGACCAAAATTTTTGCCATCACATCAATGTGACAACACAAAAACCAACCGCTGTTACAAAAAATACTACCCCACGTGACACAACGTGAAAAAAAACGGGGAACCAAACCCCGGACAAATAGAAAAACAGCGCGATCGCGGGCTGGTTTGAGCTGAGCGGGCTTGCCGCGTTGCAGCACACCGGGTGATCTGGCAAAAGGATAGGGTATTTGCAGGGGGCGGGTCACATGTCTCGGATCACCACCATCAAGATTTATGGCGAGCGCAACACCGGCACGAATTACATAACGCGCCTGCTGGAGCGGAATTACGATCTGCGTCTGCTGCCCGGCGATGTGCCGCGACCGTTCTGGAACAAGCGCGCCATTGGTCTGCTGCGCCGCATTCATCGCCCCTGGGGGTTGATCGTGAACAACCGGACTGCCGATGCCTGGTTTCTGAACAACTTCAACGGATCTCTGGGGTGGAAGCACAGCCTGCCCCCGGTGGATCGGATCGCGCAGATCGCCGGCCCGGATCTGGGGATCGTCGGCCTGACCAAGAACCCCTATTCCTGGCTCTTGTCGATGTATCGCCGTCCCTATCAGAATTTCGCCCCGGCGGAGAGCTTTGAGGCCTTTGTCACAGCCCCCTATCCAACCGTCCCGCGCGAGTTGATGACGGAACAGGGGCTGACTCCGGTTCAGCTCTGGTGCGCTAAGGCGCGCGGGTATCTGGCGTTGCAAAAGGCCCTGCCGCAACAGGTTGCGGTGCTGCGCTATGAGGACTTCCTGGCGGATGAGGATGCGGTTCTATCCCGGCTTGAAACAGACTGGTCGCTGGCACCGAAAGGTGCGCGGCAGCAGGTCAGCGAAAGCGCCAAGGGCGACAAGCAGGGCTATAGCGACTACCAACGCTATTATCTGGAGGAAGAATGGCGCGCGAAACTGTCGGATGAGGCCGTTCAGGCGATCACCGCGCAGCTGGATCCAGATGTCATGGCGGCCATTGGATACAAGGCCCTGACACCCTAACGTCGCCCGCATCTGCGCCTGCTGACATATATAATGTCGGCGCGCTGCATTCCTCCTTGCCACACGCTCGGAACCGGAGTATTGCGCCCCAGTTCCTAATGGAATGTACAGGCGGGGTGATTCCCGCCTTTTGGGTTCGATGAGGGTGCGCGGTGGTCGCGGGTCCTCCTCTCAACTCCAACGCCAAAATAGGTATGTTCAATGAACCAGAACATCCGTATCCGGCTCAAAGCGTTTGACTACCGCGTGCTGGACGCCTCCACCCAGGAGATCGTCAACACCGCCAAACGTACCGGTGCCCAGGTCCGCGGGCCGATCCCGCTGCCCAATAAGATCGAGAAATTCACCGTTCTGCGTGGCCCCCACGTGAACAAGAAATCGCGCGATCAGTTCGAAATCCGTACCCACAAGCGCCTGCTGGACATCGTTGATCCGACCCCGCAGACCGTGGATGCCCTGATGAAGCTCGACCTCGCCGCTGGCGTTGACGTCGAGATCAAGGTGTAAGGGGGTCCCATGCGCTCTGGTATTATTGCAAAGAAAGTCGGGATGACCCGCCTCTTCATGGAAGATGGCAAACAGATCCCGGTCACCGTTCTGCAGCTGGAAAACCTGCAGGTCGTCGCACAGCGCACCAATGACAAGCACGGCTACACCGCCGTTCAGCTGGGTGCAGGTTCGGCAAAGGCCAAGAACACCTCCAAAGCGATGCGTGGCGTGTTTGCTGCTGCATCCGTGGAACCCAAGCGCAAGCTGGCCGAGTTCCGCGTGGACGAAGACAAGCTGATCGAAGTGGGCGCGGAAATCACCGCAGAACACTATAACGAAGGTCAGTATGTCGACGTTGCGGGCACCTCGATCGGTAAAGGCTTTGCCGGTGGTATGAAACGCCACAACTTCGGCGGTCTGCGCGCGACGCACGGTGTGTCCATCAGCCACCGTTCGCACGGTTCGACCGGTCAGTGTCAGAACCCCGGCCGCGTGTTCAAAGGCAAGAAAATGGCGGGCCACATGGGCGCCGTTCGTGTCACCACGCAGAACCTGCAAGTGGTCAAGACCGACGCCGAGCGTGGTCTGATCATGATCAAAGGCGCCGTTCCCGGTGCCAAGGGTGGCTGGGTCACCGTCAAGGACGCGGTCAAAAAACCGCTGCCCGACAACCTGCCCCTGCCCGCAGCTATCCGTGCGACTGACGCCGCAGCTGAAGCACCCGCCGAGGGAGGTGAAGCATGAAACTCGATGTGATCAACTTTGACGGTGCATCCGCTGGTGAAGTCGAGCTGGACGAGGCCCTGTTCGGCCTGGAACCGCGCGCAGACATCCTGCACCGCGTGGTCCGCTGGCAGCGCAACAAGGCGCAGGCCGGTACCCACAAGGTCAAGACCCGCTCGGAAGTGAGCTACTCCAAAAAGAAGATCTACCGTCAGAAGGGCACCGGTGGTGCACGTCACGGTTCGCGCAACGCGCCGATCTTCCGCAAGGGTGGTATCTACAAGGGTCCGACCCCGCGTTCGCACGGTCACGACCTGCCCAAGAAGGTCCGCGCTCTGGGCCTGAAGATGGCTCTGTCCGCCAAAGCAGCCACCGGTTCGCTGGTTGTGATTGACGGCCTGGCCACCGACGGCAAGACCAAGACCCTCGCCGGTCAGGTCAAGGCTCTGGGCTGGAAGCGTGCTCTGATCATCGACGGTGCCGAAGTGGATGCAGGTTTTGCATCGGCTGCGCGCAACATCGAAGGTCTGGACGTGCTGCCGACCATGGGCGCAAACGTCTATGACATCCTCAAGCGTGACACCCTGGTGATCACCAAGGCGGGTGTCGAAGCACTGGAGGCTCGACTGAAATGAGCGCGAATGCACAGCACTATGACGTGATCCGCAAGCCGATCATCACCGAAAAGTCGACCATGGCGTCCGAAAACGGCGCGGTTGTCTTTGAAGTGGCGATCGACGCGGCCAAGCCGCAGATCAAAGAGGCCGTTGAGGCTCTGTTTGGTGTGAAGGTGAAGGCGGTCAACACCACCATCACCAAAGGTAAGGTCAAGCGCTTCCGCGGCCAGATCGGCAAGCGCAAAGACGTCAAGAAAGCCTATGTGACCCTCGAAGAGGGCAACACGATCGACGTGGCCACCGGCCTCTGATCGCGTTGGTGGGTTGCAAACCCACCCTACGGAAAACGGAAAGCCCCTCGTCAGCGATGACGGGGGGCTTTTTGTTGTCGACGCTGAACTGCCTTTTCGGTCTTTGGTTCTGTTCTCAGATCAAAGAGCGCGGATGTCGGGGGTGACGTGATAAACATGCTTCATTAGCGCAGGGCAATTTGTTAGCCCCAGCGCATGGTTGGCGGCTGAAAACAGCGCCTCCCAGGTTTCACTGTCCTTTGGGCCCTTCATATCTGTGTCGTGGATAAAGCTGACAAACAGCAATGAAGCATCCACACCGTTGTCACGCAGCCACCAAAGATGCGCGAGCCGATTGGCGTATTGATAAAAAGTCCGCGCCCAGTCCGAAGGCGACGATATCTTTAGATCGCTTTGAACCATCTCAAATGCGCGCTGTATCTTTTCGAGAGAGGCGCGTCCCGCCTGCGAGGGTGGCGACAAAAATTCCTGAACATGCGCCTTTGCCTCAACAATGACCGGGCCTTGATTGGTCAGGCCCAACGCATCCCATTGCGGCCCGCGCTTTGGCCAGAACGCGTTTAACTCGTTTTCAAGGTGATCCAGTTCAAGTCGATGGAGGAATGCGCTGTCTCGATACTCCGCGAAATCATCATCGGCCAAAGGGGACAGCCACGTGATCTGCGGCAGTCGGGTGGGCTGAAGATGTTGCGGGGAAAGGTTTACGGCACGTTGAAGCCACTTTAGACTGCCGCGTTCTCCGGTGGGCTGTGGCGTTCGCATTTCGCACTCTCTGTAATGGTTAAATTGTTGGGAAGAGTTTGATCCCTGAACGGTCTCGCTGGCAAGCGGCGTGATCACCTGCAAGTGCCCTTGACCCCATCCCCACCTTCCCCTAAACGACCTCATCCGCTTTGCCCCGGGATTCGTTCCGGGGCTTTGCTGTTGTTCGCAAGAACACTTCGCCGGGGACCTTCGGGGCCCTTTACCCAAGGTGGGATCTCAACCCACCCACACATAGGCCCCATTCTGGGGTCGCTAGCTGACGGAAGACAGAAAGCATGGCACTCAAGTCGTACAAACCGACGACGCCGGGCCAGCGCGGGCTGGTGCTGATCGACCGTTCGGAGCTTTGGAAAGGACGCCCTGTCAAAGCCCTCACCGAGGGTCTGACGAAATCGGGCGGCCGGAACAATACCGGACGGATCACCTCGCGCCGCCGCGGGGGCGGGGCAAAACGCCTCTACCGGATCGTTGATTTCAAGCGCAACAAATTCGACGTGTCGGCCACCGTGGCCCGCATCGAATATGACCCCAACCGCACGGCGTTCATCGCGCTGCTGCAGTATGACGATGGCGAGCAGGCCTATATCCTGGCCCCCCAGCGTCTGGCAGTTGGTGACAAGGTTGTTGCGTCGGCCAAGGCCGACATCAAGCCCGGTAACGCAATGCCCTTCTCGGGTATGCCTATCGGTACCATCGTTCACAACATCGAACTCAAGCCCGGCAAGGGTGGCCAGATCGCACGCGCCGCGGGCACCTATGCCCAGTTTGTCGGTCGTGACGGTGGCTATGCCCAGATCCGCCTGAGCTCGGGTGAACTGCGCATGGTGCGTCAGGAATGCATGGCCACCGTTGGTGCCGTGTCCAACCCCGACAACTCCAACCAGAACTTCGGTAAAGCCGGTCGTATGCGCCATAAAGGCGTCCGTCCGAGCGTCCGTGGTGTCGTTATGAACCCGATCGACCACCCCCATGGTGGTGGTGAAGGTCGTACCTCGGGTGGTCGTCACCCGGTGACGCCCTGGGGCAAACCGACCAAAGGTAAGCGCACCCGCAACACCAACAAGGCAAGCCAGAAGCTGATCATCCGCTCGCGGCACGCCAAGAAGAAGGGGCGGTAACCTATGGCACGCTCTGTTTGGAAAGGTCCGTTTGTCGACAGCTATGTGCTGAAGAAAGCGGAGAAAGCTCGCGAGTCGGGCAAAAACGAAGTTATCAAGATCTGGTCGCGTCGCTCCACGATCCTGCCTCAGTTCGTTGGTCTCACCTTTGCGGTGTACAACGGTCAGAAGCACATCCCGGTCAACGTGACCGAGGACATGATCGGCCAGAAATTCGGTGAATACTCCCCGACCCGTACCTATTATGGTCACGCGGCCGACAAAAAAGCCAAGAGGAAGTAAGCCATGGGCAAGGATAAGAATCCCCGCCGCGTGGCGGACAACGAAGCGATGGCAAAGCTGCGTATGCTGCGCACCTCGCCTCAGAAGCTGAACCTCGTGGCACAGCTGATCCGCGGCAAGAAGGTGGACAAGGCTCTGACCGATCTGACCTTCTCCAAGAAGCGGATCGCGGTTGACGTGAAGAAATGCCTTCAGTCGGCCATCGCCAACGCCGAGAACAACCACGGTCTGGACGTTGACGAGCTGATCGTCGCCGAGGCCTTTGTGGGCAAGAACCTTGTGATGAAGCGTGGCCGTCCGCGGGCACGTGGTCGTTTTGGCCGCATCAACAAGCCGTTCTCGGAACTCACCATCAAGGTGCGCCAGGTTGAGGAGCAAGCCTAATGGGTAACAAGACCAATCCGATCGGTATGCGCCTGCAGGTGAACCGCACCTGGGACAGTCGCTGGTACGCCGACACCAAGGACTATGGTGATCTTCTGCTGGAAGACATCAAAATCCGCGAGTTCATTCACGAAGAATGCAAGCAGGCTGGTGTTGCCCGCGTGATCATCGAACGCCCCCACAAAAAGTGCCGTGTGACTGTTCACACCGCGCGTCCGGGCGTGATCATCGGCAAAAAAGGCGCTGATATCGAAGTTCTGCGCAAGAAGCTGGCGGCCATGACCGACAGCGAACTGCACCTGAACATCGTTGAAGTGCGCAAGCCCGAGCTCGACGCTCAGCTGGTTGGCGAGTCCATCGCTCAGCAGCTGGAACGTCGTGTGTCCTTCCGTCGCGCGATGAAGCGTGCCGTGCAGAACGCCATGCGTATGGGCGCCCTGGGTATCCGGGTGAACGTCGCTGGTCGTCTGGGTGGCGCGGAAATCGCCCGTACCGAATGGTACCGCGAAGGCCGCGTGCCCCTGCACACCCTGCGTGCCGACATTGATTACAGCCATGTCGAAGCCATGACCCCCTATGGTATCATCGGGATCAAGGTCTGGATCTTCAAAGGTGAGATCATGGAGCACGACCCGCAGGCGCGTGATCGCAAGTCTCAGGAACTCCAGGACGGTCCGGCCCCGCGTGGCGCCGGTGGCCGCCGCTAAAGGAGGAATAAGATATGCTTCAGCCAAAGCGCACTAAATTCCGCAAGATGCAGAAAGGCCGGATTCACGGCGAAACCAAAGGCGGGTCTGACCTGAACTTTGGAACCTACGGTCTGAAAGCCACCACACCCGAGCGTGTGACGGCCCGCCAGATCGAAGCTGCACGTCGTGCCATGACGCGTCACATGAAGCGTCAGGGTCGCGTCTGGATCCGCATCTTCCCGGACACCCCCGTGACCGCCAAGCCCATCGAAGTTCGTATGGGTAAGGGTAAGGGCTCTGTTGACCGTTGGGTCTGCAAAGTGAAGCCCGGCCGCGTGATGTTCGAGATCGACGGCGTCGCCGAAGACATCGCCCGCGAGGCGCTGCGTCTGGCCGCGATGAAACTGCCGGTCAAGACCCGCGTTGTGGTGCGCGAGGACTGGTAAGTCCTTTCGCTGCAATCGCAGTCTGAGAAATTGGGAAACCCCGCTGGCAACAGTGGGGTTTTTCTTTTGTGCGGATCGGGTATGTTGCTCGCCCATAGGGAGATTCTGATAAAGGGCAGTCGCGGTATGGATTTTTTGCGTCGGACGATAGTGCGCAAGGTCGTTGCGGCGGCGGATCGTGGGAACCCGCTGGCCAGGGCGCTGGTGCGGCGCGAAACCCGCAAAGTGTATGATGCGCTGCCAGCGCAATCCAATATTGTGCGGGATGATCTTTTGATCCCGGATTTTACCCGTCCTTTGCCCGCCGCGCAGCAGGGCGGTCCGATGGGAGATCACGAGCTGGTCCCGCTGGACAAACACCCGGTCCGTGCAGAGCATCTGGTTGGTCGGGAAGTTCATGGGATCGCGACCATGCTGGGATCTTATGGCATGGGCAGCTACGGATTTCTTGGGGTCGATCTGGGAGAGGTGTGGCTGATCCTGCCGATTTATAATGCAGCTGAATGGGTGTGTCTGGACGGTCGTATTTTGCAAGACCTGCGCGAAGATGCGGCACAGCCCTGGATCGTCAACGGGGACGATTCCGCGCTGTTGGAACGGGTATGCGGCGGGCGCGTCACGTCTGTGCGTCTTGCGGCAAAATCCTTTGCGCTGACGCTGGATAACGGGGCGGTTCTGGAAATCACCGAAGACCCGGCCAAACGTCCCGGTCAAAGGGGTAATGGAAAGCCGCGCGTCTTGCTGCCGGACGAAGACCTGTCGCAAGAGGTTTTTCTGAGCCCGACCCCCGAGATCTATATCTGACCAGTGGGCCTAGGCCCCGGCAAAAATTTGCGCCATTTCGCGGTCAAAGCGTTTCCAGCTCATCGTGGCCTTGTTGCCCGCGTAGCCGTGGTAATGAGATTTCCCGGAGGAGTTGGGCAGCCCGGCCCAGATCTTGGCCAGATTGTTCATGAATTGCCTTCGGCTGATGTCGCCGCGCTGCAATTTTCCCAACCCTGCTTCGTGTAGGAGAATGTCGGCCAACTGGTCCTGCACCTTGGGGGTGAACCCTGCATGTGCCGGAATGCCGGCCTTTTTCACCAGTCGGTTCAGGGTGGCGGGGATGAATTGATAGCGGCCAATCGCATGGGGTTGGCCTGGTGTCGCCCGGATCCATGCGCGGATTTCGGAAATTCGCATTTGAGTTGGGGGTTTGGGCGGCTTGATCCGCGCCCCATACTGTACGGCATTGTACCCTTTTGATCCAGCTTCGGCCTGTGCGATCAGATGGCGAATGCGTTCGGCCGCGCCTGCCATGGGGCCGGGCGGCGCAGCGCGCAGGGGCGCGGATCGTGATTGGGGCAGGGGGGCGAACATACTGCCGGGCACAGCTGCCACCAGCAGGCCGCCTGCCGTGTTGGGCGCTGCAATCAGGGGTTTAGCCCCTTGCAGCAGGCTGCCCCGCCCGCTGTCATGCGACACGAACAGCGATTGTGCTGATGCCGCACCTGCCCAGCACAGGGCCACACCCCAACAGAAAAGAATCGCGCGGAACATTCTGCCCCTCTTGCTTTGTTGCTTGGGCAGGCTGGCGCAAATTCCTTGAAATTCCATTTCCCGTTTCTTGCGTTTGGGTTAAACCGCGCACATGACTCAGATCCATTCCCTCTTTGCCACCCGCCTGTATCAGGCCCCTCTTAATGCTCATGGCCCTGCGGTTGACGCGCAGGAGCTGGAGGCATCCTGCTGGTCGATTGCCGAGGATGACGAGGCGGGGCAGGAATGGTGCGAAACCCAGGGCTATCCGGGCTACACCTCTTATGCGTCGCTGACCGATCTGCCCTGGCGCTTTCCGATCTTTCAGGATCTGGTCGAGGCGCTGGATCAGCATGTCGCGGCCTTTGTCAAAGAGCTGGATTTCGATCTGGGGGATCGTGAGATCGTACTGGAAGACATCTGGATCAATATCCTGCCCGAAGGCGGCACCCATGCCAGCCACATCCACCCGCATTCAGTGATTTCCGGCACAACCTATGTGGCGATGCCCGAAGGCGCAGGCGCGCTGAAGCTGGAGGATCCGCGTTTGCCGATGATGATGGCTGCACCGCCCCGTCGCAAAGACGCCCGTGCCGATCTGCAGGCCTTTCACTATGTGAAACCCAAAGTCGGCGATGTGCTTTTGTGGGAAAGCTGGCTGCGCCATGAAGTGCCGTTGAATATGTCTGAAGATGACCGCGTGTCGGTCAGCTTCAACTATAAATGGGACTGAGGCTCCCCCGATTTTGGCCGCAGACACGTGTATTGTATTCAGAATTGCACCACATAGGTTGAGCGTATGAAGAAATTTTTGTTTTACGCGCATCCGAAGCGATTGCATCGATCGATTGAGGCTCAGGTGCCTCACAAAGCTCTTCGTGACTTGGTGAATAGCCTACGCTTCAAGGACTACCTGCCGTCAGATTCTCCGATTTTTGTGCCGGCGCGCGATGTGCGTTATTCCCTCAAGCGGCGGCCGGGGAAGGTCATGTATCGGCGGCGTCATTCCGGGGCGGTCATTGGCGGCGATTGGGATCTGAGCAGGCGCGAGATCACCACAAACGACAAATTTGAAAGCTGCAGGATGCGCTATTTTGATGGCGCAGAGTGGCCAGAGACCCCGATATATAAGCGCCTGCTGCAAGAGATCGCAGAGGGCAAAGCCCCGGATGAGTGCCGCTCGGCTGCGGATCTGGATGCGCGTTACGCTGCTTTGGACAAGGTGTTCGAGGAAACACGTGCGCGTGGCCGTCTGCTGTGCAAATCGGAAATGCCCGATCAGTTCCGGCGCGAACATGGCGGTATCCTGCTGCATATCGCGCGTGACGGGACGTGTCTGCGCAGTGGCGGCGGTGTGCATCGCTTTGCCATTGCGCGCCTGCTGGATCTGCAGGAGATGCCGGCGCAGGTTGGGGTGATCCATCCTGATGCGATCCGCGACGGGCATGTGGCGCGGTTGCGCAAATCCAGCTTCTATCCGGGGTAAAATCACTGGTCCTGACCTGCGCTGATCCGACCAGCTTGCGGCCTGCGCGAAAGCCCTTGCCAGCAAGGGGGATCGGGTCTATAGGGGCCGCTCATCCACGGACTCCACCGGGCTAAGGGTGACCCTTGTGATTCGCATGAATGCGGGGGCCCTCCGGTGATGTTGATAGAAGGAAAAGGCGAATGAACGCCCAGGAACTCCGTGACAAGACCCCGGACCAGCTCCGGGACGACCTTGTCGCTCTGAAGAAAGAGGCCTTTAACCTGCGTTTCCAGCAGGCAACCGGCCAGGTGGAAAACACCGCGCGCATGCGCCAGGTCAAGCGTGACGTGGCCCGTGTCAAAACCATCCTGAACGAAAAGGCCGCAGCCGCGGCAGCCGAGGAGTAAATCCATGCCCAAGCGTATCCTGCAAGGCACCGTGACCTCGACCGCCAACGCTCAGACCGTGACCGTTCTGGTGGAACGTCGCTTCAAGCACCCGGTTATGCAAAAGACCGTGAAGCGCACCAAGAAATATCGCGCCCATGATGAGGCCGAGAAATTCGCCGTTGGCGATAGCGTTCGTATCATCGAATGCGCGCCGAAGTCGAAGACCAAACGCTGGGAAGTGATCGCCGACTAAGGCGCCCACTGATCAGTCTTGATCGAAACCCCGAGGTCGATGTCCCGTCAGGGCGGCCTCGGAAGTCGGGAGAAACCATATGATCCAGATGCAGACCAATCTGGATGTGGCTGACAACTCCGGTGCCCGGAAAGTTCAGTGCATCAAGGTCCTCGGCGGTTCCCACCGTCGTTATGCATCGGTCGGCGATATCATCGTCGTCTCGGTGAAAGAGGCCATTCCGCGTGGTCGCGTGAAAAAGGGTGACGTCCGCAAAGCCGTCGTCGTGCGCACCGCCAAAGAGGTCCGTCGTGAAGATGGCACCGCCATCCGCTTTGACCGCAACGCTGCTGTTATCCTGAACAACAGCAACGAGCCGGTCGGCACCCGTATCTTCGGCCCGGTTGTGCGCGAACTGCGCGCCAAAGGCATGATGAAGATCGTGTCGCTTGCCCCGGAGGTGCTGTAATATGGCTGCGAAGCTGAAAAAGGGTGACAAGGTCATCGTTCTTGCCGGTAAGGACAAGGGCAAGACCGGTGAGATCACCAAGGTCGACCCCAAGTCGGGCAAGGCCATCGTGGACGGCATCAACATTGCCATCCGTCACACCCGCCAGACCCAGACCAGCCAGGGCGGCCGCCTTCCCAAGGCCCTGCCGATCGACCTGTCGAACCTGGCCATCGTCGATGCAAACGGCAAAGCCACCCGCGTTGGCTTCCGCGAGGAAGACGGCAAGAAAGTGCGCTTCGCCAAGACCACGGGGGACGTGATCTGATGCTGGATGCTGCAACCTATACACCCCGCCTGAAGGCGCAGTACCGCGAAACCATTCGCGCTGCGATGAAGGAAGAGTTCGGCTATAAGAACGACATGCAGATCCCTGCGGTCGACAAGATCGTTCTGAACATCGGCTGTGGTGCCGAAGCCGTGCGCGACAGCAAAAAAGCCAAATCGGCGATTGCTGACCTGACCCAGATCGCTGGCCAGCAGGCCGTCGGCACCCTGGCCAAGAAGAGCCACGCGCCCTTCCGCCTGCGTGAAGGCATGATCATCGGTGCAAAGGTCACTCTGCGCGCTGATCGTATGTATGAATTCATGGATCGCCTGATCACCGTTGCAATGCCCCGCATTCGTGACTTCCGTGGTGTGAAGCCGAGCTTTGACGGTCGTGGCAACTTTGCCATGGGCCTCAAGGAACACATCGTGTTCCCCGAGATCGAGTTCGACAAGGTCGACGAAGTCTGGGGCATGGACATCATCATCACCACCACTGCGCAGGACTTCGGTGAACACACCGCAGACGCGCAGGCCAAGGCGCTGTTGAAGCATTTCAACATGCCCTTCAACGCGTAAGGAGCACGATTAATGGCTAAGAAATCCATGATCGCTCGCGAAGTGAAGCGCCAGAAGCTGGTGGAGAAATACGCCGCCAAGCGCGCCGAGCTCAAAGAGATCGCGAACGACGAATCCCGCCCCATGGAAGAGCGCTTCAAAGCCCGCCTCAAGCTGGCCAAACTGCCGCGCAATTCCTCGCCGACCCGTCTGCACAACCGTTGCCAACTGACCGGTCGTCCCCACGCATACTACCGCAAGCTGAAAATCAGCCGTATCGCCCTGCGCGAGCTCGGCTCGAACGGTCAGCTTCCGGGCGTTGTGAAATCCAGCTGGTAAGGGAGAGTAAATTATGAACGATCCTATCGGCGATATGCTCACCCGTATCCGTAACGCTCAGATGCGCGGCAAGTCGACTGTGTCGACCCCCGCTTCCAAGCTGCGCGGCTGGGTTCTGGACGTGCTGGCAGACGAAGGCTACATCCGTGGCTACGAGTCCGGCACCGACACCAGCGGTCACCCGACCCTGGAAATCAGCCTGAAATATTTCGATGGCACCCCTGTTATTCGCGAAGTGAAGCGGGTCTCCAAACCCGGTCGTCGCGTTTACATGAGCGTCAAGGACATCCCGTCGGTCCGTCAGGGCCTGGGCGTGTCGATTGTCTCCACCCCCAAAGGTGTGATGTCGGATGCAAATGCACGTGCCAACAATGTTGGCGGCGAAGTGCTCTGCACCGTCTTCTAAGGAGGGATTACAATGTCTCGTATTGGCAAAAAGCCGGTTGAGCTTCCCTCGGGTGTGACGGCCAGCGTGTCGGGTCAGACCGTTGAAGTGAAAGGCCCCAAGGGTGCCCAGACCTTCACCGCGACCGATGACGTGACCATCACCGTGGAAGACAACATCGTGAAGGTTGAACCGCGCGGCAAATCCAAGCGCGCGCGCCAGCAGTGGGGCATGTCCCGCACCATGGTCGCGAACCTGGTGCACGGCGTGCAGAACACCTTCAAAAAAGAGCTCGAGATCCAGGGTGTTGGTTATCGTGCAGCGGTACAGGGCAAGGTTCTGAAACTGAACCTCGGCTACTCGCATGACGTGGACTTTGATATTCCGGAAGGCATCAGCATCGTTTGCCCGAAGCCGACCGAAATCATCATCGAAGGTCACGACAAGCAGGTTGTCGGTGAAGTTGCGGCAAACATTCGCGACTGGCGCCGCCCCGAGCCGTACAAAGGGAAGGGTATCCGCTACAAGGGCGAATACATCTTCCAGAAGGAAGGCAAGAAGAAGTAAGGACGCAAGGATATGGCAAATACGAAACGTCAGCTGTTTCTCAAGCGCCGTCTGCGCGTTCGGAACAAGCTTCGCAAGGTCAACGCGGGTCGCGTTCGCCTTTCGGTACATCGCTCGAACAAGAACATCAGCGTTCAGCTGATCGACGACGTTCAGGGCAAAACACTGGCAGCAGCATCCTCCCTGGAAAAGGATCTGGGTGTTGTTGGCAAGAACAACATCGAAGCCGCAACCAAAGTGGGTGCAGCAATCGCCGAGCGTGCCAAGGCCGCAGGCGTGAGCGAAGCGTACTTCGATCGCGGTGGCTTCCTGTTCCACGGCAAGGTGAAGGCTCTGGCCGACGCTGCGCGTGAAGGTGGCTTGAACATCTAAGACCTGCAGGGGGCCGCTCTGGCCCCCTCGATGATCCGGGAGTCTGATCGGCAACGGCCAGACCCACCAGGATTGGACAAACTGGTGCTCTTGGGCACCCGAATAAAGGAATGCCAAATGGCAGAACGTGAAAACCGCCGGGGCAACCGTCGCGACCGCGAGGAAGCACCCGAATTTGCAGATCGCCTTGTAGCGATCAACCGTGTGTCCAAGACCGTCAAGGGTGGTAAGCGCTTTGGCTTTGCCGCACTCGTCGTTGTTGGCGACCAGAAAGGCCGCGTCGGCTTTGGTAAGGGTAAAGCGAAAGAAGTGCCCGAGGCCATCCGCAAGGCGACCGAGCAGGCCAAGCGTAAGATGATGCGCGTGCCGCTGAAAGAGGGCCGCACCCTGCACCACGACATCGAAGGCCGTCACGGCGCCGGTAAAGTGGTCATGCGCACCGCCCCGACCGGTACCGGTATCATCGCCGGTGGTCCGATGCGTGCCGTGTTCGAAATGCTGGGTGTTCAGGATGTGGTCGCCAAGTCGATCGGTTCGCAGAACCCCTACAACATGATCCGCGCAACCCTGGACGGTCTGTCCAAGGAGCAATCCCCGCGCAACGTCGCTCAGCGTCGTGGCAAAAAGGTTGCGGACATCCTGCCCAAGCGTGACGACGCTCCGGCGACCGAGGAGGCCTGATCCATGGCGAAAACCATCGTTGTTAAGCAGATCGGTTCCCCGATCCGTCGTCCCGCCAAACAGCGTGAAACGCTGATCGGCCTGGGTCTGAACAAAATGCACAAAACCCGCGAGCTGGAGGACACTCCTTCGGTGCGCGGCATGGTGCGCAAGATCCCCCACCTGGTGGAGATCATCGAAGAGCGCGACTAACACGCCCTTCATATGTTTTCAGAGAGCCCCGCATCGCCTGATGCGGGGTTTTCTTTTGCCGTTTTGATGCAGAATAGTGATTCGAACCGGCGTTTTCGACGGCTGGCGGGTCGCATTTCAACCGGTTGCAATTTTTGCATTTCAGCTCTGCAGAACTTGCTTTTGTGTAATGCTGCGATGCGGCGTAAGCGGTGCGCAAATTCAACCTCTCTTGGGAATCACCGTCATGATCCGCCTGTTTTCGACCTTTGTCCTCCACCTCAAATCCCTGACCGCAGCCAAGCCCGTGCCCTGCTGGACGGAATACCTGCGCGAGCAGGGCGGCTTTCGCGGTTAAGACCGCGGGGGCACTGCGCTGCGCCTGCAGCGGGGCCTTCTGACTTGTGAGCCGCAGACCCCGCCGCTACAGTCCCGCGGAATTTGACCAATCTATTCCCAAAGGGCGGTGGCACATGGCAGGCAAGGCCGATCAGACCCAGCATTTGTTCACATTGGACGGCCTGCGCGGGCTTGCTGCGCTGGTCGTCGTGGTTTCACACGCTGCGAATGCCGGGTTTCTGCCAAAAACCCTGGGGATGGGGTTCGGGCAGATGGGTGTGTCGCTTTTCTATGCGTTGAGCGGTCTGCTGATGGGCCGTTTATACCTGCACAAACCGTTCACATCTGCCACTGTCAAAGATTACGGGCTGCGCCGCGCCGCGCGTGTGCTGCCGTTGTATTACTTTGCGCTGGCGCTTGGGGTTGTGCTGCTTTCGGGCGGAGTGTCGCCGTATCTGTTGGACACCAGTGGCGATATTCTGAGGGCGGCCTTTCTTGTTCACGGGACCGGCGTTCTGTGGTCGATCCCCGCAGAGATCCAGTTCTATTTTGTGTTTGTTGGCCTGTGGTGGGCGGCTGCGCGCGGGCGATTGATGCTGGCCTGTGCAATATTACTGGGGATTCAGGTGATTGCTGTCGCTGCGCTGCTGGTCCTCTATCGCAGTTGGCCGGACACCTATAATTTGCTGTTCTGGTTTCATTTCTTTGTGTTTGGTCTGTGGTTGGGCAAGGTGTCGCGCAGCGCGGTGCTTGTGCGTATACGCCAAACGCGGAGCGGTCTTTTGTCCGCCCTTTCCTGGGGAATGATCCTATGCGCTGTGCTCGCGCCTCCTGGCGTGCGGGTGATGCTGGGGGTGCCGATTACAAAACCCTTTATAGATCCGATCAGCGCCGGGTATCCGCTGGCGCTCTTGGTCGCGGGTCTGATTGGGGTTGGCCCGTTTCGGGTGTTTGCGGCGGCCCCGCTGCGCTGGCTGGGCAAAGTGTCCTTTAGCATCTACCTGATGCATATGCCGGTGCTTGTCGCAGTCACGGCGATGTCGGACAGCCTGCCAGCGGTTCCGGGATTGGGCTTTGCGCTGATCCTGTTGGGGACACTGATCCTGTCCGCCCTGACAGAGCGATTGGTCGAAGGGCCGGGCAAACATGTGCTCATGGCGCGCGGAGCGCCACGCCCCGCCAGTTGATCGCGCAATGTGGGCTTGATCGGGCGGGCAGGCGGGGCTATACGCGCCCGGTGGCCTTCGGGTCCGATTCACAAAACCAAGAAACGCCGCGTTTGGCCCATCACGCTTCGGGGTCAATTCCGGCAATAGGAGAAGCGACATGAAACTTCATGAACTGCGCGACAATCCCGGCGCAACCAAGCGCAAGCAGCGCATCGGCCGTGGCCCCGGTTCGGGCCGTGGTAAGATGGGTGGCCGTGGTATCAAGGGTCAGAAATCGCGTTCGGGTGTGGCCATCAATGGCTACGAGGGCGGCCAGATGCCGCTGTACCAGCGTCTGCCCAAGCGCGGCTTTAACAAGCCGAACCGCAAGTCTTACGCTGTCATCAACCTGAACATCATCCAGAAGTTCATTGACGCCGGCAAGCTGGACGCATCCGCCATCACCGAGGACAGCCTGGTGGCTTCGGGCGCCGTGCGCCGCAAGCTGGACGGCATCCGCGTTCTGGCCAAAGGCGAACTGACCGGTGCGGCAACCATCACCGTGACTGGCGCCTCCAAAGCGGCCATCGAGTCGGTCGAAAAGGCCGGCGGTGCCCTGAACGTGAGCGCGGCAGCCGAATAATCGGGTTGTGAGCGGCCCTAGCGCCGCTTACATAGTCCCCATGTTTTCCCAAGAACGCCGCCGATGCTGGAAAACGCATCAGGCGGCGTTCGTCTTGAAAGAGAGAGCCGCATGGTATCCGCAGTAGAGCAGATGGCCGCCAACACGTCTTGGTCGGCACTTGGCAAAGCCACCGACCTGCGCAACCGCATCCTGTTCACCCTTGGCCTGCTGATCGTGTATCGTCTGGGCACCTTCATTCCTGTTCCGGGGATCGACGGTGCAGCGCTGCGTGAATTTGTAGAAGACGCAGGGCAGGGCATCGCGGGCATGGTTTCGATGTTCACCGGCGGCGCGCTTGGCCGCATGGGGATCTTTGCCCTGGGCATCATGCCCTATATTTCTGCCTCTATTATCGTGCAGCTTCTGACCTCTATGGTGCCTGCGCTTGAGCAGCTGAAAAAAGAGGGCGAGCAGGGCCGCAAGAAAATCAACCAGTACACGCGCTTTGGCACCGTGGCGCTGGCGCTGTTCCAGGCCTATGGTCTGGCCGTGTCGCTGGAAGCCGGTGATTTGGCCCATGATCCGGGTTGGTATTTCCGCGCCGCTGTTGTGATCACCCTTGTGGGCGGCACCATGTTCCTGATGTGGCTGGGTGAGCAGATCACCGCGCGCGGCATCGGCAACGGGATCTCTCTGATCATCTTTGTTGGCATCATTGCCGAAGTGCCCGCCGCTCTGGCGCAGTTCTTCCAGCAGGGCCGTTCGGGTGCCATCAGCCCCGCAGTGATCGTGGGTGTGATCCTGATGGTTGTCGGTGTGATTGCCTTTGTCGTGTTCATGGAACGCGCGCTGCGCAAGATCACGATCCAGTACCCCCGCCGTCAGGTTGGTATGAAGATGACCGAAGCCCAGCAGAGCCATCTGCCGGTCAAAGTGAACCCCGCAGGCGTGATCCCGGCGATCTTTGCCAGCTCTCTGCTGCTGCTGCCGGTCACGATCTCGACCTTCTCTGGCTCGGATGCCGGCCCGATCATGTCGACGATCCTGGCCTATTTTGGCCCCGGTCAGCCGCTGTACCTGCTGTTCTTCGCAGCCATGATCGTGTTCTTTGCCTATTTCTACACGTTCAACGTGTCGTTCAAACCCGATGACGTGGCAGACAACCTGAAGAACCAGAACGGCTTTGTTCCCGGCATCCGTCCGGGCAAGAAGACCGCGGAATATCTGGAATATGTGGTCAATCGCATCCTGGTGCTTGGCGCTGGCTATCTGGCCGCGGTCTGCCTGTTGCCGGAAATCCTGCGCAGCCAGTTCTCGATCCCGTTCTATTTCGGCGGCACCTCGGTGCTGATCGTGGTCAGCGTGACCATGGATACGATCCAACAGGTGCAAAGCCATCTTCTGGCGCATCAATACGAAGGTCTTATTCAGAAATCGCAACTGCGCGGTAAAGGTAAGGCCCGCAAGAAAAAGGGACCCGCACGGCGATGAACATTATTCTTTTGGGGCCGCCGGGGGCGGGTAAAGGGACGCAGGCACAGTTTCTGGTAGAAGAGCGCGGCATGGTCCAGCTCAGCACCGGGGACATGCTGCGCGAAGCCAAGAGCAGCGGCACCGAAATGGGCAAGCGCGTTGCCGAGGTCATGGACCGTGGCGAGCTGGTCACCGACGAAATCGTCATTGGCCTGATCCGCGAAAAGCTGGAAACAGTTGACGCGCCGGGCTTCATCTTTGACGGTTTC
Organism: Pelagimonas sp.; assembly: GCA_025210265.1. GTDB lineage: Bacteria > Pseudomonadota > Alphaproteobacteria > Rhodobacterales > Rhodobacteraceae > JAOASD01. Next base: position 18,191 of record JAOASD010000032.1, read on the forward strand.
CCGCGCACCCTGCCGCAGGCGGATGCTCTGGGTGAGCTGCTGAAAGAAATGGGGCGCACGCTGGACAAGGTCATCGAACTGAAGGTCGATGACGAGATCCTGGTTGGCCGCATCGTCAACCGCGCCAAAGAGGCCGCTGCCGCAGGCAAGCCCGTGCGCGCCGATGACAACGAAGATTCGCTGCGTGTGCGCCTGGGTGCCTATTACAAACAGACCTCGCCGCTGGTGGGCTATTACTGGGCCAAGGGCCAGTATCAAAGCACCGACGGCATGGCCGCCATGGATGATGTGCGTAAAGGCGTGGCTGAACTGCTGGACAGCTGAGCCACCCTCACAGACTTTTAGAAAGCCCCAAGGCCTCGTGCCCTGGGGCTTTTGTTTTAGGGGCGCCGATCCTGCGCTGTGGTCAGGGAAGGGGCCAGTGCTTTCAGCGCCTCTTCCATCATTGGGCCGGAGGTCTGGCATAGGTCGTGAAAAGCCGTCATTGTGGTTGCCCCCACGGCGACATAGCCCATGGACCAGTCAGGAAAGAGCCGCTGTGCGACGGTCCCCCGTTGCAAAATCCGAAAGGCATAGTGGCGCGGGTCTTTGATAATATCTTTGGTCAGGCGCATCAGGCGGGTGCGCTCACCTTCAAGCACCTGCAGGAAAGAGGTGGGATCGCGCAGCAACACGCCGGTGATGTGTTCGGCCCGGTTTCGGGTGTCCGCCTCGCGAAGAATATCGAGGTCGCTGATGTCGCCCATTGGAAAAACAGAGCGGCTGGTATAAATATAGCGGTACATTCACATGCCCCTATCGTGCCTATATCTATCATCAATGATGGTGCGTTTTGGTCAAGTTTCCCGTGTCCGATGTCTATTTTTCGAAACCGCCTTGACCTTTTTTCTAAATGTTCATACCCACCCCTATCTCTGTACGAGAATCATCAGTGTCAGACGGGTCGCACCCGATTGACCGATCACCTGATCAGCTTTGGCCCGGCGGCGGAAATGCCTCGGGCCTCATGTTGTGAAAAAAGGGCCCGGCGCTACGGGCTCGCAACGAAAGGAAGAGACACGTGGCACGTATTGCCGGCGTTAACATCCCCACCGCCAAGCGCGTTCCGATCGCGCTGACCTATATCACCGGTATCGGCCCGGCTTCGGCTGAGCAGATCTGCGAAGCTGTCAACATCGACCGCGCGCGCCGTGTGAACGAACTTTCCGACGCAGAAGTCCTGGCGATCCGCGAATTCATCGACGCCAACTTCACCGTCGAAGGCGACCTGCGCCGCGAAGTGCAGATGAACGTCAAGCGTCTGATGGATCTGGGCTGCTACCGCGGTCTGCGCCATCGCCGCAACCTCCCCGTGCGCGGTCAGCGTACGCACACCAACGCTCGTACCCGCAAAGGCCCCGCAAAGGCCATCGCAGGCAAGAAGAAGTAAGGGAGGCTCTCAACTATGGCACGTGATACTCGCCGTGGCGGCAAGAAAAAGGTCTCCAAGAACATCGCAGCTGGCGTTGCGCATGTGAACTCGACCTTCAACAACACCAAAATCCTGATCTCTGACGTGCAGGGCAACGCCATTTCGTGGTCGTCCGCTGGCACCATGGGCTTCAAGGGTTCGCGGAAATCCACTCCCTACGCTGCTCAGCTGGCTGCAGAAGATGCAGGCAAAAAGGCGCAGGAACATGGTGTGAAAACACTGGAAGTCGAAGTGCAGGGCCCCGGTTCGGGTCGTGAATCGGCGCTGCGCGCGCTGGCTGCTGTCGGCTTCAACATCACGTCGATCCGCGACGTGACCCCGATCGCGCATAACGGCTGCCGTCCGCCGAAGCGCCGCCGCGTCTGATCCGGCATTGAATTCTTGCGGGGTCCGGTGTTTTGCCGGGCCTCGTTTCGTCGTTTTGAAACCTCGGGAGCGTGCGTCATGGGACATGGGGCGCAGGCAAGCATGGAGGGAGCCGCATGATCCATAAGAACTGGGCCGAACTGATCAAGCCGACGCAGCTTGACATCAAGCCGGGCAATGACCCCGCGCGTAAGGCAACTGTTGTTGCTGAACCGCTGGAGCGTGGCTTTGGCCTGACCATGGGCAACGCGCTGCGCCGCGTTCTGCTGTCCAGCCTGCAAGGCGCTGCGATCACCAGCGTTCAGATCGACAACGTCCTGCACGAGTTCTCGTCCGTTGCTGGTGTGCGTGAAGACGTCACCGACATCGTGCTGAACCTGAAAGGCGTGTCGCTGCGCATGGAAGTCGAAGGGCCCAAGCGCCTGTCGATCTCTGCCAAGGGTCCGGGTGTTGTCACCGCCGGTGACATCAGCGAAAGCGCCGGGATCGAGGTTCTGAACCGCGATCACGTGATCTGCCACCTCGATGAGGGTGCAGAGGTTTACATGGAACTGACCGTCAACACCGGTAAGGGCTATGTTTCCGCAGACAAGAACAAACCCGAAGATGCGCCTATCGGTCTGATCCCGATCGACGCGATCTATTCGCCGGTCAAAAAGGTCGCTTATGACGTACAGCCCACCCGTGAGGGCCAGGTGCTGGACTATGACAAGCTGACCATGAAGATCGAAACCGACGGGTCGATCACGCCCGAGGACGCGCTGGCCTTTGCTGCGCGCATCCTGCAGGACCAGCTGTCGATCTTCGTCAACTTCGACGAACCCGAAGCCGCTGGCCGTCAGGACGAGGACGATGGTCTGGAGTTCAACCCGCTTCTGCTGAAGAAAGTGGACGAACTGGAACTGTCCGTGCGTTCGGCCAACTGCCTGAAGAACGACAACATCGTTTACATCGGCGACCTGATCCAGAAAACCGAAGCCGAGATGCTCCGCACCCCGAACTTCGGCCGCAAGTCGCTGAACGAGATCAAAGAAGTTCTGTCGGGCATGGGTCTGCACCTTGGCATGGATGTCGAGGACTGGCCGCCGGACAACATCGAAGATCTGGCCAAAAAGCTGGAAGACAACTTCTAAGATTGGTGGGGTAAAACCCATCCATAGGCAGGGCGGCAACGCCTTGCCATTCGGGCAACGCCCCCATCCGGGAACTCGCCCCAAGGAGAGCCGGTGACACGCATCCCCGGCCGGACAAAGCAAAACAGCCCGTAGAGGGCACATCTGGAGTAAGACAATGCGTCACGCAAAAGGCTATCGCCGCCTCAACCGCACCCATGAGCACCGCAAAGCTCTGTTCTCGAACATGGCTGGCTCGCTGATCGAGCACGAGCAGATCAAAACCACTCTGCCCAAAGCCAAAGAACTGAAGCGCGTGATCGACAAGCTGATCACCCTGGGCAAGCGCGGCGACCTGCACGCGCGCCGTCAGGCCGCTGCTCAGCTGAAGCAAGACAAAGACGTCGCCAAGCTGTTCGAAGTTCTGGGCCCGCGCTATGCCGAGCGTCAGGGTGGTTACTGCCGCGTTCTGAAGGCTGGCTTCCGTTACGGTGATATGGCGCCGATGGCGATCATCGAACTGGTCGACCGCGACGTGGACGCCAAAGGCGCGGCTGACAAGGCCCGCACCGCTGCTGCCGAGGCCGCAGAAGAATAATTCGATCCCATTCGGGACGACAGAAGCCTCGCCAACCGGCGGGGCTTTTTGCTGTTTGGGGCTTGTGAATCAGGCGCGGGGCCGGGGCATTTCTGTTGCCTCGATCCCGCCAAATTCCACATCGTTCAGATGCGCATTCACCGGCAGGGTGGCAGCCCGGCGCAGCAGGTCGTCCAGCTGCACCGGGCGGTAGTTCCATTGGTCCACCCCGACATTCACGCTGTTGCGCGAACCGGGCCACAAATCATGCACATGGCCAAACAGCTGCAGCGCCGCGCGCCCGGATCCCGGAAAGGCCAGCATCGGGAAATGGCACAGGGCCAGGCTCTGCCCCTGATCGGTGATCGACACAAGGTCGTGGGTGGATGTCCAGGGCAGGGCCTGCACCAGATCCGTGTCGTGATTGCCGATCACCAGATGTTTGTTGCCGGGGATGGCTTTGAACCAACGCGCCAGCTGTTCGGCGTTGTCGTTCTTGCCAAAGGAAAAATCACCCAGAAACCATAGGTCGTCGTCGGGGCGGACGCATTCCTGAAAGGCGGCGATCAGCGCGGCATCCATGTCGTCCGTGTCGGCAAAAGGGCGGTTGCAGAACCGGATGATCCGGCGCTGCCCCAGATGCAGATCCGCGCTGTACCAGTTCGCCATGATCAGCCCGTGCGTTTGATCAGGCCCCGCGCTTTGCGCCGCAGGTGCCGGTTATAGATCCAGCGCGCGACCACATGCGTGTAAAGCAGATCGGCGATATGGTAGATGCCGGGCACCCGGCCAATCCGCGCCAGCCAGCGATAGCGCGGCAGTTGTTCCCACAGAACCAGAAACGCGTCGGTGCCCACATGCAGCTGCCCGTCATGCAGCACATGCAGCAGCCGCGTGGCTTCGTCTTCGGTGACGCCCCAGTCTGACAGGTCGATCCCGTTCAGATCGTCATAGGCGATCGGCAGTCCTTGCTTGTCGGAATAGGCTTCATAGGCGCACATTTCTGTCGCGCAGACCGGGCAGTCGCCATTGTAAAGGGCACGGGTTTTGGCGGCGTCACTCATAACCATTCTCCTTTGCGTTAAAATTAGCGCAGGTCGCAACGCAGGCAAGCGGCAGAGAGTCGCGCCCGTGCTTGCATTCGCGCAGGCGCGGCGACATATCCTAAACCATGATCAGAGCCCTCTTTGTCCTGTTGGCCCTTTTGGCCACGCCCCTGACCGCTGAAACCCGCCTGCCAACCAGCAAGGCCGAAATCGCGCTGTCCTTTGCGCCGCTGGTGAAACAGGCCGCGCCTGCGGTGGTGAACATCTATGCCAAGCGGGTGGTGCAGGCGCGCAGCCCCTTTGCCGATGATCCGTTCTTTAACAATTTCTTTGGTACGCAGCGTGCGCGCCCTCGGGTTCAGAACTCTCTGGGATCGGGGGTGATCCTGTCAGCGGACGGGATTGTGGTGTCGAATTACCACGTGGTCGGCATGGCGACCGAGATCCGCGTGGTGCTGAATGACCGCCGGGAATATGACGCGCGGGTGCTGCTGGGGGATCAGGAATCCGATCTGGCTATTCTGCAATTGAAAGACGCCCAGGACATGCCCTACCTGCCGCTGCGCGACAGCGACACGGTCGAAGTGGGCGAGCTGGTTCTGGCCATCGGCAACCCGTTCGGTGTGGGGCAGACCGTGTCGTCGGGCATCGTTTCGGGGCTTGCGCGCACAGGCACGGCCACGGGCAATGGGCGCGGCTATTTCATCCAGACCGATGCGCCGATCAATCCGGGCAATTCCGGGGGGGCGCTGGTGGATCTGGGCGGTGCGCTGATCGGGGTGAACACCTCGATCCTGACCCGTTCGGGTGGATCCAACGGCATCGGCTTTGCCATCCCGTCTGCACTGGTGGCGCAGTTTGTAGAACAAGCGCGCGCGGGGCAGGACCGGTTCATGCGCCCCTGGGCCGGGATCACAGGCCAGCCGGTGGATGCGGACCTGTCCGACAGTCTGGGCCTGTCGCTGCCCGGCGGTGTAGTGATCGTGGATCTGCACCCTGCCAGCCCCTTTGCACAGGCGGGGTTGCGCCCCGGTGATGTGGTTCTGGAGGTGGATGGCCAACCGGTGAACACTCCGGCCGAGATGATGTTCCGCATGTCCGTGCGCGGGATCGGGGCCACGGCACAGATGACGTATACACGACAAGGGGGCGTGCGCAGTGCCGAGGTCGCCATGATCGCGCCACCCGAAGACCCTCCGCGTGACGCGGTGATCCTGGACCAGAACAGCGTGCTGCCGGGGCTACATGTCGCCCGGTTGAACCCGGCGGTGGCGACTGAGCTGGGGCTTAGCCCGCAGGCGCAGGGCATTATCGTGCTGGAGACAGGCCCCTTCGCCAATCGAATCGGGTTGCAGCGCGGGGACATCCTGCTGGCGATCAATGGGCGCACGCTGAGCGCCCCCGGACAATTGGACCGCCAGCTGCGTCGTGCTGCGCCGCGGGTCCGCATCGACGCACAACGCGGTACGCGCCGACTGTCCCTGCGGTTCCGGCTGTAACCCATGGCAGACCTGTTTGACAGCGGTGCCGCCGCACAGGAAACCCTGACCGCTACGGCCCCACGCCCACTGGCGGATCGGCTGCGCCCGCAGACGCTGGAAGAGGTGATCGGCCAGCGCCAGATCCTTGGCCCGGAGGGTCCGCTGCGCGTGATGCTGGACGCGGGCAGCCTGTCCTCGATCATCTTTTGGGGGCCACCCGGCGTTGGCAAAACCACCATCGCGCGGCTGCTGGCCGACGCGACGGATCTGAATTTTGTCCAGATCAGCGCCATTTTCACCGGCGTCCCCGAACTGCGCAAAGTGTTCGAGGCCGCCAAACTGCGCCGCACCAATGGCAAGGGCACCCTGCTGTTTGTCGACGAAATTCATCGGTTTAACAAAGCGCAACAGGACGGATTCCTGCCCCATATGGAAGACGGGACCATCCTGCTGGTCGGCGCAACGACGGAAAATCCCAGCTTTGAACTCAACGCCGCTGTGCTCAGCCGCGCGCAGGTCTTGGTGCTGGAACGTCTCAGCGCGGATGAACTGGGGCAGCTGGCGCAGCGCGCCGAGGCCGAAACCGGCCATGCCTTGCCGCTGGATGCCCAGGCCCGAACTGCGCTTCTGGAAATGGCCGATGGGGACGGGCGCGCGCTGCTCAACCTTATTGAACAGGCGCTGTCATGGAAAACCGAGACGCCGCTTGATACCGACGCGCTGACCACCCGCTTGATGCGACGCGCCGCGCAATATGACAAATCCGGCGATGGCCATTACAACCTGATCTCCGCGCTGCATAAATCCGTACGCGGCAGCGACCCGGACGCGGCGCTTTACTGGTTCACTCGGATGCTGGAGGGCGGCGAAGACCCGCGCTTTCTGGCCCGCCGCCTGACCCGCATGGCGGTCGAAGACATCGGCCTCGCTGACCCCCAGGCCCAGCATATCTGCCTGCAAGGTTGGGAAACCTATGAACGCCTCGGCAGCCCCGAAGGCGAGCTGGCCCTGGCGCAGGCGGTGATCTACCTCGCCCTCGCGCCGAAATCCAACGCCGCCTATGTCGCCTATAAATCCGCCCGCCGCGCAGCCAAGAAAACCGGCAGCCTGCTGCCGCCCAAACATATCCTCAACGCGCCCACAAACCTGATGAAAGATCAGGGCTATGGCGCAGACTACGCCTATGACCACGATGCCGAAGACGGGTTTTCAGGGCAGAACTACTTCCCAGATTCCATGAAGCGCGACACATTCTACGACCCGGTCGAACGCGGCTTTGAACGCGATCTGCGCAAACGGATCGACTATTTCGCCCGCCTGCGCAAACAGCGCAACGGCTAGTCCCGCCCCGGCAGGGCTTCTTCTTGGTCAAAATACCTCTGGGGGAGCCCCGCAGGGGCGGGGGCAAAGCCCCCAACAGCAGCGCCAAACCTTGACAAGCCTTGAAACACAGGCGACAGACGCCCCATGACACCCCTCCTGCAAGTTGCCATCGGCGGAGCCCTGGGCGCCAGCGCGCGCTACCTGACGGGACTCGCGGCAGCGCGGCTTTTGGGCAAGGGGTTCCCCTGGGGCACGATCATCGTCAACATCCTTGGCAGCTTTGCCATGGGCGTGCTGGTGGTGACGCTGCTGCACCTGTCGGGCAACCGATATGCGCCGCTGCTGATGACCGGGTTGCTTGGGGGCTTTACCACCTTTTCGGCGTTTTCGCTGGATGCGGTGACACTTTATGAACGGGGACAGATCACGCTGGCCCTGACTTATGTGGCGGGCTCTGTCCTGCTGTCCATCGCGGCGCTGGCCGCGGGTTTGATCCTGGCAAGGAGCCTCGCGTCATGAGCCGCGTACAAACAATCACCGTCGGCCCCGGCGATAGCGACCAGCGGCTGGACCGCTGGCTGAAACGCCTGTTTCCCCATCTCGCGCAGGGCCGCATCGAAAAGATGTGCCGCAAGGGCGAGCTGCGCGTGGATGGCGGCCGGGTCAAGGCCAACAGCCGCCTGACCACCGGCCAGCAGGTGCGCATCCCGCCGATCCCCGAACCGGGGCAGGTGGAAAGCAAACCCAAACCGTCGGTCACTGATGCCGATGCCGAGATGATCCGCAACTGCGTGATCTACAAGGATGATCACATCATCGCGCTGAACAAACCGCCTGGCCTGCCGACACAGGGGGGCAGCAAACAGACCCGCCATGTGGACGGTCTGGCCGAGGCGCTGAAATTCGGGTTCGAGGAAAAGCCCCGCCTTGTGCATCGCCTGGACAAGGACACATCCGGCGTGCTGCTGCTGGCGCGCACGCAGCAGATGGCCCGCGCGCTGACCGCCGTGATCCGCCACAAACAGACGCGCAAGATCTACTGGTCGCTGGTGGCGGGTGTGCCGACGCCTTATCTGGGCGAAATCCGTTTTGGTCTGGTCAAGGCCCCCGGCCATGGCCGCCATGGCGAGGGTGAAAAGATGATCGCCCTGCATCCGCGCGACATTGACAGCACGCCGGGCGCGAAACGCGCGCATACGCTTTATGCCACGCTTTATCGCGTCGCCAGCCGGGCCTCTTGGGTGGCGATGGAGCCGCTGACCGGGCGCACGCATCAGCTGCGCGCCCATATGGCCGAGATCGGTCATCCGATCATTGGCGACGGCAAATATGGCGGTTCTGGTCAGGAAAACCTTGGCGATGGCTGGGGCGCACAGCTGGGCGGGATGATTTCCAAGAAACTGCACCTGCATGCGCGGATGATGCGGTTTGAACACCCGGTGACGGGCAAGACGATCTCGATCACCGCGCCTCTGCCCGAGCACATGGCCCATAGCTGGGACACGCTGGGCTGGGAGGAAAGTTTTGCCGACGAAGATCCGTTTGAAAGCCTGCATTAAGGCGCGCCGGGCATGAGCGATCTGAAACTGGTCATTTTCGACGTGGATGGCACGCTGGTCGACAGCCAGGCGGATATTTTGGGGGCGATGCAGGCCGCGTTTGACCTGGCGGGAATGCCAGTGCCAGAGCGCGACACGGTGCTGTCGATTGTCGGCCTGTCGTTGCCCGAAGCCATGGCGCGGCTGGCACCGAATCAGGACAGCGCAACGCAGGCCCGCATGGTCGAGGCCTATAAACAGCGTTACGCCACGCTGCGACGACAGACCGGGGCCGAGGGATCGCCGCTCTATCCCGGTTTGCGCGAGGTGCTGGATCGGCTGCACGGGCAGGATGACATCCTGCTGGGCATTGCCACCGGCAAATCCCGTCGCGGGCTGGATGCGCTGTTGCACAGCCACGGGATCACGCGGCTTTTTGTGACCACACAGGTCGCGGACACCCATCCCAGCAAACCCCATCCTGCGATGCTATACGCGGCACTGGACGCGGCGGGGCTGGAGGCGGAGCAGGCCGTGATGATTGGCGACACGACCTATGACATGGACATGGCGCAGGCCGCCGGGGTGCCGTTCATCGGTGTGACCTGGGGCTATCACGATGCGTCGGCGCTGCACCGGGCGGCGCGGGTCGTGTCTGATGCGGCGGCGCTGGAGATCGCGATTTTAGACGTGCTGGAGGGCAGGGCATGAGCGAATGGGCCATGAAGCGTTTCTGGAAAGAGGCGGGTATTTCTGAACAACAGGACGGGTTTGCCGTTGTGCTGGATGGGCGGGGGATCAAAACCCCGGCGAAAACCCCGCTTGTGGTGCCGACCCGCGCGCTTGCGGAACAAATTGCGCAGGAATGGGACGCGCAGGGCGAAAAGATCGACCCGACCACGATGCCGTTTACCAAAACGTCAAACTCTGCGTTGGACAAGGTCGCCACACAGCACGCTGAGGTCGCGGATATGCTGGCGGAATATGGCGACAGCGACCTGCTGTGCTACCGCGCTGATTCTCCGCAGGCGCTGGTCCAGCGTCAGGCCGCGCGCTGGGATCCGGTTCTGGACTGGGCGGCAGAGGCGTTGAATGCGCGTCTGGAGCCACGTCAGGGGGTGATTCACGCGCCGCAATCTGCAGAGGCCGTGGCGAATTTATCGCGTCAGGTCCATGGCTTGTCCAATTTTCAGCTGGCCGCTTTTCACGATCTCGTGTCCATGAGCGGGTCGTTGATTCTGGGCTTTGCTGCTGCCCATGGATGGGCCCCTGCCGAGGACATCTGGGCATTGTCGCGCGTCGATGAGACCTGGCAGGAAGAGCAATGGGGCGTGGACGAAGAGGCCAGCCGCATCGCGCAGTACAAGCAAAAGGAATTTAACCACGCGGCAATGTTCTACCATATGGCGAGTATCGCTGCCTGAAACGGCGCCTTACCTTTGGTCAACTGTGCGAACTATACTTGTTAGATCCGGGCTGCGGGTTGACGGATAGGCCGAAATCCGCCCAAACTCTTTCATGGTGATCATCGGGACAGGACCCGATATCGACCTGAGTGCCCAAAAAATGGGCAATTAAAAACCGCCCTCGATGGCGGAAACAGGAAGAGGTAAAAATGAAGAAAACCGTTCTCTTTGGCGCGCTGACTGTTGCTGGTCTGGCCGCGTCCGCTGGCTTTGCTGGTACGCTTGACGATGTCAAAGCGCGTGGCAAACTGAACTGCGGCGTGACCACCGGTCTGGTTGGTTTTGCTGCGCCTGACGCCAATGGCGAATGGCAGGGGTTTGACGTTGGTGTCTGCCGTGCTGTTGCTGCCGCTGTGCTTGGGGATCCGGCTGCTGTTGAATTCGTGCCCACCACTGGCAAGACGCGTTTCACCGCGCTGGCGTCCGGTGAGATCGACATGCTGGCGCGCAACACGACCTGGACCTTTTCGCGCGATGTCGACCTGAAATTCGAATTTGTCGGCATCAACTATTACGATGGTCAGGGCTTTATGGTGCCCAAGGAACTGGGCGTGAGCTCGGCCAAGGAACTGGACGGCGCGACTGTCTGCATCCAGACCGGCACCACCACCGAGCTGAACCTGGCGGATTTCTTCCGTGCCAACAACATCAGCTATGAGCCGGTTCCGATCGAAACCAACGCTGAGGCCCAGCCGCTGTACCTGGAAGGTGCCTGCGACGTCTACACCACCGACGCGTCGGGCCTGGCCGCGACCCGCGCTGCCTTTGAAAACCCCGGTGATCACGTGGTTCTGCCTGAAATCATCTCCAAAGAGCCGCTGGGCCCGCTGGTTCGCCATGGCGACAACGACTGGGGTGATATTGTCCGCTGGACCCTGAACGCCCTGATCGCAGCCGAAGAGCTGGGTATCACCTCGGCCAATATCGAAGAGCTGAAGGGCGGCACCGGCAACCCGGAAATCAACCGTCTGCTGGGCACCGAAGGCTCGCTGGGCGAAATGCTGGGTCTGGATGCCGACTGGGCAGCCCGTGCTGTCGCTGCTGGCGGCAACTATGGTGAAGTGTTCGAAAAGAACATTGGCGAGAACACCCCGATCGGCCTGTCGCGTGGTCTGAACGCGCAGTGGACCGATGGTGGCCTGATGTACAGCCCGCCGTTCCGCTAAGACCTATGGAAAGGGCGCGGCAGGATCGCGCCCTTTCCCGCATAAGATCTCCGCATGGGCCATGAGAGCGGGCAAACCGCCAAGAGCCGAAAACAAAAATGCGGACCAACCAGGGATACATTCATGTCATCGCTCTCCGATCCTCCGGTCGGGTCGTTTCGGCTGTCGCAGCTGATCAACGACACGCGCTATCGTTCCTATACATTCCAGTTTATCGCGCTGATCGTCCTGATCGCAGCCTTTGGGTATCTGTTGAACAACCTGTTCCAGAACCTTGCTGCGGCGGGTCTGAACATTTCTTATGAATTTCTCGGCGAACCTGCCGGGTATGACATCAACCAGCGTCTGATCGACTATACCAGCCAGTCCTCGCATTTGCGGGCCTCTATTGTTGGGGTGCTGAACACGCTTTTGGTGGCGGTGGTCGGCTGTTTGCTGGCAACTGTGATCGGCGTTGTGGTCGGTGTGCTGCGCCTGTCCAACAACTGGCTGGTGTCGCGGCTGATGGGCGTCTATGTCGAAATCTTTCGCAACGTGCCGGTGTTGATCTGGATTCTTATGGTGATGGCGGTGTTTGTCGCGGTGCTGCCGCAGCCGCGCGCCTTTCGCGGTGACAATGCCGAAGCGTCGATGTTCCTGGATCTGTTTGCCTTTACCGGGCGCGGGTTCTACCTGCCGGGGCCGCATTTTACGGCAGCCTGGGCCACGGGCGCGACTGGTTGGCTGATCATCATTGGCCTGCTGATTGGTAGCCTGTTTGCCACGCGGGCCCTGGGAAAATGGGCCTCTGCCACGCAGGAAGCCACGGGCGACCGGCCCAAGACCGGGCTGATTTCGCTGGGCATCTGGGTCGTGCCGCTGATCCTGGCGAGCCTTGTGATGGGGCTGGCCTGGGACATCCCGGAACTGAAGGGGTTTAACTTTAAAGGGGGCATCTATGCGCGGAACTCGTTCATTGCACTGACCTTTGCGCTGGCGATCTATACTGCTGCTTTCATTGCAGAAAACGTGCGCGCGGGGATCCTTGCGATTTCCAAAGGCCAGACCGAGGCCGCGGCCTCGCTGGGTCTGCGTCCGGGGCGGATCATGAACCTTGTGGTTCTGCCGCAGGCGCTGCGCGTGATCATCCCACCGCTGATTTCGCATTATCTGAACCTGACCAAGAATTCGTCGCTGGCCATCGCGGTGGGCTATATGGACCTGACCGGTACGCTGGGCGGCATCACGCTGAACCAGACCGGCCGCGCCATCGAATGCGTGCTGCTGCTGATGCTGTTCTACCTCACGATCAGCCTGTCGATTTCGGCACTGATGAATGTGTACAACAATTCCGTAAAGCTGAAGGAGCGCTGAGATGAGCAAATCTGACGATCTCTCTTTTGTGCGCACCGAGATGCTGCCCGAACAGGCTCCGCCGGCCTCGCAGGCAGGTCTGGTCAAATGGCTGCGCGAGAACCTGTTCAATGGCTGGTTCAATTCGATCCTGACGGTGGTCGCCCTGATCATCATCTACCGCCTGATGTCGGGCTTCCTGCCCTGGCTGTTTGGTGGGGTGTGGACCACGTCGTCGCTGGCGGAATGCCGCGAGGTGCTGGACGGTGCGACGGCGGGCTGTTTTTCGGTCCTGACGGAACGCTGGAACCAGCTGCTGTTCGGGTTCAAATACCCCGAGGACGGCTATTGGCGGCTGATCCTGGCCTTTGTGCTGCTGTTTGCAGCACTGGCGCCGGTGCTGTTCCCCATGGTTCCGCGCAAGCTGCTGATCTTTACCGGGCTGTACCCGTTCATCGCCTTCTGGCTGATCTGGGGCGGCACGATCCTTGTGCCTCTTTTTGTGCTTATCGGTGTGTTGGTTGCCTATCTCGCATATCGTCGGGTGGTTGCGGATAGTTTTGTTCTGGGACTGGTCGCTGCAATAGTCGCTGCTGTGATCGCATGGGCTGTGATGTTGGGGCCAGCACTGTACAGTGCTGAAGTTGTGATCGCTGAGACCCGTATGTCCGAAGAGGCTAGGGACGATTTGCACCGCCTGGATGATCTTCTCAGCACGTCAGAAGATGCCCTGAGCCTGATCTCTGCTGAGGTCGGATGGGCGTATCGTACCCTGCCGTTCTATGGCGATATTTTCCCGGTCACTCCCGAATTGGCTGTATCATATGATGATGCCGTGAAACGTGTTGAGGATGCTCACCAGTTGCGCCGCAATTTCTTTGCGGAAGAAGGCAGGATCGGTTTAGAGCCCGTGCCCTCGCGGGATCTGGGCGGCTATATGCTGAACATGATCCTTGGCGTGGTCTGCGTGTCGCTGTCGCTGCCGCTGGGCATTTTGCTGGCGCTGGGGCGTCAGTCTTCGATGCCGATCATCAAATGGATCTGCGTGGTCTTTATCGAATTTATCCGGGGTGTGCCGCTGATCACATTGCTGTTCGTGGCAAATGTGGTTCTGGCCTATTTCTTGCCGCCGGGCACGAATTTCGATCTGGTTCTGCGGGTGATCATCATGATGACCATGTTCAGCTCGGCCTATATCGCCGAGGTGATCCGGGGCGGGCTGGCCGCGCTGCCGAAAGGCCAGTACGAGGCCGCAGACAGCCTGGGTCTGGATTACGCGCAAGCCATGCGCCTGATCATCATGCCGCAGGCGCTCAAGATCTCGATCCCGGGCATCGTGAACGTGGCCGTGGGCCTGTTCAAGGACACAACCCTGGTCTCGGTGATCTCGATGTTCGACCTGGTCGGCATGATCCGTGGTCCGATCCTGGCCGCCACCGAATGGAACGGCGTCTATTGGGAGCTGTGGGGCTTTGCCGTGATGGTGTTCTTCATCGTCTGCTACTCCATCTCGCAATATTCGCAATGGCTGGAGCGTCAGCTCCGCACCGATCATCGTTAAGGGAGGGCTGATACATGTCTCAAGCCACTCAAATGCAAGTTTCCGACGAAGTCGCGATCACCATCGAAAACATGAACAAATGGTACGGTACGTTCCACGTGCTGCGCGACATTGACCTGACGGTGTATCAGGGTGAACGGATCGTCATCGCCGGGCCTTCGGGCTCGGGGAAATCCACGCTGATCCGCTGCATCAACGCGCTGGAGGAACACCAGCAGGGGCGGATCACCGTGGATGGCACGCTGCTGTCGTCGGATATCAAGAATATCGACAAGATCCGGTCCGAGGTTGGCATGTGCTTTCAGCACTTCAACCTGTTCCCGCATCTGACGATCCTTGAAAACTGTACGCTGGCCCCGATCTGGGTGCGCAAGACACCCAAGAAAGAAGCCATCGAAACGGCGATGCATTTCCTGGAAAAGGTGAAGATCCCGGATCAGGCGAACAAGTATCCCGGTCAGCTGTCCGGTGGTCAGCAGCAGCGTGTGGCGATTGCCCGGTCGCTGTGCATGAAGCCGCGGATCATGCTGTTTGACGAACCGACCTCGGCGCTGGATCCCGAAATGATCAAGGAAGTGCTGGATACCATGGTCGAACTGGCCGAAGAAGGCATGACCATGCTGTGTGTGACCCACGAGATGGGCTTTGCCCGTCAGGTGGCCAACCGCGTGATCTTTATGGATCAGGGGCAGATCGTCGAACAGAACGAACCCGAAGCGTTCTTTGACAATCCGCAGAACGAGCGCACCAAGCTGTTCCTCAGCCAGATCCTCGGCCACTGAGCGCGGCCAAATTCCTGAACAGGAATTTCAAATCCCTCTGGGGAGGGATTTGGTCACGCCAGCTCTCGAGGAACAACAAAGTCCAAAGCCCGGCCCGTGCCGGGCTTTGTGTCTTTCCAATCGGCTATATTGAACGCCACCACCAGCGTTGCGCCTGTCGGATAGTCGCGAAAGCGCGCGTGTTCTGGGGCTGTCTCGACCAGATGCTCTGCCAGCATGGCGATGCCGGGATTATGACCCAGCATCAGAACCCGATCGCCCTGGGCCCCGTGCAAGATGCGCAACATATCATGCGGAGCGGCCAGATACAGCTCCGGTTCCGGCTGCAGCGCATTCTCCAATTGTAACAGCGCACAGGTTTCCTGGGTGCGTGCCGCCGAGGAACACAGGATTTGATCCGGCAGATGCCCTGTGTCGCGCAACCATTGTCCCAGCGCCTGTGCCGAGCTTTGGCCGCGCGCATTCAGCGGTCGGTCATGATCATCCAGATCCTGAGACCAATCCGATTTTGCGTGGCGCATCAGGATCAAGCGTTTCATGGGAACTCCTCGCCAAGAAAGGCGGCATTGTGAAAGGCGGATTGCACTGGCAGGCGCTCGAACTCTGGCGCTTTGGCTGGGCAGGCCAGCCTGACAAGACAGCCCTCGCGGCAGGCCGCGCCCGCCGCGCTGCGCATATGGGTTTTGCAGGCGTCGACATCGTAGGACTTGCTGGCATTCAGCGCATCCACCGGGCAGCTGGTCAGACAGGGGGCAGCGCAGCTGGGGCAGGGGGGCTGAGCCGGTTGGGGCAGCGCAATCTGCTCTGGCAGGGCAATCGCGCCACGATAGCTTATGAACAGGCCAGCATCCTTGTGGACCATCAGGCCAACAGGGGAGTCCCAGCTTTCGCCACTGTCACGCGCCCAGTGCAAAAAGGGCGGATAGGGCGGGCCATCCGAGGGAAAGATGGCGCTGCCGCCCCAGGCGGTCGCCAGCTCGCCAAGGACGCGCTTGGACCAGCGATCCAGCGGGTCGGGCGCGCCATCGGCAAATTCCTCGGAACTGGAAAAGATCGGCCAGAACCTCGGTTCATCCGGGCCCAACAGCAAAACGGTTTGCGTGTCACCCGGCAGGCCATCCAAGGTCTGGGGGGACAGCGCGCCACGCAGGCGCAGGCCGCGCCGCGCGGCATCGCGCTCGGCTGCGGCCCGGTCCATCAGTCGTCCCGTGGGGGTAAATCCGCCGGGCGGATCAGCGAACCAGAGCCATGTTCCGTGAACAGTTCCAGCAGGCAGGCATTGGGCACACGCCCGTCAATGATCACCACACCACGCACGCCCTGTTCGATGGCTTTCAGCGCGGTTTCGGTTTTCGGGATCATGCCCCCGGCGATCACACCATCCGTGGTCATGCGGCGAACCTCTTCGGGGGTCAGCTCGGTCACAACCTCGCCTTCGGCATCTTTGACGCCCTGCACATCGGTCAGCAGCAGCAGGCGATCGGCCTTGAGCGCGCCGGCAATGGCCCCGGCGGCGGTGTCACCATTGACGTTATAGGTCTGGTTGGCCTCCAGCCCCGCCCCAACTGGGGCCACGACGGGAATGATGCCCGCAGCAAACAGATCCTCAAGCACCTGCACATTCATATGCTCGGGACGCCCGACAAAGCCCAGCTCTGGGTTGTCTGGCGCGCAAACCATCAGGTTATCATCCTTGCCCGACAGGCCGACAGCCCGCCCGCCCTGATCCATGATCGCGTTGACGATGCGTTTGTTGACGCGCCCCGTCAGCACCATCTCGACCACTTCGACGACCTTTTCATCGGTCACACGCTTGCCGCGCACAAAGGAGGATTCGATGTTCAGCCGGTCCAGCATCTCGTTGATCATCGGACCGCCGCCATGCACCACAACCGGGTTCACACCGACCTGTCGCATCAGCACAATGTCACGGGCGAACTCGGCCATAGCGGCATCATCGCCCATGGCGTTGCCGCCGAATTTCACGACGACAACGGCACCGGTATAGCGTTGCAGATAGGGCAGGGCCTCGGACAGAGTCCGGGCGGTGGCAATCCAGGAGCGGTCCATGCTTTGCTTTCTCATTCTTCGGATCCAACGGCTTGGGTTGGGCCTTTTTGCCCCGCCGCGCTGCTGAATGCTAGGCCCGAATAAGACCGTCAGATCTGAGGGGTCAGGCCAGTGAGGCAATGACAGAGCGCAGCAGGGCGATGCCATCCCCCTTTTCGCTGCTGGTGACGATCAGTTCAGGATAGGCGGCCGGGTGCTTGGCCAGCTTTTCACGCACCTGTTCCAGCACGCGGGCGCGGTCCTTTTCCTTCACCTTGTCCTGCTTTGTCAGAACAACCTGAAAGGTCACGGCAGAGCGGTCCAGCAGGGTCATGATTTCGTCATCGACATCTTTGATCCCGTGGCGGTGATCCACCAGAACAAAAGCACGGCGCAGATTGGCCCGGCCCGACAGGTATTGTTTCAGCAGGCGCTGCCATTTTTCGACCACCGACAGCGGCGCATTGGCAAAGCCATAGCCGGGCAGATCGACCAGATAGCGTTCTTCACCCAGGGTGAAAAAGTTGATTTCCTGCGTGCGGCCCGGCGTGTTTGAGGCGCGGGCCAGCCCTTTGCGGTTGGTCAAGGCGTTGATCAGGCTTGATTTCCCGACATTCGAGCGCCCGGCAAAACAGACCTCGGCCCGATCATCCGGGGGCAGGCCGTTCATGGCGACCACGCCTTTCAGAAAATCGACCTCGCCGGCGAACAATTTGCGCGCGGCTTCGATCGCGCTGGGATCAGGCTCTTCGGCCAGGGGAAAGGGCAGTTGCATCAGGCTCTCTTTATCGTGTCGCCAAGGGCAACGCGGCCAGGTTCGATCACGATGGCACGGACCGAAAAATCGCGGTGTCCCCAGCTGTCCAGCGCGCTTAGAATGTTTTCATCGCGGGTGCCGGTATCGGGGTTGGTATGTGTCGCAAGGCAGCGGTCTGTGCGCTCAATCGGGCGCAGCACCGCCTCGCCAATGCGTATATCTTTGTCGATCCAGTCGAATTCTTCCCAGGGCGCAGCCCCATCAAACCAGATATTGCCACGCCAGCGCAGGTTTGACAAAGGCCGACCAACCCGCTGTTCCACCGCGCGGTGGCTGGACATATTGCACAGCGTGATCGAGGGAAAATCGCTGTCGGTGAACCCGCCGGTTGCGCAGCGCAGGACACGCGCGGATTGCGCGCGATTCGCCGGGATAAAGCCCCCGGCCCAGGCGATCAGCTTATCGCCCTCGTCATCGGGGCGTAGGGTGAGCGGGTCACGGTCGGGATGGGTCAGAGTGACGGTCGCGGTCGTTTCATCCAGCTTGGCGGAAATTGCGCCCAGGCCTTCGGCTTTGGCAATGCGGGAAAAGGCGCTGCAGGGCGCCCATTGGCTGCCATCCGCATCGGACAATTCATGTGCAACGGCCCAGATGCGATCCCAAGGCAGGGGTTTGCCGGCCTCCAGAGTGACCTCGGGCAGGGTTTCCCGCCCGTGGCTTTTGATTGGAAAGCGCCATATTTCTGTGACGCTCGCTGTCATTTTTTGCCAGCCGGGGCATTCTTGCCGCGAATATTCCCAAGAATATCAGGCTTATATCCGTGGCGGCGCATGATCAGATACTGCTGTGCAAAGGTGATCGTGTTGTTTGCGATCCAGTACACCACCAGCCCGCTGGCGAACCCACCCAGCATGAACATGAACACCCAAGGCATCCAGGCAAAGATCATCGCCTGTGTCGGATCCGTCGGCGCGGGGTTCAGTTTTTGCTGCAGGAACATGGAGATACCCAGCAGAAGCGGCAGGATGCCGATGAACACCAGCGCCATGATCGAACCCGGTTCGGGGCTGGCCCAGGGCAGCAGGCCGAACAGGTTCATGATCGAGGTCGGGTCCGGCGCGCTCAGGTCGCGGAACGGGCCAAAGAAATCAGCGTGGCGCAGTTCCAGCGTGACGAAGATCACTTTGTACAGCGAGAAAAAGATCGGGATCTGCATCAGGATCGGCAGACAGCCGGCGGCCGGGTTGACCTTTTCCTTCTTATACAGCGCCATCATTTCCTGCTGGAGCTTCTGGCGGTCGTCGCCTGCGCGCTCTTTCAGCTTTTCCATTTCCGGCTGCAGCTCTTTCATCTTTGCCATGGAGGCATAGGATTTATAGGCCAGCGGGAAGAGGATTGCCTTGATCAGCAGGGTCAGGGCGATGATCGCCACACCCATATTGCCGATGGCGGCATTCAGCCAATGCAGCACAGCAAAGATCGGTTTGGTCAGGAAGAAAAACCAGCCCCAGTCGATTGAATCCAGAAACCCCTGGATCCCGGCGTTTTCATAGGTGCGGATGGTGTCCCATTCCTTTGCACCTGCAAAAAGCTGGGTTGTCACCTCTGTGCTTTCGCCTGCTGCCAGCTGCAGCGTCGGCATGACGGTTTCAGTTTGGTAAATGCCGCGGCGGTCGTCGAATTTCGCAACCTGTTTGTAGCCATTGCCGGGTGTGGGGATGAGAGCGGTCATCCAGTAATGGTCGGTGAAACCGATCCAGCCATTGGCCTCGACCTGGGTGACATCGGCACGTGCGCCTTCGGACGGCACAACCGTGAAATCTTCCATGTCATCATAGTCGATTTCTTCCAGGGTACCGTCCGCCATTGCTATGGCACCTTCATGCAGAATGAAAAAGTTTTTCAGATCGGCAGGTTGGCCATGACGTGCAAGAACGCCATAGGGAGCCATGGATACGGTGGTGCCACCGGTATTTTCCACCGATTGCATCACGGTGAACATGAAATTTTCATCAACTGAAATGACACGGCGGAAGATCAGGCCTGCAGGGCTTTGCCAGCTGAGTGTCACAGGGGTGTCAACCGAAAGGGTTTCGCCGCTATCGACGGTCCACAGGGTGTTTGCGCCTGGCACGTCCTCCAGCGAGAGGCCGGTGCCGGGGGCCCAACCGAACAGCGCGTAATGCGGTGTCACGCCGCCCACAGGGTCAAGCACACGGACGATGTCTGCGTCGTCTTCTAGCGAAACGCGGTAGTCTTTCAGGCGCAGATCATCGATGCGACCGCCCACAAGGGAGATGGAGCCTTCAAGACGGTTGGTCTCCAGCGAGATGCGCGGCGCGTCCGTCGTTTCGGCGCTGGCAGTGGCGGTTCCGCCAGAGGCTGCAGCGGGGGCGCTGGCCACACCGGCCGCCTGGTTCAGTGCAGGTTCGGTCAATGCGGTGGCGTTCGGATCCTGCGGCAGCTCTTCGGGTGGTGGAAACAGGAGGAACCAGACCAGGATGACCGCAAAGCTCAACGCGGTTGCGAGAATGAGGTTCTTGTTCTGATCGTCCATGGGGACCGCCGCCTTTGTCTTTTCAGAGTTAGCCGGGTTCAATCGTTCCCGGCCTCAAAGGTCAAGCGGATTCGCCTGTTTTGCAGGGGGATGAGGGGCAAGCCGGGGCGCTTTTCGCTGAAATGATGCGGCTTTTCGCCATTTGCCGCAGGTGCCCCGTGGTCTGCTCTTATCCAGATTTGCGGCCCAATATCTGTGTGTCGGCGATTTTACGGGTATATTCTGCGGCCCATTCCACGATTTGATCCGCAGGCATCGGGCGTGCGATGCCAAAACCCTGTACATGATCACAGCCAAGCTGAGCCAGAAGAGCGTGTTCCCCGACGCTTTCCACCCCTTCCGCAAGGGTTTCCAGGCCCAGCCTATCCGCCATCCCGAGTACGGCGGCCAGCATACGGTGCTGATCTTCGTCGCGATCAATCCGGGTGACAAAGCTGCGGTCGATTTTCAGACGGTGCACGCGGAAGCGGCGCAGGGCGTTCAGAGAGGCGTGGCCAGTGCCAAAATCATCAAGGTCAATTTGAGCCCCCAATTCGCCCAGTGCAACGATATTGCGTGCGACAATGCCTTCTGGAGCTTCGGCAATGACGGTTTCCAGCACCTCGATCCCCAGGCGCGGAGCGGTCAGACCGAACCGGTCCAGTTCCCATTGAATGCGTTCCACAAGACGGGGATCGCGCAGTTCGACCTCGGAAAAGTTGACCGATACGCGGGGGATTTCCAGGCCTTGCTGATCCCAGCTGCGCAGGGCGGTCATGGAATGTTGCAGAATGACTTCGTTCAGGCGGTCCATGCGGCCTGCCTCTTCCAGACAGCGCAGAAAATGGGCGGGGGGCACGATGCCGCGATCCGGGTGGATCCAGCGGGCGAGGGCTTCGACGCCGCTGATCTTGCCTGTAGAGGTGCATACCTGAGGTTGGAACCAGGGCTGGATTTGGCCGTTGTCCAGGGCCTTATCCACCTCATTCTGAAGAGATTTTTGGGCCTGATGCGCCGCGCGCATATTTTCGGACCATGCGCGGATCGCAGAAGGGCCGTTGACCACCGCCTCAGCCAGGGCGATTTGCGCGGCTTCGAAAAGGTCATCGCCGGTGGTGCCGGCTTTCAGCCGCTGACTGCCGCAGAAACCGATAGAGACCGAAAGAAAGCGCATGGCGTTGTCGAAGGAGGCCGGCTCTTCCAAGGCGCTTTGCAGGCGCGTGGCCAATTGCAACAGCGATTCCAAATCCAGTTTCATGGCCGGAGCGACCATGGCCACATAGCGGGTATCCGACAGGCGAAAAGCCTGATCATCGCTGCGCAACGTGTTGCGAATCCGGGTCAGGGTCAGTTCGCGCAATGCATCGGCGGTGTTTTCGCCGGCACGTTGCGCGATTTCCTCCAGCCCTTCGACTTCGAATTGGAAACAGGCCGTGCTGAGATTTGCCTCGCGCGCGTCATTCAGGATTTTTTCGCACAGGGCCGTTGCGCCCGAGGCATTGACCACATCCGATTGTTGCAGCGGCGTGTCGCGGTTCGGGCGGCGGTCGCCGAATTCGCCAAGCGACACAAGCAGCAAGGGCAGGCCCAGTGCGACGATGATCAACATCGCCTCCCCGCCCAGCCAAAACGCTGCCAGCGCCAATGCGGGAAGAAAGGCAAGCGCCTGAGGGCCACGCATCCCGCGCCGCAGGGTCGATTTCAATTCACCAAACCGGGCAATCACCACAGCCTTCATCGGACTTCCTTTCCGTACCGGACGGATCAGACGCTAGGACAAAGGGGTAACTCGGGCCTTAACGGCTGTGGTCAAATTCGGGCGAATTTTCGACACCTTCCTTAACCTGTCGGGTCAAAGCGGTGAAATCGAACAGTTTAGGATCCAGCATATGCGAGGGGCGGATATTCATCAGCGAACGGAACATCACCTGGCGACGGCCGGGGCTGTTTTTTTCCCATCCATCAAGGATTTGCTTGACCTGCTGGCGCTGCAGCCCGTCCTGGCTGCCGCACAGATCACAGGGTATGATCGGGTAGTTCATCGCCTTGGCAAACCGGTCGCAATCGGCCTCGGCCACATGGGCGAGGGGGCGATATACAAACAGGTCGCCTTCTTCGTTTAACAGTTTGGGCGGCATGGTGGCGAGCCGCCCGCCATGGAACAGATTCATGAAAAATGTTTCCAGAATGTCGTCGCGATGATGGCCGAGAACAACTGCGGTACATCCTTCTTCGCGGGCGATTCGGTACAGGTTGCCGCGGCGCAGGCGAGAACACAGCGCGCAAAAGGTCCGGCCCTGCGGGACCTTGTCCATCACAATCGAATAGGTGTCCTGATATTCGATCCGGTGCGGCACCTGCATCTTTTCCAGAAATTCTGGCAGGACGGTGGCAGGAAAACCGGGCTGGCCCTGATCCAGATTGCAGGCGACCAGCTCGACCGGCAGCAACCCGCGCCATTGCAATTCGTGTAGCACGGCCAGCAGGGTATAGCTGTCCTTGCCGCCAGACAGGCAAACCAGCCATTTGCCGCCCGGTTCGATCATTTTATATTGGTCCACCGCTTCGCGCACATTTTGTACGATTCGCTTGCGGAGCTTCTTGAACTCGGTGGTTTTGGGGGCTCCGTGAAAGAGCGGGTGAATGTCGTCCTGATCGTCAAGCATGGCGGATCCTGTGGGCGGGCTGGCGGTTGGGGAAGGTCAGTCAGGCACGTTGTCGATGCCTGATCCCCCAAGGGGATGGCAGCGGCCAATGCGCCGGATGGTCAGCCATGTGCCTTTGAAAGCGCCATGTTTTTCAAGGGCTTCTAATGCATAGGCCGAACAGGTCGGTTGATAACGGCACCCATGGCCGACCCAGGGAGAAAACAGCAGGCGATAGGCGCGCACGGGCAGGGCGGCGATATGAGCCAGCGGGGTCATTTTGCGTATTTCCCATGAACGCGTTCAAGCGCCTGACGCAAATCCTGTTGCAGGGCGATGAAATCGTGGCTGGCGGTTTTCTCGGCGCGACCAATCAGGACATAATCCCACCCGTCGCGTCCCAGCTCGGGCAGCACGGCGCGGGCAATTTCGCGCAGACGGCGTTTGGCGCGGTTGCGGGCCACGGCATTGCCGACCTTTTTGGAACAGGTGAACCCTACGCGCAGACCTTCGGCCTCGCCGCTGCGCCGCTTGCGGGCCTGCAGCAGAAAGGCCGGGCAGGGGGCACGCCCGGCGCGGGCTGCCAGCAGGAAATCACTGCGTTTTTGCAGGATCTGCATGTTTTGCTCCGTCTTGTGGCCAGAGGTGTGCAGCCGTTGGTGCCAAACCAAAATCAGGTCAGGAACTCAGGCCAAACCGAAAAGAGCCGCCGCGGAATTGTCCGTGGCGGCCTTTTCATGTATCGCTGACCTTCTGATCGAAGGGCAGGGGCAAGATCTGAACTTAGGCGCTCAGCGACTTGCGACCGCGGGCGCGGCGCGCATTCAGGATCTTGCGGCCAGCTTTGCTGGCCATACGTGCGCGGAAACCGTGGCGGCGCTTGCGAACCAGGTTCGACGGCTGGAAGGTGCGTTTCATCGCGTCTACTCCGTTGCGTTGGCGGGCAGATGGATTCGCCGCACCAGTGGTATTCGAAGCCCGTGCTATAGGGGGGCATTGCGCGCATGTCAAACGCCCTTGGCAGGGGAATTGCAACATTTCCTTCATTAGAGTGCGGCAAATGTTTCATCCCTGTCAGGAAGGGGCCGAATCTTCACAGAACGATACACCAGTGATCAAGCGGGCGTGAGGGGCCTGTTGCAGAGCTGTAGCAGAGGGCATCTCTGCTGCATGATGACAGAGCCGAAAGCCAGAAACATGAGTGATATGACCGATATGCCCCCAACCCAAACTTCCGCCAGCGGATTGAAACGCCACCTGCCTTTGATTGCGATCGGGGCGGCGGCTGTGCTGGGGGCGGTGTTCCTGCGCGATTATCTGAGCTTTGAGGCCCTGCGGGACAATCGCGAGGCCCTGCTGGCCTTTCGCGATGCCAATTATGCGCTGACATTGGGTGTCTTTATGGTCGCCTATATTCTGATCGTGGCGCTGTCCTTGCCCGGCGCGACGGCGGCGACGCTGGCGGGAGGGTTCCTGTTTGCCACCTTCCCTGGGGCGCTGTTCAACATCACGGCTGCAACCATCGGCGCCACCGGGATTTTCCTGGCCGCGCGCTGGGGGCTGGGGGCGCAGCTGGGGGCAAAGCTGCAAACCAGCGAAGGCGCGCTGAAAAAGATCAAGGAAGGGATCGATGAGAATCAGTGGTCTACCCTGTTCCTGATGCGTCTTGTGCCGGTTGTACCATTCTTTATTGCCAATCTCGCGCCAGCTTTCCTTGAGGTGCCGCTGCGCCGCTATGTGATTTCGACCTTCCTTGGGATCATTCCGGGCACGGTTGTCTATACTTCTGTCGGTGCTGGCCTTGGCGAAGTTTTTGCCCGCGGCGAAACCCCGGATCTGGGCATCATTTTCGAACCTCATGTGATCGGTCCCATCCTTGGCCTTGCGGCGCTGTCCGCCATGCCGATCCTGATCAAAGCCCTGCGCGGCAAATAAGGAGAGCTGACCATGGCACGATTGAAAACGGATCTTTTGGTCATTGGCGCTGGCTCTGGTGGTTTGTCGGTTGCGGCAGGCGCGGTCCAGATGGGGGCGGATGTCATCCTGCTGGAAGGGCATGAGATGGGCGGGGATTGCCTGAATTATGGCTGCGTTCCCTCAAAGGCCCTGATTGCCAGCGCCAGCGCCGCCCATGCCCGCGCAGAAGGGCGGGCCATGGGCATCGCCCCGGTTACTCCGCAGGTGGATTACGCTGCTGCACAGGATCATGTGGCTGATACCATCGCCACAATCGCGCCGGTCGACAGTCAGGAGCGATTCGAAGGGCTGGGGGTCAAGGTGATCCGCGAATACGGGCGCTTTATTTCCCCGACCGAAGTGCAGGCGGGTGAGGACATCATCACCGCGCGGCGCATTGTGATTGCCACCGGATCTTCCCCGCTGGTGCCGCCCATTCCGGGGCTGGACAGCGTGCCCTACCTGACCAACGAAACCCTGTGGCAGCTGCGCGATCAGCCGGATCACCTGCTGATCATCGGCGCCGGGCCTATTGGGCTGGAAATGGCGCAGGCCCATCGCCGTCTTGGCAGTCAGGTGACTGTGATCGAAGGCGCCAAGGCGCTGGGCCGGGATGACCCGGAAATGGCCGCCGTGGTGCTGGACACGCTCAAGGACGAAGGCATCGCCATCGAAGAAGACGCGCTGGCCAAGGAAATCCGCGGTGAGGCAGGCGCGATTGAGATCGAAACCAGCGATGGGCGCGTTTTCAAAGGCTCTCACCTGCTGATGGCGGTCGGACGGCGCGCCAATATGGACAAGCTGAACCTTGAGGCCGCCGGCATCGAAACCACCCGAACCGGGATCAAGGTGGATGCCAGCCTGCGCAGCTCGAATCGCAAGGTCTATGCGATTGGCGACGTGGCGGGCGGGCTGCAATTCACCCATGTGGCGGGCTATCACGCCGGGATCATCATCCGCTCGGCCCTGTTTGGCCTGCCGTCCAAGGCAACCACCGCGCATATTCCCTGGGCAACCTATACCAAACCCGAACTGGCGCAGGTCGGCCTGACCGAAGCTCAGGCGCGCACACAATATGGGGGCAAGGTGGAGGTCGCGCGATTCGAATTTGCCCATAACGACCGCGCCATCGCGGAACGCAAAACCAAGGGTCTGATCAAGGTGATGGTGGTCAAAGGCCGCCCGGTCGGGGCCTCTATCGCCGGGTATCAGGCGGGGGAGCTGATCTCGCTCTGGTCGCTGGCCATCGCAAATCGCCTAAAGATGGCACAGGTCTCTGCGATGGTTGCGCCGTACCCTACGATTGCAGAGGTTAACAAACGCGCCGCCGGGGCCTATTTTACCCCCAGACTGTTCGAAAACGATACGGTCAAGAAAGTGGTTCGGCTGGTGCAACGGTTCCTGCCCTGATGAGCGAGACAACATGCTTAACTCTCTTTCAGGCCGTTTCCTGATCCTGACAACAATCTTTGTGATGCTGGCAGAGGTGCTGATCTTTGTGCCCTCCGTCGCCCGCTTTCGCGAAGATTACCTGCTGGCGCGTCTGGAACGGGCGCAGATCGCCTCGCTGGCGCTGCTGGCCGATGACATGATCAGCCCCGAGCTAGAGGCCGAACTGCTGGACAATGCAGGCGTCTATAATGTGGTGCTGCGCCGGGACGAGATGCGCCAGCTGGTGCTGTCCTCGCCCATGCCAGAGGAAACCAGCTATTCGGTGGATCTGCGCGATGCTTCGGCCTGGCAATTGATTCGCGACGCCATGTATCGCCTGTCCGAACCCGAGGCCCATATGGTGCGTGTCATCGGCCACCCGTTCCGCGATGCGGGCCAGCTGATCGAGGTCACGCTGGAAACCGGTGGGCTGCGCATGGCGATGATCGACTATGGGTTGCGCGTTCTGCTGCTCTCTGCGGTGATTTCCATCATTACCGCTGGGCTGTTGTTCCTGGCCGTGCGGGTTTTGCTGGTAAAACCGATCAAAGGGGTGGTGGGGCATATGCAATCCTATGCCATGGCCCCCGAAGACGCGCGGCGGGTGATTCAGCCCAGTGCCGGGGTGCGGGAACTGCGCGAGGCCGAAGATTCGCTGCTGTCGCTGCAGACACAACTGACCCAGGCGCTGAAACAGAAAGAGCGTCTGGCCCAGCTGGGCGGCGCTGTCGCGCGGGTCAGCCATGATTTGCGCAATATCCTGACCTCGGCGCAGCTGTTCACGGATCGCATCGAAATGTCCGAGGATCCCACGGTCAAACGCATGGCCCCGAAGCTGGTGAACTCGATCACGCGGGCGGTGTCTTTGTGCGAAAGCACACTGGCCTTTGGTCGCGCCGAAGAACCTGCGCCGACACTGACCCTGTTCAATCTGGGTTCCCTGACGGGGGAGGTGCTGGAGGCAGAGAGACTGGCCATCGGCGACTCTGAAATCAGCCTGTCCGAAGATGTGCCAGCCAGTTTGATGCTGCGCGGCGATCCCGAACAGATTTTCCGCGTTCTGTCGAATCTGGTGCGCAATGCGCGTCAGGCCATCGCGGCGACGCAGCGCCCCGGCGAAATCAATATTTCTGCCAGGGTGGAGGATGACCAATGGGTCGTCTGTGTCTCTGATACCGGGCCTGGCCTGCCAGCCAAGGCGCGCGAACATCTGTTCCAGCCGTTTCAGGGCGGCGCGCGCAAGGGAGGGACCGGGCTGGGGCTGGCCATCGCGGTCGAGCTGATCCGCGGTCATGGCGGCTGTCTGGAACTGGAACGCAGCGACGAGTCCGGGACGGTTTTCCGAATATCTTTGCCGATGGGCGAAAGAGAGTGATTTTTTTGAAAAAGGCTCTTGCGCTCCCCCAGCCTGAGGGGTAGATCACCGCTCACGGACCGATAGCTCAGCTGGATAGAGTACTTGACTACGAATCAAGGGGTCGGGGGTTCGAATCCTCCTCGGTCCGCCAAAATTCAGGCCGCGCAGCCAACCGGCTAGCGCGGCCTTTTTCTTGGCAGAGAATCATTTCGTTTTTGTGACAGCCGCATGGGTTTTGTTACGAAAATGACAAACCGATATGTTTTGTTTGTGCTTTGTTGAGTGACGGGAGTGCGTAACAGAAATGCCTGAAATCGGGGAACAAATCGCCGCGTTGCCCATGCGCTGGGACGAAAAAGGGGATCTGCAGATCCTTATGGTGACCTCGCGCGGTACGGGGCGCTGGGTCATGCCCAAAGGCTGGGAAATGGATGGCAAGAAACCCTGGGCCGCCGCCGAAATCGAGGCGCTCGAAGAGGCCGGGGCCAAGGGCTATATTTCGCATGACTGCATCGGCACCTATCGCTACACCAAGGTGATGAATGACGGCAAAGTCATCCCCTGCGTGGTGCGCGTTTACCCGATGATTGTCGAAAAGCTGAAGCGCAACTGGAAAGAGCGCAACCAGCGCACCCGCCGCTGGTTTTCGCCCAAATCCGCCGCGCGCAAAGTGAACGAGCAGGAATTGTCAGATCTGTTGATGAGTCTGACCAAGCAGCCGCGCAAAGAGCCCATCATCCGCGACTTGCTGAAGCGCGCGTCCTGAGTGGGGCGGGTCTTATGCGCCCGCCGAAAACCCGCCATAGGCGCCGCCAAAAAACAGCAGGGGATCGCCGTCGCGCATCGCGGCCCGCAGCACCCGCCCTAGGACAATGGCGTGGTCGCCGCCATCATGGGTGGCTTCTGACTGGCATTCGAATCGGGCGAGGCAGCCGTCCAGAACCGGCACCCCTTCTGCGTTGTTGCGCCAGCTGAACTGGTCGAACGGATCAGCCGCGCGGGCAAAGGCCGTGGACATGGCGCTTTGCTCGGCACCCATGACGTGAATCGCGAAATGCTCTGCGGCCACAAAAAACGGGTAGCGCGAAGAGGATTTGGCCGGGGCCCACATGACCAGCGGCGGATCCAGCGACAGGCTGGAAAAGCTGTTGGCGGTGATGCCCATGGGGCCGGTTGGGGTGGCGCAGGTGATCACGGTCACGCCCGTACCAAAGCGCCCCAGCGCGCTGCGAAAGGCGCGCGGGTCTTCGATCGAGGGGTCAAACTCATGTGGCAAGGCGGTCATATCCTCATCCTGTCCCGGCATTCTGCGCGAATTAAGGCCGGAGTCCGGCGGTTGTTGGGGATGCGCGACGTTCCGGCGCGGCATCGCTGATGCAAGCGATCCGGTCAAGCCCGTTCCTGCAATGCGCGCCCAGCTTAGGCCTGTGCGGCGCACAGAGCACAGAGTGGGGAGCAGAATTTGGTGCCCGGATCAGGGCGGGGATATAAATCTGATCAGACCTATTCCAAGAGTGATTAAGAATTGATTGATGCGGGAATGCCACAATCAGGCCGCAATTTGCGCCGGATTTGGTGGTGACGTACCGGATTTCCCCCTGATCTGGGGGGCTTATCCATTTTAGTCTGGCGAAAATGGCGAAATTAAGTTACGCCAGACACAGAAAAACAAAAATGACGGACCCAAAAATGGGCTGTCGCAGAGGTAGAGCGGTGTAATTATGAGCGCGATTGATTTCGTGATCCGTACGCGTGCGGGTACTGTAGAGCGTGGCACAGTGGCTGGTGAGGGTCAGGATTTTCTGATCCCTGCGGGCGCGGGCAACGATATTTCCCTCAATCTTCGTCAAAGCGATCTGCGCAGTTATGACCGCGCGGCGGATGATCTTTTGCTGACCCTGGCGGATGGCCAGGTGATCGTGCTTGAGGGCTATTTTGCCACGGGGGGCGAAGAGGAAAACCGCCTGTTCCTGTCTGCCGATGGCACGCTGAACGAAGTGACGCTGATCGATGGCGACTCTGGCGCGCTGTATGCGCAATATGGGCCGACCGAGACCTGGGGCAAATGGAGCCCCTCTGACGAGCTGATTTTTATCGACCAACCGCGCGTTGTCGCAGAGGTGCCGGTCTTTGATCCCGAAGGCGAAGAGGTCAGCATGTTGGCCGGTCTGGGTCTGCTGGGTGCGGGCGGTGCGGCCTCTGGTGCGGCTGCGGCTGCGGCTGGTGTGGCCGGGCTGGCGCTGCTGGGCAGCGGTGATGGCGAAAGCGGTGGCGATGGCCCGTCCTGGCAGGCCCCCACTGTGGACGACCCGGATGGTCAGTATGACATTGGCGGCGACGACACGCAGGAAATTGTGATCACTGGTACGGCCAATCCTGGATCGGTTGTGACGGTTGTGATTGACGGCGTCACGCGCGAAATTCCCGCAGGCGAGGATCGCAGCTGGGAAATCCGGTTTTCCGGCGATGATTTCCCGCAGGATGGCGATTATCAGGATATTCAGATTTCGGTCGAAGACCCGGATGGCCGTATCACTGTTCTGGACGGCCCGTCTTTTACCATCGACACCACGCCTCCGGCGCTGGATGTGTCCAACGGCACTGAAAGCACCGGCGATCTGTTCAATGCCGAAGGGTACGAGACCGGCGTGACGATCAACGGCACTGCCGAGGTTGGCTCGGTCCTGACCATCTCGGTCGGGGATTTCAGCACGTCGTTGACCGTGGATAATCCCGATGGCAGCTGGTCCTATACCTTTGATCCGGCTGTGATGCCGACCGGGGAATACACTCAGAGCGTGGTGATCTCCGCCAAGGACAGCTTTAACAACATCACGACGATCACCGAAACCGTGGTGATCGACACCGTGCCGCATCCGCTGGTGATTGATCCGGTGGGTGATGACAATGTGATCAACCTGTCCGAATCCGAGGGCGGGTTCCAGATCACCGGCAGTTCGACTCCCGGTGCTGTTGTCACCGTGTCCTTTGGCACTGTCAGCCAGCAGGTGACCACCGGTGCCGATGGGCGCTGGAGCCTGTCGGTGTCGCAGGGCGATTTTGCTGCGGGGGAATATACCGGCACGATCACGGCCAGCACGGTCGACCAGGCAGGCAACAGCAGCTCGGCCAGCTGGGATGTGCAGATCGACACGGTGAATGTGGTCAATCTGGGCAATGGCCCGCTGACGGGCGATGATGTGATCAGCGATGCCGAGCTGAATGCAGGCGTGACCCTGACCGGGACAACGCAGGCGGGGTCTACTGTCACTGTGACCATCGGTGGCGTCACGCTGCCGGCCACGGTTGATGCCAATGGCAACTGGAGCGTCAGTTTCGGCAGCGGCGATCTGACCGCGGGCAGCTATGCCACGCAGGCGCTGATTTCCTCGACCGATCTGGCCGGGAACACGGTCACCGCCACTCATGATTTCAATGTCGATACCGAGGTCTCGGTGACGCTGAACACCGGGTCGGTGGCCACGGATGGCGTGGTCAATGCCTCTGAACGCGCCCCCGGCGTGTTGCTGACCGGCACGGCCGAGCCGGGCTCGTCGGTGTCTGTCACCGTTGCAGGCACTGAACTGACAGCCACCGTCGCCGCCAATGGCGATTGGAGTGTGACCATCCCGACGGCGCTTGTGCCCGAAGGGGAAACCTCGCTGGCGGTTTCGGCCACGGCGACGGATATTGCGGGCAACAGCTCGGTCGCGATTGGCACGATTGCCATCGACACCACGACCAATGTGGGCGTGATGACCGCCAATGTGGAAACCGACGGTGTGGTCAATGCCGCAGAGCACAGCGATGGCGTGACCCTGACCGGCAATGCCGAACCGGGGGCCAGCGTGGTTGTGACCCTGGGCGCGGTCAGCAAGACCGTGACCGCAGGCAGCGATGGCAGCTGGCAGGCCAGCTGGGGTGCGGCCGAAGTGCCCACCGGCGAAACCACCCTGCCGGTGACTGCGATTGCCACTGACCTTGCGGGCAACACCGCCACCGCCAGCAGCACGCTGGATGTCGACACGTATGTGCGCAACTTTGGCCTGACCTCGCAGCCCGGCGGTGCCGATGGCGTGGTCAACGCGGCAGAGGCCCAGCAGGGCCTGACCCTGACCGGGACAACGGAACCGGGTGGCACTGTCATGGTGACGCTGGGCACGGTGACGCTGCCCGCCAGTGTCGATGCCAGCGGCAACTGGACCGTGACCTATAGCGCAGCGCAGATCCCCATGGGCGAGCAAAGCGTAACCCTGACCGCCGTGTCCACCGATCTGGCGGGCAACAGCGAAACCCTGACCCAGCAAGTGTCCATCGACACCGATGCAGGCATCCTGACCATCAGCCCGGCTCCGGTCGAAGGTGACGATGTGGTCAACTTTGCCGAGGCCTCGGATGGTGTGGTTCTGACCGGCACCTCGAACCCTGGCGAAATGGTCACTGTCACCCTGAATGGTGTCAGCCACACGGTGCAGACCGCGCCGAATGGCATCTGGACTGCGCCTTTTGGTGCGCATGAGGTCGCTCCGGGTACCTATACCGCCCAGATCACCGCGACGATCACCGATACGGCAGGCAACACCCTGACCCGCACCGACAGCGTGCGGATCGACACCGAAGTGCGCAACTTTGCCACCTCGGTCGATCCGATCGAAGGCGACAACGTGATCAACCACGCGGAATCGCAAAACGGCGTGACCCTGCAGGGCACCACCGAACCGGGTGGCTCGGTCCAGATCGTGTTTGACGGCATGTCCTATGGCGCGACCGTGGATGCGTCCGGCAACTGGAGCGTGGATCTTCCGGCTTCGGCGCTGCCCTCGGGCGAAGTGTCGCTGCCTGCGCAGGTGCTGACCACCGATCTGGCGGGCAACACGGCGGAAACGCAGATCACGCTGGTCTTTGACACGCTGGTGAACACGCTGGACATGTCCGACCTGCCGGTCACCGCCGACAATGTGATCAACGCAGCCGAGGCCGCCTCGGGCGTGACCCTGAACGGTCAGGTCGAGGCGGGGTCTTCTGTGACCGTGACCATCGGTGGTGTGGCCCATGTGGCCCATGTGGATCCCAGCGGCAGTTGGCAGGTGGCGATCCCGCCGGAATCCATCCCGACCGGCGATCTGCAGGCCCCCGTGCTGATCGAGGCAACCGACGCCGCAGGCAACACCACCGCGATCACCGAGCAACTGACCATCGACACCGATGCGCCGAACACTCCGTCTTGGGAAGGGTATGGCCGCAGCCATGCCGGAATCGACGAGATCCGCACTGAAATTTCGGATGCAAGCATCGAGATCGGCCATGTGGTCGGCGAGACCGTGCAGGACGTGGCCATCGACACTTCGGTGGATATTGATGCGCTGGGCCTGACCTATCACAGCTTTGCCAATGAGGTCGCAGATGGTTCGCATCTGGTGCTGATGGCAACGGATACAGCGGGCAACAGCTCGGGCGCGTATCTGGTGACGGATGATCCCGCGACCTCCGATGTGACCATGACCGACGGTCTGGCGCAGGCGCTGTCGCAGTTCCAGGTGGAAACCATCGACCTCGACTTTGCCGAGGATTCGCATCTGACCATCACCGAGGCCCAGATCACCGCCCTGTCCAGCAATTCGGACACGCTGGTGGTCGAAGGCGGCGCAGATGACAGCGTGACCATCACCGGCGCGCAAAGCGCAGGGACCACGGTGCAGGATGGCGAAACCTACAATGTGTTCTCGCTGGGCGATGCGACGTTGCTGATCGACGACGACATCACCAATATCAACGGTTTGGTCTAAACGACCTGTGTGTAACGTCCGGAGGGCCGGCTGAACCGGCCCCCGGATCCCGATAATCATAACTCGCGCCGAAACGGGGGCACGAATGGCATTGAGCAGGCGGACGATCGGTCTTGGCATCGCGATGACGATGCTGGCCGGATGTATGACGGATACGGGCGGGGGCATTGTCTCGCGCTTTCGCAATGTGGGCCCGGACAGCGCCGCTGTTCAGGAGGCCGCGCAGGCGGGGCAGGGGGCGCAGACCCAAAAGGCGGTCGTCAAACCGGGCGAGGCCTCTTTGATCATTCATGCCCTGCAGCAGCGCCCCTCGGTGCTGGAGGCAGGCACACCCTATTCCGAAATCGCGACCTCGGTGATTGCGTCGGATGCCCGCGTGGCGGAGGCCGAGCTGCGCGTCGCCCAGCTGCGCGCCGAAGCGGCGAAACGCAACTGGCTGCCCAAGATCGGGCCGCGCGTGTCGCTGACCTCGTTGGGGGATTTTGTTGCGGATCTGGTGATCAATCAGGTGATTTTCGACAATGGCCGCAAAAAGGCCGAGCGCGATCTGGCCAAGGCCAATGTGGAACTGGCGGCTGTCACGCTGGTCGAGGATGGCAATGATCGGGTTTATGATGCCCTGTCTTTGTATTTGAAATCGCAGGAAAACCGCGCGCTGAACGCCCATTTGGGCCGCGCGCTGGAGGATATGGCCCATTTCGAATGGGTGATGGATGAACGCGTCAAAGGGGGCGTGTCCAACATGTCCGACCTGAATGTGATGCGTCAGAAACTGGCCTCGATCCGTGCCCGCGCAGGCGAGGCGCAAGAGGCCGCTGGCACGGCCCTCGCGGAACTCAACGCCATGTCGGCCCAGCCGTTGGACACGGTGTCGGGCCTTGGTGGCTTGCGCGATGCATCGGCTGGCGAGGCGCTGGGCGTGTTGCGCGCGCGCGCCGAACGTGAAACCGCCATTGCACAGGCCAAGATCGCTCGCGCCAGCCATCTGCCGGGCCTTGCGGCCAATGGCAGTGTCGGCCAGTCCGGCCCCAGCTACGGGCTGGAAGTCACAACGGATTCGCTGTTTTCCCTCGGCACCATGGCCGAGCTGAAAGCGATTGAGGCCAGCAAGCAGATCGCAGATCGCAAAGTGGCCGAGGCGCGCGAGGTCGCAGATCGCGAGATCGCTGCGCAGCAACGCCAATACGCCGCCTATCAGCGCCAGGCAGCCGAGGCCGTGGTGCTGACCCGTCAGGCAAAGCAAAACCTGGACCTGTTCCGCGCCCAGTATGAAGGCGGGCAGCGTCAGGTCATGGATGTGGTCGGTGTCTATGAAACCTATGCGAACGCGCTGGAAACCGAGCTAGAGTTGAAATTCAAGGCTGCCCGTGCCGAATTGGAACTGGCGCGCCTGCGCGGGGCGCTTGCGGAAGGGGCGCAGATTTGACCTCGACACCGATTTCGGGTCTGGCGGGCAAGGCCCGCGCCATGCTGAAGGCCGTGCCGGGCGGGGCGGTGGCCAATGCCGCCCGCCGTGCGCCGCGCCATTCAGAGCGCGCCAAAAACCGCGCGGATCTGATCCGCGTGCTGGCTGGTCGGCTTGGGATCGAAGCGCGTCAGGGTGACGTGCTAGAAGCGTTGACTCAGAATTGCGGCTGCGATGACAGCTATGACGCCCATGCGCTGCGCGAAGGGCTGCGCGCCGGGGGCCTGCTGGCAGAAATTCACGACACGCCCGAACCGGATGCCACCGCCTGGCCTGCACTGGCCATGATGAGCGGCGGTCAGGTCGTGCTGGTTCTGGAGCAGGACGATTTTGCCCTGACGCTGTACGAACCGTCCGAGGCCGACAATCGCCAGCGTGTGGCCCTGACTGAATTCCGTCCCTATTTCACCGGTCAGATCGTGCGCGCCGAAGCCCCGGTCGAAGAACTGTCCCGCAGCCATGCTAGTGTCGCCGACACCTCTCATTGGTTCTGGGGCCAGTTCGGCCGCTTTCGCCGCCATTTCGCCGAGGTCGCGCTGGGCAGTTTTGTCGCCAACCTGCTGGCCGTCGCCGTCGCGCTGTTCTCGCTGCAGGTCTATGACCGCGTGATCCCGCACCAATCCGAAGCCACCCTGTGGGTGCTGGCCGCGGGCGCGGTGCTGGCCCTGCTGCTAGAGGCTTTTCTGAAGATCGCCCGCTCGCAATTGCTGGACGGGGCGGGGCGACAGATCGACCTTGGCGTGTCGCAATTGCTGATGCAGCGCCTTTTGGGGATGCGCTCGGACCTGCCGGGGCGCTCGCCTTCGCAGCTGTTTTCCTCGATGCGCGAATTTTCCTCGGTGCGCGAGTTTTTTACGGCCTCGACCGTGGGCGCGCTGGCCGATATTCCGTTCATCTTTGTCTTTCTCGCGTTGGTCTGGTCCATCGCAGGCAGCGTGGTCTGGGTGCTGATCGCGGGCGGTCTTTTGATGGTCGTGCCGGGGTTCTTCCTGCAGAAACGCATGATCCGGCTGACGCGGGAAATGCAGGGCGCATCGGCCCGCCAGTCGCGCCTTTTGCAAGAGGTCGTGACCGATCTGGACACGATCAAGACCCAGCGCGGCGAAGACCGGTTTTCCCGCCATTGGGAAGAGCTGACCGCCGTTCAGGCGTTGAAATCCTCGCAGCAGCGCAAGCTGGCCGCGACCCTGACTTTCTGGAGCCAGGGCATCCAGCAGGGCACTTATGTGGCCGCTGTGATCACTGGTACCTACCTTGTTTTTGCAGGCGAATTTACTGTGGGGTCGATCATCGCCACGGGCATCCTGACCTCGCGCACGCTGGCGCCGCTGACCCAGCTGTCGGGCATTCTGGCCCGCTGGGGCAATGTGAAAGCCGCGCTTGACGGGTTGGACAGCATCGCCTTTGTTGCGCAGGACGCCGAAGAGGGCCGGACCTATCTGCGCCGCGAAACCCTGACCGGGCGCTATGAAATCCGCGATGCGACCTACCGCTATGACCCCGAGGGCGCGGCGGTGCTGGATCTGAAACAGATGGTGATCGAGCCGGGCCAGACGGTGGCTGTTCTGGGCGCAAACGGGTCGGGCAAATCCACACTGTTGAAAACCCTGACCGGGCTTTACGCCCCCGCCAGCGGCAAGATCCTGATCGACGGTACGGAAATGGCCCAGATCGACCCCCGCGATCTGCGTCGCCGCATCGGCTATCTGGGGCAGGATGTGCGCCTGTTCCATGGCACACTGCGCGACAATCTGAACCTCAACCTGCTGGAGCGCGACGATGAACGCCTGTTCGAGGCGCTGGATTTTGCCGGGCTGGGGCAACACGTGAAAAGCCACCCCAAAGGGCTGGATCTGGACATCATGGATGGTGGCGAGGGCCTGTCCGTGGGGCAGCGTCAAAGCATCGGCTGGGCGCGGCTCTGGCTACAGGATCCCGATATCTGCCTGCTGGATGAACCCACGGCGGCGCTGGATCAGACGCTTGAAAAGACCCTGATTTCGCGGCTGGAAAGCTGGCTGGACGGGCGCACCGCGGTGATTGCGACGCATCGGGTGCCGATCCTGTCGCTGGCTTCGCGCACGCTGATCCTGGCCAATGGGCGCATGGCAATTGACGGACCGCGCGATCAGGTTCTGGATCACCTGCGCAGCGCCGGGCAGGGGGCCGCGTGATGGCAAGCCAATCGACCAATCTGTCGGCGCAGCTGGCGCGCGATCTGAAAGGGCCGTCTTTGACGATCTGGCTTTGTGCTGCATCGGTCTGGGTGTTCATCATCTGGGCCAGCTATGCCTGGGTGGACGAAATTGTGCGCGGCGAAGGGGCGGTGATTTCGTCGTCGCGCCCGCAGATCATCCAGAACCTCGAAGGCGGCATTCTGTCCGAACTGCTGGTCAAAGAGGGTGACGAAGTGCTGCGTGGCGACGTGCTGGCGCGGCTGCATGGCACGCAATTCCAAAGCTCGGTCGACGATCTCAGCGATCAGATCACTGCGCTGGAAATCCGCCGCCTGCGGCTGGAGGCGGAGCTGGCCGGGGCGTCACAATTCGATGTGCCTGCCAATCTGGCGATGCGCTCCCCTGGGATTGTGGCGTCGGAAAAGGCGCTTCTGCAGGCGCGGCACTCTGATTACCGGTCGCGCAAAACCGGGGCGCAGCGGATTCTGGATCAGGCAGCATCCGAGCTGAAACTGATGGAAGACCTGCTGAAAAAGAAGGTTGTCGCGCTGATCGAAGTGACCCGCGCGCGCAAGGCCCATGCAGATGCGCAGAAAGCCTATGACGAGATCGTCACTCAGACCGATCTGGCCCGCGCCGAGGAGTTTTCCGACACGCTGAAAGAGCTGGCCACGCTGGGGCAGAACCTGAAGGCCAGCCAGGATCAGTTAAGTCGCACGGTGCTGACCTCGCCCATGCATGGGGTGGTGACAAACCTGCAGGTCACGACGATTGGCGGGGTTGTGCGTCCGGGCGAAGAGATCATGCAGATCATCCCGGTCGATGAGGAATTGTTTGTCGAGGCCAAGATCGCGCCGGAAAACATCGCGGGCATTCGTCCGGGCCAAGAGGCGACGATCAAGCTGACCGCCTATGATTACACGATCTATGGTACGCTGAAGGGGCGGGTGGATGTGATCTCTGCCGATACGTTCAAGGATGATCGCCAGCCGGACGCGCAGCCGCATTACAAAGTGTCTGTCCGGGTGGATCTGTCCTCCATGACCGACCGGCAGGCGATGATCGAGATCCGTCCGGGGATGCAGGCGCAGGTCGAATTGCACACCGGTGAAAAGACCGTGCTGCAATATCTGTTGAAGCCACTTTATAAATCCCGTGAGGCTCTGCGCGAACGGTAATGCGCGGCATTGGTGGGTTATGAACGCACCTTACGGATTGGCGCATGGGCTGGGGATCATTGCACCGGTCGTGTTTTCGGTAGGGTGGGTTTTCAACCCACTGTGCGCTCCGCCTCAGGCCCGGCCATAGGCCTCGGCGATGGCGACCTGCAGGGCCTCTTGTGCGGTCTTGTCGGTCCAGCTCATCAGCTGGAAGGCTGGATAATAGCGTTCCGCCGACAGCACCGCCGCATTGATCAGCGTGTCGATCTGTTCGGCGCTGGCAATATTGCCGCCCGCCAGAACCAGCCCGTATTTATAGACCATCAGCTGCTGTTCTGCCCAATAGCTAAAGCCCCCGGCCCAGCATTGGTCATTCACCGCGTTCAGCCCCTCAAACAGCACCGCCATGCGGTCTGCGGGCGGCTCCATTTCAAAGGTACAGATCAGGCGCAGGGTTTCGTCATAGCCGTTCCAAGCCAGGGTGATGGAGTAGGTGCGCCATTGGCCTTCGACGGCCATAGCGATCTGATCATCGCCGATCCGGTCGAAATCCCATTCATTATGCGCTGCGATATGCTCGACCAGATCAATCGGATGCAGTTCATCGCCCAGGTAATGCTCGGAGAGTGCCATGCCGCCACCTTTATTGTTATTCGCGCCGGGAGGAACAGAACCCCAAACGCTAGCTGCCTGCTCAAGGGTCTGCGGGGCTTTCCCGCGCCCTTACAAGATATGGTGCCTGTGGCGGGTACCTGCTGTAAAGCAATATTTTTGGGATAACCGCAATAAGTTGTGGATATGGCCTGTGGATAGGCAGGATATTGGGGATAAATCGCCGATAAAACAGAATTACGGTGGAATTGGTTAATAAATCAGAGGGCTCAGCGTTCCGCAGCGGCGCGGCTGAGCCGGTCATTGATGGCAACCCCCAGCCCCAGATGCGGGATCGGAGACACGGCAATCACCGGGGCGTCGCCTGAATCCAGCTGGTGTAGAAATTCAAACAGGTTGGCGGCGGCTTCGGTCAGGTCCTCAGTTGGCGACAGGTTCAGGTCGCAGTCGACATCGCCAAAGCCCAGCCGGGCCTCGCCCTCTTCCCAGTCTACGGCGTTCAGACGCACATGGGCGCGGGGCGCATAATGGGAGGACAGCTGGCCGGGGGCAGAGATGGTTTCCGCATCGTGGCGCTCGGCAACGCGGGTGCCCAGCGTTTCGCTCAGTTGGGCCAGCGTGACGCCGCCGGGGCGCAGTAGGGTGGGTTTGCCCGCAAGGCCTAGAATGGTGGATTCCAGCCCGACCTGACAGGATCCTCCATCCAGCACGGCTTCGATCCTGCCGTCCAGGCTATCCATAACATGCGCCGCGCGGGTCGGGCTGATCCGGCCCGAGCGATTGGCCGAGGGCGCAGCCACCGGCCCGCCAAAGCGTTGCAGCAGGTCGCGCGCCACACCGGCGGCGGGCAGGCGCACGGCCAGCGTGTTCAGCCCGGCAGTGACCAGTTTCGACACCGGCGCCCCTTCGCGCAGCGGCAGGACCAGCGTCAGAGGGCCGGGCCAATAGGCGCGTGCCACGCGCTCGGCCATGTCGTTCCAGTCCACCAGCGCCTTGACCGCCTCCAGATCCGCCAGATGCACAATCAGCGGGTTGAAACTGGGTCGGCCCTTGGCCTCATATATCCGGGCGACGGCGGTGTCATTGCAGGCATCGGCCCCCAGCCCGTAAACGGTTTCTGTCGGGAATGCGACCAGCCCGCCATCACGCAGATGCTGCGCGGCCTGATCCAGCCCTTTGGGCGTGTGACTGAGGGTTTGGGTTTGCAGATCTGCCATGCCGGGCCTTTGTTTCGGTCTGTGACGCCGCGTTTCCATTGAAGGGAAAGTGGTGCGGCGTAGTTTTGCGCCACAGATTGCTTTGCTACAAGAGCCAACACGCCTTGCCAAGATGGATGGAGGAAACATGCCCTTTCGCGCGCCCCTTACCGAATACGACCTGCTGCTGAACCACGTTGTCGGCTATGAACAGGTCGCTGCGACCGAAACATTTGGCGATGCGACGCTGGACACGGCGATGGCGGTTCTGACCGAAGCCGGTAAAATGTGCGAAGAGGTTCTGGCCCCGTTGCAGCGCAATGGCGATCTTGACCCGGCGGTGCTGGAAAACGGTGTTGTGCGGACTTCGAAAGGGTTTGCCGAGGGCTATCAGGCCATCAAAGAAGGCGGCTGGGTGTCGATTGCGGCGGATCCTGAACATGGCGGCATGGGGCTGCCGATGTCGGTGACCTCTTGTGTGAATGAAATGATGGGGGCCGCCTGTCTGTCGCTGCAGCTGAACCCGCTGATGACGCAGGGCCAGATCGAGGCTTTGGAACATCACGCCAGCGATGCGCTGAAAGAAACCTATCTGCCCAAGCTGATCAGCGGTGAATGGTCCGGTACGATGAACCTGACCGAACCTCATGCCGGGTCGGATGTGGGCGCGCTGAGCTCGAAGGCCGAAGACAATGGGGATGGCACCTATGCTGTGACCGGTCAGAAAGTGTATATCAGCTGGGGCGACAATGATTTCACCGAAAACGTGTGTCACCTGGTTTTGGCGCGTCTGCCCGATGGCGGGCCGGGCACCAAAGGTATCAGCCTGTTCCTGGTGCCCAAGCGCATCCCGGATGAAAACGGCAATCCCGGTGTGGCGAACAATCTGCGTGTGGTCAGCCTGGAACATAAGATGGGCCTGCATGGCAGCCCGACCTGCGTCATGAGCTTTGAGGGCGCGACCGGCTGGCTTGTGGGCGAGGCCCATGACGGGATGCGCGCCATGTTCACCATGATGAACAATGCCCGTCTGGGCGTGGCCCTGCAGGGTGTTGGTGCGGCCGAAGGCGCGTATCAGCAGGCGCTGGCCTTTGCGCAGGAGCGCAAGCAGGGCCGCAGCGAGACCGGCAATATTCTGGGTCATGCGGATGTGCGTCGGATGCTGGCCACGATGAAGGCCGAAACCTTTGCCTCGCGGGCGATGTCTTTGGATCTTGCCGTGGCGATCGACATGGCGCGGGCCACCGGCGATGCGGATTGGACGGCCCGTGCGGCGCTGCTGACACCGCTGGCCAAAGTCTATGGGACCGAGGTTGGTATCGGTGTGTCCAATATGGGCATTCAGGTGCATGGCGGCATGGGCTTTGTCGAAGAAACCGGCGCGGCGCAATATCTGCGTGACGTGCGTGTGACGGCAATCTATGAGGGCACCAACGGCATTCAGGCCATGGACCTTGTGGGGCGTAAAATGATGGATGGCGGCGACGCGGCGCATAAGCTGATCGACGAAATCGAAGCCTTTGCCGAAACCGCCCGCGCAACGCTGCCCGAGCTGGCCGAACCGGTCTGGCAGGCCTGCGAAACCCTGCGTGAGGCGCTGGAAGATATGGCCGGGCGCAAGACCGCAGAGCGGTTTGGCGGTGCGGTGCCCTTCCTGATGGGCTTTGCCCGTGTGCTGGGCGGGCATTACCATCTGCGTGCCGCGATGGCGGATTCGCAGGGGGCCTATGCCCGCGTGGCGCGGTTCTACATCACTCGTCTGCTGCCGGAACATGTTGGTCTGCTGGCCCATGCCCGCGAAGACATCGCGGATCTGATGGCGATCACACCCGAAGATCTGGGTGCCGCCTGATGCCAACCTCTGCGGCCAGACATGCCCCGATCCGCACCCCCTGGACCGATGTTCCGGCTCCGGGAGAGGCTGTTGAGATCGCCGAGGGTGTGCTCTGGTTGCGCCAGCCATTGCCGATGGCGCTGGATCACGTGAATATCTATGCGCTGGATGATGGCGATGGCTGGACCATCGTTGATACGGGGCTGGACACCCGGAAATCGCGGCAGATCTGGGAAGGCGCCCTGTCCGGGCCTTTGGCTGGCAAACCTGTGACGCGTGTGTTGGTCACGCATCATCACCCGGATCATATCGGTCTGGCGGGCTGGTTCCAGCGCGAGCATGGTGCTGAACTTGTCACCACCCGCACCGCTTGGCTGATGGGGCGGATGCTTCAGCTGGACATACAGGATCTGCCGCCCCCTGAAACCGTGGCGTTCTGGCAAAGCTGTGGCATGGCCCCCGACATCGTCGAAGAGCGCGTCAATGGCCGCCCCTTCAACTTTGCCGATTGCGTCGCGCCGCTGCCGCTGGGCTACACCCGGATCAAACAGGGCGATGTGCTGCGCGTCGGTGGGCGCGACTGGGATGTGCATATCGGCAATGGCCACGCGCCGGAACATGCGACCCTATGGTCGCGCGATTGCAATCTGGTGCTGTCCGGCGATCAGATCCTCCCCTCGATCAGTCCGAATATCGGGGTCTACGCGACCGAGCCTGCCGCTGATCCTGTCGCGGATTGGCTAGAGGCCTGCGAACGGCTGGCCACGCTGGCGCGCGAGGATCATCTGGTGCTGGGGGGGCACAAGCTGCCCTTTACCGGGTTGCCCGCGCGGATGCGTCAGCTGATTGACAACCATCACCATGCGCTGGACCGCCTGCACGCCCATCTGGGCAGTCCGCAAACCGCGACCGACTGCTTTGCCCCACTGTTCAAACGCAAGATTGGCGACGGAGAATACGGGCTGGCCATGGTCGAGGCCATGGCCCATTGCCTGCACCTTTGGCACGAGGGCCGGGCGACGCGGACCCGCCGCGCCGATGGGGCCTGGCTGTTTCAGGCTGTGTGATCAGTTGCCGCGATTTGCGGTGCGCTGATACAGCTTGGCGGTGATCTTGCTGGCGGTCTTTTCACAGGCCGCCGGGATCACGGCATGGATCAGCGCCGCGCCCGCCGCGACGAACAGCCAAAAAGCAAAGCGCAGGGCAAAGCCCATATGCTGCAGGTAGGTCTCATCGACGGATGCCGGATGGTCGAGGAAAATCCGGGAAAAGGCTGTGGGCTGGTGTGTGGTGTCGCGCATGTCTCTTGCTCCTCAAATGGTCTGAGGCGATACTGTGCGAAACCGCGTGTCGGGCGATCCCAAAATTTCCGTGAAACTGGGGTAAAGTTGGGATAGTATCCCAATATGACGCATCCTCTTGATGATTTTGACAAACGTATCCTGCGGATTTTGCAGCAGGATGCCAGTGCTGCCATGGATGACATCGCCGCCCGTGTGGGCCTGTCGCGCAATGCCTGCTGGCGTCGCATCCGCCTGATGGAAGAGGCCGGCGTGATCCGGGGCCGGGTCGCTCTGCTGGATGCCGAGGCGCTGGGCTGTCCTTTGGAGGTCATGGTGCTGATCCGCACCTCGTCCCATGCGCCGGACTGGATGGAAAATTTCCAACGTATTGTGCGCGCTATGCCCGAGGTCATCGGCGCCTATCGCATGACCGGCGATCTGGACTATCTGCTGCGCGTGCGTGTGGCCGACATGGCCGCCTATGACGCCTTTTACAAACGCGTGATCGCGCGTGTTGAACTCTCGGATATTTCCGCCAGTTTCGTTATGGAGGAAATCAAGGAAACAACGGCTCTGCCCGTGTAGCAGGCCGGATCGCGCAACAGGAGAGACCATGCAAGACGAGATCGCCACCGCCGCAGAGGCCGTCGAGGCCGACGCCATGCCGCGCCGCATCGAGGTGCACACAGATGCGCAAGCCGCGCCCAAAGGCGTCCTGCCACAATCGGTCAATGCCAAGCCGCTGAAACAGAAAAGCCCGGCGGAATGGGCCTATGAGCGGTTGATCCTGTATATCCAGAATTTCGAATCCCAGCTGGACAACGAACATGAGGTCGCGGTGGGGTTTGTCGGCGGCGATGCGGGAGTGCTGCGCATCGAGGGCATGGGTTTTTTCGACCCGGACATCCTGACGTTTTACGGCAGTGATGCCAGCGGGGCACGCACCCAGCTGATCCAGCATGTCAGCCAGCTGAGCGTCACCCTGCGCGCCCTGCCCAAACAGGTGCCGCAGGATGCCCCCCGACGCATCGGCTTTGAGTTGGCGAGCACATTGACAGACGGGTAAAGCCGCGACATCAGCGCATCTTTGCCATCGTG
This sequence comes from Pelagimonas sp., assembly GCA_025210265.1. Classification (GTDB taxonomy): domain Bacteria; phylum Pseudomonadota; class Alphaproteobacteria; order Rhodobacterales; family Rhodobacteraceae; genus JAOASD01. The sequence continues at coordinate 62,754 of JAOASD010000032.1, forward strand.
ACAGGGCGGCAAAAATGCGCTAATTCCATGCTCAAACGCTATCACAGGACGACGAAAATGGCTGAACATAAGCACGGCACCATGGATATCACCGCTCAGGAACAGGCTTTTGCGGGGTTTATCAAATATTCGATTCGCGTGTGCTACGTGATTCTGGCGATCGTGATCTTTATGGCGGTGTTCAACGTCTGAACCGCTGTGGCCCGGTTTGGCCGGGCCCGGTCCATTGCGCCTGTGTAAAAGGATAAAAGAATGGTTGGGTTTCGGGTTTCTGCCCTGATCTGCGCTGCGGCGCTGGCACTTGCTGGCTGCGCGGGTGGTCCTTTGTCGGGGCCGGATGCGTCGCCGGAACAGGCCTCGGCTGCGGCCTATCGCCATTCTGGTCCGCCCGAACTGACGCTTTACACCATGATCAACAACAGATCGGGGTCGGGGGCGCATACCAGCCTGATGATCAATGCGCCCAGCCAACGGGTTGTGTTTGATCCGGCCGGGTCTGTGCGTCTGCGCGCAGTGCCGGAACTGAATGACGTGTTGTACGGGATCACCCCGGAGATCCGTGATTTTTATGAACGGGCCCATGCGCGTGAAACCTATCACGTGCGGATCCAGACGATTCAGGTGTCACCGCAGGTCGCCGAAGCAGCCCTGCGCATGGCGCAGCAGAACGGGCCGGTGGCCTCTGCGCGTTGTGCGGCCTCGACCTCTGCCATTCTGGCGCGTTTGCCCGGATTCGAAAGCATCGAACAGACCTGGTTCCCCAACAATCTTGCGGCGCAATTCGCCCAGCTGCCGGGGGTGTCAGACCGCAAGCTGTATGAGGATGACGATGACGACAAGGCCATCGCCATCGCGGAGTTCGAAGCAAAGAAAGCGGCGCAATAAGCGCCGTTTTTCTTTTGGGGCAGGGCGGCTGGCCCACGGTGCCTATTTATATCGGCCAAACCGCCGCGATCAGTAGGATCGCACTGCCCGCGCCCATGCCTGCCAGCACATTCTTTGTCAGATATGCGACGGCCACAGTGGCCAGAGCAACGCCGAGCCGCAAAGGGTCTGTCTCGCCGCCGGTGGCGGCGGGCCACATAACCAGCGGGGCCACCAGCGCAGGTAGGATGGCCACAGCGGTATAACGCAGATGGCGCAGCATCCATTCCGGCATGGCCCGGTCCCCCACCAGCCCAAGAAACAGAAAACGCAGACCAAACGACCCAAGGCCCAGCCCCAGAATGATGATCCACAGATCGCTGCGTTCTGCGATATTGGTCATGCGCTGGCTCTCCTTTCCACTTCCGCTCCGGCGGCCATGCCGCCTATTCCGGCGCAGATCAGCCCCAGATTATAGGGCAGCCAGACCAGACCCAGCGCCAGCCCTGTGGCGGTCAGCGCGGCGATGATATGGGCGCGGGTGCGCAGGGCGGGGGCAATCATCGACAAAAAGGCGATGGGCAGCACAAAATCGAATCCCTGTTCCAGCGGCAGCGCCGTTCCGATCAGGGCGCCGACCAATGTCCCCAGATACCAGAAGGGGACGAACGGGGTGCAGACGCCAAGAAAATAGGCGAATTTTTCGTTTACGCTGCGCTCTGGGGCGCGCTCAAATTCGATGGCTGACATGGCATAGCTTTGATCAACCAGAAAATAAGAGGCGATGGCCCGTTTCCACAGCGGCAGATCCCGCAGATGCGGTGTCAGGGAGGCGGAATACATCGCCATACGCAGATTGACCGCCAGCGCCGACCCCAGCACCACGATTGTGTGTGCATTTTCCGTCATCAGTTGCACAGCGGTGAATTGTGCGGTTCCGGCAATCACCAGAACCGAAAAAGCGAGGGCCTCTAACACATTCAGCCCGGCTTCGGTGGCGATCACTCCGAATAATGTGGCAAATGGCGTGACGACCAGAATAAAGGGCGCTCCGTCCCGCAACCCGTGCCAGTATCTTGACATCACCGCGCTCTGCGCCATCACTACTCTCCTGCAGATACCCATCCGGCCTAAGCGAGCAAGACAGCAGATGCAATTGTCCGACGACTACCTGATTGCCCCAGATCCCAAGGCCCCGCGCCTGACCCGGACTGTGACCGGCATTGACCAGAATGGCCAGCCCACGGATATTTCGGTGGTCGAAGAGCGCCCCCTGACGATCTACCTCAATTCCCAAGAGGTTGTGACCGCCATGACCATCGGGGATTATCCCGAATATCTGGCCATCGGCTTCCTGCGCAATCAGGGCATGTTGAAGGATGGCGAACAGATCACCGCGGTCGATTATGACGAGGATCTGGAGGTCGTGGTGGTGCGCACCGCCAGCCAGACGACCTATGAGGAAAAGGTCAAGAAAAAGACCCGGACCAGCGGTTGCGCCGTGGGCACGGTGTTTGGCGACATGATGGAGGGGCTGGAGGGGCTGACCCTGCCGCAAACTCCGGTGCGGACCTCGTGGCTGTACAGTTTGGCGCATAAGATCAACACCACACCCTCGCTGTATCTGGAGGCCGGAGCGATCCATGGCACGGTGCTGTGCCAGGGGGACAAACCCTTGGTCTATATGGAGGATGTTGGTCGCCACAACGCGGTGGACAAAATTTCCGGCTATATGTTCCGCCATGGAATCAGCGCCGAGGACAAGATCCTGTACACAACCGGGCGGCTGACTTCGGAAATGGTAATCAAGACCGCGCTGATGGGCATCCCTGTGCTGGCCTCTCGCTCGGGCTTTACCGCCTGGGGGGTGGAAATCGCGCGGCAGGTCGGGTTGACTTGTATTGGCCGGATGCGCGGCAAACGCTTTACCTGCCTCAGCGGGGCAGAGCGGCTGAACTGGGATATGGACCCGGAAAATGTCCCGGATGAGGGCCGCAAATCCGGGCGAAAGGGCGCATCATGACAGATCCCATCTGGGTGATCAGCCTGACCGCGATGTGGATCTCACTTGGCATCGCCGCACTGTTTTTGCTTTGGCAGACCCAGAAGAGGCTGAGCGATTATTTCGAAGCAATGCGCCCCGTGCCACTTCCCCAACGCCAAAGACTGGGCTGGAGCGAGGAAAACCCCTCGGGTATCCAGTTTGGCGTGGCAAAGGCCTTCTCACGCAGGCGGCTATTCCTGCGTCTGTTTCTTTGGGGGGCACCGCCCTTGCCGCATAGCGCAGCGGCGCTGGAAAGCCTGGCCCGCTATCGGCGTTGGAACCTGATTGCAGGGCTGCCGCTGGTCGTGTTTCTGGGGGCAGTCATATCCCTTGGCTCAGCCGGGTTTCTCATTCTGGCGGTGTTCGCGCTGAACCTGCTGGTGTTGCGCCCCTGGCCATGGACGGAGGAAAAGGCATGACCAAGGTTCTTGGCGTTATCCTTGCCGGTGGGCAGGCCACGCGGATGGGCGGCGGTGACAAGGGGTTGTTGCCTCTGGGCGGTGTACCGCTGCTGGATCGGGTGATTGACCGGCTGGGGCCGCAGGTTGATGGGCTGGGGCTGAATGCCAATGGCGACCCGGACCGGTTCGAGGGGTTCGGGCTGCCGGTGATCCCGGACAGCCTGCCGGATTATCCCGGACCGCTGGCCGGAGTGCTGGCCGGGCTCGACTGGGCGGCAGAGCAGGGGGCCGACCACATCGTCACCGCCGCTGCCGACACGCCGTTCTTTCCCACCGATCTGGTCGCCCGGCTGCACCGCGCTGCCAGCCGTGCCAGCACCCCCATCGCCCTTGCTGCCACCCATGAAGAAGGCCGCATGTGGCGTCACCCGACCTTTGGCCTCTGGCCCGTCGCGCTGCGCCATGATCTGCGCAAGGCGCTGCAGGGGGGCTTGCGCAAGGTTGTGCTGTGGACCGACGCCCATGGCGCGGCCTCGGCCAGTTTCGACGACGATGCCTTTTTCAACATCAACACGCCCGAGGATCTGGTTCGGGCCGAAGACCTGCTTGGGGACATGGAATGAAGCGATACGGCGTGACCGGCTGGAAAAACGCGGGCAAGACCGGGCTGATGGAGCGGCTGGTCAGTGACATCACCGCGCGCGGCTTTTCCGTCAGCACAGTGAAACACGCCCATCACAGTTTTGACGTGGACCAGCCAGGCAAGGATTCCCATCGCCACCGCGAGGCGGGCGCGCATGAGGTGCTGCTGGCCTCAAAGCACCGCATCGCCCTGATGACCGAGCTGCGCGGCAGTGACGAACCCAGCCTGGAGGATCTTCTGGCGCGGCTTTCCCCGGTCGATCTGGTTCTGATCGAGGGCTATAAGCGCGACCGCCACCCCAAGGTCGAGGCCTTTCGCGCCGAAACCGGCAACCCGCTGATCGCGCCTGAGGACGACACCATCCGCGCCATTGCATCGGATACGCCAATGGACATGGATCGCCCGGTTTTTGATCTGAACGATACGGCGGCCATCGCGGATTTCATCCTGGCGGAGGTCGGTCTGTGACCCAATTCACCCATTTCATCATGGTGGATTGGTCCGGTGGCAACGACACCGGCCCGCGTCCGCGCAAGGATGCAATCTGGATCGGCGAGGCAGGGCAGGATCCAGTCTATCTCCGCAACCGGCAGGCCGCGCGGGAGTGGCTGCAGGCCCGGATCAAGACGGGGCTGGCGCGCGATGAACGTCTGATGATCGGGTTCGATTTCCCCTTTGGCTACCCTCAGGGCTTTGCCCGTGCCATGACTGGCTCGGACGATCCTCTGGAGCTGTGGGATTGGCTGGCGGCGCGGATCAGTGACGCACCGAAACAGAACAACCGGTTTGATCTGGCTGGCCAAATCAATCAGCGATTTGCAGGGATTGGTCCGTTTTGGTTCAACGGTTTGACGCGCGACATCCCCGGTCTGCCACGCCACAAACGGGACGGCTATGACAACCCGTTCCCGGATCGCCGTGCCTGCGAAATCCGCGCCAAGGGCAGTTTCACCTGCTGGCAGCTGGCGGGGGCCGGGGCGGTTGGATCGCAGGTTCTGATGGGGTTGCCGGTGCTGGCGCAGCTGCGCGCAGACTTTCCCGATCAGATCGCCGTCTGGCCGTTTCAGCCGCTAAAGGCCCCGGTTGCCTTTGTCGAAATCTGGCCCAGCCTGATCAATGATCAGGTCCATGCCGAGACAGGACCAGGGGACATCCGCGACGCTGTGCAGGTGCGCCTGCTGGCAGACCGCCTTGCCGCACTGCCCGCTGATGCGCTGGCCCAAATGCTGGATGTCACCGCACCGGAAGAGGGCTGGATCCTTGGCCTCGGTCACGAAGACCTATTGCGCCTCAGCCCGCTGAAACCGCCGCCCCTGCGCAATGATTGTTTTGCCCTGCCGCCCGGCGTGGACTGGACCCCGGTTGACGATGCTATGGCCCTGCTGCGCGACCGGCTGCACCCGGTCACAGCGCCCGAAACCCTGCCGCTGCAACAGGCGTCTGGCCGCGTTCTTGCACAAGATCTGATCGCCAAACGCTCCAACCCGCCGCTGCCCAACACGGCGGTGGATGGTTATGGCTTTGCCGCCAACTGCCTGCGCGCGGGCGATATAGAGCTGCCCCTGATCGACGGGCGCGCCGCCGCCGGAGTGCCCTTTGACGGGATTGTGTCCGAGTGCCATGCCATTCGTGTGCTGACCGGCGCGGCGCTGCCCGATGGGGTCGACACCGTGGTGCTGGAAGAAGACTGCAGCAGCGACGGCACCCGCATCGTCTTTCGCGGCGACCTCAAACCCGGTGCCAATACCCGCCGCGCTGGCGAGGACGCGTTGGCGGGCGACCTGATCCTACCCGCAGGCCGCATTCTGACACCGGCGGATCTGGCGCTGGCCTCGGCCACAGGCCTGTCCGACCTGCCGGTCCGTGAACGGCTAAAAGTTGCGGTGCTCTCCACCGGGGATGAGCTGGTCGAACCGGGCCAGCCCGCGGCCAAAGGCCAGATCTTTGACGCCAACCGCCCCATGCTGCTGAACCTGATCGCGCGGCTGGGCTATGAGCCGCTGGATCTGGGCCGCGTGCCCGATGATCGCGCCGCGCTGGCCGCGACACTGGATCAGGCCGCAAATCAGGCCCATGTCATCCTCACCTCTGGCGGTGCCTCCGCAGGGGACGAAGACCACGTCTCTGCTCTGCTGCGCGAAAGCGGCGCACTGCAGGAATGGCGCATCGCGCTGAAACCGGGCCGCCCGCTGGCGCTGGGCATGTGGCAGGGGACGCCGGTCTTTGGCCTGCCCGGAAACCCGGTCGCCGCCTTTGTCTGCACGCTGATCTTTGCGCGCCCGGCCATGGGGCTGTTGTCCGGGGCCGGTTGGCAGGATCCGCAAGGGTTTGACCTGCCCGCGGCCTTTTCAAAAAACAAAAAACCGGGGCGGCGCGAATATCTGCGCGCGCGGATGCGCGATGGTCAGGCCGAAGTGTTCAAATCCGAAGGGTCAGGACGCGTGTCCAGCCTCAGCTGGGCCGAAGGGCTTGTTGAACTGCCCGACGGCCCGGCGCAGATCAAACCCGGCGACACGGTGCGTTACATCCCGTTCGGCAGCTTTGGCCTGTGACGCGGGATTGCGCTTCTTCTCTTTGAAAATACCTCCGAGGGGGCAGAGCCCCCTGTCCCCGTCAGTCAAACGTGCCAGCGACCCGTCCCAGCAACATAAAGGCCCGACAGGACCGCGTGCCCGCAAATTCGGTGATCTCCGCATCGCTGGCCTGCGGTTCAAACGCGGCAAAGGCGCGGTCAAAGCGGCGCAGGAAATGATGCGCGGCGTCACGGAAAATCGGGTCTTCTTTCATCCGTCCGGCGGCCAAGGCCAGCGAAGAGCGGTCGCGCACCCCGCCAAGCGCCGCAATCTCGCGGCCACGGGTGCCCTGTGCAAAGGCGCGCCAGATTTCCGGTCGGGCCAGATCTGGGCGTAGGTCATCCATATAGATGCCTTCCTGGCTGAGCAGTGTCAGCACATCCTGCGCCGCCTGAATCAGCTTGGCGGCCTGACGATCCTTCAGCGCGCGGCGCAGCGCGTCGAACCCGGCCTTGTCCTCGGCGGTTTCGGGGAAATGCAGCGCGCGGATAAAATCCTGATTGGATAGCGGCGGTTGCAGAGCTTCTGCAGGCGTGCCCAGCGACAGGGTCGGCTGGTTGTCCTGCTCAGGGTCCGGTGCGGCCACCGGGGCTGCCGCCGGGGTGGGGCTGGGTGCTGGAGCCTGCCGGGTCGAGCTGAGCATCGCCAGCGTGGTTTCCAGATGTTTCTGCCCGGCGGCAATCGCATCCAGCCGTTTGGCCAGCGCGCTGTTCGGGTCGCTGCCCTGATGGGTTTGCCGCGCCTGATCCACATAGGCCTGCCGGATCGCGTCAATCGCGGTCTGCAGCCGCGCGCTTTCCTCACGCATCACGCGGGCCGATTTGGCGGTCAGCGCCGCCACCCAGATCAGCGCAGTGGGCAGCATGACCACCATGCAGGCCAGCAGAAAGCGCAGCCCCTGGCCCTCTCCGGGTGAAGAAAGCAGAAAATAGCCCGCCGACAGCAACAGCCAGACCAGCGTGGCGGCTGTCGCGGCCATGTCGATCCCGCTGAGCCCCCCATCACTGCCGCGACCGGACAGGCCGGGCGACGTGGAACGGGCAGGTTTTTGATCAGCCATGGCCGGACGGGCTCGCGTTATTTGAAGATCACGTTCAGGATTTCATAGCCCTTCACACCGCCGGGGGTGCGGACTTCGACGCTGTCGCCTTCTTCCTTGCCGATAAAGGCGCGGGCGATGGGCGATTTCATGTTCAGCAGACCTTTTTCGATATTGGCCTCGTGTTCGCCCACGATCTGCCAGGTCTTTTCTTCGTCCGTGTCTTCGTCGACCACGGTGACGGTGGCACCGAATTTCACGGCCCCCGACAGGGTGGACGGATCGATCACCTCGGTCAGGCCCAGAATGCCTTCGAGTTCTTTGATCCGGCCTTCGATAAAGCCCTGCTTTTCACGTGCCGAATGGTATTCCGCGTTTTCCTTGAGGTCGCCCAATTCGCGCGCCTCGGCGATGGCCTGAATGATCGCGGGGCGTTCTTCGGACTTGAGCACTTTCAATTCGGCTTCGAGCGCGGCATGGCCCGCGCGGGTCATCAGTATTTTTTCCATGGAAGTGCTCCTGAAGCGTGACGGAGTTTGTCGTTGAGAACAGGACATAACCCGGCAGGGGGCCACAAAGTCAAGGGGCGGCACCGAGGCCCGTGTCGATCAGGCTGGGATTGGGGGAAACGCGCCGATATCCGGGGCAGGGCAGCGGCCTGCACAGATTCGCAGCGCAAAGCGACCGGAAAAGATGCCTATTGGCGCTAACGGTTGCCAATGGTCGATTCTTTTCCCCGTTTCGCCGTTCATGGGCCACATATAACGCCGTGTCCCGATTGACCCGTGCTGCACTGCCGCGCTACTCAGTCGCGAAAGATTGTTGCGCCAACCCTGAGGGAGAGCTGCCATGACCGACATCCAGCGCGAGTCTATGGAATATGATGTAGTAATCGTGGGCGCGGGGCCTGCTGGCCTGTCCGCCGCGATCCGCCTAAAGCAGATCGACCCCGACCTAGAGGTCGTCGTGCTTGAAAAAGGGTCCGAGGTTGGTGCGCATATTCTGTCCGGCGCGGTTCTGGATCCCTGCGGTCTGAACAAGCTGATCCCCGACTGGAAAGAAAAAGGCGCCCCGGTGACCGTCCCGGTCAAAGAGGACAATTTCTACATGCTGGGCGAGGCGGGCCAGGTGCGTGTGCCGAACTTCCCCATGCCGCCGCTGATGAACAACCACGGCAACTATATTGTCTCCATGGGCAATGTCTGCCGCTGGATGGCCGAGCAAGCCGAAGAGCTGGGCGTCGAAATTTTCCCCGGCATGGCCTGTTCCGAACTGGTCTGGGACGAAAAAAGCGGTCGCATCCGCGGCGTCGTCGCCGGTGAGTTCGGCAAAGAAGCCGATGGCAGCCAGGGGCCGGGATATGAGCCGGGTATGGAACTGCTGGGCAAATATGTCTTTATCGCCGAAGGCGTGCGCGGCAGCCTCGCCAAAGAGGTGATCGACCGCTACGGCCTGTCCGACGGCAAAGAGCCGCAGAAATTCGGCGTCGGCATGAAAGAGATCTGGGAAATCGACCCCAAGAAGCACAAGGAAGGCAGCGTCACCCACACGATGGGCTGGCCGCTGGGCTCCAATGCCGGGGGCGGTTCGTTCATCTATCATCTGGACAACAATCAGGTTTATGTCGGTTTCGTGGTGCACCTGAACTACGAAAACCCGCATCTGTACCCGTATATGGAATTCCAGCGGTTCAAGCACCACCCGATCGTGGCTGACCTGCTGGAAGGCGGCAAGCGCGTGGCCTATGGCGCGCGTGCGATTTCCGAAGGTGGCTATCAGTCGATGCCGCAGATGGTGGCTCCGGGTGTGGCACTGCTGGGCTGCTCGGTCGGCATGGTCAACGTGCCGCGCATCAAGGGCAACCACAACGCCATGCTGTCGGGCATTGCCGCAGCCGAAGCCGCGGCCAAGGCAATCAAGGCAGGGCGCGAAGGCGACGAGCTGCATGATTACGAAGCCGAAGTCCGCAAGGGCGAGATCGGCAAGGATCTGAAAAAGGTCCGCAATGTCAAACCTCTGTGGTCGAAATATGGCCTGACCGCCAGCCTTGCGATTGGTGGCTTTGACATGTGGACCAACACGCTGGGCTTTTCGCTGCTGGGCACGTTGAAACATGGCAAAACCGACGCGGCGGCGACCGGTGTTGCGTCTGCGCATAAGCCGATCGACTACCCCAAACCCGATGGCAAGCTGTCCTTTGATCGCCTGACCAACGTGGCGTTCTCGTTCACCAACCACGAAGAAAGCCAGCCCGCGCATCTGCGTCTGAACGACAAACATGTGCCGATCCTGACCAACTTGCCGCAATTCGATGAGCCGGCTCAGCGGTACTGCCCGGCTGGCGTTTACGAAGTCGTGGAGAAGGATGGCGAAAAAGAGTTCGTGGTGAACTTCCAGAACTGCGTCCACTGTAAAACCTGCGACATCAAAGACCCCAGCCAGAACATCACCTGGACGGTGCCGCAGGGCGGTGACGGGCCGAACTACCCGAATATGTAAATGCCCCACGCCTTGGTGCGGGATGGCCAGAGCCTCTTTGGGGCTCTGGCTTTTTTTGGCGGTTTTCATAGGTGATCTTGCGTCAACATGTTGAAAAACGACCTGGCCTAACCCTCTGTTTACGCAAAGCGGGCATCCTCACGGTAACTTTGCCAAGAGGAAAAAATGCAGCCAAGAGCAGAGAGATGGCCCAGTGCCTGGGTTGTGGAACTCAAAACAAGCTATGGCCCGGTTCCGATCCGAATCGTGAATGTCAGCGTCACAGGCATGTATTTCGTTGGGGCCGTGCCGCGCCGTGCGGGTGAAAAAGTATCGTTTGTCACGTTGGGTGACAAAATTTCCGCGCGCGTGGTGCGCCGGGATCGCAAAGGCGGGGCGCTGGCCTTTGACGAAGAACTGAACGAGGCGCAGCTGGGCAGTTTGCGTCAGATCCGCGATGCGGCGCAGGCAGGGTTGGCATAACGCATAAATCGCGACCGTCCTGCGGGGATGTGAACAGGGATGGCGGTGGCGTGACTTGCCTCAGCGCGCCGCAGCACCTACGCTGATTCTACATCATAGCGGGAGGAAAGATGGGAATTCGGTCGATTTATGTGGGGCTGCTGGCCAGTTTTCTGACCACCGCGCCGCTTGCTGTCGCAGCAAACGGGGTTGCCGGGGATTATCTGGCCGGGCGCCAGGCCAGTTTTCTGGGCGATTACAAAGCCGCCGCGCATTATTATGGCCGGGCGATCCTGTTTGACCCCAAAAAGCCGGAGCTTCTGGAACGCGCGGTTCTCGCCAATATCGCACTGGGCGAAGTGACCCATGCGGCGAATCTGGCGGATCGCCTGACGGATCTTGGTCTGTCCAGCCAGCTGGCGCATATGGCGCAGGTTGCGCGCGCCGCCCGTGATGAAAATTTCGAAGAGGTGATTCAGGCCATTGCCAATGATCGGGGGCTGGGCCCGCTTTCGGATGGTCTGGTCACGGCCTGGTCTCAGCTGGGCCTGGGCGATATGAGCGCGGCCCTGATCGGTTTTGATGAGGTGGGTAAGATCCAGGGGCTCGCGCCCTTTGCAACCTATCATAAGGCGCTTGCCCTGGCATCTGTCGGGGATTTCGAAAGTGCAGAGGCCCTGTTCGCCACGGATGGCGGGACTGTCATGGGCGGCACCCGGCGCGCTGTGATGGCGCGCGCGGTGATTCTGGCCCATCTCGACCGTCAGGAAGAGGCGCTGACCCTGCTGGAAACCGCCTTTGGCAAGGATCTGGATCCAGAGCTGTCCGATCTGCGCGCTGCGCTGGGCGAGGATACCCCGCCCCCCTTTACCTTTGTACGCTCTGCCCGCGACGGCCTGTCCGAAGTGTTTTTCACGCTTGGCCGCGCCCTGGCCGCCGAATCCAGCGATGATTTCACCCTGGTTTATGCACGTTTGGCGGAATATCTGCGCCAGGATCACGTGGATGCGATCCTGCTATGTGCCGAGCTGCTGGAAGAGCTGCAGCAATATGATCTTGCGGTGGCGACCTTCGCGGATGTGCCGCAGGAGAGTTCTTCGTTCCATGCGGCCGAACTGGGCCGGGCCGAGGCGCTGCGCGCGCAGGACAAACTGGAAGATGCGGCAGAGGTGCTGCAGAACCTGTCCCGCACCCACGGGGATCTGCCGGTTGTGCATAGCTCGCTTGGGGATCTGCTGCGCCAGCTGGAGCGGTTCGAAGAGGCCGGTCAGGCCTATACCGACGCGCTCGAGCGGTTCGAGGAAATCAGCGATCGGCAGTGGTTTCTGTACTATGCCCGCGCCATCACATTTGAACGCCGCGATATGTGGGAACAGGCAGAGGCCGATTTTCGTAAGGCCTTGGAACTGAACCCGGATCAACCCAATGTGCTGAATTATCTTGGTTATTCTCTGGTCGAGAAACAGATCAAGCTGGACGAGGCCCTGTCGATGATTGAGCGCGCTGCCGCCGCGCGTCCCAATTCAGGCTACATCACGGACAGTCTGGGATGGGTGCTGTATCGCCTGGGGCGGTATGAGGAGGCCGTCATTCACATGGAGCGCGCAGCCGAATTGATGCCGATTGATCCGATCATCAACGATCATCTGGGCGACGTATATTGGGCTGTCGATCGCAAGATGGAGGCCCGCTTCATGTGGAAACGCGCCCTGTCGTTTGTCGATTGGGAAGAAGCCTCAGAAGAAGCGGATCCAGAGCGCATCCGTCGCAAGATCGACCAAGGTCTGGACCAGGTGCTGGCCGAAGAGGGCGCGCCGCCGCTGAAATCGGCCAATGCCGGTGACTGAGCCGGTATTCGCCCCGGCCAAAATCAACCTGACCCTGCATGTCACCGGCCAGCGCGCCGATGGCTATCACCTGCTGGATTCGCTGGTGATGTTTGCAAATGTCGGTGACAGGCTATGGGTGCGCCCTGCACAGCATATGCATCTGCGGGTGACGGGGCCTTTTGCGCATGGGGTGCCCACGGATCGGCGCAACCTGTGCTGGCGCGCGGCAGAGCTGTTTGGCGAAGCGGTTGAAATCACTTTAGAAAAGAACCTGCCACATCCTGCTGGCATCGGTGGCGGCTCTTCTGACGCAGCGGCTGTGATCCGCGCGATGGAGCAGCTCTTTGATCGTGCGCTGCCTGGCGACGCCCTGACTTTGGGGGCGGATGTGCCGGTTTGCCTGACACCACGCGCCGCACGGATGCAGGGCATCGGCGAGGCTGTGTCCCCTGTCGAGATGCCGAACCTGCAGGCGATCCTGATCAATCCAGGCGTGGATCTGCCCACCGGTGCCGTGTTTGGCCGACTGCACAGCAAAGACAATCCGGCGATGTCCGCGCTGCCAGACCCCGCAACCCTCTGGAACTGGCTTGCTGATCAACGCAACGACCTGGAGCCCCCGGCACAGGCCGTCCAACCGGTGATCAAACAGGTGCTCGCGGCGCTGGAAACCAGCAGTGCGCGCCTGTCGCGTATGTCAGGCTCTGGGGCGACCTGCTTTGGCCTGTATGACGCGGATGCGGATACCGCAGAAATCGCCAGCCAATTGCAGGAAAAACACCGGGGTTGGTGGATCATGCCCACAATTCTGCGCTAACTTTGCGTTTCTTCTTGGTCAAAATACTCTGGGGGTGAATTGGCCATCAGGCCAAGAGGGGGCAAAGCCCCCTGTCCCCGCCCGCCGCAGGCGCCGCCCGTTTAGCTGACGCGCGCAACGACAAAATCGTTGATGTCGATCAACAGATCGCGCAGCTCGCTTTGCGGCAGGGTCTCCATGGCGGATTTTGCCTTGGCTGCCCATGTCAGCGCCTCTTGCCGTGTGGCCTCAAGCGCGCCATGGGTGTTCAGCAAGTCCAGCGCGCGTTCCAGATCGCCCTCGCGCTGATCTCCCTTTTCGATCACCCGCTTCCAGAACGCTTTTTCTTCGTCATTGGCCGAGGCATAGGCCTTGATCAGCGGCAGGGTCAGCTTGCGCTCGCGGAAATCATCCCCGACATTTTTGCCGGTCGCATCGCCGCCCCAGTAATCCAGCAGGTCATCCACAATCTGGAACGCAATGCCCAAAGCGTCGCCATAATCGAACAGCGCCTTGACTTCATCCTCGGGGCGTCCGGCGATCACACCGCCCACTTCGGTCGCAGCAGAGAACAGCGCAGCGGTCTTCCCGCGCACCACCTGCAGATAGATGTCTTCGGTCGTGGTCAGATCCTGCGCGGCGGTCAGCTGCAGCACCTCGCCCTCGGCAATGGTGGCGGCAGCATTGGACAGGATGCGCAGCACCTGCAGGTTTTCCGTATCAGTCATCAACTGAAAGGACCGCGCAAACAGGTAGTCGCCGACCAGCACGCTGGATTTGTTGTCCCACAGCAGGTTGGCGGTGGGGCGACCGCGCCGCTTTTCGCTTTCATCGACCACATCATCATGCAGCAGGGTCGCGGTGTGGATGAACTCCACCGTCGCGGCCAGATGGATGTGATAGGGGCCGTCATAGCCACACATCTTGGCCGCAGCCAGGGTTAGCATCGGGCGCAGGCGCTTGCCGCCTGCCTCGACCAGATGCGCTGTGACCTCGGGGATGCGCGGCGCGTGTTTGCTGGCCATCCGCTCGCGGATCAGCGTGTTCACCGACTCCAGTTCCGGTGCCAGCACTGCTGCCAGACGTTCATGCGGCTTTGTGGCTTGATCCATCACGTTCATCACACTCCCGTGCAAGGGTCGACAAATGCCCGCCCTTGTCCTTACATCCCCATCATGGAAGAGCTTCTGCGCACCACCGACATCACCCTGATCCCGCTGGTACAAACCCTCCTGAACGCGGAGGGTATAGACAGCTTTGAGTTGGACGTAAATATGAGCGTATTAGAAGGGTCTATTGGCATTCTGCCGCGCCGCCTGATGGTGCCCGCCGATCGGCTGGACCAGGCCCGGCGGGTTCTGCGCGAAAACGGGGTCCGTTTTGAGGGCTGAGCCCTTTGCCCCGCAGGATCTGCGCCGCGATGCTTTTCAGGGTGGCAAGGTCATGCTGTGGCAACCGATCACCGGCTATCGGGCCGGGGTGGACCCGGTGATTCTGGCGGCCAGTGTGGCGGCCAAGCCAGGCCAATCGGTTCTGGAGCTGGGCTGCGGGGCAGGGCCTGCGCTGGCCTGTCTGGGCGCGCGGGTGCCGGGGCTGCGGCTGGGCGGGATCGAAGTGCAGCCCGCCTATGCGGATCTGGCGCGACGCAACCTGCGGGAGAACGGGCAAGAGGCCGAGATCTGGACCGGAGACCTTGCAAACCCGCCCGCCAGCCTGCGCCAGCGCAGCTTTGACCACGTGATTGCCAACCCGCCCTATTTTGAAACCGCACGCGGTTTGCGGGCCGAGGATGCCGGGCGCGATGTAGGGCGCGCCGGGGATGTGCCGCTGGCAGATTGGGTGCAGATCGCCGCCAAACGCTGTACGCCACGGGGCTATGTCACCTTTATTCAACGTGCGGAACGCCTGCCTGAACTGCTTGGCGCGTTTCAGGCCCATCTGGGCGCGATTGAACTTTGGCCGCTGCTGCCGCGCGCGGGGCGCGGCCCGCGTCTGATCCTGCTGAGGGGGCGCAAATCCGGCCGCGCGCCGTTCCGGTTTCATCCCGGTCTGGTCCTGCATCATGGCGCGCGCCACGAAAGCGATGCGGAGGATTACAGTCCGCAGGTTCTTGCCGTGCTGCGCGAAGGGGCGGCGCTGCCCTTTCCGGCATGAATCCGCCTCTTTTGCTGCGGTTTGTCATAAATCAACGCTAAGATGCTGCACCTGCGGCGTGACTTGTCCTGAAAGTTGTGCTGCACTGAAATTCTGATGATCATAAGGAGGATGCCATGAGTTTGAGTTCGCACCTGCAGGTCCTGAAGCAGAAGCACCAATCGCTGTCTGATGCTGTTGAACAGGCGCAGGCTTCTCCGGGGATGGATGACCTGCGTGTCGCTGAACTGAAAAAGCAAAAGCTGCGTCTGAAAGAAGAGATCGCCAAGATCGAGGCGCAGCCCGTTCATTAAGATGTTTTAAGGCATTTCGCTGGTCCGATGGGCCAGCGGGACACCCGGCCTGCCCGTTTTGGGCGGGCCTTTTCTATTTTGGCCTATCCTGTTTTGACCCCGTCTGTTCTGGCCAGCCTATTCAGGCATGTCGTGCTGCTGTTCCACGGGAATCAGTGTTTTTCCAACCAGCACATCGGGCAGGGCGGCGACCTCGCTTTGCAGCCAGTCCAGAAAGGCGGCGATGCGTGGGTGGGTTTCGGCCCCCTGGCGACACAGAACGCGGAATTTTGCGCGGGTGGTCAGGGCGATGTCAAACGGCGCGACCAACTGCCCCCGCGCCAGATACTGCACTGCCAGAGAGCTGCGCGACAGCACCACGCCGCTGCCGCTCAGCGTGGCATCCAGCGCATGATCGGCCTGTGAAAACCGGGCTGCAGGCACAGGGTCGTGCTCGATGCCATTGGCGTGGAACCAGCTGTGCCAATCAACTTTGGGGCGCAGAAAATCCACAGAGTCATCCTGTAAAAGGGGGGCGGTCAGCAAACTGTCCGGGTTGGGGTATTGCGCCACCAGATCGGGATGCATCATCGGCAGTACGGCTTCGTCGATCAGGTGGTGACTGAACAGATCGGGATCGGGGCCATAGCCGTAACGGATCGCCACATCCACCCCGTCCCGCTCCAGATCCATCCGGCGCAGAGTGGCGGCAAAGCGCAGTTCAATGTCGGGATGCGCCTGTGCAAAGGCGTATAGCCGAGGGGCCAGCCATTTCGCGGTAAAGGCCGGGCCTGCAGTGACCGACAGAACCTGCGTCTGTCCGGTTTCCCGCGCGGCGCGCCAGGCGCCATGCAACCGGTCAAACCCATCGCTGCATCCGGGGGCCAGCGCCGCGCCTGCGTCGGTCAGGCTGACGGCGCGGTGTTGGCGTAGAAACAGGGGCTGGCCCAGATGGTCCTCTAGATTGCGGATCTGCAGCGACAGCGCCGCAGGGGTGACATTCAACTCTTGCGCGGCGCGGGCAAAGGACAGATGCCGGGCGGCTGCCTCAAAGGCGCGCAGGGCATTCAGCGGGGGCAGGCGATCGGTCATGGGTTAGAAAACCTAAAGTGATGTGCAGAAAGTCTCGTTTGTGATTAGGCCTTATTGGCTCCATTTTCACAATCAGAAAGAAATTCTGATGAAAGGAGACGTCATGTTCGCATCTGTTCCCGATCAACGCCACCGGGACGCCATTCGCGCGGCCCATGTCGCACGCGGGCGTCTTGTGGCTGCGCTTTGGCAGCGTTTGGTCTCGCGCGGAGAGTGACCGCAGAAGGGGCCGCCCTTCCGACGGTCTGCGCGTGGTCAGGCGTCCCCGAACCGAATTGGCTGCGGGGGCGTCTGGTTTTGGGATTCCAAAACGTAAAAGGCCCGCCAAAGAGGCGGGCCTTTCGTATGTCTGTCAGGTGCTCTGTCAGGTGCAATCAGACAAAGAACTGCGCACCGTTGGCCGAGATGGTCGACCCATTGATAAAGCCCGCATCGTCGGAGGCCAGGAAAGCCACGCAACGTGCGATTTCTTCGGGCTCGCCCAGACGGCCAGCGGGGATCTGCGGGATGATCTTGGCGTTCAGAACTTCCTCGGGGATCGCGCGGACCATTTCGGTGCCGATATAGCCGGGGCAGACCGCGTTGGCGGTGATGCCTTTGGCGGCACCTTCCTGCGCCAGCGACTTCACGATGCCCAGATCACCGGCTTTGGTCGCGGCATAGTTCACCTGACCGGCCTGACCTTTCTGACCATTGATCGAGCTGATCACGATAACGCGGCCAAAGCCACGTTCGCGCATTCCCGGCCAGACCGGGCGCACGGTGTTGAACACGCCGGTCAGGTTGGTGTCGATGACCTTCTGCCACTGCTCGGGCTTCATCTTGTGAAAGAAACCGTCCCAGGTGATGCCGGCATTGGCGACAACCACGTCAACCGGGCCAAGGTCTGCTTCGACCTGGGCGATGCCTGCGGCGCTGGCCTCATAGTCGGCCACGTCCCATTTGTAGGTCTTGATGCCGGTTGCTTCGGTAAAGGCGGCTGCCTTTTCGTCATTGCCGGCATAGGTGGCTGCGACCTGATAGCCTTCGGCTTTCAGAGCTTTGGAAATGGCTTCACCGATACCGCGGCTTCCGCCGGTAACCAATGCGACTCGTGCCATGATGTCCTCCAGAATGAATGGCTTGTCTTGGTAACGTTGTTATCTACTGGCAATCATAAGCGCAATATTATTGCGCAAAGAAATTCCGCACTGCGGCGAAATGACAAAAAAAGAGGCGCCCGAGGGCGCCTCAATATGGTGCGATGCCGGGGATCAGGGGCGCTCCAGGCACATGGCCACGCCCATGCCACCGCCGATGCACAGCGTGGCGAGGCCCTTCTTGGCGTCGCGGCGCTTCATCTCGAACAGCAGGGTGTTCAGGATACGCGCGCCCGATGCACCGATCGGGTGACCGATGGCGATGGCACCGCCGTTCACGTTGACCACGTCGGGGTTCCAGCCCATGTCCTTGTTCACGGCGCAGGCCTGCGCGGCAAAGGCTTCGTTGGCTTCGACCAGATCCAGATCCTCGGCCTTCCAGCCTGCTTTCTCCAGTGCCTTTTTCGACGCGTGGATCGGGCCGACGCCCATGATGCGCGGGTCCAGACCGGCGGTGGCGTAGGACACGATGCGAGCCAGCGGCTCGATGCCGCGCTTTTCTGCCTCGTCTGCGGTCATCAACAGGGCACCAGCCGCGCCGTCATTGAGACCCGACGCATTCGCAGCCGTGACCGAGCCATCCTTGGTGAAGGCCGGGCGCAGTTTCTGCATCGCAGCCATGGTCGCGCCGTGGCGGATATATTCGTCCTTGTCGACGATGATGTCGCCCTTGCGGTGCTTGACGGTGAAGGGCACGATTTCGTCGACGAACTTGCCGGCGTTCTGAGCGGCCTCGGCCTTGTTCTGCGAGGCAACGGCAAATTCGTCCTGCATGTCGCGGCTGATCTGCCACTGCTCGGCCACGTTTTCAGCGGTCTGGCCCATGTGATAGCCGTTGAACGCATCCCACAGACCGTCGCGGATCATGGTGTCGATATATTTCAGATCGCCCATTTTGTGACCGGCGCGCAGATGGGCGCAATGGGTCGAGAGCGACATGTTTTCCTGGCCACCGGCGCAGACGATCGCGGCATCCCCCAGCTGGATATGCTGCGCGGCCAGCGCAACGGCGCGCAGGCCCGAACCGCAGACCTGGTTGATGCCCCAAGCGGCGCTTTCCTGCGGCAGGCCTGCATTGATATGCGCCTGGCGGGCGGGGTTTTGGCCCTGACCGGCGGTCAGCACCTGACCCAGGATGGTTTCGGAGACCTCGCCCTTTTCGATCCCGGCGCGGGCGACCAGCGCCTCCAGCACGGTGGCACCCAGGTCGTGGGCGGGGGTGGTGGCGAATGAACCGCTAAAGCTGCCTACGGCAGTTCGGGCAGCACTTGCGATTACAACATTGGTCATGCGATTTCCTCCAGCAATGCGATCTCTGAAGGCATACCGCGATTCCCGCTGAGGTGGAATCGCACCTTCATGCTCACAGCCGGGATAGCCAATTCCGTTGCGTCTAAGAACCGGACTTTCTGTCACGGGGCCGGGTTTCGGAGTTGGCGTGCCGTATTTGGCGGGGCGCCGCGGGGCGTTTTAGGCCCGGCGTATCCTGCCAAGATCGACCAGGAATAGAGGTATCAGGCCTTGCGGTTCTTGCGCTCGGGCACGACACGCCAAGGGGGCGACACAGTGGGCGCGGCAAAAAAGAAGCCCTGCAGGCAATCCACCCCAAGATTGGCCAGGCAATCCGCATCCGCTTGATTTTCGACATTTTCGGCGACAGTGAACATGTCGAACTGTTCAGCAATCGCCTGCATTGCCCCGACCAGCACCTGATTGTCTGGATCCTGAGCGATGTCGCGGGCGAACTGGCCGTCCAGTTTCAGCACATCGAACCGGAACTCCTTGAAATGGCGCAGGGCTGTGTAGCCCGCGCCGAAATCATCCATGGCAAAGGCGATGCCCTGCGACTGCAGGTCGTTCATGAAGGAGACCACCAGTTCCGGCACCAGCATGGCCGAGGTTTCGGTGATTTCCAAAATCAATCGTTCCGCCACTGTGGGGTCGGCAGAGATCCCTTTATGCAGGGTGCGCATCCACTTTTTATATCCGACAGAGCGGGCGGACATATTGATGGACAGGCGCAGGTCCGGCACGCGGGCCAGCTCTGCCAGTCCTTTTTCCAATGCGATGCAATCCAGCATCCGACCATATTCGGTTTCTTCGACCGTGGTGATGAAATCCGATGCGGGGATCACGCGGCCGGTTTCGTCCAGCACCCGGATCAGCCCCTCGTAAAAGGCGACGCTGTCTGGCTTTGCTGCCTGTACGACCGGCTGAAAGGCCAGCAAGGTTTGCCGGTGCTCGATCGCGCGACGCACCGTGTTCAACATATTCGCATCCCGCGACCACAGCGCATGTTCCAATGCGTTTTTCGGGCCAAGGGCCTGCGCATTGTTTCCCCCGAATGAACCTGCCACGAGCAACCTCCGTCTTGACTTCGGAAACAGTTGTCCCCGATGTGCTTTAAGTAACGCTTAAAAACGGGATTTGAGGCAATTTCGCCATATTTGTTAATGCGGGGCGCGCGGGCTTGACTCTGCCACGCAGCCCCATATAAGCGCGGCTTCATTGGTGTTGGTGGCCCCCGCAAGGGGATGCCTGTCATGGGTGAGGATCGCAGATCCAACCCCAAGAGGACAACGCCCTTTAATCGGCATCAGGCCCAGCCCGTTGTCCGGCCCTGCAAGACGGTTGATCCGCAGACGCGATTTCAGCCCGAAAAGTGGGAACCGGTTTTCGGATCAAGCTGAAATGCCACTTATAAAGGAGATCAGACGGTGACCAAACGGACCTCTGCCAAGTACAAAATCGACCGCCGCATGGGCGAAAACATTTGGGGCCGCCCCAAATCCCCCGTCAACCGCCGCGAATACGGCCCCGGCCAGCACGGTCAGCGCCGCAAGGGCAAGATGTCGGACTTTGGTCTGCAGCTGCGCGCCAAGCAGAAGCTGAAAGGCTACTACGGCGACCTGACCGAGAAGCAGTTCAAGCGCATCTACACCGAAGCCGCCCGTGTGAAGGGTGACACCGGCGAAAACCTGATCGGCCTGCTGGAGCGCCGCCTGGACGCCGTCGTGTATCGCGCCAAGTTCGTGCCGACCGTCTTTGCAGCCCGTCAGTTCGTGAACCACGGCCACGTGCTGGTGAACGGCAAACGCGTGAACATCCCCTCCTACCGCGTGAAAGAGGGTGACGTGATCGAAGTGCGTGAAAAGTCGCGCCAGATGACCGTCCTGCTGGAAGCCGTGCAGCTGCCCGAGCGTGACGTGCCCGACTACATCGAAGCGGATCACTCCAAAATGACCGCCACCTTTGTGCGCACCCCCGGCCTGTCCGACGTGCCGTACCCGGTGATGATGGAACCGAACCTGGTTATCGAATATTACGCACAGAACTAAGCCTGCGGCGGGTTGTTTGGCCCGCAGCAGCAAGGTTTCAGGGCCGTCCCATCTGGGGCGGCCTTTCTGTTTTTGGTTCTGTTTCATACTGCGTGCTGGGCGTTGCGGCCGGACGTGCCAGCAGCCGGTCATATCAGTGGCCGGACAGTCGTTGGACAAGCAAAAAGGGCGGCACAAAGGCCGCCCATGTTTGGTCATGAAACAAAAACTGCAATATCAGTCGCAATCAAACCCAGAGCCTTAGGCCACCGGATCGCGCTCACTCAACGCTGAGGGTTGGATAGCGATGGAACATGTCAGTTTTACGAAAATGCGGTTTCTTTTTCCGCGACTGCCCCGGTGAGCTGGATCCGATTGATCTGGTGGAACTTGCCTGTGCTGTCCTCGCCGCACAGGGTCAGGGCGTCGATGGCAAGCGGGCGCGCGATCAGAGGCTCCAGATACGCAGAGAGCGCATTTTCTACAGCCTCTTGGTGGGTGTCTTTCACCGGGCCGGTCAGGGTCATGTGAAACCGGAACTGATCCAGCACATGGGGATAGCCCCACCGCTGCAACATTTGGTCCTGTTCTGGGCTCAGACGGGCGCGCCGGCGGCGTTCTTGTTCGACGGCGTCCGCGGGGCGGCGATACATATCCAGCCCGCGCAAAGCGGCCGCATGTAGCTGCCCCAACGCTTGTGCGGATTCGGGGCAGGTCAGGGCATAAAACCCACCAATGCGCTGCAGGTGCAGGCGCGGCAGCTCAAACCCCGCCAGTCGGGCGCAGAGCGTGGCCAGCTCTTGTTCCAGCCCGGCGGCGTCGCGGCCCCGTGACAGGAAAAAGGGCGGTTTGATCGTGGCATGAAACCCATAGGGCCGGGGGCGGTCTGTTAGGTTATGGGCGGGCAGGGGCAGGCCTGGGATCTCGGGGGGCGTGCAGGTCTGCCCTGTTGCAATGTCCCATCCCAGAAACTGCGCCCCAAAATCGGACAATGCGCCGGGGGGCGGGGTGAAATAGATCGCATAGCGTGTAAATTCCATGATCGACCTCTGCGTGTCTTAATGATCCCGCCTGTGGCAATTCCAGCCGGGCTTGCGCCAAATATGACTGCGCTTTGGGGCGCGTGGTATATCAAATGCGCAGTGTCATAAAAAAATAACCTTTTTTTGACGTTTGACAGCACTCTGCTGGGTTTTGCTGCTTGAAGTGGCAGATTTGACAGGGTTGGTCATGTGGTGGGCCGGTCGGGCCAGTGCAATGGCATGTGTCCTGCCTGCTGTTCTTCGTCGATCACATCCCGATAGTGCCGCATGTGGTGGTCGGGCCCAAAGGTCGAGCGCGCCGCGCGGGCGTGGTGCACCTGGCCCATATGGTGAAACCCGCCGGGCAGATCGCAGACCAGATCGTCATCCCGGTTGATGCACAGGCAGAACCCATCGTTGCGAATGCGGCCTTTCGATTTGCGCGGGCGCGGGGCGGCAAAACCGATTCCGGCCACGCCCCAGCTTTTCGACAGGATCTGAGTGGCCGCCGCCCCC
This sequence comes from Pelagimonas sp., assembly GCA_025210265.1. Lineage (GTDB taxonomy): Bacteria > Pseudomonadota > Alphaproteobacteria > Rhodobacterales > Rhodobacteraceae > JAOASD01. The sequence goes on from JAOASD010000032.1 coordinate 85,395, forward strand.
AGAGAATGCCCGATGATATATGTCGGGCGCGCCGGCCCGGCCTCGATCCAGTCAAAGATCTCCTTGGCATGGCGCAGAAACCCCTGATGCCACTGGGTGCCGGAATGGCCCTTTTCACTGGTCTGACTGCGGATGCTGTATTGCTTGCCGCCAATATGCAGAACGCGGAGATTGAATTTCAGATAATCCATCATTGAGTTCGATCCAGGGATCAGCAGAACCCCATTGTCCAGTAAATGCGCCTGCACATCGTCCCGATCCAGACTGCGCGCCAGTCGCGGTTTGAGAGAGGCATGAGTAAGGGCGGAATAAGACGCCTCGGCCAGCTGCGCAGCCTGCGCGATTGGATAGCGGTGCATGGCAATTCCTGTATCTGGGCGATGTGCCCGAATGGGATCTGGTTAATAAAGCCCAAACATCCCGGATTTTGACACAGCTGACAACCCGTACAGCGCGGATGCGTGGAAGGGGCTGGCGTAGAAGACACCGCCAAAGCGGCCGTCGGTGAATAAATGGCGAAGACCCATGCCTAGTGCATCAAACTATAACTGAACCAACACGTAGAAGACCATGGACTTCTATTCAATTTATCAGGCCCATTTACACACCCTGGGTGTGTAGCCACTTTCTTCAATGACATCAGTAAGGCTGGCGACCCCGGCAGGATTCGAACCTGCAACCTGCCCCTTAGGAGGGGGCTGCTCTATCCAGTTGAGCCACGGAGCCACGCTGTCGATTCCTTAACCTGCTTTCAAACCCATGTCACCCGGTGAAGCCATCTTGCGCCCGGCGGCGTTTGCGGTAACGATTGCAGAATAAGAAAAAGGAATAAGCCCGTGGCCAATGACGATCCCCGCCCCCTGACCCTGCGTGACGTTTCCGAAGCATCCGGTGTGTCGGAAATGACGGTCAGTCGTGTCTTACGCAACCGTGGGGATGTGTCTCAGGCGACACGGGAAAAAGTGTTGGAGGCGGCCAAGACGCTGGGCTACGTGCCCAACAAGATTGCCGGCGCGCTGGCCAGCCAGCGGGTCAATCTGGTCGCGGTGATCATCCCCAGCCTGCGCAACATGGTCTTTCCTGAAGTCATGTCGGGTATCTCCAAAGTTCTGGAACAGACCGAGCTGCAGCCAGTGGTGGGCGTCACCGACTATATCCCTGAAAAAGAAGAAAAAGTTCTCTATGAAATGCTGTCCTGGCGGCCGTCTGGCGTGATCATCGCCGGGCTGGAACATACCGAGGCCGCGCGCGCCATGATGCAGGCCAGCGGCATTCCCGTGGTGGAAATCATGGACACGGATGGCAAGCCGATCGACAGCGCCGTGGGCATCAGCCATCGCCGCGCCGGACGGGAAATGGCCCGCGCCATTCTGAAGCAGGGCTATCAGCGCATCGGCTTCATGGGCACCAAAATGCCGCTGGATCACCGCGCCCGCAAACGCTTTGAGGGCTTTACCGAGGCGCTGGCCAAAGAGGGGGTCGAAATCGCCGATCAGGAATTTTATTCCGGCGGTTCGGCCTTGGCCAAGGGGCGCGAAATGACCCGTACCATGTTGGAGCGCGACCCGGATCTCGATTTCCTGTATTATTCCAACGATATGATTGCTGCGGGCGGATTGATGGAGCTGATGGATCAGGGTATCGACATCCCCGGTCAGATCGGTATCGCGGGCTTTAACGGGGTTGAGTTGCTGCAAGGGCTGCCCCGTCAGCTGGCCACGATGGATGCGTGCCGCACGGAAATCGGCATGAAAGCGGCCCAGATCATCGCCAACCGGGTCGAGGGCGAAGCTGAGGATGCGGAAAAGATCTTTGAGCTCGCGCCCAAGATCGCCTTTGGTGATACGCTGAAACGCCGCTGAACATGGTGCGGCTGGACAATGCGTCGGCGCGGCGGCTGTTTCTGCACGCGCACGCATTGGCCGAGCCGCCGCAAGGCCCCGGCAAAGGGCAGGATCTGCTGGATCTGATCACGCGGTTGGGCTTTGTCCAGGTTGACAGCGTACGCACGATCGAGCGCGCGCATCACATGATCCTGTTTGCGCGCCGCCCTGCCTATCGGCCACAGGCTCTGGCACCTCTGTTGGAACGTGACCGAACTCTGTTCGAACAATGGACCCATGATGCGGCAGTGATCCCGACGGCCTTTTACCCCTATTGGCAGCTGCGCTTTGATAAGGGGCGGGAAAAGCTGCGTGAACGCTGGGAAAAATGGCGGCGCGAAGGCTTTGCCGATAAGTTCGACGCGGTGCTGGACCAGATCCGCGACCACGGCCCCTGCGGATCAGCGGATGTCGGCGCGGATGAGGCCCGCAGCAAGGGAGGATGGTGGGATTGGCACCCGTCCAAAACCGCGCTGGAATATCTGTGGCGGGCCGGGGATCTGGCGGTCTGTCACCGAGAAAATTTCCGCAAGGTCTATGACCTGTCCGACCGGGTGATTCCCGTGGAACACCGCTGGCGCCCAAGCGAAGAGGACAGCGTTGACTGGCTGTGCCGCGCGGCGCTGGACCGCCTGGGCTTTGCCACGCAGGGCGAGCTGGCGGCGTTCTGGGATACGATTTCACCTGCGCGGGCCGGGATCTGGGTGAAACAGGCACTGGAACGGGGCGAGATCATCCCGGTCGAGATCGAATTGCACGATGGCAGCTGGCGCAAATCCGTCGCCTATCCCGATATTTTGGAGCGCATCGCCGCTGCGCCCACGCCGCCGGGGCGGATGCGGGTTCTGTCGCCCTTTGACCCGGCGCTGCGTGACCGCAAACGGGCCGAGCGCCTGTTCGGTTTTCACTACCGGATCGAGATCTTTGTGCCCGAGGCCAAGCGCGTCTACGGCTATTACGTGTTTCCGCTTCTCGAAGGGGACCGGCTGGTCGGGCGCATCGACATGAGCGCGGATCGCAAGGCGGGGGCGCTGGTTGTGCGGGCGCTTTGGCCGGAACGGGGGATCCGCTGGGGACAGGGGAGGCAGGCCCGGCTGGAGGCCGAGCTGACGCGGGTGCTGCGTTTTGCCGGACTTGAGGAGGTGGTCTGGGAGCCAGGCTGGCTGCGTGAGGCCAAATAGGCGCGGTGGGTTACCCCCCCTACGGCACGCCGCGCGCTTTGCGCATCAGGGTAGGGTGGGTCGTTAACCCACCGCCACACCGCGTCAGACCACTTCGATCACGCTTTTGTCGATCGACAGCACATAGCCACGCCGCGCCACGTTTTTCACCAAAAGCGCGCTGACCAGCTGGTTGCCCAACCCGTCACGCAGACGTTTGATCCGCATCGCCCCGGCGCTTTCTTCGCAATCTGCGGCCTGTTTGCCGGAAATCACCGCTTCGATCTCGGCCCCGCTGAGGATGTCATCATCCATGCGGGCCTCGGCCAGAACCGATAGGGTTTCCATCAGCGCATCGGTCAGCTTGAACCCCATCGTGTTCAGGTAGACCGTGTTTTCCTGCCGTGAAATCACCAGACTGCTGACCTCGATCCCGGCGCGTTCGATCTGGGCCATGCGGCGATTCAGACCGACCAGCAGCACCAGAAAGACCAGCGCCGCGACCAGCATGGCCGCCGCAAAGACCAGCAGCACCAGAATCACCACCCGGTAGCCCGTCAGCGTGTCGGCAAAGGTGGTGCCCGACTGCGCGAGGATCTCTAGCAGTTTGATTTCCGCCTGGGTGGTCAGGGTGTCATTTTCCACGAACAGCCGTTCGACCCGCGCATTGAACGCATTGGCATCCGGCAGGGTCAGCATCAGCAGAACACCCGCCCCGATCAGCAGCGTCACGATCGCGCCAATGCCCAGTGTCACGATTCGGTTGCCCGAGCGGCGCGTGTCAGAAACGGAGGAAGTAGTCACCGGCATTGGCCCTTTGTTGATCCGACGGAGCAGAGGTCGACAGACCCAGTATATTCAGCAGAACCCAGCCCTGCGCGGCCAGCCGCGATTGCGCATTGCGCTGTGCACGGGCTTTGCCAGGGCAATCGCCGGGCAGGGCAAGAATGCCGTAATGCAGCCGCAGCGGGCTATCTTGTTTGGCTTTGTATTCCACATAGCACTCCGCATGGGCCGTGCCGGGCGTGACCAGCGAAATCGCCAGGGAAATTCCGATGATGTGCAACAGATGTCTCATGCGATCAAACTGCGCGGGACAGGCTGGAAATTCAATAACAACAGGCGTTTTTGCCGATGTTATCGATTATCGAGGGGCCGTTATTGCGTGATTTTGCAGGGCGGGGCCAGGGTTTGGGCATGGCTCTGGTCACATGCTGATGGACCGGGGCGCAGGACGCAAACCTTATCAGGAGAAACCCCATGTCTGCGAAATTCATCACCGGTATCCTTTGCACTGGCGCTTTGGTTGCGGCGTTGGCAGCGCCGGCCCCGGCCCGCGCCGATGATGCCGACACTGCCGCCGCTTTGGTTGGGACGGTGGCTGGTCTATTCATTCTCGGCAAGATCCTTGAGGGGGTCGACAATGACCATGGCTCGGTCCGGGTGCATCGGGATCACCGGGGGCCGAACTATCGCCACCACCATCACGGTCTGCAAAACGGCCCCGGCCATGCCCACGCCCATGCCACGCCCGGCCACAGCCATGGGCGCAATGCCAATGATAACCGCGTCTCGCAACGCAAATGGTTGCCCGGTCGCTGCGTGAAAAAGCTGAATGTCAAAGGCGGCGTGCGTGATGTGATGCCGCGCTACTGCCTCAAGACCAGCAAGGTGCGGGTCGATACACTGCCCAGCAAATGCATTCATCACTGGAAGGGCAAGAACGGGCACAAGCGTGGTTATGCGCTGCGCTGCCTGCAGCGCGATGGCTATCGCATCCGCTGGAACTGATTGGCAGAACAGTCAGGGGAGGGGGCGCGGCATGACCGCGCCTTTTCTTGTGTTCGACTGTGCGCGCGCCGTTGCACGTGCCTGCCACAGGCATTATCTGTGGCCCCCATGGCAAAGAAAAAGCAAAAGTCGGACCCCAATTACAAAGTGATCGCCGAAAACCGGCGGGCACGTTTTGACTATGCCATCGAGGATGACATCGAATGTGGCGTGATCCTGACCGGGTCCGAGGTCAAATCCCTGCGCGAGAACTCTGCCAATGTCGCCGAAAGCTATGCCGCCGTCGAGGATGGCGAGCTGTGGCTGGTGAACTCTTATATCGCGCCGTATGAGCGCGCGATGTTCCCGCATATGGAGCGCCGCCGCCGCAAGCTGCTGGTCTCCAAACGCGAGCTGTCCCGGCTGTGGAACGAAACCCAGCGCAAGGGCATGACGCTGGTGCCCATGGTGCTGTATTTCAACCATAAGGGCATCGCCAAGCTGAAGATCGGCATCGCCAAGGGCAAAAAGACCGTGGACAAGCGCGCCACGGAGGCCAAGCGCGACTGGAATCGCCAGAAACAGCGCCTGCTGAAACAGAACAGCTGACGCTCGGTTCCGTCCCAGCTTTGTCTTGGGTTTGCACAATGTGGGGTCTGATGTGGCCTGTTGACCGTGCCGCCTGTCGCAATTGCAGCGCAACGGGGCGCAAAGCCCTGTGCCGCCCTTGTCTCAGCCTTTGCACGGGCGTAAGGACAGGATGTTTCCTGTTGCAAACCCGGAGTCTCCTATGGCCCCTGACATCTCCAAATCGGATGATCCCCGCACGCTGGTCTCGACCGACTGGCTGGCCCGGCACCTGAAGGATCCCGACCTGCGGATTCTGGATGCCAGCTGGTTCATGCCCGGCATGGCGCGGGATGCGCGCGCCGAATATGAGGCCACCCATATTCCCGGCGCCCGTTTCTTTGATATCGAAGACATTTCCGACGCGCGGTCCGAACTGCCGCATATGGCGCCGACCGTCGAAAAATTCATGTCACGGATGCGGGCGATGGGCGTGGGCGATGGCCATCAGGTTGTGATCTATGACAGCGCAGGTATGTTTTCTGCGGCGCGCGTCTGGTGGACCTTTCGCCTTATGGGCAAAACCGATGTGGCCGTGCTGGACGGGGGCCTGCCGAAATGGCTGGCCGAGGGGCGTGAGGTCGAAGACATGCCGCCCGTCATTCGCGACCGCCACATGACAGTGCAGCGTCAGGCCCATCTAGTGCGCGATGTGACACAGGTGTCCGCTGCGGCCAAGCTGCGCGATACGGAAATCATCGACGCCCGCGCGCCGGGCCGCTTTACCGGCGACGAACCCGAACCGCGCGAAGGGATGCGCAGCGGCCATATTCCGGGGTCGAAAAACGTCTATTACCGCACGCTGCTGAATGATGACAGCACGATGAAATCCCCGGACGCGCTGCGCGCGCTGTTCGAGGCGGCAGGCGTGGATCTGTCCAAACCGGCCATCACCACCTGCGGGTCTGGTGTCACGGCGGCGGTGCTTAGCCTCGCGCTGGAGCGTTTGGGCAAGTCTGACCATTCCCTTTATGACGGGTCCTGGACCGAATGGGGTCAATTCCCGACCTTGCCCGTCGAAACCGGCCCCGGCGGGGCCTAACCAAGCTGGCCCGGCACGGGTCAAACCAAGAAAGCGAAAGCCATGTTCGAAAGCCTCAAGGAACAACCGGCAGACAAAATTCTGGCGCTTATGGCCGCCTATCGCGAAGATCCGCGCGAGACAAAGATCGACCTCGGTGTCGGCGTCTACAAAGATGCCGAAGGCAAGACCCCGGTGATGCGCGCCATCAAGGCAGCGGAACAGAAGGTCTGGGAAACCCAGGACAGCAAAAGCTATGTCGGGCTGGCCGGTGATGCGGCGTTTTCCGATGCGATGATTTCTCTGGTGCTGGGCGATGCGGTGGCGCGTGACACCATTGCCGCTGCGGCGACGCCGGGTGGCACTGGCGCGTGTCGTCAGGCCTTTGAGCTGATCCGCATGGCGCGCCCCGGCGGCCGTGTTTTTGTCAGCGACCCGACCTGGCCGAACCACCTGTCGATCCTGAAATTCCTGAACATGGAAATCGTGCCCTATCGCTATTTTGATGGCGAAACCCGCGCGGTGAATTTCGATGGCATGATGGCCGATCTGGCCGATGTGACCTCGGATGATGTGGTGCTGCTGCATGGCTGCTGTCACAACCCGACTGGCGCGAACCTGAACCTGACCCAGTGGCAGGCGGTTGTGGATCTGCTGAACGACAAGGGCGCGGTGCCGATGATCGACATCGCCTATCAGGGCTTTGGCGATGGTCTGGAAGAAGACGCGCAGGGCGTGCGTCTGGTGGCCTCTTCGGTGCCGGAATGCCTGATCGCGGCGTCTTGTTCCAAGAATTTCGGCGTTTATCGTGAGCGTACCGGCCTGTTGATGGCGATCGCCACCGACTCGTCGCGCCGCAAGCTGAACCAGGACACGCTGAACTTCCTCAACCGTCAGAACTATTCCTTCCCGCCCGATCACGGTGCGCGGATCGTGACCGAAGTGCTGACCGACGCAACCCTGCGCGCCGACTGGCAGGCCGAGCTGGAAGAGGTGCGCCTGTCCATGCTGGGTCTGCGTGAACAGCTGGCGGCAGAGCTGCAGCGCCTGTCGGGCTCTGACCGGTTTGGCTTCCTCGCGCAGCATCGCGGCATGTTCTCGCGTCTGGGCGCCAGCCCCGAGCAGGTCGAAACCCTGCGCCGCGATTTCGGCATCTACATGGTGGGCGATTCGCGCCTGAATATCGCCGGTCTGAACAAGACCTCGGTGCCGATCCTGGCCGACGCGATTGTCAAAGCCGGGATCTGATACCGCGCGATCATGGAAAACGAAAACGGGGCCGTCTGGCCCCGTTTTTTATCGCGCAAGGTGCTGGGGATCAGAAAATGAAATCCGCAGCCGAGATCACCTGTCCCACGCCAATATCCGCCGCCGTGTAGCCCTCCAGCAGGATCGAGTTGCTGCCAAAGCTGATCACCGCCCACCCCGCCGCCACATCTGCCGACAGATGGTTGGTTGTCAGGTCGTTGAAATCGGTGATTTCGCTCACAGAGGACAGGTCGATCTGTTCGCCATCATTGCTGTTGAAATCGCGGATCAGGTCATGGCCGCTGTCATCGTCAAAGACGAACTGATCCAGCCCGCTTTGCCCCTGCAATGTGTCATCGCCGTACTCGCCGTTCAGAGTGTCCGCGCCTTGGCCCCCCTTCATCAGGTCATTTTCAGAGCCGCCCATCAGCAGATCGGCCCCACGCCCCCCGCTAAGCGTATCGGCCCCGGCATCGCCCTGCAGCTCATCCGCGCCCCGGCCACCGCGCAGATCGTCATTGCCTGTGGAGCCGCGCAACAGGTCGCCCTGATCGCTGCCGGTCAGAATGTCATCATAGGCCGAGCCAAGCAGTTGCTCGATCGAGACCAGCTGATCGCCCGCAGCATCCGCGCGCGATCCGGTCCCGGTGCGCAGATTGACTGTCACGCCGCCGCCGCTGTTTTCATAGCTGGCCATGTCGATCCCATCGCCGCCATTCAGCAGATCGCCCCCGGCATCGCCACGCAGCACATCAAACCCGGCCCCGCCGCGCATCTCGTCATTGCCGGATCCGCCAAACAGGGTGTCGTCACCAGACCCGCCGCGCAGCGTATCGCGCCCTTCATTGCCGGTCAGGTGATCATGCCCGCCGCGTCCGCTCAGCGCGTCGCGCCCACCGCCGCCGCCCAGAAAGTTGCCATTGTCGTTGCCCAGCAAAGTGTCATTTTTCTGCGATCCGGCGACAGAGCCCACATTGACATAGACATCACCCGTGGCGTGACCGCCGGTGATGGTGCCTGCCGCAAGGTCGATATGCACCGCGGTGGGCGAGGTCGTGTAGGCGACAACAGGCGTGCCCGCGCCGCCCAGAACAAAGGTATCTGCCCCGGCACCGCCCTCAAGAACCACATCGACATTGCCGAACGTGTCGCTGGGCGCCGCAGGAACAGCGGCGTTCCATTCAAACCGGTCCTGCCCGGCCCCGCCAAACGCCACGATGTTGCTGCCAGACACGGCGATGGTGTCATTGCCACTGCCGCCGTTCAGTACGTTGCTTTCACTGGAGCCAAAGATCCCACCGGGATCGGTCAGGAAATCATTGCCCGCATCCCCAGACAGCGTGTCCGACCCGGCCCCGCCCGAAAGCCTGTCAGCGCCCGTATCCCCGATCAGGACGTCATTGCCGTCCAGCCCGTTCAGTGTGTCGCGCCCGCCAAGGCCAAGCAACTGGTCTGCCAGAATGGTGCCATCAAGACTGTCATTTCCGCCGGTGCCAAAGAGGATAGGCATACTCAATTCCTTTGTCGTTGGTCGCTTATGCAAAATCTGGAGGATAGCGACCAAAATGGCGGTGCTTTGTCAATGCTTGTGCGGGGAGGCCCGGTATTCTGTAGTGGTAATAGCAGTGGTCCCTGACAGTATTGCCTGCCATCGACCCTGACCTCACGTTCGCACCCTGACAGCAATGCTTGCAACTGGCGCGTGGGCGGGGCACCTTGTCGGGGTTCCGGTCCGATGAACGCGGAGAAAGATCCCGATGGCCTCACCCAATTCTGCCCCAGCGGCATCCCCGTCGGATGTCGTCGACACCGCCCTGTTGCCGCAGGTTTCCGAGCCGCGCAATCCGGGCATGGATCTGGATATGGACTGGGTGCTGAGCGCCCGCGCCAACCGATCCGCCATTGAACGCCGCGCGGCGACCCTGCCGGGGCGGCGCAGCGTGAAAAAGGACTATCAGGCCGCCTGGCTGGCCCGCGCCATTTCCTGCATCGACCTGACCACGCTGGCCGGGGATGACACCGAGGGCCGTGTGCTGCGCCTATGCGCCAAGGCACGCCAGCCGGTGCGCGCTGACCTGCTTGAGGCGATCGGCCTGCCGGGCCTGACCGTGGGCGCGGTCTGCGTTTATCATGACATGATCCCGGCTGCAGTGCGCGCGCTTGAAGGATCGGGCCTGCCCGTGGCGGCAGTGTCCACCGGGTTCCCCGCGGGGCTGTCGCCCTTTCATCTGCGCATCGCCGAGATCGAGGAAAGCGTCAAAGCCGGGGCCAAGGAAATCGACATCGTGATTTCCCGCCGCCTTGTCCTGTCGGGCGACTGGCAGGGGCTGTATGACGAAATGCGCGCCTTTCGCGCCGCCTGCGGCGAGGCCCATGTCAAGGCGATCCTCGCCACCGGTGAACTGGGCACGCTGCAAAATGTCGCCCGCGCCTCGCTAGTCTGCATGATGGCCGGGGCGGATTTCATCAAGACCTCCACCGGCAAGGAAAGCGTGAACGCCACGCTGCCCGTGTCGCTGGTGATGATCCGCGCGATCCGCGACTATCATGACCGTACCGGGTTCCGGGTGGGTTACAAACCGGCGGGCGGGATTTCCAAGGCCAAGGATTCGGTGAATTACCTCGCTCTGATCAAGGAAGAGCTGGGCGACCGCTGGCTGCGCCCCGACCTGTTCCGCTTTGGCGCGTCTTCGCTGTTGGGCGATATTGAGCGGCAGCTGGAACATCACGTGACCGGCGCCTATTCCGCCAGCTGGCGCCACGCAGCGGGCTAAGGCGATGGCCCGCCTGCACTGCCCGTTTTACCCAAGCCTCCCCCCATGCCGGAGACCCGACAAATGACCGTCAAGGATATCTTTGAAACCATGGATTACGGCCCCGCCCCGGAAAGCGCGGCGGATGCTCTGGCCTGGCTGGTCGATCAGGGCGGGCGCTTTGGCCATTTCATCGACGGGGCGTTCACAGCGCCGGGCGATGGGTTTGACAGCACCAACCCCGCCAGTGGCGAGGTTCTGGCCACGCTGACCCAGGCCACCCAGGCGGATGTGGATGCCGCCATGGCCGCCGCGCGCAAGGCCCAGCCGGATTGGGCAAGCATCGGTGGCAAAGCCCGCGCCCGGCATCTGTATGCGCTGGCCCGGCTGATGCAGAAACATGCGCGCCTGTTTGCCGTGCTGGAAACGCTGGATAACGGCAAGCCGATCCGCGAAAGCCGCGACATCGACATCCCGCTGGCGCAGCGCCATTTCTATTACCACGCGGGCATGGCCCAGCTGATGGACAGCGAATTGCCGGGCCGCGAGGCGCTGGGCGTTTGTGGCCAGATCATCCCGTGGAATTTTCCGCTGCTGATGCTGGCATGGAAGGTCGCCCCGGCGCTGGCCATGGGCAATACGGTGGTGCTGAAACCGGCGGAATGGACCTCGCTGACCGCGCTGCTGTTTGCCGATATTTGCCGTCAGGCGGGGCTGCCGAATGGGGTGGTTAATATCGTCACTGGCGATGGGGCCGTAGGCGAAATGATCGTCAACGCCGATGTCGACAAGATCGCCTTTACCGGCTCGACCGAAGTGGGGCGCAAGATCCGTCAGGCGACGGCGGGGCGAGGCATTCCTCTGACGCTCGAACTGGGGGGGAAATCGCCCTATATCGTGTTCGAGGATGCCGATATCGACAGCGCGGTCGAAGGTCTGGTCGATGCGATCTGGTTCAATCAGGGGCAGGTTTGCTGCGCCGGGTCGCGCCTGTTGGTGCAGGAAGGCATTGCCAAGACATTCCACAACCGCTTGCGCGCCCGCATGGACAAGCTGCGGGTCGGCAATCCGCTGGACAAATGCGTCGATGTGGGCGCGATCGTGTCCGAGGAACAGCTGGCGCGGGTTCAATCCCTGCTGGCCGCCAACCCCGAAGGCGACCGCCATGTGGCAGCCTGTGACCTGCCAGACGGATGCTTTCATGCCCCGGTGCTGATTTCCGGCCTTTCCCCCGCATCGCCCTTGATGCAGGAAGAAATCTTTGGCCCGGTTCTGGTGTCCACGACCTTCCGCACGCCGTCTGAGGCGGTGCAACTGGCGAATAACACGCGCTATGGCCTCGCGGCGTCGGTCTGGTCTGAGAATGTGAACACCGCGCTGGATGTCGCGCCCAAGCTCACCGCCGGGGTGGTTTGGGTGAATGGCACAAATATGTTTGATGCAGCGGCGGGCTTTGGCGGCGTGCGCGAAAGCGGCTTTGGTCGCGAAGGCGGATGGGAGGGGCTGCAGGCCTATACCAAACCCGTTTCCAAGCCCAAACCGCTGGATCTCGTCACCGGATTTGAAGGCGACACAGTCGAACCGCAGCCCGTGGACCGCACCGCGAAACTGTATATTGGTGGCAAGCAGGCCCGCCCGGATGGCGGCTATGCGCGCAATATCTATGGCAAGACGGGCAAGCTGATCGGGCAGGCCCCGATTGCCAGCCGCAAGGACATCCGCAACGCGGTCGAGGCCGCGCGCGGTGCCGCAGGCTGGACCAATGCCACTGCCCATCTGCGCGCGCAGGTTCTGTATTACATCGGCGAAAACCTGTCCGCCCGCAGCGAGGAATTTGCCAGCCAGATCAATCGCCTGACTGGTGGGCGTTCAGGCGCGGCGGAGGTCGAGGCCGCTGTCAGCCGCCTGTTCACCTATGCCGCCTGGGCCGACAAATTCGATGGTCAGGTCAAATCCGTGCCCATGCGCGGTGTGGCCATGGGGATGCGCGAAGCCTGCGGCGTGATTGGTGCGTTCTGCCCCGATGAGCTGCCCTTGCTGGGGTTGGTCTCGGTCATGGCACCGGCGATTGCCATGGGCAACCGTGTGGTGCTGGTGGCGTCTGAACCCTTCCCGCTGGTGGCGACGGATTTCTATCAGGTGCTGGAAACCTCGGACGTGCCGGGGGGCGTGGTGAATATCCTGACCGGTTCGCACGCAGAACTGGCCCCGACCCTGGCGCAGCATATGGATGTCGAAGCGGTCTGGAGCTTCTCGTCCACAGATCTGGCGCAGGTGATTGAGTCCGGTGCGGCGGGCAATTTGAAACGCAGCTGGGTTAATAACGGGCAGGCGCGTGACTGGATGGGCGATGCCGGAGAAGGGCGCGATTTCCTTGAGGCTGCGACCGAGGTCAAAACCGTCTGGGTGCCTTACGGGGCGTGATCGCGTGGTGGGTTGAAAACCCACCCTACGGCCTCTGATCCGGGGTAGGGTGGGTTTATAACCCACCGCCTTTGGGTGCATTGGGGCGCATCGGCCCCAAACCCGCGACATTCAGCCCGAAAATCCGCAAATATTGAGAATTCACATCCCCGGTGCTATCCTGTAACCACGCCCGGCGCCGGGGCAGTCTGCGGCGCGTATCGCAAAGGAGGACATTGTCCTGTTACCTCATGCAGGTGCGGCAGATGCCGCGAACACCGGAACCCCCGCCACCGGGGCAACCGACGCCAAGGTCACCAGCGACAAAGTGCTGGCCACGGCCCTTGCAAGTCTCGATGAAAACAAGGCCGAAGAGGTCGTGCAGATTGATCTGCGCGGCAAGACTTCCGTGTGCGATCACATGCTGATCTGCTCGGGTCGCTCGTCGCGTCAGGTCACGGCGCTGGCCGAAAAGCTGGCGGATGCGCTGAAAACCGATCTGGGTGTGCTGGCCAAATCCGAGGGCAAGGAAACCGGCGACTGGGTGCTGATCGACGCGGGCGACGTGGTTGTCCATGTGTTCCGCCCCGAAGTGCGCGAATTCTATGCGCTGGAAAAAATGTGGCAGCCGCTGGCTGACCAGAAAAGCTAAGGCCTGCCCAAGGGCCTAAACCGACATGCGCATTCATCTTTGCGTGGTGGGCCGACTGCGGTCAGGCCCTGAACGCACTCTGATCGACGATTATCTGACACGATTTGACCGGACGGGGCGGGCCTTGGGGCTTGGGCCCTGTCAGGTGCATGAGGTCGAGGACCGCAAGGGCGGTGGCATGGCCGCCGAGGCCACGCTGCTGCGCAAGTCCCTGCCCAAAGGCGCGCTGCTTTGCATCATGGATGAGCGCGGCAAGGTCATGTCCTCGCCGGATTTCGCCAATAAACTGGCGGGCTGGCGCGATGGCGGACGGCAGGATCTGGCGATTGTCATTGGCGGCGCGGACGGGATCGACCCGTCCCTGCGGGCCGAGGCCGATTTTGCCCTGTCCTTTGGTGCCATGGTCTGGCCGCATATGCTGGTCCGCGTGATGATCACGGAACAGCTGTATCGCGCGGCCTCTATCCTCGCCGGAAGCCCGTATCACCGGGTGTGATCGGGTCAATCGGAGCCAGATCCAAATCCAGCCTTTGTTCAATGATCCGCGCGGCGTGTAGCAGCGCGGCCTCTCCGCGCGGTTTGCCGATCAGCTGGATCCCCACGGGCAGCCCCGAATCGGTGAAGCCAACGGGCAAGGACAGCGCCGGCAGGCTGCATAGCGTGGCGGGCATGGCAAAAACCAGCCAAGACAGGTAATCGCGCGAGGCCACACCCGCGACCTGCGGCGGGAATTCGACCTCGACCGGCAGGGGCGGCAGGCCCGTGACCGGCGCGGCCAGAATGTCATGGCCTTTGGCGAACCATGCCAAAGCGTCTTGGTATAGCGCACTGCGTTTTGCGATGGCGGCGGCGATGTCGTCGACCTGCAGCGCGCGGCCCTCGGCAATGTTTTGTTGCAGGGCGGGTTTGTAATGCCTCGTGATCCGCTCTGGCGTCTGGCGGGCCTGCACCCAGAACCCCAGCGCGCGCAGCGTGCGGAAGCAGGCCTCGAACCCGTCCAGCTTGGGGCATGAGTCGCGCAGGGTGATGCCGTCACCGCTGATCTGTACCAACGCAGTGCGCAACAGGTCTGCCATCTCGGAGGTCACTGGCGCCTGACCGTTGAAATCGGGGGTAAAGCCGATGGTGAGCGGCGCGGGATCCGCCAGTGCGGCGCTCAGATAGCCGCCCGGTGCGGCGGGAAAGGACACTGGCCATTGCGGGTCATGCCCGGCCATGGCGTCCAGAAACAGCGCGCAATCGGCAACATTGCGGGCCATCGGGCCCTGAACTGGCATCGTGTCAAACCCATCGCCGCCATTGCCGCCCGCAATTCCGGGAGAGGGGCGCAGCCCGACCACCCGGCAGAAACTGGCAGGCGTGCGCAGGCTGCCGCCCAGATCAGACCCGTGCGATAGCCAGACCTCGCCCGTGGCCAGCCCAGCCGCGGCCCCGCCCGAGCTGCCACCCGCATTCATTTCCGTGTTCCACGGGTTGCGCGTGGCACCGAATACGGCGTTGAACGTGTTGGCCCCGGCCCCCATTTCGGGCGAGTTGGTCTTGCCCAGAACCACACCACCACGGGATTCCATCCGCGTCACCAGCGGGTCAGAGGCGGAGGGAATGAAATCCGACAGGCCGACCGTGCCCCAGGTCGTGCGCACCCCTTCGACCGGGGTCAGATCCTTGATCCCGATGGGCAGACCGGCCAGCAGACTGTCGCGGGGCGCGGTTTTGGCCGCGTTCAACGCGCGTTCGGCGCAGGATGTGACCATGGCGTTGATCGCCGGGCTTGTCTGGGACATCCGGGTCAGGCTGTCGGAGATCAATTCATCCGCGCTGATCTGGCCATCCCGCAGGGCGGTGACGACCTCAAGCGCGGTCATGCGCGTGGTTTCGGGGCCGGAAAAGGCGGCGCGTGGGGTCTTAGGCACAAGTGCTATCGGGGGCGGCGCAGAACATTTCATACAGCAGCCCGATCACCCGGCTCGTGTTTTCATTGGCCAGCGAATAATAGATCGTCTTGCCTTCGCGGCGGGTCACAACCAGCCCCTCTTCGCGCAGGCGGGCCAGCATCTGGCTGACCGCAGCCTGACGAATGCCCAGCAAGTCCTCTAACTCGCCGACAGAGCGTTCGCCGCCGCCGAGGTGACACAGAATCATCAACCGTCCCTCATGCGCCAGCGTTTTCAGAAACGCGGCGGCGTTTTGCGCGTTGGCGGCCATTTCACTGGGCGGCGCGGGGGGCTGTTGGATCTCTGTCTCGGCCATGCTTCACCTTGTTTTCCTCGACTGTAGCAGGGCGATTCGGAAAAGGGTAGGCCCGTGGGGTCAGTCGGTGTTGACAGGCGGGCCAACCGGAATTTGCACCGGGGCACCGCCGCCGAAACTGTTGGGTTTGTCGTAATGGCAAGGCGCGTCCTGCATCTGCAGATGCAGCCCGTCGCCGGTATAGGGATGGGCGCGGGCCAGAGCCTCGTCGACCTCGATCCCCAGCCCCGGCGCGGTTGGCGCGGTGACATAGCCACCTTCGACCCGCATGCTGCTTTTGATCAGCGCATCATGGAACGGGGTTTCGATGGTTTCGGCGATCAACAGGTTCGGGATCGACACGGCCAGCTGGATATTGGCGGCCCATTCAATCGGACCCGCATATAAATGCGGCGCCATCTGGGCGTTGTAGGTTTCGGCCAGTGTGGCGATTTTCTTGGCCTCCCAGATGCCGCCGGCGCGGCCAAGCGCGGGTTGCAGGATGCTGGCGGCCCCCTGGCGCAGCACTTGGGCAAATTCGGCCTTGGTGCTTAGGCGTTCACCGGTGGCGACGGGCACGGGCTGGCCCTGTGCAACCTGCGCCATGGCGGGGATGTTGTCCGGGGGGACGGGCTCTTCGAACCAGAGCGGTTGATAGGGCGCGATGGCCTGCCCAAGCCTAAGCGCGCCAGAGGTGGTGAATTGCCCATGGGTGCCAAAGAGCAGATCGGCGCGCGTGCCCACCGCCGCGCGGATGGCTTTGCAGAACTCGACCGACAGCATCAGGTCGGCCAGCGCCGGTTCATGCCCGCCGCGCATGGTGTAGGGTCCGGCCGGGTCGAATTTCACGGCAGTGTAGCCGCGCGCAACGCAGTCCAGCGCCGCCTCGGCAGCCATATCCGGTGAGGTCCAGAACCTGTCTATGTCGTGATGGGGCAGGGGGTACAGGTAGGTATAGGCGCGGATGCGTTCGTTCATCATACCGCCGATCAGGGCCCAGACCGGGCGGTCGCGGGCCTTGCCCAGAATGTCCCAGCAGGCGATCTCCAGCCCGGAAAACGCGCCCATGACGGTCAGGTCCGGGCGTTGGGTAAAGCCCGAGGAATAGCAGCGGCGGAACAGGCGTTCGATATTTTCGGGGTTTTCACCCTGAAAATATCGCTGGAACAGGTCAGAGATCACGGCCCGCATAGCATCCGGGCCGACCGAGGCAGCATAGCATTCACCCCAGCCGGTGATACCGCAGGCGGTGGTCAGCTTGATTAGGATCCAGTAGCGCCCGCCCCAGCCGGGCGCAGGCGGGGCGGTGATGATGATGTCGAGATCCTGAAGTTTCATGCGGGTGCTCCGGTTTTTGGAGGGTGTCGGATCGCTGGCGCGATCCGATCCGCTGGGGGCGCTGCCCCCAGACCCCCGAGGGTATTTTCAAAGCAAAGAAGGGCCGGGGTGTCAGGTGTCGAACAGGATCACATTGCGGCGGGCTTTGCCGGATTTGGTGTCGGCGATGGCGTCGTTGATCTGATCGAGTGTGAACCGGCCTGAAACAAGTTCGTCCAGTTTCAGGCGGCCTTGTTGATACAGATCGGCCATCCAGGGGATGTCGCGTGAAATCACCACATCGCCCATTTTTGATCCGATGAAGCCCTGTCCCATAAAGGCGGGGACCACGGGTTCGTATTCGGCCATGGCACCGCTGGCGGGCATCCCGATCATGACCATGCGGCCGCCCCATCCCAGATAGCGTGGGGCGCTGTTATAGGCCGGGATTGCGCCGACTGTGACGGCCACCAGATCCGCTCCGCGCCCCATGGCTTTGATCGCTTGTTTCCAGGGGGCTTTTTCTGTGGCAAGCACACCGTGAGTGGCCCCAAATTCCATGGCGTCGTCCAGTTTGTCCTGGCTCATATCCACGGCGATGATGCGGCGGGCCCCGGCGATGCGTGCGCCCTGAATGGCATTCAGTCCCACGCCGCCTGCGCCTATGACGACCACGTCTTCGCCTGCGCGCAGCTTGCCTGCATTGACCACCGCGCCGATGCCGGTGATCACGCCGCAGGCCAGCAATGCCACGGATTCCGGCGGCATTGTGTCCGGCAATTTGACCAGCTGGCTGGCATCCACCACGACTTTTTCCGCGAAGGCGCCGCAATTCATGGCCTGCACCACCGGCGTGCCGTCGCTGCGGCTGAGAGGGCTGGTTGCGCCACCTGGATCGGCGCAGATCACCGGGCGGCCTGATGCGCAATTGGGGCAGGTGCCACAGGCGCGGATCAGGGTGACGCAGACTCTGTCGCCGGTTTTCAGCCCGTTTACGCCGTCACCGATGGCGGTGACGCGCCCTGCGGCTTCGTGACCGTAAACGGCAGGCAGATCGCCCCCCCAGGCCCCATCGGCATAGGAAATGTCGGAATGGCAGATGGCCACGGCCTCGAGTGTGACTTCGACCTCGCCTGTTTGCGGGCTGCGCAGCTCGAGGTCTTCGATGGATAGGGGTGCGCCGAATTCTGTGCAGATGGCGGCTTTGATGCGCGTCATGTGGTGGATCCTCCCGTCTTTTTCGGCCAGCCTGCGTTGCGCAAGACAGGGCTGGCAAGCGCGAAAGCGGCGTGATGGTCGGAAAGCGACATGCGCCGTGGCGTCAGCGGCGTTGCAGCCGCAGGAACAGGAGGAAGGCCGCGCAGGTCAAAGCCAGCGACACAAGGAACGGCGCGCCGGGGAAATACAGCGCCGCACCGGGGCGGGTGAAGGCGGCAAAAACCGTGGGCAGGATCAGCGGGGCCAGCACCATGGCGACCGATGTGATCGAGGACAGCGCGCCCTGCAATTCGCCTTGCCGTTTGGGGCCGACCTGTTGGGACAGCAGCCCCTGCATTGCGGGTGTGAACACGCCGCCAAGTGCGGCAATCGGGGTCAATGCCAGCACGATCCAGCCTGAGGGGATAAAGGCGATGGCGGTAAAGGCCACCGCATTGCAGCCCAGGCCGACCAGCGCCGTGCCCCGTTCTCCGCAATGGGTCAGCAGCGGGCGGATCACCAGCGCCTGCGAGATGGCGATAGAGATGCCAAACACGCCCAGCGACAGGCCGATCATCCCCGCATCCCAGCCAAAGCGCGCCTGACCGAAATAGGCCCAGATCGTCGGGTAAACTGCAAAGGCCAGCTGGTACAGGAAATAGGTGCTGACACCGCGCGACAGGCCCGGCAGACGGGACAGGGCGCGCAGCGCGCCAAACGGGTTTGCCCGGCGCCAGTCAAAGGCGCGGCGGGTTTCTTCTGTCACGGTTTCGCGCAGCACCAAAAGGCCCAGGATCAGGTTCAGCGCGGCCAGAATGGCAGCGGCCCAAAACGGCGCGCGGGTGCCCAGCTCGCCCAGAAGCCCGCCGAGCATCGGACCGATGATGAATCCCACGCCAAAGGCGGCTGAAATCAGGCCAAAGCCCTGCGCGCGTTTGTCGGCGCTGGACAGGTCGGCCATGCAGGCGGCGGCTGCGGATTGGGTGGCCGCGGTGATGCCTGCAATGATGCGCCCGACGACCAGCAGCCAGATCGCCCCCGCCAGCGCCATGACCACGTAATCCACCGCCATGAAAAACAGGGCGATCAGCAGAACGGGGCGGCGGCCATAGCGATCGGATAGGCTGCCCAGCAGCGGCGCGCAGAGGAACTGCATCACGGCAAACACGCCGGACAGCACGCCGCCCCACAGGGCCGCGCGGGACAGGTCTTCGCCTGTGACTTCGATGATCAGCGCAGGCATGACAGGCACGATCAGCCCGATGCCCATGGCGTCGATCATCACCGTCATCAGCAGGAAAAGGACCGGCAGGCGCATGGGTTAGTGCGCCCTGGCGGCTTTGGCAAAAGTGAGCGCCTCGTCTGGGGCGCTGCCCAGGTTGCGGGCCGGGTCAAACAGGGTTTCCGGCAGGTCGGGATAGGCGGCTAGCGCCAGATCACGCAGGCTTTGACCCGTTTCGCGCGCTTCTGCGCACAGGGTTTTGACCTTGGCCTGCGCGTCGGGCCGGGGCATGTCGCCTGCCAGCGCAAAGCTGAGCGCCTCTGCCAGCAGCATCCCATCCGTGGCGTCCAGATTGGCGCGCATTGCGTTAGCATTCGGCCCCATGCTGGTGCCGAGCGTCTGCGCATGGGTCAGCGCCGCGGCGCAGCTTTGCACCAGCTGCGGCAGGGTCAGCCATTCGGTGAACCAGGCCGCGCCGTCCCGTTGCAGCCGGTGAACACCCGCGCCCTGCAATGTCATATTCAGCCCCTGCGCATGTCGCGCCAGCGCCACCAGCACCGAGGGCACCACAGGGTTCTGTTTCTGCGGCATGGTCGAAGAGCTGCCCGCTGTAGACAGCGCGATTTCGCCAATGCCGGACTGCGCCATCAGCACCAGATCTTCGCCCAGCTTGCCAAGCGCGGTGCAGCAGCGCGCCATCCATCCGGCCAGCTCAAGGATCAGGCTGCGGTCGCTGTGCCAGCTGCGACCGGGATCGCGCAGGCCGAGCTTTTCCGCCAGACCCGCGCGCACGATAGCCGGATCGGGACCAAGCTCGGATCCGGTGCCCGCCGCGCCGGACAGGCTGACGGGCAGGCCACGATCGCGGATCGCGCGTAGTTCGTCATGCAGGGTCAGCAGCGGCCAGCCCCAATTGGCCACCAGCGCGCCAAAGCTGGTCGGGGTGGCGTGCTGGCCATAGGTGCGCGCAGCCATGGGGGTATTGGCGTGATCTTCTGCCAGCGTGGCAAGGGCGCTGATCGTGTCGCCAAGCTGCGTGTCGAACTGCCCCAGCGCCTGCCGCATCCGCAGCATCAGGGCGCTGTCCTGAATGTCCTGACTGGTCGCGCCCCAATGCAGGTATTGCGCATGTTCGGGGGCCTGCATTTCATCGCGGAAGGCAGCGACCAAGGCCGGGGTGGACACGCCATTGCCCGCTGTGGCCTTGGCCAGCGCGCCGGGGTCGATCTGGATTTCCATCGCCGCGCGCTGGATCGCCCCGGCCGAGTCCTTTGGAATGATGCCCAGCCCGGCCTGCACCTGCGCCAACGCGCCTTCGACGATCATCATGGCGCGGATTTCGGCGCTGTCCGAGAACAGGCGCGCGGTGTCCCCGGCGGGGAACAGGCCGGACAGAAGGTGGCTGTCAAACGGTGTTGCGGGCATGGTCTGGCTTTCTATGAGTTTGGGGGCTTGCGCGGTTTAGCAGTGGCCCTGCGCCTTTAGGAAATCGTTGATCAGCGCGGCATAGGTTTGTGGCGCTTCGACACAGGGCAGGTGGCCCGCGCCGCGGATCAGCTGGAAATCCGATCCGGGGATCAGGTTGATTGTTTCGCGCACCATGTCAGGCGGGGTGGAGCCATCCTCGGACCCGGCAATGCCAAGCGCGGGCAGGCGCAGCGCGGCGGTTGGCGTGTAGAAATCCGTACCGGCAATGGCATGGGCGCAGCCCGCCCAGCCTTCGGCTCGGCAAGACAGGAACATATTGCGCCACATGGGAAATTCCGCGCTGTCGCGGAATTTGCGCGAGAACCAGCGTTCCATGGTCGGATCAACGATGGCGCTGGGGCCGTTTGCCTGCACTGCGTCGATCCGGTCCTGCCACATTTGCCGTGTGCCGATCTTGGCACCGGTGTTGGACAGCACGATGGCGCGCACCAGATCCAGCCGTTTCGTCGCCAGCCCCTGCGCGATCAGCCCGCCAATGGACAGGCCAACAAAGATCGCATCGCGAAAGCCCACATGATCCATCAGCGCCTCGGCGTCACCCACCAGCTGGCCCATCGTATAAGGCGCATTGGGACAGTCGCTGAGTCCATGGCCGCGTTTGTCATAGCGCAGGATACGCAGGCCCGTGGGCAGCAGAGGCAGCACCTGATCCCAAAGCCGCAGATACGTGCCCAGCGAGTTGGCGAATACAACCTGCGTGCCGTCTTTGGGGCCGTCGAGGCGATAGTTCAGATGGATCCCGTTCAGCTGAGCAATGGGCATGGTCGAACACCTGTTTGTTCCGGTTTGGGGCAATTTAGAATGCACGTCAAAAGGTGGGAACTGGTTTTTGAATGAATTCTGGGGTGGGGTAAATGCAGGTCTGGCAAGTGGGAGGCGGGAAAAGCTGGGGTGTTGTGATGAGGGTTTCGCTCGGGCGGGGCCCGAGCGATCCGCGCGGCCCTGCGGGCCGCGCGTTTAAGGTAAGAGGCAAAGCTGTTTCGCCCCGGCTGCGCCGGGACGACCCGCGCGCCTGCGGCGCGTTTTTTTGGGGGGGATATTTGGCTAAGGCTGTTCAGCTCTAGAACTCACCAAAGCAAAAGCTCTGGGTCCGTCCCTCGTCTGATCTGTGCCCTGACAGGCAACCCGCCCCGCGTCAAGGAAAATAGCCGTATCCCCGCCTGCGGCGCGGAGCCTCGGCGATTTTTCTTGTCTCGGGCCGTCCTGCCTGTCCGGTCAGATGCAGGCGATGGACGGCTCCAGAGCAAAGCTTGGGTCAGTTGATCGAGACCAGCTCGATTGCGAAGGTCAGGTCTTTGCCAGCCAGCGGGTGGTTGGCGTCCAGCGTGACTTCGGTTTCGGTGATCTCGACGACTGTGACGGGGATGACCTGACCGGTGGGGGCTTGCATTTGCAGCTGCAGGCCCTCTTCGAGCGGGATCTCGGCGGGGATTTCACCGCGCGGGATGGCCTGGCGGGCGCTGGGATCGGGCTGGCCATAGGCTTCGTCGGCGGGGATGTTCACGGTTTTCTTGTCACCGATTTCCATGCCGGGGATGGCTTTGTCGAGGCCGGGGATGATCTGGCCCGATCCAACGGTAAATTCCAGCGGGTCGCGGCCTGCGCTGGAATCAAAGGTGGAGCCATCGGCCAGGGTGCCGGTGTAGTGAAGGCGCACGGTGTCGCCGGATTTGACCTGCGTCATGAAAGGTTCCGATCTGTGAGGCTGGGGAGCGTGTGAATGGACTGGCCCGGTTTGCCGGGGTTCAGAAGCGATAGGGCAGGGTAGGCCTGATATGTGCTGAATGCAAACAGGTGGGGTTTTCTCTGCGGGCGGGGCGTGTAACTTTGGTGATGAGCTGACTTGGGGGGAACGGCATGGCCATCACGACCTGTGTGTTTGACGCGTATGGCACGTTGTTTGATGTGTCGGCAGCGGCGCGGATTGCGGCAGAAGAGCCGGGGCGCGGGGCGCTGGCGGCGGTGCAGGCTGAGCTGGCCGAAGACTGGCGGCGCAAGCAGTTGGAATATAGCTGGCTGCGGGCGGTCACTGGGGATTATGTCAGTTTCTGGCAGGTGACACAGGATGCGCTGGATTGGGCGATGGCGCGTCAGGGCTGGGATGATCTGGAGCTGCGCGAACGCCTGCTGGCGCTGTATTGGGAATTGGCGCCTTATCGCGAGGTGCCCTTTATGCTGGCCCATCTGAAGGCACGCGGGATGCAGGTCGCGATCCTGTCCAATGGCAACCCCGATATGTTGGACGGGGCGGTGGATCATTCCGGTTTGCGCAGTTATTTTGATGCGATCTTGTCGGTCGAAGAGGTCGGGATCTTTAAACCCTCCTCGCGGGTTTATGACCTTGTGGGCGCGCGCTTTGGCTGTGCAAGAGATGAGGTGTTGTTCGTGTCCTCGAATGGGTGGGACGTGGCGGGGGCGTCGAAATATGGCTTCCGTACCGTGTGGGTGAACCGCGCCGGGCTGCCGCAGGATCGACTGATGGCCGACCCGGCCCATGTGTTGAACGAATTGTCCACCATCCCGGAGCTGATCTGATGCCGCGTTTCTTTACCTCTGATGGCCTGTCCCTGCACTACACGGATGAGGGGGCTGGCCTGCCTGTGCTGTGCCTTGCTGGGTTGACACGGGATGGAACGGATTTTGATTATGTCGCGCCCCATCTGGAGGCCGTGCGTCTGATCCGTTTGGATTATCGCGGGCGGGGGCAATCCGATTGGGGTCCGCATGAGACCTATCAGATCCCGATCGAGGGGCGCGATGCGATTGAGTTGCTGGACCATCTTGGGATTGAAAAGGCGGCTGTGCTGGGCACGTCGCGCGGTGGCCTGATTGCCATGGTGCTGGCCGCGACGGTCAAGGATCGTTTGCTGGGGGTGGCCCTGAACGACATCGGGCCCGAGATCGCGGATGCCGGGTTGGAGGTAATCAAGAATTATCTGGGCCGGAACCCGGTTTGGAAAACCCATCAGGAGGCGGCGGAAAAGCGCGCTGCTGTGATGACTGCGTTTGAAGACGTCCCGGCAGAGCGGTGGCTGGATGAGGTAAAGCGCCTCTATATCCAGACGCGTGAAGGGCTGCGCATTCCGTATGACCCAAAGCTGCGCGATGCGGTGCTGGGTGCGGGCGCGCAGCCTGCGCCGGATCTGTGGCCGCTGTTTGAGGCGCTAGGGGGCTTGCCGCTTTGTGCGATCCGGGGGGCAAATTCCGATCTTCTCAGCCCGGAGTGTTTTGCGGAAATGAAGCGGCGGCGTCCCGATATGGTGGCGGCAGAGGTGCCGGGACGCGGGCATATTCCGTTTCTGGATGAACCCGAGGCGCTGGATGCGCTGACCCGCTGGCTGGGCATGTTGCGCCCCTGAACCCGCTTGAGGTCGGGGCGCAAAAACCTTTCAAAGGTTTTTGGTAAATCTCTTTGAAAGAGATTTGGGCGCGTTACGCGGGTTTTACGAACACCCGTGAGGGGTGCAATTCGCCTGCGCGAAAGATACCCACGGCGACCGGTTCCCCGTCAAACGAGGCCCAGGCTTCGTCGCCATACTCCACGTCATTGGCGATCACCATGCCGGGATTGCCATTGCGCAGGCGCGTGGCCCCCTCGGCGGTGGCCTTGAGTTCGGGCAGATCCTGCAGCCCGTCTTCGATCGGGCGCAGATGGGTGTCCAGTTCCGGTGTGCGGGCCATTTGGTCGATCTGTTCGATGCTCAGCCCGTCGCTGGCCTCGAACGGGCCGGACCAGATGCGGCGCAGGGTCAGCACATGGCCATGGCAGCCCAGCGCTTCGCCCAGGTCGCGCGCGACCGAGCGCACATAGCCGCCTTTGCCGCAGACCAGTTCCAGCACCGCGTGATCGGCATCGGGACGATCCAGCAGGACCAGCGATTCGACCCAGAGCGGACGCGCGGCGATCTCCACATCCTCGCCATCGCGGGCCAGTTTATAGGCGCGCTGGCCGTCGATCTTGATCGCCGAGAATTTGGGCGGCACCTGCTGGATATCACCGATGAACTGGCCCAGCTGGGCTTTGATTTCGTCATCGCTGGGGCGGATGTCGCTTTGTGCGATCACCTCGCCTTCGGTGTCGTCTGTGTTGGTGGCCTGCCCCAGTCGAACTGTAAATTCATAGGCTTTCAGCGCGTCGGTGATGTAGGGCACGGTTTTGGTCGCCTCGCCCAGCGCGACGGCCAGCAGGCCTGTGGCCTCGGGGTCAAGGGTTCCGGCATGGCCGGCCTTCTTGGCCTCAAGCGCCCAGCGCACCTTGTTCACCACAGCGGTGGAGGTGATGCCTGCGGGTTTGTCGACGATGAGCCAGCCGGAAATATCGCGGCCCTTGCGCTTGCGTGCCATGGGGTGCCCTTTTTGATGAGGGCGGCGGGGTAGCAAGCGCGCCGCGCCCTGTCAATTGTCCGCAGGGGTCCAGAGGTAGATATTGTTGGGATAAGCCCGGTCGCCCAGGACAAAATCGGTGCAGCCGGCATGGGCAAAGCCCTGCGCCAGATAGAACCCGATGGCCGGGCTGTTTTTGGCATTGGTGGTCAGCCAGATCGGCCGCTGTGCATGGGCTTGGGCGGCGCGCAATAGGGCCTGTCCGATCCCGCGCCCATGATGGCGGGGCTGCACATACAGCGTTTCGATCTCGACTGTCGCCTGAAGCGCGTCCGGCGCGGCACGGTCCAGCCCCAGATGCAGCACTCCGTCAATGCCGTCACTATTCTGTGACACAAAGCTGACCCGCTTAGGATCGTTCAGCAGGACCAGCGTTTTGTCGATGGTAAAATGAGACAGGACATAGTTGGCAAAGGCCGGGGTGATGCCCTGTTTCACATAGGTGCTGAGCCAGACCTCGATGGACAGCGCCGCAATTGCGGCGGCGTCCTCAGGGCTGGCCTGCCGGATCACGGGTCAGTCCCGTTTCCCGGCAAAGCGTTCCTGCCACTCTTCGCGTTCCGCATCGGTGATCTTGCGGAAGGTCACGTCCGGCACGGTAAAGGCATGGCCTGCGGGCAGGGCATTCAGCGCCTCGGCAATGTCGCCGGGCCAGTCGGCGCCTTCGGCATTCATGGATGTGAGCAGGTCGGCGCAGGCATCGGGGATGAACGGGGCCGAGATCACCGCGTAGAGGCGGATCATGTTCAGCGCCAGACGGATCTGCGCGGCGGCCTGATCCGGGTCGGTCTTGATGGTCGACCAGGGCGCGACCTCTTGCAGGTATTCATTGCCCAGCACCCAGGCGGCGCGCAGGGCGGTTGCCGCCTTGCGGATTTCGATCGCTTCCATATGGGTCTGATATTCCGCAATCT
The DNA here is from genome assembly GCA_025210265.1 of Pelagimonas sp. GTDB lineage: Bacteria > Pseudomonadota > Alphaproteobacteria > Rhodobacterales > Rhodobacteraceae > JAOASD01. The sequence continues at coordinate 111,662 of JAOASD010000032.1, forward strand.
TTGCACTCAGATCTGCGATCAGCTGCTCTTCGCGCGGGCCATAGCTGCCGCCTTCGGGCACGGCCTCAGAAAATTTCGAGCGGCAGAATTTGGTCACGCGGCTGGCAAAGTTGCCCAGCACGTCGGCCAGATCCTTGTTCACGCTGATCTGGAAGTTTTCCCAGGTGAATTCGCTATCCGCGCTTTCCGGCGCGTGGCTCAGCAGCCACCAGCGCCAGTAATCGGCGGGCAGGATGTCCAGCGCCTGATCCATGAACACCCCACGCCCGCGCGAGGTCGAGAACTGGCCGCCATCATAGTTCAGGTAGTTGAAGGATTTGATGTAATCGACCAGTTTCCACGGCTCGCCCGAACCCAGGATCGTGACCGGGAAGGACAGGGTGTGGAAGGGCACGTTGTCCTTGCCCATAAACTGAGTATAGCGCACATCCTCGGCGCCCTGATCGGTGCGCCACCAGCGTTGCCAATCCGCGCCTTTGCCCGCATCGACCCATTCCTGAGAGCAAGCGATATATTCGATCGGGGCGTCGAACCAGACATAGAACACTTTGCCTTCCATGCCGGGCCAGGGCGCGTCGCCCTTTTGCACCGGCACACCCCAGTCCAGATCGCGCGTGATGCCGCGATCCTGCAACCCATCCCCGTCATTCAGCCATTTCTTGGCAATCGAGGTGGTCAGCACGGGCCAGCCTTCGCGCGTGTCGATCCACTTTTCCAGACGGTCTTTCATCTGGCTCTGGCGCAGATACAGGTGCTTGGTCTCGCGCATCTCCAGATCGGTCGAGCCCGAAATGGTCGAGCGCGGGTTGATCAGGTCCACCGGGTCCAGCTGTTTGGTGCAGTTGTCACATTGATCGCCGCGCGCATCCTCGAACCCGCAATTGGGGCAGGTGCCCTCGATATAGCGGTCGGGCAGATAGCGGCCATCGGCATGGGAATACATCTGGGTTTCGCTGACCTCGGCGATCAGCCCCTGCTCATCCAGCACCTTGGCGAAATGCTGGGTCAGGGTGCGGTTCTGATGGCTGGACGAGCGCCCGAAATGGTCAAAGGACAGGCGGAACCCGTCGGCCAGCTTGGACTGGGCTTCCCACATCTCGGCGCAGTACTCTTCGACCGGTTTGCCCGCCTTGGCCGCGGCCAGTTCGGCAGGTGTGCCGTGTTCGTCGGTGGCGCAGAGGAACAGAACCTCGTGGCCGCGTCCGCGCAGGTAGCGGGCGTAAAGATCGGCAGGCAGCTGGCTGCCGACCAGGTTTCCAAGGTGTTTGATGCCATTGATATAAGGAATGGCCGAGGTGATGAGATGGCGTGCCATGACAGGGTCCGTAATCTGGGGTTGGTTTCCTCTAGCTCAAACAGGCGGGCGTGACCATAGGGCGATGGCACCGGACCCCGTTGCCTGCGCATTCCGGGGCGTGTAGGACTTGGGCCGTGAATATCCCGTGCGCTGGTTTTCACGCTGTTGCAACACGGGAGCCTCCATGCCCATCAGCTATGAAATCGCCGCAGATAAAAGCCATGTGCACACGCATTACACGGGCATGGTGACGCGGGCGGATTTCCTGAACACCTTTGCCAGCTTTCAGCAGGAACCGGACTTTCGTGTGGATATGCCGCAGGTGACGTGCCTGACCGAAATGACCGGGACGGAATATGCCTTTGACGAGATGCTGCAGGATTTCGCGGTGTTCGAAGCCCCGTTCCGCGCGGCAGGGGTGCAGCTGGCCATTGCCGTTTATGGCGCGCATGACCTGACATATGGTCTGGCGCGTATGTTCATGGCGCTTAGCGAAAATTCCCCGTTTATGGTGACACAGCTGTTTGACACCCGCGCAGAGGCCACCGCCTGGGCGCTGGGCCTGGCCGGAACAGCTGGACCCTAGCGTTTCTCTCTGAACGCTGAAAACAGACGCCCAACCGCAAAGCTGGTGCGGGGCACCGCCACATAGGGCGTGCGGGTTTCTGCGGTGGGGCGGGCGCGGCTGCGGATCACGCTGAACAGGACCAGCGCCAGATGCCCGGCTGCAATCAGCATGAACAGCGCAGGCGGGCCAAAGCGCGCAATCAGTGCCGAGGCAATCCAGGGCGCGGCGATGGCCCCTGTGGCGTACCAGAACATCAGCGCAGCGGAGAGTTCCACCCGCTCATGGCTGTTGGCAAAGTCATGGGCATGGGCGGCAGCCACCGAATAGATCGGAAAGGTGGTCAGCCCGAACAAGGCCGCGGTGGCCATGATGCCAAAGGTGGGCAGATCCTGCCCCATCACCGTCAGCAGACAACTGAACACCGCCGCCACCGACAGCCAGATCAGCACGCTGCGGCGGTCGAATTTGTCCGCCAGCCAGCCCACCGGCAACTGAGACAGCGCGCCTCCGCCGACAAAGGCCGCGAGGAAGATGGCGATCTGGGACACGTCCAGTCCGACCTCGGTGCCATAGACCGGGCCGACCATCCGGAACGAGGCCGAGGACAGCGCCGCCACCAGCACCCCCGCCACCGCCAGCGGTGACCGGTGCCATGCCAGCCCCGGTGCCAGTCGCGGCGCGCTGGGCGTTTCGGGCTGGTTCACGCGGGTCAGGGTCAGCGGCAGCAGCGCAGCGGTACACAGCAAGGCCAGCAGGGTGTAGCTGACGTAATGCGCGGGCGGCAGCACCGAAATCAGCATCTGCGCCGCCAGCGATGCCCCCATATCGGCCACGCGATAGGCCCCCATCGTGCGGCCCCGTGTTTCGTTTGTGACCTTGGATTGCAGCCAGGCTTCGACCACGGTGTAACAGCCCGCGATACAGATCCCCTGCGCGATGCGCAGCCCGGCCCAGGCCATCGGGTCGTTGGTCAGCACATGGCCCAGGATCCCGATGGTCCCCAGCGCGGTAAAGGTGGCAAAGCCTCGGGAATGGCCGACGCTGCCCATCAGGCGCGGTGCCCACCAGCAGCCAATGAAAAAGCCAAGGAAATGGGCCGAGCCCAGCAAACCGATCTGCGTGGTGCTAAAGCCCAGTTCGAACCCCGAAAGCGCGTCCAGCGGCCCAACCCCGCCCGAAGAAAGCTGCAGCAGGATGACCGATAGGAACAGGCTGGCGAAAGACAGGATCAGGCGCATAACGTGCCATGCTGATCACCGGTGCCGTGCAAAATCCGCATCTGTTCCGACCTGCCATGTCGTTTTACGCCGCTTTGCGGATTTTTTGGTCCTGTGGCCTGTGCTGGGCCTGTGCGTCGGGGCTTGGCTTTGTGTGTCCGGGCGTTATCCTGCGTGGCAAATTCAGGACCACGCGGCAGCGCCGCGACAGGAGAAACGCAATGAAGATGAACCCTTTGGGGCGCACCGGGATCCAGGTCTCGGAGCTGTGCCTTGGCAGCATGACCTATGGCCGCGACACGGATGAGGCCGATGCCCATGCGCAGATGGAGTGTGCTCTGGATGGGGGAATCAACTTTCTCGACACGGCAGAAATGTACCCGGTGAACCCGATTCAGGCCGAAACCGTGGGCAATAGCGAGCGCGTGATCGGCAATTGGTTCGCCCGCACCGGGCGGCGCAGCGACTGGGTTGTGGCGACCAAGATCACCGGGTCGGGCTGCAAACCTGTGCGCGACGGGGCAGAGGTCACGCCGGATCTGGTCCCGCAGACGGTGGAGGCTTCGCTGAAGCGGCTGCAGACCGATTATATCGACCTTTATCAGCTGCACTGGCCCAATCGTGGCAGCTATATGTTCCGCCAGAACTGGCACTATGACCCGTCCAGCCAGAACCGCGCCGACACGGTGCAGCATATGGCCGATATGATGGGTGTGCTGGGGCGCGAGGTAGACCGCGGCACGATCCGCGCCTTTGGCCTGTCCAATGAAAGCGCCTGGGGCACGTCCATGTGGCTGCGCGCCGCCGAGGAAAGTGGCGGTCCGCGGGTGGCCTCGATCCAGAATGAATATTCGCTGCTCTGCCGTATGGCCGATACGGATCTGGCCGAGCTGATGGTGAACGAGGATGTGGGCCTGTTGCCGTTTTCGCCGCTGGGCACCGGGCTTTTGACCGGGAAATATCAGGATGGCATCCCCGAGGGATCGCGCGGCGTGGTGAACCCGCAGCTGGGCGGACGCATGAGCGACCGGGTGCTGCCCGCCGTAGCCGCTTATCTGCAGGTTGCCGCTGATTTTGGTCTGGATCCGATCCATATGGCGCTGACTTGGTCGGCGCGGCGGCCCTTTGTGGCCTCGTCGATCTTTGGCGCGACCCATCTGCCGCAGCTGGAGCATATCCTGAAAGGGGCGGATACGGAGCTGAGCCCGGAGCTGCTGGCGGCGCTGGACGACACCCATCGCGCCCATCCCATGCCATACTGACCGGGACCGGCGGGCGCCGCTGTTCAGCACGCTGAAGGCGCCCCGCCCGCCGTCCCGTATCCTGCGCTCAGCCCAGTCGCTTGCGCAGATCGCTCAGGTGGTCGGGCAATTGCCGGGCTGTGATGCTGGCCTCTTTCACCAGATGGTCAAAATGGGCGGTAAAGGCGCTGATCCTTTCCGCATCCCGAAAGGCCAGATAGGTTTGCCCCAGATACAGCACCGCCAGACGCGGCCCGAACAGGGTCAGCGGCGCGGAATACAGCCGGCGGGCATCAAACAGATACAGGCGCAATCCGGGGTACAGGCTGTCGCTGAGCGCAATCAGCTGATCCAACTGGGCGCGGCGGGTCTGCACCGGCAGGCCGTCATAGTAACCTGTGCCGCTGGCGAAACTGTCGATTTCATGCAGCGGCAGGGCGATTTCGTAATCCGAGCGCGAGTCCCGCATCAGATCCAGCCGGTCGCTTGAGGCGTTGATCGCCTGTTCTGCGGTCTTGCCCAGATGCGGCCCGTATTCCCATTCCAGCATGGCGCGGGTTTTCAGCATGTCGGGCATGGTCGCGGGCACATGGCGGATCTTGTAGCCCTCGGCCTCCAGATGCCAGCGAAAGATGGTTTCGTCGATCAGGGCGCGGGGGGCCTCGGTCATCTCCATCGAGGTGGCCAGCAGGTCCGCCGCGCTTTCGGGATGTTCCGACAGACCCAGCAGCCAGTCGGTCGACACGCCCAGCACCTCGGCGCAGGCCCCGACCAGCTGGGCATTGGGCAGGCGCGCGCCCTGATCCTTGAGCAGTTGCGAAATGGTCGAGCGTTCCACCCCGGCCTCTCGCGCCAGCGCGGTCTGGTTGGTCCCGGCCTGCGCCATGGCCTGTGTCAGGCGGGTGCGGAACAGGGTGGCGCGGTCGCGTTTGTCAATCTTATCCAGCATATGTCTAGTTTTATCACATAACGGGAGTTTTGTTAATCAGAGACAGAATAGTCCGCCCCCGCCCGCCTGAGTAACATTTCTGTGAATGCAGCAGGCAGGAGGCAGAATGGAAACGCGGGCGCGCAGTTTGGTGAAAACGGTGATTTGGGTCTTGCTGGGCCTGGTCATGATGGCGATCGTCGGGTTTGTCCTGACAGGATCTTTGTTCACCAGCAGCGCCATGGCGCTGATCAATTCGGCGCTGGGGTTCGTGTCTTATCTGATTTACGAACGCATCTGGGCCGGGATCCGCTGGGGCCGCCATGTTTGAGCGGCTGCGCGGCATCGAATGGCCGACACTGGCGATGCTGGCGCTGTGCTACGGGCTGTGGGCGCTGGGCACGGTCTGGGTGGCGGCGCTGTGGCTGCCATTGGGCATGGGGCTGACGGCCCTGGGCGCGGCGCTGCATTCCTCGCTGACCCATGAGATGCTGCATGGCCATCCCAGCCGAAACCCGCTGATAAACGCCGCGCTGGTCTTTCCGGCGCTCAGCCTTGCGGTGCCATATCTGCGGTTCAAGGACACCCATCTGGCGCATCACCGGGATTCGATACTGACCGACCCTTATGACGATCCTGAAAGCAACTATTTTGACCCCAAGGTCTGGCATGGTTTGTCCCGTGGGAGGAAACGCCTGCTGCGTCTGAACAACACGCTTGCCGGGCGTTTGCTGATCGGTCCGGCGCTGGGCAGCTGGGCCTTTGTGGCGCAGGATATGCGGCTGATCCGGGCCGGGGATCGTCGTGTGCTGCTGGGCTGGCTGCTGCATATTCCGGCTGTGGCGGTGGTCCTGATCTGGGTGGGGATGCTGGGCCAGATGCCGCTCTGGGCGTTTTTGCTGTCCAGCTACGCGGCGCTGTCGATCCTGAAAATCCGCACCTTTCTGGAGCATCGCGCCCATGAGGATGCGCGCGGGCGCACCGTGGTGATCGAGGATCGCGGCCCGCTGGCGCTGATCTTTCTGAACAACAACCTGCATGTGGTGCATCACATGCACGCCGCCGTGCCGTGGTACCGCCTGCCGCGGCTTTATCGGCAGAACCGGGATCGCTATTTAAGCCGCAACAAGGGCTATCATTACCAATCCTACGCACAGATCTTTGCACGCTATTTCTGGCGCGCCAAGGATCCGGTGCCGCATCCGCTGTGGCCGGGGGAGTAGGCTGGCATTTTGCGGATATTGCCGTCATAGCTTGCCCATGGAGCTTTGGATCATAGCCACGCTTGCGGCGGCCAGCTTTCAGACCGTGCGCTTTATGCTGCAAAAAGTGCTGTCTGCCGGGGTGCTGAGCGCCACGGGCAGCACATTCGCGCGCTTTGCCTATGCCATGCCGGGGGCGTGGCTGATCCTGATCGGGTATCTTTGGGGGACGGGGCAGGGCCTGCCTGCGCTGGGCCCGGATTTTTGGTTTTGGGCGGTGATTGGCGGCGGCGGACAGATCCTGGCCACGGTGCTGGTGGTGATGACCTTTCAGACCCGCAATTTCGCCGTGGGCATCACCCTGAAAAAGACCGAGGTGATCCAGACCGCGCTGTTGGGGCTGATCGTACTGGGCGAGGTGATCTCGCCCACCGGCTGGCTGGCCATTGGGTTGGGGTTGGTCGGGGTGCTGACCCTGTCGCAGCAATCGGGCGCGTCGCCACGTGACATTCTGGCCGGGCTGGGCAGCCGGGCGGTGCTGCTGGGGCTGGGGTCAGGCGCGTTTTTTGCTGTGGCCGGGGTGGGCTACCGCGCCGCCACGTTGGAAATCGCCAGCGAAGACCCGTTGCTGCGGGCCAGCGTGGCGCTGGTCTGTGTGACCCTGCTGCAAAGCCTGTCTTTGGCGGTCTGGCTGCGTTGGCGCGAACCGGGGCAGATCTCGGCGGTCTGGGCCGCGCGGGGCAAGGCCATCTGGCTGGGCGTGACCTCTATGTGTGGCACGATGGGGTGGTTCACCGCCTTCACGTTGCAGACCGCCGCCTATGTCTATGCGCTGGGACAGGTTGAACTGATCCTGTCGCTGGCGGCTTCGGTCCTGTTCTTTCGCGAAAAGGTCAGCGCGCGGGAATATGCGGGGATTGCGGTGCTGACCCTGTCGATCCTGCTGCTGGTGCTGGCGGTCTGATTTAGCCGGACATGCAAGGGTGACGCGACTGCGCCTGCCCTGCAACGCGGTGGTGACGTGACGTTTCCCGGTGACAGACCGGGCGCTTTGCTGTGTTCTGACCTTCAGCCAATCAACGCCCTGCCAAAAGAGGTCGCCATGTCCAGCTATCCTAACCTGCTTGCCCCGCTTGATCTGGGCTTTACCACGCTGAAGAACCGCGTGCTGATGGGGTCCATGCACACCAATCTGGAAGAAACCGGAGACTGGAACCGCGTGGCCGAATTTTATGCCACCCGCGCGCGGGGCGGTGTGGCGCTGATGGTGACAGGTGGGATGGCACCGAACCGCGAAGGCGGGGTGTTCCCCGGCGCCGCCGGGCTGTTCACTGAACAGGACATCGCCAATCACCGCATGATCACCGATCGGGTGCATGACGCTGGCGGCAAGATCGCCATGCAGATCCTTCATGCGGGTCGCTATGCCTATAGCCCCGACTGCGTTGGCCCCAGCGCGGTGAAATCCCCGATTTCCCCCTTTGCGCCCAAGGAGCTGGACGAAGAGGGCATCGAAAAGCAGATCGCGGACATCGTCACCGCCGCCGTGCGCGCGCGTGAGGCCGGCTATGACGGGGTCGAGGTGATGGGCTCTGAGGGCTATTTCATCAACCAGTTCATCGTCAGCCACACGAACAAACGCGAAGACCGCTGGGGCGGGTCGTATGAAAATCGCATCCGCCTGCCGATTGAGATCGTGCGCCGCGTGCGCGAGGCGGTCGGCCCCGATTTCATCCTGATCTATCGCCTGTCCATGATCGACCTGATCCCCAACGGATCCACCCATGACGAGGTGGTTCAGCTGGCCCAGGAAGTCGAGAAAGCAGGGGCCACGATCATCAATACCGGCATCGGCTGGCACGAAGCCCGCATCCCGACCATCGCGACCTCGGTCCCGCGGGCGGCTTTTGCCTGGGTGACGAAAAAGCTGATGGGCAAGGTGGGCATCCCGGTGATCACTTCGAACCGGATCAACACACCCGAGGTCGCCGAGGACGTGCTGGAAACCGGTTGCGCCGATATGGTCAGCATGGCGCGGCCTTTCCTGGCCGACCCGGATTTTGTCAACAAGGCCGCAGCGGGGCAGGGGCATCTGATCGCCCCCTGCATCGCCTGCAACCAGGCCTGTCTGGACCATACCTTTCAGGGCAAAGTGTCGACCTGCCTGGTCAATCCGCGCGCCTGTTATGAAACCGAAATTCCCTCGGACAAGGTCGCCACGGCCAAAACCGTTGCGGTTGTGGGCGCGGGGCCTGCGGGCCTGTCTGCCGCCATCACCGCCGCCGAGCGTGGCCATGACGTGACCGTGTTTGATGCCGCCGACCAGCTGGGCGGGCAGCTGAACATGGCCAAACAGGTGCCGGGCAAAGAGGAATTTTACGGGCTGGTCGACTGGTTCGCCGCCGCTGCCGATGCGGCGGGGGTCACGCTGGCGCTGGGCAAACATGTCTGGGTCGAGGATCTGAAAGGCTTTGACGAGGTGATCGTCGCCACGGGCGTCACGCCGCGCGACCCGGAAATCCCCGGTCAGGACGGGGCCAATGTGCTGTCCTATATCGACGTGCTCGCGCAAAAGGCCGAGGTCGGCGACCGCGTGGCCGTGATCGGTGCAGGGGGCATCGGGTTTGATGTCTCTGAATACCTTGTCACCGGCGAAAGCCCGACCGAAAGCCTGCCGGACTGGATGCGCGAATGGGGCGTCAGCGACCCGGCTGAGGATCGCTCGGGGTTGGCGGAAACCGGGCCACAGCCCGATGCGGCTGAACGCAGCGTGACCCTGCTGCAGCGCAAGGCGGAAAAGCCGGGCAAACGTCTGGGTAAGACCACAGGCTGGATCCACCGCGCTGCGCTGATGATGAAGGGCGTCGATATGCGCGCCGGGGTCAATTACGAATCCATCACCGCAGAGGGGCTGCACGTGTCCTATGGCGACGCGCGCGAAAAGCCCGAGCTGATCGAATGCGACACCGTTGTGCTGTGTGCCGGGCAGGTCAGCAACCGCGCCCTGGCCGACGCGCTGGAGGCCGAAGGCATCACCGCCCATGTGATTGGTGGCGCGGATGTGGCGGCAGAACTGGACGCCAAACGCGCGATCAATCAGGGCGTACGCCTCGCGGCTGAACTGTAAACCAAAGCCCCCGCGCGGGACATCCTGCGCGGGGGCGTTTCAGCCAGATTTGGCTGTGATCAGATGATGTCGTTGATCAGGTCGTTCAGCATCATGTTCTCGATGATGACCCGGCCATCAACACCGAAATCCAGCACCGCGTCGGCGCCGTTCTGTGTGCCCACGCTGGCCACCAGAGCCGAGACCGAGGCAAAGCCAAGCCCGGCAAGGTCCAGATCCAGTTCGTCAATATTGTCTTCGAAATCAAGGATGCGCAGCGTGTCATCCCCGATGTTAAAGACAAAATCATCCGACCCGCTGCCGCCGGTGGCCCGGTCGCTGCCTTCGTTGCCAATGATCGTATCCGCACCACTGCCGCCATCCAGCGTGTCATTGCCAGTGCCGCCGGTCATGTTGTCCGACCCGTCGCCGCCGATCAGGATGTCCTTGCCAGCTTCGCCCAGCAGCGTGTCATTGCCGGTGCCGCCATTCAGGCTGTCCCCCCCAGCGCCAGCCTGCAGCAGATCCGCAGCGGACCCGCCAATCAGCGTATCAGCATCGTCGCCGCCATAAAGCGCATCGGCATTGGCGCCCCCGATCAGCGTGTCGTTGCCCGCATCCCCATACAGCGTGTCCGCGCCTTTGCCGCCGATCACGCTGTCATCGCCGTTGCCGCCTCCGACGGCATCATCGCCGGTGCCGCCATCAACGGTGTCATTGCCGCGCTCACCTTCCAGCGAATCATCGCCGCCGCCGCCTTTCAGCAGGTCATCGGCACGGCCACCACGCAGTGTATCCACGCCCCCGCCGCCGGACAGGGTATCGGTGCCCTGACCGCCGAGCAGATAGTCCAGGCCGCTGCCGCCCAGCAGGGAATCCTCGCCATGGCCACCGAACAGGGTGTCATCGCCATTGCCACCATTCAGGGTGTCATTCCCGGCCGCACCGGATTGGCTGTCATCACCATTGCCGGTGCGGATGTTTTCCGAATTTTCCAGCGATCCAAACACGGTCACATTGGCATCGCCCTGGGTGGTGAAGTTGAAGGCAAAATTGTCGAGGTGGAATTTGATATCGAACGGCACAGGCAATACGCCAAAATCCACGGTCAGATTGTCCCGCATCACCTGAACAATCTCATCGGTCTCTGAATACAGCCCCGCATCGGCAAGTGTGATGGTGCTGCCGGCCTCGGCCAGCTCAACCGCGCCTTTGATGGTTTCGCTCATCTCATAGGTCGACCCGTTATAGGCGACCGACACGGGCAGATCCAAACGGAAGGCCGAAAACCCATCATCGTTGCGCCCGCCGACATAGACAAACGGGACACCGTCGATATCGACCAGGACCGGTTGAATGGCGCCAAGCAGTTCCAGCGTGGCATCATCGGCCACGCTGAATACCTCGGTCAGCGATCCGTCGTTGTTGACACGCAGGATCGACACACCACTGTCACTTTGCCCCGCAACCGTCAGATAATGGATTCCGCCGATCACATCCATCGACATATCATATGCGCCGAACAGTTCCAGCGTGCCTGCATCAAGCAGATTGTCGATCCAGACCAGCGATCCATCGCTGCTCATCTCAAAGATGTCGACCCGACTATTGCCGAATTGCGAGACATAGACATATGTGGCACCGTTGATTTGCGCGGTTTTGACGTTCTCAGCTGAAAAGAACCCCGAGTCCGCGTCATCCGCAAAGTCGAACGTGCTGGTCAACAAACCGTCCGCGCCGATTTCAAAAACTGACAGACCGGTGTCTAACTCGGCCACAGCCAGCAAAAAGGTCTTGGCCCCGATTGTGACGGTGGTCAGATCAATGACCCCGCTTAGATAGGTTGAAACGGTGTCATCGACATTCTGAAGATTGACAAGGACACCCCCGTCTGTCACACGAAAGACCGAGATCCCGCTATCGTCGTACCCGGCTGTGTACATATACACATTCCCGTTCGAGAGCTCGATTGTTTCGATCCGAAAGACCCCGTTCAGGTTCAGCGTCGCGGTATCGCTCAGATGGTTGCGTGCTTCCAGGGTGCCGTCATTGTTGATCTCAAACAGGGAAATGCCATCATCACTGAAGCCGGGCACAGCCAGCATTGGCGTGCCGTTGACCTCAAAGAAATGCGGATTGGCCGCGCCTAACAGTTCGTACACGGCGTCGTCGCTGTCCTGAATGGTCTGGATCAGGGTCGGCGTCCCGTCGCTGGCCAACTGATAGACATTGAGCGCATTGCTAAAGCGGCCAGAGATGTACAGGTAATTTGTGCCCCCGATATTTGCCTTGGCAATGCCTTCGACGGCATCCAGCAGAGCGCCATCATCGCCATTCATCACATTGGCGACACTCACAAGATTTGCAGACATGGTTTTTCCCTACCCTTAAATAATATCGTTGATGAGGCTGGCCAAAGTCGTGTTTTCGACAATGATGCGGCCATCGACCCCGAAATCCAGCACCGCATCGGCGCCGTTCTGTGTGCCCACACTGGCCACCAATGCCGAGACCGAGGCAAAGCCAAGCCCGGCAAGGTCCAGATCCAGCTCATCAACATTGTCTTCGAAATCGAGGATGCGCAGCGTGTCGTCCCCGTTGTTGAACACAAAATCATCCGATCCTGTGCCACCCGTAACGCGGTCGCTGCCGGTACCGCCAGTCAGGGTATCATTACCCGACCCGCCATCCATCGTGTCATTGCCGCTTTCGCCCAGCATGATGTCGGCGCCATCGCCACCCAGCAGGATGTCTTTGCCTGCGCCACCGGTCATGCTGTCCCCACCCGCGCCGCCGGACAGGCTGTCGCCGCCCGCATCGCCGAGCATCTCATCCGCGGCCGCGCCCCCGACCAGTGTGTCCGCGCCTTCGCCGCCCTCCATATAGTCGGCATTCGCCCCGCCATTCAGGCTGTCATTGCCGTCGCCACCGAGCAGCGTGTCAGAATGCCGACCGCCCGACAGCACGTCATCGCCGTTTTCGCCCAGCAGGAGGTCATCGCCATTGCCGCCGGTCAGCGTGTCTTTGCCACGCTCGCCGGTCAGGGCATCGTCCCCGCCGCCGCCGGACAGGCTGTCATCCGCGCGCCCCCCATAAAGCGTATCCGCGCCGCCATTGCCCCACAGGGTATCGGTGCCCTGACCGCCATCCAGCGTGTCGCTGCCGGAACTGCCGCTCAGCTGGTCCAGCCCGTGACCGCCAAAGATCAGGTCATTGCCCTTGCCCGCATTCACCGTGTCATCCCCGCCCGAGGCGACAATCGTGTCATCGCCATCGCCGGTGCGGATGTCTTCGGAATTGATCCCATCGCCATGGACCAGCACGGATTTATGACCAGTGGTGGTGAAATTGTAGGCAAAGCCTTCGAGGTCAAAGCGCACCGCGCCGTCAATCGTGTCATTGCCGAAATTGACCCGGATATTGTCCTGATCCACCACAGCGGTGTCACTGGTTTCGGAATAGATCGCGGAATGCAGGACCGAAATCACCGCGCCCCCCGGTGCATCGCGCATCAGCCCGGCAAAGGTTTCGCCCGTGTCATAGGTCACGCCATTGTAGCTGGCCGCCAGGGGCATATCGATGCGAAAACTCGAGATCCCGTTGTCGGTAAACCCTGTGCCAAACAGATAGGTAAACCCATCAATCCGCATGAAATCGAGGCCCGAGGCCTCGTTCAAATTCACCGTGGAATCATCCTGAATGGACCGCACGTGGACCAGACTGCCGTCAGAGTCGATACGGAACAGGGTGATGCCGTCATCAATATATCCCGACACCCCCAGGTAATCCTGCCCACCAATCCGCACAGGCTCTGCGATGAAAGCGCCGCTCAACTCGGTCGATGAATTGTCCCCGATGCTGTCAATGTAGCGCAGGCCGCCGCTGGCAGTGACCTCGAACACCGACACGCCGTCGTCGTTATATCCGGTCGCATAGACATAAGTACCGGTTTCGGTGCTGACCACCGCACCGTCAAAATTGCTGTCCATCAGGTAATTGCCATTCTGGCTATCCCGGACATGGGACAGGGCGGTCAGCGTGCCGTCACTTTCGATACGGAACACCGAAAACCCGTCATCACCGTTCCCGCCAATCACCATGTAGCGGGTTCCGGCGATCTCGAAAGGTTCAATGTAATAGGGGTTGTCGATGTTCAGCGTGCCGGTGTCCTGAATGTTCTGAACATTGCCGATGATTGACCCTGCCGCGCTGAGGCGGAACACCGAGACGCCCGAATCCGTCGTGCCGCCAACGTACAAAAAGGTGGTGCCGTCGATTTCCACCGTATTCATGGTTAACGCGCCATCCAGTTCCAACGAGACGGTGTCAAACGCGCTTCCGGCCAATTCCAGCGTGCCGTCATTGTTGATCTGAAACACCGCCACGCGATCGCTTGATCCGCCGGCAACGCTCAGAAAAGGCTTGCCCTCGATTTCAAACACATGGACCTGAGTGGCGCTGAACAGGGCGTAGTTCGGATCGTCGGTGGCCAGCAGAGTCTGGATGTCCGTCAGGGTGCCATCCGCGCCGACCTCAAACGCAACCAAAGAGTTGGAGTTCAGGCTCACCGCATAAAGAAAGCTGCGATCAGCGATCTGGACAGTGTTGACGCCATAGGCCCCAGATATGGCCAGGCCGGGATGGGTTGTTATGGAAACATTGTCGGTGTTGAAAAAATTGATGCTCATGGACGTGGTCCTTTTTGCCTGATGCGCAAAGCGCGTGGCGAGATGTCAGACCCCGGCGGCGGGCGCGCGGCCCGGCCAGCGCGGGCTTAAATGATGTCGTTGATCAGATCACCCAGCTGGGTGTTTTCGATGATGATCACGCCGTCGACGCCGAAATCCAGCACCGCATTGGCGCCGTTCTGCGTGCCGACCAGCGACACCAGCTGCGTGACCGAGGCAAAGCCAAGCGCCACAAGGTCAAGGTCGATCTGGTCCACATCGTCTTCGAAATCGAGAACCCGGTCCGTGCCATCGCCGATCTCGAACACAAAATCATCCGATCCCGCGCCACCGGTTAGCCGGTCATTGCCGGTGCCACCCCGAAGCTGGTCATTGCCATCGCCGGCATCCAGCGTGTCATTGCCGCTATCGCCCAGCAGCGTGTCGGCACCGCTGCCACCCAGCAGCCGGTCCTTGCCGGAGCCGCCTGCGACATAGTCATTGCCCGTGTCGCCATTCAGCGTGTCCGCGCCCGCGCCACCGGCCAGCGTATCCGACGCTGATCCGCCATCCAGCAGGTCCGCGCCCTCGCCACCGTCTATCAGGTCGCTATTGGCGTCGCCGGTCAGGCTGTCATTGCCTTCGCCGCCAAACAGTTGGTCGGCCCCGTCGCCACCAAATATGCTGTCATCGCCAGAGGCACCAAAGATGAAATCATTGCCTGTGCCGCCGACCAGAATGTCTTTGCCGCGCTCGCCCAGCAGCGTGTCATTGCCGGTGCCGCCGGTCAGGGAATCATCCGACCGCCCTCCGTGCAGGCTGTCGTTACCGCCTTCGCCATGGATCGTATCAGCGCCCTGACCGCCAAAGCCCGTATCCGTCCCGCTGTCCAGCATGACCAGATCATTGCCATGGCCCGCCTTGACCAGATCATCGCCGCGATTGCTGTTCAGCGTGTCATTGCCCGCTGCGCCAAAAATCACGTCATCGCCATAGCCCGTGCGGATGTTTTCCGAATTGATGCCCGACCCAATCACCCGCACCGCGCCATCGCCGCTGGTGGTGAAATTGAAGGCAAAATCATCCAGATGGAAATCCAGCTGGGCTCCGGTGTCGCCCAGCTCCAGCCGGATATTGTCCTGCGTGACGGAAACGGATTCGCGGCTCACGTCATAATCCATCGGCGCGACCATTTCGATCCGCGTGCCGCCCGGCGCGTTCTCCAGCAGTCCTGCGATGGTTTCGCCCGTGCCAAACAAATTGCCGTTGTACGAGGCCTGCAACGGCATATCCATGCGAAAGACCGAAACGCCATTGCTGTTAAAACCACTGACAATCAGATGCGGGATATTGTCCAGAACAACAAAGGTGCTGGAGGTTGTAGCCAGCAGATTTCTGGGTGCCGCATGATTGACCGAGTCAAGTTCGGTCAGCATGCCGTCCTCTTCGACCCGAAACAGGGAAAAGCCGCTCTCTGACTGAGACACCACCGACAGATAAGAGGTGCCGTTGACCTCAAAGGTGCTGCTGCGCCAGATCATGCCCAAATTCAGGCCGGTGGTATCCGCAACCGGGCCGATATGGCTCAGCGTGCCGTTCGGGTGCAGTTCGAAAATCGACAGGCCATTGTCATTAAGCCCGCCTGCATACAAAAACGTGCCAGCCGATGTCTGCGCAACGGACAGGGAATACTGCCCGTTCATCAGGTATGCGGCATTTTCGCTGTCGCGCACATTGTCGGTATTGGTCAAAGTGCCATCGAAATTGACGCGGAACACCGAAAACCCTTCATCGGTGGTGCCCCCGGAAATGACAAAATGCGTGCCGCCGATCTCGACGGTTTCCATGTAAAAGGGAAACAGGATGTTCAGCGTCGGCGAGTCTCCGATATTCTGGACATTGCTGTTGATGGTGCCATTGTCATTCATGGCAAAGACGCTGATCCCGTGATCGTCTAGCCCGGCCACATACAGATAGGTCGTCCCGCCGATCTCGACCGAGGTCATGTCAATGGCGCCGTCCAGTTCATAAAGGCCTGCATCGGGCACGATCTGGGTGATCTCAAGCGTGCCATCATTGTTGACCCGAAAGATCGTGATCCCGTCATCATCCCGGCCAGAGGCCACAAGGAACGGCTCCCCGTTGATTTCCATTGGGTGGATGTAATTGATCCGGTCCAGCTCATAGGTTGGGTCGTCGCTGTCATTAAAGACCTGTAGCGCCGTCAGCGACCCGTTTGTGGCGATTTCATAGGCGGACAGGCGGTCAATGGTCACGGCAGAGACATACAGAAAGCTGCGCGTGCCGACCTGAATGGTTTCGATGGAAAACGGGACATTTAACGGCAGCGTGGTGTCGTTGAAAACATCCGGGTTCTGCGTATTGACGAGGGAGAGGCCCATGAGAATTCCTTCTGGAATAACCGCCTGACGGAGGAGCGTGAAAATAAACTGACCCAGCGTAACACAAAACGGACATTCAGGTTGAATATTTTGTGTCCGAAAGATGGGGATGGGACAGGCAGGCCCTGTCAATTTTGACTGTCTGCGGGGCGGGTGCGCCTGACGTTTCCATCGCGCAAACGATCGGTCGAAAACCCCGATATTGTCCGAAGCCTGTCCAAATGCTGCCTTGATTGAGCAGCAGATATGATCCTCAAGAACGGATTACGAAAAGGTCGTCAGACATGGATCGCCTCACGGAAATGGAAGCCTTTGCAACGGTTGTAGACCAGGGCGGCTTCACCGATGCTGCCAAGAAAATGGGCATCTCCAAATCCGCTGTCTCCAAACATGTGTCCTCGCTTGAGGCCCGTCTGGGCGCGCGCCTGCTGAACCGCACCACGCGTCGCGTCAGCCCGACCGAGATCGGCCTGGCCTATTACGACCGCGCCCGCCGCGTGTTGAATGACGCAGGCGAGGCCGACGCGCTGGTGACCTCGATGCAATCCGCGCCCTCGGGCCTGCTGCGCATTTCGGTGGCGACGGATTTTGGCGTGAACCACCTGTCGCCCGAGCTGGGGGATTTCCTGGCGGAATTCCCGGACATCACCGTCAACATGGTGCTGAACAACCGCTATGTGGAGCTGATCAGCGAAGGCTTTGACATGGCGATCCGCATTGGCGAGCTGGAAGACAGCACACTGCGCGCCCGCAAGCTGACCGACACGACCAAACGCATGATCGCCTCGCCGCGCTATTTCGAACAATATGGCCGTCCGCAGCGCATCGACGATCTGAACGAACATAAGCTGCTGCATTATTCCAACCAGTCCGCAGGCAGTGTCTGGAAGCTGACCGCCCCGTCGGGCGAAAAGCGTCAGGTGCGCACGGCGGGCTGGCTGACGGTGAATGATGGCCAGTCGCTGATGAACGCCTGTATCGCCGGTCTGGGCATCGCCTATCTGCCCTCTTACCTTTATCACGACGCGATGGAGCAGGGGCTGGTCGAGGATGTGATCCCCGATCTGCCGGTCGAAACCCAGGGCATTTACGCGGTCTACCCGCCGGGCCGCTTTACCCAGCCCAAGGTCCGCGCTTTCATTGATTTCCTCGTGCATGCCTTTGCCGAAAAAGGCCCGCATGAGTGGTGAGTGACCCCTCGTATTGTCTTCCTCATGACTGCCCCCGGTTCTGCCGGGGGTTTCTTTTTGGTCAGAGGGCTTTGGCAGGGCGGGTTATTCGGTGGAAATCAGCACCGCCTCGACCCGACGGTTCAGGCGGCGGCCCGCTTCGGTCAGGTTGCTGGCCAAGGGGGCAAGGAAACCGGCCCCTTCGGCGCTGATCTGATCGGCAGGAATGTCATGCCTGTCGCGCAGATAGGTCACGGCGGCGCGGGCGCGCTGCAGCGACACGCGCTGGTTGGCCTCAAGACTGCCGGTGGCATCGGTATGGCCGACAAACATCACCCGGCGCGTCGGGTTCTGACGCAGATAAGCGGCCAGCTGGTCCAGACTGTCGACCGGGCCGGGGGTCAGTGCGCTGGCACCGCTGGCAAAGCGCATATCGCGCAGCACCGCATGGCCGGTTTCTTCCAGCTGCAGATCAATCGGACCCTGCGCTGTGTCGGGCAAAGGGTGGGGCAGCCCCGGCAGCGCGGCATCGGTGGTTTCGCCGGGAAACGGGCCTTCGCCCCCGGCGCGGATGATCTGCAGATAGGCCGAGGTCGCATCGCGGCTGGCCAGCAGCGCCACCGCGCGCCCATCGGGCGAAACCGCCGAAATCGCGTGGAAATCGCTGAGATCGACAAACATTTCCGGCGCCGGCAGCACCAGTGTGTCAAAATGGAAATCAAACCCGCCACAGGCGCGGTCGATGCAATCCAGCAGGATCTGGAAATCCGCATTGGCCAGCTGTTCGCGCAACGGGTCAATCAGCTGCAATGGCGTCAGCCCCGATCCCTCAATACGCCAGGCCTGCACCAGCACGCGGCCCTCGAACCGGCGCTTGGCCACGCCGCGATCTTCGTGCCAGGGGGCGATGGGCAGGTCATAGGCCCCGATCTGACGGGCAACTTGCGCGCTGCGGTCCGCCCCCGCGGGCAGAGCCAGATCCTGCGCCGCGCCCGCGCCCGCCATCACAGCAAGCAGCGCAGCACAAAAGGGCAGGGCGATCCGGGCGCGCTTAGCGGAACTGGGCGTGGTATTCGTCATTGGGGCGCATATCCGTCGCGCTGGCCACTCGGTTTGTCATGTTGAAAAAGCCGGTGACATTGGCAATGTCCCAGATGTCGCGATCGCTGAACCCCGCATCGCGCAGTGCCTCGCGGTCATATTCTGCGATCTCGGCGCTGGTTTTTGTGACCTTTTCGGCAAAGGTCAGCATGGCGCGCTGGCGGTGATCCAGATCAGCCGAACGCCAGTTCATCACCAGCATTTCGCCCAGTTTGGGGTCGCCGGACAGCTCGCGCACTGCCGCGCCATGGGCGGTCAGGCAGTAGAAACATTTGTTGATGGAGCTGACCACCACGGCGATCATCTCGCGCTCCAGCTTGCTGACCCCGCTATTGGCCAGCATCAGGTCGTTATACATCGCGGTAAAGGCGTTCAGCTTGTCGATGTCAAACGCATAGGCCTGCAGCACATTGGGGATCATGCCCAGCTTGTCCTGGCAGATGTCGAAATATTTCTGCGTGTCTTCGGGCAGAGGGTCGACCATGGGCAGGTCAAGCGCGGTAGGACGGGGCTGGGTCACGATGCATCGCTTTCGGCTAAGGGTTTCAGTCGGTAATGGTACTGGCCGGCCAGGTCCATGCCCAAGGCCCGGTACAGGCCATTGGCCGCGTCGTTTTCCGTGGTGCAGATCACGCTCAGCCAGTCTGCGCCATTGTCGCGCGCCCAAAAGGCGGCAGAGCGCATCATCCAGGCCGCCAGCCCCTTGCGGCGGCAGGGTTCAGTGACCTCAACCGCATGGACCATGGCAATGCCCTGATCCATCGCACAAAAGGCCGATCCGGCGGGCTTGTCGGTGATGCGGCCAAAGATCCCGGTTTTCGGCCCCTTGGCCCGGTCCATCACACGCTGCCGTGCCGCCCCAATGCCACCCTTTTCCCAGATCTCGCGCATGATCGCGAGAGGTTCCCAGATGTTAAAGGCCGTGACACGGGGAATCGGCAGGTCACATAGGGCCTGCGCAGGAATCACATAGATATTCACCGGATCGACGACCTGATAGCCCCGCGCGTCCAGTGCCTGATCCAGCGCCTGTTCCGCCGCGCCCAGACCGGGGCGGATCATGAACAGCGCGGGCTGATCCATCAGCGCCATCGCTTTTTCCGCAGCCTGCAGGTCATCGTCGGTCCAGCTGTCAGCCAGATCCCCCCGCAATGTCGTGGCCGAGACACGTTTGCCGCCGCCCCGACCTTCGCGCAGGATCCAAGGCCCGGCCTCGACCATCGCGGCAGCGGGCCAGGTGCCATCCACCACCTGCATTAATTGCTCAGCACTGGGGCTGTTTGTCATTTTCTTATCCACGGCTGCGTTTATGGCCTGCGCAGACCGTGCTGTCCATGCCGTGCGTGGTCAAGCCTGATCCGCAGGGAACAGCGACGCCAATTCCGTCATGGCCCGGTCCACCGCTGCCCCGTCGGCCCCGCGCACAACCACATTTGCCCCATAGGCCCCGTCTTTTTGAAACGGATAAGATCCGATAGACAGATCCGGGAACCGCGCTGCCAACGCGCCCAGAGGGGCCGCGATTTCACCCTCACCGCGCATGATGCGCAGGGTCTGGCTCAGCAAAGGCGCGCCGCCGGTCAGCGTCGGTAGCAGGCTGGCCACCATGGCCTGAAACACCGAAGGCACCCCGGCCATCACATGCACATTGCCAATGGAAAAGCCCGGCGCGACGGAAACGGGGTTGTCGATCAGCGTGGCGCCCTCGGGGATGCGGGCCATGCGCTGGCGGGCTTCGTTGAACTCCACACCCTGCCGGTCGTAATGCGCCTGCAGCAGCGCGCGGGCATCGTCGCGCACCCTGATTGACACACCAAAGGCCTGGGCCACACAATCCGCCGTGATGTCGTCATGGGTCGGCCCGATCCCGCCGCTGGTCACAACCAGATCCGCACTGGCGCGCAGCGCGTTCAACGCCGACACAATCGCCTCGGGATCATCGCTGACAATCCGCACCTCTTTCAGGTCGATCCCGTGGCGGGTGAATTCCTGCGCCAGAAAATGCATATTCGCATCGCGGGTCCGTCCGGACAGGATCTCGTCTCCGATCACCAGCATCGCGGCTTTGGGGTTTGTCATGGCGGCCTCCTTGCCTGAGCCTTTCCTCAGGTATAGGTCCGGGGACATGCGCTTTCAAACCGATCTGATCCCCGCCACGCTGATCCGCCGCTACAAACGCTTTCTGGCCGATTGTGTGCTGGAGGATGGGCGCGAAATCACCGCCCATGTGGCCAATCCGGGGTCGATGCTGGGGTTAAAAGACGAAGGCCTGCGCATCTGGCTGGAGCCCAACGACGACCCCAAACGCAAACTGAAATTCGCCTGGCGGCTGGTGGAACATCCCGGCCCGCATTTCACCGGGGTCGACACGGCCATCCCGAACAAAGTGCTGCGCGCGGCGCTGATGGCAGGCGAAGTACCGGGGCTGCAAGGCTATGATCTGGTCCGCCCCGAGGTCAAATACGGCGAAAACAGCCGCATTGATTTCCTGCTGACCAGCGCAACCCGCCCCGATTGCTATGTCGAGGTCAAATCCATGACCCTGTCCCGCCAGCCCGGCCTGGGCGAATTTCCCGACAGCGTCACAGCACGCGGCACAAAACACCTGATTGAGCTGGCCAATATGGCCCGCGCTGGCCACCGCGCCGTGCTGCTCTTCCTCGTGCAGCGCACAGACATCACCCAAACAACCCTGGCTGCCGATATCGACCCGACCTATGCCACAGCCTTTGATCAGGCCCGCGCCGCCGGTGTCGAAACTCTGGCCTTTGGCTGCAACATCACCCCGCAGGGCATCACGCTGGGCGCGCAGCTTCCCTTCGCACAATAGAAAAAGGGCAACGCCCGCGCGCCGCCCTTCCTGTTTCCTCTTGGTCAAAATACCTCCGGGGGAGCGCCAAAGGCGCGGGGGCCGAGCCCCCAACCCCGGCTGCAATCAGACCTTCAGGTTCGGAATGATCTGCTTCTTACGGCTCATGATGCCGGGCAGCACAACCGAGTCACCCTCAACCGATGCGCCAAAGCTCTTTTCCGCAACACCCTTCACCAGATCGTTGGGCACCAGCAGCGTGGCCTCTTCCTTCAGGATGTCCACGACGAACAGCAGAACCTCGTCCACACCGTCTTCTTCGCGGATGGTGGCATAGGTTTCCATGATCGACGCTTTGCGCGACAGCGGGATCTCGGGCGCGGTGGTTTCCAGAACCGACACGCGGAACTTGGTGCCCTCAACCGCGTATTCCTTGCTGTCCATGCGGATCAGCTCGGCATCCGAAAACGCCGACACATCGGATTTCGCAGCGAACAGTTCAGACGCGTAGGCGTTCAGGTCCAGGTTCAGCTCGGCGGCCAGTTTCTCGGCCAGCGCCTTGTCGTGGTCGGTGGTGGTCGGCGAGCGGAATTCCAGCGTGTCCGACAGGATGCAGCTCAGCATCGCGCCCTTGATGTTGTCGGGCATCTTGTCCGCATCGTCGCCCATCAGGTCATGCATGATGGTCGCGGTGCAGGCCAGCGGGCGGATGGTGATGTCGATCGGGCCTTTGGTTTCCAGACCGCCGACCAGCTTGTGGTGGTCGATGATCGCCTGGATGTCGGCGTCGTTGATCGCGTCGGGCAGCTCGGCGGGGTTGTTGGTGTCCACGATCACAACCGGGGCACCGGCCTCGACGCCGTCGATGATCTCGAGCTTGTCAAAGCCCCATTTTTCCAGAACAAAGGCCGCTTCGGTGTTGGGCTCGCCCAGCAGGACGGGCTTGGCCGGGGTGCCTTTGATTTCATTCAGATACCAGGCCCAGATGATCGGGGAGCCGGTGCTGTCGGTATCGGGGGACTTGTGGCCGAAAACCTGGATGGTCATGGGAATCCTCATGCGCTTTGGGTCAATTTGCGCGCCTTCTAGCTTTGCACGCGCAGAAAGTCACCCCACAGCGATGAGGGTGCGACCATGCGGTTGCTGCATGGCAACATCGCCTCGCGGGATCCGGCATGGGACTATGAACAGTGTTTTTTGGCGTAGGTCGCCAGGGCCCTCGCAAAGTCCTTTGCTGCCGTCATATCAGCCAGCTGAAGTGAAATCGGCGCAGGCGAAACGATGGCCCCGGTGAGCAAACTGTCGGACTGTGGCGCATTCCCAAGATAGGTCAATGTCATCGCAAAGTTCATTTCGGCGTCATTGGTTAACAATGATTGCGCGAACCGATGAAAGGCTGGGGCATCCTTGTGCGGGCGCGGAGCGTCCCAATTCCCATTCTCATCCTGTGTCAGCAGCGTCGACAACTGGAAACTGAGGCGCTGGCCGGGCGTTTTCAGGATTTCCGCGATCTCCTTGCGACGCGTGGTCTTGTCCATCGCAGCGAAATCTTTGGGTGCTTCTGTAATTTGCCCGCCGGAATTTGGGAGTAAAGTCAAACTCCCCTTCCGCGAAGGGATGTCAGAGGGCACACTGCCCGCGACCCCCATCACCTGAGTGATCAGGCTGGAGGAGCGTGTCTTATGCTGTGCCGTATAGTATGTTTTGCCGTTAGGGGCTGGTTTCAGATTGATCTGGTGCAGAATATAGTGACCCAGATTGAGGCGCAGAACACTGTGTTGAAAACTGCCGCTGTCCATTGCGGAAATCCTGGAGCGTATGGACAAATCGCACCCAGACAGCGCGACATCTGCTTCGGCACTCTCTGGCAGGGAGGTCTTGAATGCCGCGACGATGTGATCTGCATCACTGTCCTTGGCAACCCAGTATGCCGCCGCGCCAATCACGCATATCGACATGGCGACGAGAAAAGCTCTTTTCATCAAAATACCCAAATAGACGTTTCTGAAAGTCTACCGCGGCATCGGGTGCCGGGCCTTGTTGTAATCCGCCCAGTCGGTGATTTCCGGGTAATGCTGTTTGCGCCAGGCCCAGACCTTTGGGTTCATGATCCGTTTCCACAGCGGAGGGATCATGGCCGCCGCCGTCATCAGCGGATAGCCATGCGGCAGTTGCGGCGCGCTGTCCGCAGGATATGTCTGCAACAAGGGAAACCTCCGGTCGGGTTTATAATGGTGATCCGAATGGCGTTGCAGGTTGATCATCAGCCAGTTGGTCGCCTTATGCGCGGCATTCCAGGAATGATGCGGTTTCACATGTTCATAGCGCCCGTCGCCCAGATGTTTGCGCGTCAGCCCGTAATGTTCAACATAATTCACCACCTCCAACTGCCAGATCGCGACCCCGGCCTGCACGGCAAACAGCAAAATTCCATAGGCCCCGCCCACCAGATACGCCAGCAGGGCCATGCCCGCCTGCAAGGTCAGATACAGCCAGAACGGATTGCGCCGCGCATACCAGGGCAGACCGCGCCGCGCGAGCAGATCGCGCTCTGCGGTGAAAGACGACACCAGGCTTTGCCGCAACACGCGAGGGTAGAACCGATGGAAGCCCTCGTTATAGCGCGCAGTGACCGGATCGCGTGGCGTCCCGACATAACGGTGATGCACCAAAAGATGCTCGGACCGGAAATGGCTGTACAGAACCATGGCCAGCAACAGATCTCCCAGGATGCGCTCCAGCCGGTTGCGCTGATGCAGCAGCTCATGGGCATAAACGATCCCCACTGTGCCGCTCATGACGCCCATGCCGAACATCACGCCAAACACCTCCCAGCCCCCCAGATGGGGGGCGCGGCTGACATAGGCGATCAGGCCAAACAGGGTCAGGACGTGCAGGGGCACCCAAATCTGGGTCAGCAATTTGTACCAGAACAGCTGATCCTCGTCGGTTTGCGGATCTGCGTTTTCAGTATTCAGCCCGACCAGCAGGTCGATGGCGGAAAACAGATACCACGTCACCAGCGGCGTGATCAGCACCCACAACCCACCCAGAACCGCGCCCGTCCAGACAAGCGGGATCAGCAAAAAAGACAAAAAGAACGGCAAGGCCGAAGTGAAACGCGCAAGCCTGTCAGCCGGGATCATGTCGGTGCTCCGGTTTTTGAGGAACATAGCGCGTTTTCACGCCCGGCCCAAGCAATCCGCGGCCGCGGAAATGAGTATTTTACCCAAGAAGAAGCCCAAAGTGCGCCTGTGTTTCTTCTTGGTTCAAATACTCAGGCCACCCGCCCGCAGCAGGCGCAACATTTTGGGTATTTACCAAAGCAGAGAAACCAAGGGCACGCCGCCTGTTTCTCTGCTTTGGTAAATACCCTATCGGGCACTGTCCTTTTGCGGGACGACTGCGTTTAACGCCAGGTGATGACGTCGTCTGCGGTGGCGCGGGTGGTGCGAAAGCTGTTGGCGGGGTGATCCGGGTCTGCGTATCCAAAGGCGATGCCGCACAGCACGTCGCGCTCTTGGGGGATTTGAAACCAGTCGCGCATGAACGGAGAGAACCCGGCGACAGAGGCCATGGCGATGCTGGCCACGCCCCGCGCCTGCAACGCCAGCAATGTTGCGGTGACAAACGCGCCGCAATCCAGCGCGCCATAGGCCCCCAATGCCTTTGGTGTGGTGATCAACATAAAATGCGGTGCGCCAAAAAGGCGGAAATTCTCGCGCATTTGCTGGGCGGATCCGGCTCGGTCGCCTTTTTCGATGCCCACGGCTTTGTATAATTGCCAGCCGCAGTTGCGCCGTCTTTCGCCATAGGCTCCGTCATAGGATTTGGGAAAGGGGATGTCGGATTGTGCTGTGCTTGTGCCAGAATGATCATAGAGCGCAGCGCGCAGCCGGTCGGTTTCTGCTGTATCGCAGGCGATGACCTGCCAGGGTTGAGAATTGCACCAGCTGGGGACGTTTTGTGCATCACGCAGAGCAGAGTCGATCAGTGCGCGTGGCACTGGATCCGGGCGATAGGCGCGGCAGGATGCGCGATTGCGTAGCAGCGCGCCAAGCATCGGGGCGGGGGGCGTCATAGCAGGCCTCTTTCTGTCAGGTCGTCGAGCAGGGGGTCGCGATGGGCATCGCGTGCTGGAATGGGGCCGGGCTGTGCGACTGTGCCATCAAAACGCGGGGCGGGGGTTGGCCCTTTTGCATTCCAGAGCCCGCGGGCGCGGTGGTGGGGATCCTGTGCGGCCTCTGAGGGCGACAGCACGGGCGCAACACAGGCATCGGTGCCGTCAAACAGCGCCTCCCAATGGCTGCGGGGCTGGGTGGCGAACAGCGCGGCCAGGCGCGCGCTTTGCGTTGACCATTGGGCCGCGTCGAACTGGTCCTGCATGTCTGGATCGCTTTCCAACCCGAGCAAGGTCAGGAACTGGTGATAGAATTTCTGTTCAAGACATTGGACAGAGACAAACCCGCCATCGGCGCAGGTATAGCAGCGCGACCAATGCGGCCCATCCAGCAGCGATCCCCCGCGCGCGGCTGGATCGAACATTGGCCCCATGGACAGCAGCAGTGCAAACAGGTGGCTTACCCCGTCCACAATCGCCGCATCCACCACACAGCCCTGGCCGCTTTGGCGCGCCTTTAGCAGCCCGGCCAGCATTCCGACGCAGAGATACATCGCGCCGCCGCCCAGATCCCCGGTCAAAGTCGGCGGTGCCACGGGCGGCTGGCCCGGCGGGCTGGCGTAAAACAGGGCGCCGCTGAGGGCGAGATAGTTCAGATCATGCCCGGCCTGCTGCGCGCGCGGTCCGGTCTGCCCCCAGCCGGTCATACGTCCATAGACCAGTTTCGAGTTCAGCGCGTGCACGATGTCGGGGCCGAGGTTCAGGCGTTCCATCACGCCGGGGCGCATCCCTTCGATCAGGCCATCTGCGCTGCGCAGAAGGGCCTCGATCACCGGGCGGTCCTTGGCATCCTTCAGGTCCAGTGCGATCGAGCGTTTGCCGCGATCCAGCAGGGCAGGCCCTTGTTTTACGGGGTTATTTTCGCCATCCGGGCGGTGGATCACGATCACCTCTGCCCCCAGATCAGCCAGCAACATGCCGGCAAATGGCGCGGGGCCCATGGCCTCAAATTCGATGATGCGGATGCCCTGCAGCATGTGCTCTCCCTCTTTGCTGCGGTGCAGTGAAACGCGGTGCGGCGGAAAAGAAAAGGGGGTGCGGCCAATTGGGGCAGGGCGGGGGTTGTGTCACGGGCTGGGCCATGGTCCGTTACCTTCATGACACGCGAAGAGCATATCCGCCGGGGCTTTGCCCAGCAAAGCATGATGGCGACCATCGGGGCCGAGCTGACCTTTGTGGGCGAAGGGCGGGCCGAAATCACCGCGCCGCTGTCCAAAGGGTTTTTGCAGCATAATGGGTTTGGTCATGCGGGGCTGACCTTTACGCTGGGGGATACGGCGGCGGGGTTTGCGGCCATGACGCTGATGGGGCTGGATCAGGCGGTTGTGACCTCGGAAATCGGGGTGCATCTGCTGTCCCCGGCGGTTGGGGATCTGCTGATCGCGCGGGGGCAGGTGATCAAACCGGGCCGGCGGCAGATTGTCAGCGCCGCCGATGTTTATGCAGTGACGGATGGGGCGGAAAAGCACATCGCGCGGCTGACCGGCACCATGGTTCCGATCCCGGCTGGCTAGGCTGCGACCAAAGCCGCATTTGTGCGGCTGCGCTGCTGTGGCAGGCTGGTTCTATGAGGTTCAGGATGGATCTTTTGCATCGGTTGTCTGCGCTCCTGTCCGGGGCGGTTTTGGCCTGTGCGCCCCTGGCGGCGGGGGCGGACTGCACCCGTGATGCGATGATCGTGTTTGATGGCTCGGGCAGTATGGCCGAAATGGGGTTCAACCAGATCGGCGCCCCACGCATCACCGAGGCGCGCGAGGCCATGCATCGCGTTATTCCCGAAATCGCCGCGCTGCGCCGTCTGGGGTTGGTGGTTTATGGCCCCGGCGGGGATCAGGTCTGCGAAAATACTGAGCTGCATTTTCCCCCGCGCGCGCAGGCCGCTGATGATCTGCTGGGGGTGGTGGATGCGTTGCGCCCAACCGGTGGCACCCCCCTGACCGAAGCCGTGCTGCAGGCCGCCGAAACCCTCAATTACCGCGATGCGCCGGGCGATATTGTCCTGATCACTGACGGGGATGAAACCTGTGGCGGTGCGCCCTGTCAGCTGGCGGCCAGGCTGGCATCCGAGGCCCCGGAGCTGGTGGTGCATGTGATCGGCTTCAAGGTGCGGGGCAAGCATTTCAGCTGGCAGCGCGAAGGCACGGATTACCATCAGGCCACCAGCAATGCCCGCTGCATCGCCACCCAAACCGGCGGAGAATACCTACGCGCCGAAACCGCCCAGGAGTTGATCGGCGCGCTGCGCGTCACCCTGGGTTGCAATATCTACAGCGCGCTAGAGATGGACGACCCGGCGATCCTGCCGCCGGGTGCTTTGCCCATCAGAAAATGAAATTCGCCGCAGTCAGGTCGGCGATATCCACCCCCTGCAGGGAAATCGTCACATCCGAGAAGCTGATCAGCGTGGATCCAAAATTATCCGTGATGGTCAGATCCGCATATTCATCCGCACCTTTGCCGATCTTGATCAGGTCCATGTTGGGATCGAAATTGATGACCGTGTCATTGCCATCCCCGGTGCGGAATACCAGCGTGTCCTCTGCCGGTGCCGTGTAATAGTTGCTGCGGGGGCCTTCGGTTTCGTCCAACAGGTTCAGCATGTCATCGCCCTTGCCACCGTTGAACAGATCCTGACCAGCGCCGCCAAGCAATTCGTCATTGCCGCTGCCGCCGATCAGGGTGTCCTTGCCATTCCAGCCTGACAGGTAATCATCGCCGCCTTCGCCCAGCAGCCGGTCGCGCCCGGTGCCGCCATTCAGGCTGTCATCATCGGTGCCGCCCATGATCGTGTCATGGCCACGCCCGCCAAATAGGGAATCAATGCCGCCATTGCCCCGGATCAGGTCATCGCCGGGATTGCTGCGCACATAGTCAAACCCGTCGCTGCCCTCAAACGTGTCATCGCCGGACAAAAGCAGACGCACCTCGTCCGTGGTAGAACGGCTTTGCAGGGCGGGCCAGACATCGGATGCATCGGCGCTGAGCCCGCTGATGCGATAGGCCACCTGCCCATTCATCGAGGTTTCAAACTGTGTCACCGTCCCGGTCACCAGGCCCAGCGGGCCGTAGGAAAAACTGCCGTCGATCACCATCTCAAAGCTAAGCGATTCCGGGTAGTTGACGGAAAAATGCCCCAGGGCTTCGATCTGTGACGCACTGGCCGAGGTCGGCCCGGCAACCGCGCGCATATCGTCAAAGAAGGCGCGGAAATCACCGGTGTCGACGTAATAGGTTTGGCCCTCAAACGAAATCTCGCGCCAGTAATCCCCACCCTGAAAGGGGCGGATCGCCTCTTCGAAAATTTGCTCCGTCAGATGTCCGGTGAAAAATTCAACAAGCGCCATGGTTCATGCCCCAATCTTACAGTTTAAACCGGGGCTTAGGCTAAGTGTCGGTGCCTCATTTGACCATAGGTCTATGCGGGAGGCCGGGCGATTTTTGCCCTATGTCGTGCGGCCTGTAACGCCCCCGGCATTTCGCCGGGGGCGCCCGTCAGAACAGGAAATTGCTTAGGGTCAGATCATCCGCATCCACGCCGATCAATGTGATGGTCACATCGACAAATGAGACGGTGCTAGAGCGGTGATCCGTTGGGTGATCCGCAATCGTGATGTCAGACAGTTGCGATGCGCCGCGCGCGATTTTGATCACGTCCATATCGGTATCGAACCCGTGTACGGTGTCCTGGCCATCTCCGGTGCGAAAAACCAGCACATCGGCAGAGGGAATAATGGTTGTTTCCCCTCGGGACAGTTTCTGCCTGTCGTCGAGCAGGAAAACATCATTGCCCTCGCCCCCATTATACAAATCCCGTCCGCCGCCGCCGAACAGGCGATCATCCCCGGCACCACCAATCAGTGTATCACGGCCATTTCCGGCGCTTAGATAATCATCCCCGAAATCTCCGTGCAGTCGATCCCGACCGGATTCCCCATACAGGCTGTCATTATCTGCGCCACCAAAGATCGTGTCATGGCCGCGCCCGCCATTCAGGGAATCAATGCCGCCATTGCCGTCGATAAAATCATCGCCGGGATTTGCGCGCACATCGTCAAATCCGTTGCTGCCGATAAATGTGTCATCCCCGGACAGCAATTCGCGCAACTCGTCCCGGTGCGATGTGCTTTGCAGCGCGGGCCAGGCGCGGGAAATATCCGCATCCAGGCCAGTGATGCGATAGACGACCTCTCCATCGACCGATGTTGAAAACGCGTTCAATTGCCCGGCTACAGTGTTCAGCGGGCCATAGGTAAACGTCCCGGTCAGTGTCATTTCATAGCTGAGAAAATCGTCAAAGGCGGTTTCATTTCCCAACGCGTGAATCGTGGTGGCATCTGCGCTGATCGCGCCTGCGATGGATCGCTGCTGGTGAAAGACCTCGCGAAATTCAGCGATATTAATGTAAATACGCTCTCCTTGGTAATAGACGCCCCGGTTGAAATCACCGGTCGAGCTGGAGCGAATAGCCTGATCGAAAATATGATCGTTCAGTGTTTCAGAGAAAAATTCAACAAGTGCCATTTTGGTCCCCACTGGATATGAACAGTCGGATGGCTAAAGTTTTAAAAGCCAGGTTTCCAGTGGTTTCGACCGTAGGGGATGAAAATTTAAAGGATGTCGCAAAAAATAAAACGCCCCGTTTTTTCCGGGGCGTTTCTTGTCTGTTTTTCAGGCCGATTTAGTTCGGGATTTCTGCGGTCAGGCCTTCGACGTAGAAGTTCAGGCCCAGCAGGTCGCCATCGGATGCGGTTTCACCCTCGGCCAGCCATGCGCTGCCATCGGCCTTGTTCAGCGGGCCGGTGAAGGGGTGGTATTCGCCCGCGGCAATGGCGTCTTTCATCGCCAGGGCTTCGGCTTTGACATCGGCGGGAACCGCGTCGCTGATTTCACCGATGCCGACCATGCCCGGCCCAATGCCGTCCCATGTGTCAACCGAGCTCCAGGTGCCGTCCATCACGCGGCCAACCTGCTGCACATAGTACGGACCCCAGTCATCAATGATCGAGCTGACGCGCGGCAGCGGGGCGTATTCACCCATATCCGAAGCCTGACCAAAGGTGATCACATTGCCGGCCTCTTGCGCAGCGGCCTGCGGTGCGGTGGAATCGGTGTGCTGCAGGATCACGTCCGCGCCGTTTTCGATCAGCGCGCGGGCGGCGTCGGCCTCTTTGGCCGGGTCAAACCAAGTATAGGCCCAGACGATCGAGAACTCGACATCGGGGTTCACTTTTTTGGCGTGAATATAGGCCGAGTTGATGCCGCGAATGACCTCGGGGATGGGGAAGGACGCGATGTAGCCAATCTTGTTGGTCTTGGTCATCTTGCCCGCGATATGGCCCTGAATGGCGCGGCCTTCATAAAAGCGTGCCGAATAGGTCGACACGTTTTCCGCGCGCTTGAACCCGGTGGCATGTTCGAATTTTACATTCGGGAACTTTTCGGCCACGGCAATGGTCGGGTCCATGTAGCCAAACGATGTGGTAAAGATGATATCCGCGCCGGACAGGGCCATCTGGGTGATGGCACGTTCGGCATCGGCACCCTCGGGCACGCTTTCCTGATAGATCGTCTTGACCTTGTCGCCATAGGCGGCCTCGACAGCTTTGCGGCCCTGATCATGCTCATAGGTCCAGCCGCCATCGCCCACGGGCCCGACATAGATAAAGCCGGCGGTGACTTCTTCGGCAGCGGCAGCTGCGCCGAAACCAAGGCTTAGGGCCAGCGCGGCGCTGGTCATCAATGTTCTTCTGTTCATACTCATCCCCTGTTGGTGGTTATAAGGATACGAAACATCGGGTTTATCCCGACGCATGGAAAGACCGTCCCAGCGCCGCAGGTGCGCCATGGGCACCACGGGCTGAAATGATCACAAGCACGATGATTGTTATCAGGTAAGGCGAGGCCGACAAGAGCGCGACCGGCACATTGGCCCCCGCCGCTTGCAGGTTCAGCTGCAGCACGGTGACACCGCCAAACAGATAGGCCCCGACCGCGACGCGGCCTGCGCGCCAGCTGGCAAAGACCACGATGGCCAGCGCGATCCAGCCTGCCCCGGCGGTCATGCCTTCGGTCCATTGCGGCACGCGCACAAGGCTGAGGTAAGCGCCGCCCAGACCGGCGCAGGCCCCGCCGAAAAAGATCGCCATCATGCGCACGCGGATCACTTTGTAACCCAGCGCGTGGGCGCTGTCATGGCTTTCGCCCACGGCGCGCAGGATCAGCCCCGCGCGGGTATATTTCAGGAACAGCGCCACGGCCACGACCAGGATGATGCTGAAATAGACCATGAAATCATGGGAAAACAGCATCCGCCCCAGCACCGGAATATCCGAAAGCGGGCCAAGGTCCAGCTTGGGCAGAGTCACGGCTTTCATGCCCTCATAGGGTTTGCCGATCAGCGAGGACAGGCCCAGCCCGACCAGTGTCAGCCCCAGCCCAGTGGCGACCTGATTGGACAGCAGATACAGCGTCAGAAACCCAAAGCTGAGCGACAGAACCGCAGCGGCCAGCGCAGCGGCGGCAAAGCCAAAGGCGGGGCTGCCGGTGTTGATCGCCACGGCAAAGCCGACCACGGCACCGGTGATCATCATGCCCTCGACGCCCAGGTTCAGCACACCGGCTTTTTCGACGACCATCTCTCCGATGGCGGCCAGCAGGATGGGTGTGGCCGATACCATGATCGAGGCCACCAGCAGGACGGGGTTGATTGAACTCAGGTCCATGTCTGGCCTCCGTTCCATGTATGGTCAAAACAGGTCCGCATCACGCCACCTCCACCCGGCCAAAGCGCAGCCGGTAATTGGTGAACACATCGGTCGCCAGCAGGAAAAACAGCAGCATCCCCTGGAACAGCTGGATCGAAGCGCCGGGCACCCCCAGCATCAGCTGCGCCAGCTCTCCGCCGATATAGGTCAGCGCCATCAGCAGCCCGGCCAGCAGGATCCCGATCGGGTTCAGCCGCCCCAGAAAGGCGACGATGATCGCGGTGAACCCGTAGCCTGCGTTGAAATCAATGCTGACCTGACCTGCGGGGCCTGCGACCTCAAACAGGCCAGCCAGACCAGCCAGCGCACCCGATAGACCAAGGCACAGAAAGATGATCCTTGCAGGGTTCACACCAGCGAACCGTGCGGCGCGCGGCGCTTCGCCGGTCAGCCGGATGTTAAAACCCTGAATATGGCGCGCCATCAGCACATAGGCGGCAATCACCGCGATAAAGCCCGTCAGCACGCCCCAATGCATCCCGGTATTGGCGATCACCTCGGCATTATGCGCTGCATCCCATTGTTTGAAATTGCGCGATCCGGGAAAGCCCATGCCGTCGGGATTGCGCAACAGGCCCGATGCGACCGAGGCCAGGATGTTCTCTGCCACATAGACCAGCATCAGCGAGACAAGGATTTCATTGGTGCCAAAACGGGTTTTCAGAACGGCAGGGATCATCGCCCAGACCCATCCGCCCAGGGCACCGCACAGGATCATCAGCGGGAAAACCAGTGCGCTTTCAGAGGGGTACAGCGCCAGACCGGCCCCCGCACCACAGATGGCGCCCATGATATACTGGCCCTCGGCGCCGATATTCCAGATCCCGGCGCGAAAGCCGATGGACAGGCCGATGGCAATCAGGATCAGCGGCCCGGCCTTGACCAGCAGCTGTGGGCGGGAGAACCCGGCAAATTGCGGGTGAAACAGCGGATCCCAGAAAATCGTGCGGATTGCCTCGATGGGGTCGGTGCCCAGCCAGGCAAACATCAGCCCCCCCATGGCCATGGTCAGCAGTACCGCAAAAATCGGCGTCACCGCAGTCCAGAGCCGGGATGGCTGCGGGCGTTTTTCCAGTCGGATCATACCATGCCCTCCGCATCAGGCTGTTTTGGGGATTTGCAAAGCAGAGAAACAGGGGCGCGGTCAGGCATCGCCATGGGCCACCTCCATATCATGTGCGCCACCCATCATCAGGCCGATCTGTTCCATATCCAGCCCGGCGACCGGGCGGATCGCGGACAGGCGGCCTTCGTTCAGGGCGGCGAAACTGTCAGAGATTTCCATCAGCTCGTCCAGATCCTGGCTGATGCAGATGATTGCCGCGCCCTCTGCAGCCAGATCCAGAAGCGCCTGCCGGATTGCGGCGGCGGCGGCGGCGTCAACGCCCCAGGTGGGCTGGTTTACCACCAACAGCTCCGGGTATTGCAGGATTTCCCGCCCAATGACGAATTTCTGCAGATTGCCGCCAGAGAGGGCGCGCGCCGCAGTGCCGGGGCCGGGTGTGCGGACGTCGAAATGGTGAATCACCCGTTCTGCGAATTCGCGGGTGCGGCCCCAGCTGATCAGCCCGTGGCGCAGCAGGTTTTCCCGGCGCGACGCCGTCAGCACTGCGTTTTCGATCAGGCTCATATCCGGGGCGGCGGCATGGCCCAGCCGCTCTTCGGGGGCCGAAAGTAGCCCGGCATCGCGGCGCGCCATGGGGCCGTCGCGGCTGATGTCGCGGGATTTGAAGGTCAGGCTGCCCGCAGGCGACAGGCGTTCGCCCGACAGCGCGGCCAGAAATTCATCCTGCCCATTGCCTGCCACGCCGCCAATGCCCAGCACTTCGCCTGCGCGCACGGTCAGGGTGATGTCGCGCAGCGGTGTGCCAAAAGATCCCGGTGCGGGCAGCGACAGGTTGGTGATCTCCAGCAGGACATCGCCTGGTTCCTGATCGCGCGGTTCGGGTGCGGCAAAGCTGTTGCCGACCATCAGTTCGGCCAGTTCGCGCGCCGACGTATCTGCCGGTGTGCAGGTTGCGACCTTGCGGCCATGGCGCAGAATTGTGGCGTGATCGCACAGCGCGCGGATTTCCTCCAGCTTGTGCGAGATATATAGGATCGAGGTGCCCTCGGCCTTCAGCTTGCGCAGGGTTTCGAACAGGATCTCGACCTCTTGTGGGGTCAGGACCGAGGTCGGTTCATCCATGATCAGAAGGCGTGGATTTTGTAGCAGGCAGCGAATGATTTCGACCCGCTGGCGTTCGCCCGCCGACAGGGTGCCGACGGTGCGGGTCGGGTCCAGCGGCAGGCCGTAGGTTTCCGAAACCTCGCGGATCTGACGGGCAAGGTCGCGCATGGGGGGCGGGGTCTCCATCCCGAGGGCGACATTTTCGGCCACGTTCAGCGCGTCAAACAGTGAAAAATGCTGAAACACCATGGCG
This sequence comes from Pelagimonas sp., assembly GCA_025210265.1. GTDB lineage: Bacteria > Pseudomonadota > Alphaproteobacteria > Rhodobacterales > Rhodobacteraceae > JAOASD01. Next base: position 146,736 of record JAOASD010000032.1, read on the forward strand.
ACGCCGCTGCGCCGCGCTTCAGAGGGTTTGCCGGGCACATAGGGCGCGCCGTCCAGCGTCATCGCACCCTTGTCGGGGGCGAGCAGCCCATAGATCATCTTGACCAGGGTCGATTTGCCCGCGCCGTTTTCGCCAAGCAGCGCGTGAATTTCGCCCTGGCGGATGTCAAACGACACATCGTCATTTGCGACCACGCCGGGATAGACCTTGGTCAGGCCCTTGATGCCAAGAAGGATGTCCGACACGTATCCCTGTTCCTTTTTTCTGTTTTGAGTAGCTGGGCAGCAACGCCGATGGCAATGGCTTGCGGGTGCTTACCCAGCGTTTTCTGACCGATCGGGCAGGAAATTTGTGCAATTTCGTCAGGTTGGTGGCCCAGTGCCGTCAGGCGGCTGCGAAACCGCGCCCATTTTGTGTCTGATCCGATCAGCCCGCACCAGCCAAACCCATGACACAGCGCGGCATGGCACAGGGTCAGATCCAGTGTGTGGCTGAAGGTCAGGATCAGGTGGCTGGCCTGGTGTGGTGCGGCGCGCATCAGGGTTTCGGGCTGGCTGTGCCACAGCTGTGTGACCGATGGGGGGATCTGATCGGGAAAACGGGCTGCGTCTGTATCCACCCAGGTGATCGCCAGATCGGGCAGGGGGGACAGCACGTCCACTAGCGCGCGCCCCACATGGCCCGCGCCCCAGATCCACAGCTGATCCTGCGGGATCAACAGCGGTTCCACCATCCAGCCCTGAACCAGCCCCGGCGCAGGGCGCTGTCCCTGCGCGCGCCCCTTATCCAGCAGCCGATGCACGGCCAGCGGCATCTCCCCCGGTCCACGTGCGATCACGTCACTGCCCTGCAGCGCAGGTAGGTCGGCGGCGGTGAATTGTTCGGTCCACAGCGTTACGGCCCCGCCGCAGCATTGGCCCAGTTCTGGCCCCAATGCGTGGCGGGTAGCCCCCTGTCGCGCAAAGGCATGGTGCGCGGCCTGCAACTCCAGCTCTCCACCGCCGATCGTGCCGATCTGTTCCGGGCCATGCGATCCCTGCCAGACCAGCATGGCCGCGCCCGCTTCGCGCGGGGCGCTGCCTTTGGTTTCGGCCACAACGACCCGTGCGACATGGCCATGGCGGTCGATCTGCCGGGTCAGCTCTGCCAGATCAAAGCTCATCCGTGCACCTTTTGGATCGCTGTCAGGATGGCTTCGGGTGTCGCGGGGGCTGGCAGGACCGGATAGCTGTCCCCACAGGCGGCCACCGCATTGGACAGGGCCAAAAACACCGAATTGCCATGCATGAAGGGCGGCTCGCCCACCGCTTTGGACCGGTAAATCGTGTCTTCGGGGTTGGGGTGATCCCACAGCGCCACGTTGAAAATATCGGGCCGGTCCGAACAGGCCGGGATCTTGTAGGTCGAGGGCGCATGGGTGCGCAGCCGCCCGTGATCATCCCAGACCAGTTCCTCGGTCGTCAGCCAGCCTGCGCCCTGCACAAAGCCCCCCTCGACCTGACCAATATCCAGCACAGGGTTCAGCGAGCTGCCGCAATCATGCAGAATATCCGTGCGCAGGATGCGGTTTTCCCCGGTCAGCGTGTCGATCACCACCTCGCTGCAACTGACACCATAGGCGAAATACAGGAAAGGCCGCCCGCGTCCGGCCTCGGGATCCCAGGCCAGTTTGGGCGTGCGGTAAAACCCGGTCGATGACAGGCTGACCCGCGCCTGATAGCAGATCTGCGCTGCCTCAGAGAAACTCAGCCGCTCAGCCCCCAGCGCGACCTGCCCGTCAAAGAACCGCACATCGCTGGGGGCAAGCCCATATTTTTCCGCCAGACAGGCCATCATGCGCCCCCGGATCGTGTCACAGGCGGCGCGCACCGCCATCCCGTTCAGATCCGACCCGCTAGAGGCGGCGGTGGCCGAAGTATTGGGCACTTTTGCCGTGTCGGTTGCGGTGATGCGGATCGCCTCCATCCCCAGCCCAAACCGGCTGGCGGCAACCTGTGCGACCTTCTGGAACAGGCCTTGCCCCATCTCTGTCCCGCCATGGTTCACCATGACCGATCCATCCTGATAGACATGCACCAGCGCGCCCGCCTGATTGAGATGGGTCAGGGTGAAGGAAATCCCGAATTTCACCGGGCTCATGGCGATGCCGCGTTTCAGAACCGGGTTGCGGGCGTTCCAATCCGCCACCGCCGCGCGCCGCGCTGCATAGTCACAGCGTTCTGACAGGGCCGCGACCATTTCCGGCAGGATAAATCCCTCGATCTCCTGACCATAAGGCGTGAGCCGTCCCTTCTTCTCTTGAACAATGCTCTGGGGGGAGTCCGCAGGACGGGGGGCTGGCCCCCCTGCGCCCGCATCCGCATAGAAATTCGTCTGGCGCACCTCCAGCGGGTCCAGCCCCAGGTGATGCGCCACGTGATCCATGACCCGCTCGATCCCCAGCATCCCCTGCGGCCCGCCAAAACCCCGAAAGGCGGTGGCGCTTTGGGTGTTGGTTTTCAGGCGGTGGCTGGTGATGCGGATATTGGGCAGCCAATAGGCATTGTCTGAATGCAGCATGGCGCGGTCGGCCACCGGATGCGACAGATCCTGCGCCCAGCCACAACGGGCGTAATGGGTGAAATCAATCGCCCCGACGCGGCCGGTGTCGTCAAACCCCACACGATAGGCGATGCGGAAATCATGGCGCTTGCCGGTGATCATAAAATCATCGTCACGATCATAGCGCATGGCGGCGGGCCGACCTGTGGCCGCAGCCACCACCGCGCAGGCAATGGCCAACGCATTGCCCTGGCTTTCCTTGCCGCCAAACCCCCCGCCCATGCGGCGGGTTTCGACCCGCACCCCATGCATGGGCAGGTGCAGGGCGTGGGCAACCTTGTGCTGGATCTCGGTCGGGTGCTGGGTCGAGCTATGCACCAGCATATCGCCATTTTCCTGCGGCACCGCGATGGCCGCATGGCTTTCCAGATAGAAATGTTCCTGCCCGCCCATGGTGATCTGGCCCTCGATCACATGAGGGCAATCGGGCAGGGCGGCCTCGGCATCGCCGCGAGTCCAGATTCGGGGTGGGCCAAAGCGGCTGTCCGCGGCCAGCGCGTCCTCGACGCTGAGGATCGGAGTGTCGGACCGGGTGTCGATCCGCCCCAGTCGCGCGGCTTTGCGCGCCGCCAGATGGCTGGTGGCTGCGACCAGAAAGAGCGGTTGCCCGAGATAGTGGATTTCACCGGTGGAGAGCATCGGTTCGTCATGCGCCGAGGGCGAGCAATCGCAGTCCGAGGGCAGGTCCTGCGCGGTCCAGACACCCACGACGCCGGGGGCATTGCGCACAGCCTCCAGATCCATCGCGGTGATCTGACCCTTGGCAATATCCGAGAGGCCAAAAGCCAGGTGCAGCGCGTTTGCAGCTAGCGGGATGTCGTCGATATAGCGCGCCTGACCGGTCACATGCAGGCGGGCGGCATCATGGGGAAGGGGCTTTGCCACGCTCATGTCTGCGCCCCTTTTTTTGCGTTTGCGGGGGTGGTTGGGGAGGGATGCCTCCGGCGGGAGGTATTTTTGCCAAGAAGAAACAGGGCGGTGGGTGTTTGGATCATGGTGTGACCTCCAGAACCGAGGTCTGTTGGCCTTGATCCTCAAACAAGGCGCGAAGGGCCATGTTGCGGGCGGTGGTCAGGCGGTAGGCGGCGCTGGCGCGCATGTCGGTGAGCGGTTGGAAGTCTTGCTCCCACGCATCATGGGCGGCGTCTAGCGTGGCCTGTGACCATGGCTTGCCGATCAGCGCCTGTTCCACAGTGTGCGCGCGTTTCGGGGTGCCGGCCATGCCGCCAAAGGCGATGCGGGCCTGTGTTACGATCCCCTTTTCCGTTGCAATATTGAACGCACCGCAGACGGCGGAGATGTCCTGATCAAAGCGTTTGGAGAGCTTGTAGACATTGAGCTGGTCGGGTTGGTGCGGGATTGTGATGGCTTCGACAAACTCGCCGGGGGCGAGGTCTTGTTTGCCGTAGTCGATAAAGAAATCCTCTAGCGGGGTGTCGCGGCGCGTGTCGCCGTGGCGCAGGTGCAGCTGTGCGCCAAGGGCGATCAGCGGCGGCGGGCTGTCTCCGATGGGCGATCCATTGGCGATATTGCCGCCGATCGTGGCCGCCGCGCGGATCTGGGCGGAGGCAAAGCGGCGCAGCATTTCGGCAAAGCTGGGGTGGCGCTGGGTCATTGCGCTGTGCAGCCGGTCCATGGTGACGCCTGCACCGATGCGCAGCCCCTGATCGGTTTCAGTGATCTGTTGCAGGTCGGTGCAGCGGTTGAGGAAGATCAGATCGGGCAGCTCGCGCAGCTGTTTTGTGACCCAGAGGCCGATATCCGTGGCGCCCGCGACCAGCGTGGCCTGTGGGTTTGCGGCGTAAAGCGCGGCCAGCGCGTCGCTGCTTTCGGGTTGGTTTGGGGTGCTGGTGGCGGCGGGGGGCGGGGTGCTCAGCCACTCGGCGCGGGGCAGATCCTGCGCGGCCTGAGCGGCGCGAATGATGGGTGCGTAGCCTGTGCAGCGGCACAGATTGCCTGCCAATGTGTCGTCGTCAGCCGCCGTACCGTTGCAATGGGCGGTGGCCATGGACATGGCAAAACCGGGGGTGCAGAAGCCGCATTGCGATCCGTGATGGTCAATCAGCGCCTGCTGCACCGGGTGCAACGTGCCTTTGGGGCTGCTTAGCCCTTCGACTGTGGTGACGGATTTGCCGTTCAGCTGGGGTAGAAACAGGATGCAGGCGTTCAGCGCCTTGGCGCTGTCCTGATCGCGCACCATCACGGTGCAGGCGCCGCAATCGCCCTCGTTGCATCCCTCTTTCGTGCCGGTCAGGCTGCGGTTTTCGCGCAGCCAGTCCAGCAGGGTTTGCGTTGGGGCAGGGTTTTGCAGCGACACGCTCTCTCCGTTCAGAAGAAAGGTGATCTCCATGGTGTATTATCCGCCGCCTTACCATATTGGCTACGGGGTTTGCCCGTGGCTGCGCGCCCTCGATGCGGCGTAGAAAGCGCGCTGAATGTGTCCTTGACGGGTAGGCTAGGGGGCGGTGCGGCGGTTTGGCAAGGAAAATCTGGTGCGAGCGAGGCAGGCCCGACCGCGCTGCCGGGAATTTGGGCGCAGGCCGGGTGGATTTCGCCCTTTCGGCGCGCGGGCGCGGATCCTATTGTGGCCCGCATGTCTGATCCTCGATTCATCCATCTGCGCGTCCATACTGAATATTCCCTGCTGGAAGGGGCGGTTCGGTTGAAGAAACTGACCGGGCTTGCTGCCGGTATGGAGATGCCCGCCATCGCCGTGACCGACAGCAATAACCTGTTCTCGGCATTGGAATTTTCCGTGGCCGCCGCCGGGGCGGGGGTGCAGCCGATCATGGGCTGTCAGATGGATCTGCGCTATGTGACGCCCGGCCCCGGAGAGCGCCCGAAACCGCCCGCGCCGGTGGTTCTGCTGGCCCAGAGCGAGGCCGGGTATGAGCATCTGATGAAGCTCAATTCCTGTCTGTACATGCGCACCGATGGCGAGCTGCCTTACGTCACGTTGGACGAATTGCAGGCCCATTCAGAGGATGTGATTTGTCTGTCTGGCGGCCCCGATGGCCCGGTTGGGCGGCTGTTGCGCGAGGGGCAGCGTCCCGCGGCCGAGGCGTTGATGGGGCGGTTGCAGCAGATCTATGGCGATCGGCTGTATGTGGAATTGCAGCGCCATCCGGGCGAGGATGGCAGCGCGCCTGAGGCCGAGCGCCTGTCAGAACGGGGCTTTGTTGAAATGGCCTATGGGATGGGCATTCCACTGGTTGCGACCAATGATGTCTATTTCCCCAAATCCGACATGTACGAGGCGCATGATGCGCTGATCTGCATCGCCGAGGGTGCCTATGTCGACCAGAACGAGGCGCGCCGCCGCCTGACGCCGCAGCATTACCTGAAGACCCCCGCCGAGATGGCAGTGCTGTTTGCCGATCTGCCCGAGGCGCTGGAAAACACCGTGGAAATCGCCCGGCGCTGTGCGTTCATGGCCTATCGCCGCGACCCGATCCTGCCGAAATTCGCCGATGACGAGGTGGCCGAACTGCGCCGCATCGCCAATGACGGGTTGCAGAAACGTCTGGCCGTGATCCCCCATGCCGCCAGTGTCGAAGAATATCAGGAGCGGCTGGATTTCGAACTGGGCATCATCGAGGGGATGGGCTTTCCCGGCTACTTCCTGATCGTTGCGGATTTTATCCAATGGGCCAAGGATCACGATATTCCGGTTGGTCCGGGGCGGGGCTCGGGTGCGGGCAGCCTTGTGGCCTATGCGCTGACCATCACCGACCTTGATCCGCTGCGCTACAGCCTGCTGTTTGAACGCTTTCTGAACCCGGAACGGGTTTCGATGCCCGACTTTGACATCGACTTCTGCATGGATCGCCGCGAAGAGGTGATCCGCTATGTGCAGGAAAAATATGGCCATGACCGGGTGGCGCAGATCATCACCTTTGGCGCGCTGCTGTCCAAGGCGGCGGTGCGCGACATGGGGCGGGTTTTGCAGATGCCTTATGGTCAGGTTGATCGCCTATCCAAGATGATCCCGGTCGAAGGGGTTAAACCCGTCAGCATCGAACAGGCGCTGCGGGATGAACCCCGTCTGGCCGAAGAGGCCCGGAACGAAGAGGTCGTCGACCGGTTGCTGACCTATGGCCAGCAGGTCGAGGGGCTGCTGCGCTCTGCCGGGACTCACGCGGCGGGGGTGGTGATTGCCGACCGTCCCACGGACGAGCTGGTGCCGCTGTATCGCGATCCGCGTTCGGAAATGCCTGCGACCCAGTTCAATATGAAATGGGTGGAACAGGCCGGGCTGGTCAAGTTCGACTTTCTGGGTCTGAAGACCCTAACCGTGATCCAGAACGCCATGGATCTGATTTTCAAATCAGGGCGGCAGCTTCACGAGGATGCCGAGGGCACCCAGCTGTATGAACCGGCCGATGGGGCGGAAAACCAGATCAACGCGATCCCGCTGGATGATAAGGTCACGTATAAACTGTATGCCAGTGCGAAAACCGTGGCTGTGTTCCAGGTGGAAAGCTCGGGCATGATGGATGCGCTCAAGCGCATGAAACCCACCTGTATCGAGGACATTGTGGCCCTTGTGGCGCTGTATCGTCCTGGCCCGATGGAAAACATCCCGACCTATTGCGAGGTCAAGAACGGGGTCAAGGACATCACCTCGGTCCATCCGCTGATCGACCATATTCTTGAGGAAACTCAGGGTATTATCGTCTATCAGGAACAGGTGATGCAGATTGCCCAGGTGATGGCGAATTACACGCTGGGCGGGGCTGACCTGCTGCGCCGCGCCATGGGTAAAAAGATCAAAGAGGCCATGGATGCCGAGCGCCCGAAATTCGAAAAGGGCGCGGGCGAAAATGGGGTGGATGCCAAGAAGGCAAGCGAGGTCTTCGACCTTCTGGAAAAATTCGCCAACTACGGGTTCAACAAATCCCACGCTGCCGCCTATGCGGTGGTCAGCTATCAGACCGCCTGGCTAAAGGCGAACCACCCGGTCGAATTCATGGCCGGTGTGATGAACTGCGATATCCATCTGACCGACAAGCTGGCGGTGTATTTCGAAGAGGTCCGCAAGGGGTTGGCGCTGCCCTATGTGCCGCCCTGTGTGAACCGGTCTCAGGCGACCTTTGACGTGGTCGAGGGCGAATTGGTCTATGCGCTGGGCGCGCTGAAAAATGTCGGTGTCGATGCGATGCGGCTGGTGGTGCAGGGGCGGCAGCAGGATGGCCGGGACAAACCTTTTGCCACGCTGTTCGATTTTGCCCGCCGGGTGGATCTGAAGAAGATCGGCAAGCGCCCGCTGGAAATGATGGCCCGTGCCGGGGCGTTTGATCAGTTGGACAGCAACCGCCGCCGGGTGTTTGACAGTCTGGACGGGCTGGTCGCCTATTCGCAGGCGATCCACGAACAGAAATCCAGCAATCAGGTGTCGCTGTTTGGTGAGGCGGGGGATGATCTGCCCGAACCGCGCCTGTCGCCGGTCAATGACTGGCTGCCCGCAGAACGTCTGGCCGAGGAGTTCAAGGCGATTGGGTTCTACCTGTCCGGCCACCCGCTGGATGACTACATGGCGGCGCTGAAACGCAATCAGGTCATGCTGCTGGATGATGTCATGGCCAAGGCCGAGCGCAGCGCCTGTATCGTCAAGATGGCCGGTGTTGTGGCTGGTCGGCAGGAACGCAAATCCGCGCGCGGCAACCGGTTTGCCTTTGTACAGCTGTCCGATCCCAGCGGCGCCTATGAGGTCACGCTGTTTTCCGAGGCGCTGGAGAAATCGCGCGAACATCTGGAGACCGGCTCCAAGGTTGTGGTCACGGCCGAGGCCACGATGGAAAGCGACCAGCTAAAGTTGCTGGGCCGCTCTATCGGGCCGGTGGACTCCGCTGTGGCCGGGGCAGGGGCGCTGGGGCTGCGGATCTTTGTCGAGGATCCGCTGACCGTGGCCAATGTGGCCTCGGTGCTGAACCGGGCCAAGGAACAGATGCCCAATTCCAAACGCGGTCCCATCCATCTGCGACTGGCCGACCCGAAATTGCCGGGCGAGGTCGATATGGATCTGAAACAGCATTTCCCGGTCTCGCCGGAAATCAAGGGGGCGTTGAAATCGCTGGATGGTGTTCTGGCAGTGGATGAATTTTAACCGGATGTTTGCGCGATCAGCGCGGCATTCCGCCCAGCCACGCCGCGGCACCCCATGGACCTGCGCCCGCGCATTGGTTAAAAACTCGTGAAAATCCAACGCGCTGGTGCGCTGTGTTTTCTGTGGGGATCCCGATGCGTCACATTCTGCCCTGTGTTCTTGTGCTTGCGCTTGCCGGGTGCGGTGATCCTCTGGCCCAATTGCCCAAGCTGAACGACGTGCAGCTGGATGAAACCGCAGGCACGGCTGATGTGATCGCCGATGACGCGGCGGATGGCGACCAGAGCCCCCAGACCGCCCGTACAGACATCCCCGCCGATCAGAAACCGCGCGGAGGGCTGTTGGGCTTTCTGCGCCGCCAGGCCGATGCCGCTAAAGACCCGGTTGCTCGCGCGGTCGAAGACGCCGTGCAAGAAGAGGTCCAGCTGGCCGCACTGCCCCCGGCCCCTGCAGATCAGCCCTCCACAGACGCAGAGCCCCCGCGCAAGGGTCTGTTTGGCGCGCTGTTCGGAGGCGGTCAGGACAGGGCCGAGTCTGCCGAACCCGGTGAAGGAGAGGAGCAGCAGGCCGCCTTGCCGCCCACCACTGCCCGCAAAAGCAAAGTGCCTCAGGACAAAGAGGCCCAGGATAGTGAGCCCCAGGCTCAAGAGACCCGGCGCAAACCGCGCAAAGCCAGCAAATCCCCCAAACCCGGTGCGCCCGACTATGCGCAGGTCGGCCCCGGCCAGACCCTGCCCTATGGTCAGGTCGCGCGGCTGTGCGGCGTTTCGGCGCGCAAATTGGGGAAACGCGCGGAAACCTATCCCAAACTGGGCAATCGCTACACGCTGTATGATAGCCAGCCAGAGGCGACCGGCCCGCGCAATTTCTATCTGACCGGGTTTGATGATGGCTGTGCGCGCCAGTTCACCGCCGCGCTGGTGCTGTTCGGCACGCCTGAAATCTATGAACAGATCCACTATGGCGCGCCCTCTGACACCCAGCCCAAAGCCGCGACTGACAAAGCCTATGACCGGCTGAAATCACGTATCTGCGGCGTTGGTCGTGGCAAACCCTGTGGCGATAAAATGAACCGCCTGTCGCGCGACACCACCTTTGTCACTATCTATGAACGCTTTGGCAACAATGCGCGCTGGACCACGATGCTGGTGCATGATGGTCAGGTGCTGGCGTTGGATACCAAAAGCTGAGACCGCCGCCGCGCATGGCGCTGATGTCGCTCAGTAATGCGGCGGGCGTTCGTCGCCGATGATGACGCCGCCACTGCCATCCGCGTCGCGCTCTGCCTCGCGTTTGACCAGCAGGTCGACTAGCCGCGCGAGCTTGTCCAGCTCTTTACCTTCGCGGACGACCATATCTGACAGATCATCCACCTGACGGGTCAGATGGGCGAGCCGTTCTTCCAGTTTTGTGACATCTTTCATGATTGCGCGCTCCTTTCCTATGTCGATAGGGCGGCAGGGCAGCGCAGGCAAGGTGCCGTTGCCGGGGCAAAGGGGTAAAAGTCGTGCCATGGTTGCTCAGATGTTGATCGAGATGCCGGGGAACTGCTCCACCAGAAGTGCGTGGATTTCGTCCAGAACACCGTCGTTTTCTACGGTGCGGCGCAGGCGCTGGACCTCTGCTTTTCCATCTTCGATAATTTCAATGTCCCTTGGGTTTCGCCAGTCCAGCAGGGCTTTCGAGTTTTCGCCCCGTTTCCAGCGCGAGAGCTTGGACGTGAAGGATCTGCGCTTAGAGATTTGTGACGGGTCAAAGGCGCAAAGCGCACGAAACATCATGTCCTGACTGATCGCGCCCCCTTTTTCTGTTTTGCCCTGGACCGAAAAGAGCAGCAGATAGTTCAACTGGTCCGACGTCCTGTTGGCCGAATTTTCGAGGGAGGGGGAGTTGTCCGCATCAGGGTTTTGTTGTTCTTTGGCAACCGTTTGCGCGGATGCGCCTGCAGCATGGAAAATCTCTTGCGCAGTGGCTTGCAGGCGGGATATGTACTTGTTCAGATCCGGGCCTAAACCGGACGGTTCAATATCGCGTATCAATTCGCGCAGAGGCAGAACAAGGTCATCGAGCTGGGTTTCCAACTCAATCAACCTCTTGCGGAGGTCAGCGACAGAGATGTCGTTCTTCCCCATTTTCGCCTGTCCCTAGCGAATTCCGCGTTGCTACAGCACGCTGCCGGTTAGGTGGGCGTGGTATATACTGATGTGCGATTAGTTACGTTATTCTTCGAGTGTGACTCGCAATGTAACGTGATATACGCCGTTATGTCGAATCTTTCTGGTTGAGTGAAAATTATTGGCAAATTTCGTGCCAAAAGTGTCATATGGCGCGCTGTATCACGATATAATGAGATGTATTGAGTTGCGGGCCCAAATGGTGTGGTGGCGAATCGGCACGCGCTTGGATTGATCTGGCGCTATCGACATTGCAATTTCGGGTATCTCGGCTCTGGGCTTGGCTAAGGGGGTAACTTCGCCAAAAGGAGCCCCGCCATGAAAGCCGCCTTTCTCGTTCTCACCTGCCTGCTTTGCCTGCTGCTTCTGGTCAAGAACCAGATCTGGAAGCGCGGCGACACTCAGACGCTCGACATTTTGCTTGCCAGCATCATCCTCGCCTGCGTTGGGGCCGTGATCATTCTGTGGCAGTTGCAATAAGGCGTATGCCGGGCTGGGCGGGTTCGCTTGCCCAGCCGCGCGCAGACAGGTATGGGGGGGGCGCGACATTGCTCCTAAGCCCGGATTGTACCATGGCCAAAGTGAAGAAAGCCCCCCGCCCCAAGGCGCAAACGCCCAAGGGGTTCCGCGACTATTTCGGCACCGAAGTGACCGAGCGTGCAGAGATGCTGCATACGATCGCCGGGGTCTATCATCAATACGGCTTTGAGGCGCTGGAAAGCAGCGCGGTCGAGACCGTCGAGGCGCTGGGCAAGTTCCTGCCCGATGTGGATCGCCCGAACGAAGGCGTGTTTGCCTGGCAGGACGAAGACGACAGCTGGATGGCGCTGCGCTATGATCTGACCGCCCCTCTGGCGCGGGTCTATGCTCAGCATCGCAACGATCTGCCCAGCCCCTATCGCCGCTATGCGATGGGGCCGGTCTGGCGCAATGAAAAGCCGGGACCGGGGCGCTATCGCCAGTTTTATCAATGTGATGCCGACACTGTGGGCGCGCCCAGCGTGGCCGCCGATGCGGAAATCTGTGCCATGCTGTCCGATTGTCTGGAACGCGTGGGGATCCCGCGCGGCGATTATCTGGTGCGGGTCAACAACCGCAAGGTTCTGAACGGTGTGCTGGAAACCATGGGCCTGTCCGATGACAGCCAGCGCGATGACGTGCTGCGCACCATCGACAAGTTCGACAAGGTTGGCGAGCAGGGCGTGCGTGAATTGCTGGGCAAGGGGCGTCTGGATGCCTCGGGTGCCTTTATCGACGGGGTTGGCCTGTCGGCGGATCAGGCAGAGCCGGTTTTGGCCTTCCTGACCTCGAAATCCGATCAGGTGGCCAAGACCTTTGAAAACCTGCGTGGCGCGGTGGGCGCGTCGGCCATCGGGGCCGAGGGCATCGCCGAGCTGGAGCAGATCGCCGAGCTGCTGGAGGCGGGCGGCTATGGCGCGGACCGGATTGAGATCGACCCAAGCGTCGTGCGCGGTCTGGGCTATTACACCGGCCCGGTGTTCGAGGCCGAGCTGACCTTTGAAATCCTTGATGAAAAGGGCCGCAAGCGCCAGTTTGGCTCGGTCGCGGGCGGTGGGCGTTATGACGATCTGGTCAAACGCTTTACCGGCCAGCCCGTGCCGGCAACCGGTGTCAGCATCGGGGTGGATCGCCTGCTGGCGGCGCTGCGCGAAAAAGGCCGCGTGGGTGGCACCTCGCAGGGGCCCGTGGTTGTGACCGTGATGGATAAGCATCGCATGGCGGATTATCAGGCCATGGTCGCCGAGCTGCGCAATGCAGGCATCCGCGCCGAGGTCTATCTGGGCAATCCCAAGAATTTCGGCAACCAGCTGAAATATGCGGATAAGCGCCTGTCGCCCGTGGCCGTGATCGAAGGCGGCGATGAAAAGGACAAGGGTGTCATCCAGATCAAGGATCTGATCCTGGGGGCCAAGCTGGCCGAAACCGCCAGCCTGGAGGAATGGAAAGACCGCCCCAGCCAATATGAAGTGCCACGCGGCGATCTGGTCGCCAAAGTGCGCGAGATTCTGGATCTGCACACATGACCCTGTCTCAGATCAAGGCCAAATCCGCCGCGCTTCAGGCGCGGTTCGAACAGGCCGGGGCCGCGGTGGTCGATTGCCCGATCCTGCTGCCCTCAAACGTGTTGCTGGATCTTTACGGCGAAGACATCCGCACCCGCGCCTATATGACCACGGACCCGGTGCAGGGCGAAGTCATGCTGCGCCCGGATTTCACCGTGCCGGTGGTGCAGATGCATATGGATGGCGGGGCCGAACCGGCGCGCTACACCTATTCGGGCGAAGTGTTCCGCCGTCAGGAAGTGCACCCGGACCGTGATAGCGAATTCCATCAGGTCGGGTACGAGCTGTTCGACCGCACCGATCCGGCGGCTGCGGATGCGGAACTGTTCGCGCTGTTCTCTGAAACACTTGCGCCCTATGGGCTGCGGGCTGTGACCGGGGATATTGGTATTTTGACCGCCGCGGTCGCAGGGTTGAAAACAACCGAACGCCGCCGCGCCGCGCTGATGCGCCATATCTGGCGGCCGCGCCGGTTCCGGTCTTTGCTGGACCGGTTTTCCGGTCGGATCGACATGCCTGCCAGCCGCAAGGCGTTGCTGGACGATCCAGATCCTCTGGCCAAGGCGGGGCCGCAGATCGGTTTGCGCAGCGAGGCCGAGGTGCAGGCCCGCATCGACGCCCTGCGCGCGGATGAGGCCGAGGGCCCGCTGTCCAAAGAAGAGGTCAGCCTGATCGACTCTTTGCTGAAGGTCCAGGAAACCTGTGCTTTTGCGCTGGAACAGTTGCTGGATCTGGCGGTGGATCTGCCTGCGATTGCTGATGCCGTGGACCAGTTTGGCGCGCGCTGCACGGCGCTGGAGGCGCGCGGCGTCGATGTGTCCGAACTGGCGTTCGAGGCCAGCTTTGGCCGTGGGTCGATGGAATATTACGATGGGTTCGTGTTTGGTTTTGTGGCGACACATCACCCGGACTGGCCTGCGGTGGCCAGCGGCGGGCGCTATGATGCGCTGACCCGTCAGCTGGGGCAGGGTACGGATTGCCCGGCGGTGGGCGGCGTGGTGCGGCCTGGTCTGCTGACCCGGCTGGATGCGGAACAAAAGGCGGAGGGCGCGGTATGAGCCTCAAGCTGGGGGTGCCCTCCAAGGGCCGTCTGATGGAAAAGACCTTTGACTGGTTCGGTGCGCGTGGCATCGAGCTGGCGCGGACCGGATCGGATCGGGAATATTCCGGCGCTGTGACCGGGATTGACGGGGTCGAACTGGTGCTGCTGTCGGCGGGGGAAATCCCGCGCGAATTGGCAGCGGGGCGCATTCATATGGGCGTGACTGGCACCGATCTGGTGCAGGAAAAGCTGGTCAACTGGGAGCAAAAGGTCGAACCGCTGGCCGAGCTGGGCTTTGGCTTTGCCGATCTGATTGTGGCGGTGCCTGCGGCCTGGGTCGATGTGGACACGCTGGATGATCTGGACGCGGCGGCGGCGCAGTTCCGTGCGACGCATGGGTTTCGGATGCGGATCGCGACCAAATATCACCGGCTGGTGCGGGGCTATCTGCATCGCGGCGGGGTTGCGGATTATCAGCTGGTGGACAGTCAGGGCGCGACTGAGGGCACAGTGAAGAACCTGACCGCTGAGGCGGTGGCGGATATTACCTCGACCGGGGAAACGCTGCGGGCCAACCACCTGAAGATCCTGTCCGAAGAGCCGGTGCTGCGTTCGCAGGCGACTCTGTTCCGGTCGCGGATGGCAGATATGGATGATGCCGAGCGCCAGACACTGCGCGATTTTGCCGAGATGCTGGGCGTCTGAGTGGTTTCGGATGGCCAGCGGCCATCCGACCCGGGGCGGGGGGGGGCGCGGGGGGGGGGCGGGGGCCCCGGCGCCCCCCCCCCCGGGGGGGGCGCGCCCCCCGCACCCCCGGAGTATTTTTCCAAAGAGAAGAAGGGGGCAGGCTGTCGTGTCTCTGGGCCTGTTCTGACTGTGGTAGTCAGGTGTCGTCGCGCTTTGGGTCGTTTGGATTGCAGGAAAACAGGGCGATTTTGTTGCCCTGGGGATCGCGCAGATAGCCAACATAGAAGTTTGCGCCATAGGATGCGCGAAAGCCTGGTTGCCCTTCGTCCTGGCCTCCGGCCGCTTGTGCGGCTGCGTGCAATGCGCGGACTTGCTGTTGGTTTTGGGCCTCAAAGGCGACCATTGCTCCATTCCCGGCAGAGGCGGTTTGGCCGTCAAACGGGGGTTTGACGTAGAAATCCGGGTGGATTGGTTTTTGGCCTGTGGGGATGGGGAGCGCGTAGCTGAGCCCTTCGAGGCCTTCTGTCAGGTGATAGCCAAGGGCCGGTAAGATCGCGTTGTAAAAGCTGCGGGCGCGGGCAATGTCGTCTGCGCCGACTGTGACATAGGCGATCATGGGTTGTCCTGTCTGTGGGGCGTGGGCCCGATCAACGCGACCGGGCCCGTGCCTGAAGTGGTTTTAGCTGTTCAGCACCGCGTCGATGTCGCTGGCGCTGTGGCGTTCGGCCAGTTTGCCTTCGCCTTTCAGGTTGATGATGCGGCCGCGCTGTGCGGCAGGCCGGTCGAGGATCTCCAGCGCCCAGCGTTTCACGTGTTTGTAGCTGTCCACATCCAGAAATTCACCGGCGTTATACGCATCGCCCATGACGGTGCGGCCATACCAGGGCCAGATCGCGATGTCGGCGATGGTGTAGTCATTGCCAGCCACGAATTGGCGTTCGCTCAGTGTGCGGTCCAGCACGTCAAGCTGGCGTTTGACCTCCATCGTGAAGCGGTTGATCGGGTATTCCATCGGGTAGGGGGCATAGGCGTAGAAATGGCCAAAGCCGCCGCCCAGATAGGGGGCGCTGCCCATCTGCCACATCAGCCAGGACAGGACTTCGGCGCGGTTGTCTGGCGCGCCAAGGAAGGCGCCGAATTTCTCGGCCAGATGCAGCAGGATGGCGCCGGATTCGAACACCCGCACCGGGTTGTCGCCGCTGCGATCCAGCAGGGCGGGGATTTTGGAATTCGGGTTCAGATCGACAAAGCCCGAGCCAAACTGGTCACCATCCATGATGCTGATCAGCCAGGCGTCATAGTCGGCGGCATGGCCTGCGGCCAGCAGCTCTTCGAGCATGACGGTGACTTTGACGCCGTTTGGGGTGCCCATGGAATAGAGCTGAAACGGGTGGTCGCCCACGGGCAGGGTTTTGTCATGGGTCGCGCCCGCAATCGGGCGGTTGAGCGAGGCCCATTCGCCCCCATTTTCAGCGTCCCAGGTCCAGACTTTGGGTGGGGTGTAATTCTCGGTCATGGCGCGTGTCCTTTCCTGTCGGAGGCCGATCCGTTTTGTGGAACCAACCTAGTCACCCTGCGGCAGATTGCCAGAGGCACGATGGGCTGGGATCTGTGGATCTGATGTGCTTTTCTGCACAGATGTATGTGGAAAATGATGGGCGGCCTGTGGCTCTGGTCCTTGGGGCGCTGGTGCGGCCGGGCGGGGTGCCGTCGCCCAGCCTGAAGCGGCGTGCGCTGTGCGCGGCGGATCTGTGGCACCGGGGCGAGATCCGCGCGATCCTTGTCAGCGGGGGCGGGGCTGTGGGCGAAACAGAGGCGGAGGTCGCGCTGCGCCTGTGCCGTGCGGCAGGGGTGCCTGAAACGGTGCTGTTTGCCGAGGTCAGAGCGCGCAATACCTTTGAAAACCTGCAGCTGTCCCTGCCGCTGCTGGACCAGCTGGGGCGCGGCCCGATGATTCTGGTGACGGATCGCTATCACGCGGCACGGGCGCTGATGACAGCCCGGCATTTCGGACTGCAGGCGCGGGTCAGCTGCCCGGCGCGGCCTTTGTCGGCTGGGATTGTGCGGGCCTGGCTGCGCGAGGCGGCGGCCCTGCCGGTTTATTGGTGGCGGTTGCGCAGGCGCTAGGCCTATAGCACCCCGATGTCGGCCAACGCCCCGGCCAGTTCTGGGGGCAGCACGTCTTCGGTGGCGCGGGTTTCTGTCAGGTCCGGCGGCGCGTCTTGGGGTTTGAGATAGCGCCAGCCCTGAAACGGGCGTTTGGGGGCCAGCGCGACGCGCACCAGTTTCGGATCCAGTACAATCGCGCAATGGGGTTTGCCATCCGGGCCCTCGACCCGATCCAGACGCAGCACGCGCTGGCGGCACTGGATCTGGCCTTTGATCACCCAATAGATGCTGCCGCCTGCGATGATCTCAGC
Source organism: Pelagimonas sp. (assembly GCA_025210265.1). GTDB lineage: Bacteria > Pseudomonadota > Alphaproteobacteria > Rhodobacterales > Rhodobacteraceae > JAOASD01. Next base: position 163,850 of record JAOASD010000032.1, read on the forward strand.
CTCGCGTTTGGGCCACATGCGGGTGACGTGACGCGGGTATCCATCGGCAAAGCGACCGGCATAGCTGTGCTGCCAGGCTTCCAGGCTTTCGACGCTGTCTGTGCCGACGGACAGCTTGATCAGGTGGGTCAGGTCGGACAATTCTATTTTTCCTTTTTTGCCCTCGATATGGTATATCGTTGGTCTAAATCTTCAACCTGTTGCGTTGGGGCTGATGGAAACCACAGTGTTTTTGTCCAGTTTCCCGCTTTCCCCTGTTATGGGTTCTCGCTATGAGAACCAACCGCGCCAATAGAGAGATTCGCCAGCCATGACACGTTTTGCCGCCCCTATCGCCGAACAGATCTGGGACATGAAATACCGCCTGAAAGAAGCGGATGAGACCCCGATCGACATGAGTGTCGAAGACACCTGGCGGCGAATCGCACGGGCGCTGGCGTCGGTCGAAAAGGACCAGGCCAAGTGGGAGGCCAAATTCTACGACGCGCTGGATAATTTCAAATATCTGCCCGCTGGGCGGATCACTGCAGGGGCCGGGACCGACCGCAGTGTGACCCTGTTCAACTGTTTTGTCATGGGCACCGTGCCGGACAGCATGTCGGGTATTTTCGATATGCTGAAAGAGGCCGCGCTGACCATGCAGCAGGGCGGCGGCATCGGCTATGATTTTTCCACCATCCGCCCGCGCGGCGCGCCGGTGCAGGGGGTTGCGGCGGATGCCAGCGGCCCGCTCAGCTTTATGGATGTGTGGGATGCGATGTGCCGCACGATCATGTCGGCGGGGTCGCGCCGGGGCGCGATGATGGCGACCATGCGCTGCGATCACCCGGATGTGCTGGACTTCATCACCGCGAAATCCGACAGCGCGCGGCTGCGCATGTTCAACCTGTCCGTGCTGGTGACTGATGATTTCATGGAAGCGGTGAAGGCCGACGGATCCTGGGAGCTGACCTTTGGCGGTGTGGTGTATCACACGGTTGAGGCCCGCGACCTGTGGAACAAAATCATGCGCGCGACCTATGATTATGCCGAACCGGGCGTGATCTTTATCGACCGCATCAACAAGGCCAACAATCTCAGCTATTGCGAAACCATCGCCGCCACCAACCCCTGTGGGGAACAGCCGCTGCCGCCTTATGGGGCGTGCCTGCTGGGCTCGATCAACATGGCGCGTCTGGTCAGCGATCCGTTCACCGATGCGGCCGAAATCAGCGATGAGCAGCTGGACGATCTGGTCGCGACCGCTGTGCGGATGATGGACAATGTGGTGGACGCGTCCAAATTTCCGCTGGAGGCGCAGGCGCAGGAAGCCATGAACAAACGCCGGATCGGTCTGGGCGTGACCGGTCTGGCCGATGCCCTTTTGATGAAGGGGCTGCGTTATGGCTCCGAGGAAGCGGCGCGTCAGACGGAAATCTGGCTGCACCGGATCGCCCGCGCCGCCTATCGGGCCTCGGTGCAATTGGCAAAGGAAAAGGGGGCGTTCCCGCTGTTTGATGCCGATGCCTATCTGGAAAGCGGCACCATGCAGCAGATGGATGACGACGTGCGCGCCGAGATCCGCGAACATGGCATCCGCAACGCGCTGCTGACCTCGATCGCGCCCACCGGGACGATTTCCCTTTATGCCGGGAATGTTTCCAGCGGGATCGAGCCGGTCTTTGCCTATAGCTACACCCGCAAGGTGCTGCAGAAGGATGGCACCCGCACCGAAGAGGAAGTCGTCGATTACGCCGTACAGATGTGGCGTGACCTGAAGGGCGACGCTCCGCTGCCCGACTATTTCGTCAACGCTCAGACCCTGCCGCCGCTGGATCATGTGCGGATGCAGGCGGCTGCGCAGAAATGGGTGGATTCCAGCATCTCTAAGACGATCAACTGCCCAGAGGATATTTCCTTTGAGGCGTTCAAGGACGTCTATATGGAGGCCTATGAAACCGGCTGTAAGGGCTGCACGACCTATCGTCCCAATGATGTGACGGGTTCGGTCCTGTCTGTCAGCGAAAGCGATAGCAAGACGCTTCCCGAGTTGCCGGGGGCAGTCGAGCGGTTGAAGTGGGCACAAGAAAAAGCGGGCTTTGCGACGCAAAAAGAGGCCGCAGAGGCCATCGGTGTGTCCGTCACCCGCTACAATAACTGGTTGACTGGAGTGAACCGTTTGGCACGCGACGCCGCAGACCAAGTCGGTAAAGCCTTCGACGTTCCAGCGGGATGGCTGCTCTTTGGTAGTGGTGCGTCTGAAGTTGAGGTCGTTTCTGTGAATGCTTCTGAGCCACAGCACCCTCATGGCGACGTGATCTACATGGCCGAACCGCTGGACCGCCCGCAGTCATTGGAAGGCGCGACCTACAAATTGAAATGGCCCGACAGCGAACACGCAATCTACCTGACCATCAACGACATCATCGTCGGAGGCCATCGTCGCCCGTTCGAGGTGTTCATCAACTCCAAGAACATGGAGCACTACGCCTGGACGCTGGCCCTGACCCGGATGATCTCGGCCGTGTTCCGTCGCGGGGGGGATGTCTCCTTTGTGGTCGAAGAGCTGAAAGCGGTGTTCGATCCGCGCGGCGGCGCCTGGGTCGAGGGCAAATACATCCCTTCGATCCTGGCAGCGATTGGTGGCGTGATCGAAAAGCACATGGTTGCCATCGGCTTCCTGGAAGGCGAAGGCATGGCGCTGAAATCCGACCCGCAGGCACAGGTTGTTGGCCTGGACGCCCCGCGCGGCAAAGCCTGCCCGTCCTGCGGCCAGTTCGACATGCGCATGGTCGAGGGCTGCATGACCTGTGGATCCTGCGGTCACAGCAAATGCGGGTAACGCGGTTAGGGCATGTGCCCGCCATGACCTGCATGTTTTAAAAGGGCGTTTTGTCCTGCACATAAAGAAAGCGGCCTCGGATCCAATCCGGGGCCGTTTTTTCATCGTGGTTCTGCAAACCTTCCAGATGCAGGGCCAAAGACACCGCGGATTTGATGGGCAGATATCCCTGCCTAGCGCATAGGGCAGGGGCCATATGCAGATGCGGCCGCGAAGCTGGGCTATACCGACGATGAATATCCTTACTGGGGATGTGCCACCTGCGGGTTGCTTTTGTTTCTGGTCGTGGGATCGAACGTGCCGCTGGCGGGTTTCTTGGATTTGTCCTGCATGGCCTCGTTCAGAGTTTGCCACGCCGCTTGGGCCGATACAGGCACGGCCTTCTCTCCATTGTTTCTCCTCAGCACCGTCCTTTGTTGGGCGGTGTTTTTCGTTCCCACACTTGATTCCTGGTGGTGTTGTTTGGGGTTTCCAGGTGAGTCCTTTGGGGTTTTGGAGGGTGGGGCCGCAATATGTAGTGTTGGC
>JAOASD010000003.1 GCA_025210265.1 Pelagimonas sp.
CAACCCCTCGCTTCTTATCCTGCCCGGTGACGGGATCGGCCCCGAAGTCATGGCCGAAGTGCGCAAGATCATCGACTGGTACGGTGCCAAGCGCGACCTGACCTTTGATGTCAGCGAGGATCTGGTCGGCGGTGCCGCCTATGACGCGCATGGCACCCCGCTGCATGACGACACCATGGCCAAAGCCCAAGAGGTCGACGCCGTTCTGCTGGGTGCCGCGGGTGGCCCGAAATATGACGAACTGGCTTTCAGCGGAAAGCCCGAGCGCGGGTTGCTGCGCCTGCGCAAGGAAATGGACCTGTTCTCTAACCTGCGCCCGGCCCAGTGCTTTGACGCGCTGGCGGATTTCTCGTCGCTGAAAAAAGACGTGGTGGCCGGTCTGGACATCATGATCGTGCGCGAACTGACCTCGGGCATCTATTTCGGTGAGCCGCGCGGCATCATCGAAGAGGGCAACGAGCGCGTTGGCATCAACACGCAGCGTTACACCGAAAGCGAAATCGCCCGCGTGGCGCGCTCTGCCTTCGAACTGGCCCGCCGTCGCGGCAACAAGGTCTGCTCGATGGAAAAGGCCAACGTGATGGAAAGCGGCATCCTGTGGCGCGACGTGGTGAACGAAATTCACGCCGCCGAATATAGCGATGTGGAACTCAGCCACATGTATGCCGATGCAGGCGCGATGCAGCTGTGCCGCTGGCCCAAGCAGTTCGACGTGATTGTCACCGACAACCTGTTTGGCGACCTGCTGTCTGACGCTGCCGCCATGCTGACCGGGTCGCTGGGGATGCTGCCTTCGGCCAGCCTGGGCGCGCCGATGGCCAATGGCCGCCCCAAGGCGCTGTATGAACCGGTCCACGGTTCGGCCCCTGACATTGCCGGCGAAGGCAAAGCGAACCCGATCGCCTGTATCCTCAGCTTTGCCATGGCGCTGCGCTATTCCTTTGATCAGGGCGACGAAGCCACCCGTCTGGAAAAAGCAGTCGAGCAGGTTCTGGCCGATGGCGCCCGCACTGCAGACCTGCTGGGCGAAGAGGGCGTGACCCCGGTCAGCACCTCGGAAATGGGCGACGCCATTGTCGCGGCGCTGGAGGCCAGCCTGTAATCCAGCGGTCGCTGCTGAAAATCTGAAAGGCCCGGCCGCCTGTGTCCGGGCCTTTCCTTTTGACCGCTGGTCAGGGCTTTACAGGACGGGGATGACCGTGTCTTGTGGCTGCATTCTCGGACATGATGGTGAGCGTGATGGGACAGAATGTCAGTGGCGCGGGCTTTGCCTTGCTGGCCTTTGCTTTCTTTGCTGGGCATGACGTGGTGATCAAACTGCTGGGCAGCACCTATTCCCCGTTCCAGATCATCTTTTTCGCGACGCTGCTAAGCTTTCCGTTGATCACATTCATGTTGATGCGGGATGAAACGGTGGGGACGCTGCGCCCGGCGCATCCCTGGTGGACTGTCCTGCGCACATTATGTGCGACGCTGGGGGCGATCTGTGCGTTTTACGCGTTTACTGTGCTGCCCCTGGCGCAGACCTATGCCATCCTGTTTTCCATGCCTCTGCTGATCACCCTGCTGGCGATTCCGCTGCTGGGCGAACGTGTGGGCCTGCATCGCGGGGCGGCGGTTCTGACCGGCCTGATCGGTGTGCTGGTGGTGCTGCGACCGGGCACCGAGGCGCTGACCCTTGGCCATCTGGCGGCGTTTTTTGCGGCGGTGTTCAATGCCACTGCGGCTGTGATCATGCGCAAGACCGGGAATGATGAACGCCCTGTAGTGCTGTTGCTGTATCCGATGGCGGTGATTTTCGTTCTGGTCGGCTGGCTGATGGTGCCTGTGTATCAGCCCATGCCGCTGCGTGATTTCGCCATGGCTGGGCTGATTTCCGTTTTGGGGTTTGTGGCGGGGCTGTGCCTGATCGCCGCTTATAAACGCGGTGAGGCCGGGATCGTCGCCCCCATGCAATATTCCCAGATCCTGTGGGCCACCGGCTATGGGTGGTTTCTGTTTTCCGAGACCCTGGATCTGGCCACAGTGATCGGGGCCAGCATCATCATCGCCTCGGGTATTTACATCGTTGCGCGTGAAAATGGCAAAGGGCCCGAATCGCAAACCCCGGTGCTGCGCACCCGGTCACGGGGGTTTGGCGCGTCTTTCCGTATTTCTCCGTTCCTGCGGGCGATTAAAGGCGAAAAGTGAGGCTTGCCAAAGCTGAATGACTGGGCTATCCCCCGCGTCACGGTCGGAGCGTAGCTCAGCCTGGTAGAGCACTGTCTTCGGGAGGCAGGGGCCGGAGGTTCGAATCCTCTCGCTCCGACCAATTCAATCAAATATCTGGCGCATCAACCGATGCCTGCGTGGCAGTGCAAGCTGTGCCTTTGTTACCGTGCGCAGCATGTCCCTGTCACTTTTGCAGCAAAACACCAGAGGTCGGGCGCGGGCGGGGCTGTCAGTGCGAATAAACCTCGCGCCATGACGGCATCGGCTGTATGGCAAAGCGCATTACGATCAAACGAGTAGCGCCATGAAATTACTGTCCGGGTCTGAAACTCTGCGCGCGTTGCGTTCGGCGGCGCTGTTGTTGCTGGCGCGCGGGTCGGGAACCGTGCTGACCTTTCTGTACACTCTGTTGATGGTACGGGTGCTGACCCCCGAAGATTTCGGGAATGTGTCCACCATTTGGTCTTTGGCCATGATTTTAGGGTCGCTGACCACGCTGAACCTGGCCCCGGTTGCCCTGCGCGAAATCGTCAAGGCGCGTGGCGCGGGGGATGATGCGCTGGCGGCGGGGTTCGTGCGGTTCTGTGGCATCGGCATCCTGTGGGCGACACCCGTGGCCTTGGCGATTTTTGCTGGGGTGTCTTATGTCAGCTGGCCAGAGCTGGCCGTGGATGCACCGCTGGGCTTTGCCCTGACGGGGTTGGGCATTGTGGTCATGGCCTTTATCCGCATGGGGGGCGCGATTGGTGTCGCGCTGGACCGATCCGTTGCGGCCCAGACACCGCGGGAACTGGTGCGCCCGGCGCTGTGCCTGCTGGTGCTGGCTGTGGTGTGGCAGGGCGGATTGCCGTTTGGTCTGAACGCGATGCTGGCGCTGTATGTTCTGGCAGAGCTGGCCCTGCTGGGGGTGCAGACGGCGCTTTTGCGCAAGGCGCTGAGTTTTGTGCGCGACACGCCCGCCCGGATCGAAGGCGCAGGGCAGTGGCTTTTGACGGCGCTTTATCTGTTGCCCACGCGCCTGCTGAATGAGCAGATGAAGGTGCTGCTGATTTTGGTTGGATCCGTCTTTCTGGCCGCGCCCGAAGTGGCGTTGGTGACAGTGGCCCTGTCGCTGGCCGGCCCGTTCAATTTCGCCATTGCGGCGGTTGAAATGGCCTTTGGTGCCAAATTGTCCAACGCCCTGAACGAAGGCAATCGCTGGAAAATCTATCGCTTTCTGTCAGCGGCTGGCGCGGTCAAGCTGGCGCTGTGCGGGGCGGGTGTTGCTGTGGTTGTGTTCTTTCTGGACGGGCTGTTGGCGCTGTTTGGCAAGCATTATGGCGGGGCGGATCACATTACGATGCTGTTGCTGGCGATCCCGATGACCATGGCGCTGTTTGGCAAGGCGGATCTGCCGCTGTTGATGCACGGCCATCGCAAAGCCATCTTGCTGGTGCAGGGCCTGTCTTTGTTGCTGTTGCCCTCGGGGGCGTTGCTGGGGCTGTATCTGCCAGAGGCGGATCTGCTGACCTGGACCTGCGCGGGCTTCCTGCTGTCTTACACGGTTGGCTATGCGGGGCTTTGGCTGGCTGCGCGCCTGCTGACGGGCATCGACACATCGGCCCCCGGCGCTGCGCTGGCCTTTATGCGGATCAAGCGGCAGGGCTGAGGGGCTGGATCGCAGGCGTCCGGTCAAAAGAAAACGGCCCGTAAAACGGGCCGCTTCGCATATCTTTAGATACCAAGATTGGGGTTATTCAGAGGTCGACGGGGTGCTGCCACCGTCTGTACTGCCGCCGTCGGTATCACCACCGTCGGTGTTGCCGCCGTCGTTTCCATTATCGGAACCATCGTCACCGTCGGTGTTGCCGCCGTCGGTGTTGCCGCCGTCAGTGTTGCCACCGTCAGTGTTGCCGCCGTCGGTGTTGCCATCGTCTGTATCGTCGCCACCTGTATCATTGCCGCTGGCTACGAGGCCCAGGGCAACAACCGCAGCCAGCGCCCCTGCTGCCGCGCCGCCAGCGGCCAGCCCGCCTGCGCTGCTACTGGAGCCGCCTAAGATCAGGATATCGTCACAATCCTTTTTGTCTGGGTTTTTGCTACACTCTTCGAGACCTTGCGCGAAAACAGGAGCTGACATCGCAATTGCCCCTGACAGAAAGGCAGCAAGAAAATTCGTTTGTTTCATCATGGGCCCTCCAGACCGAATGCTCCAAAGCAATATCGAGATACGACATAACATACAACGAACATTGAGCATAGGTGTGCTAATCCACCAGTCGCTCTGTTGTCAGATAACCTGTTGATGTGCTGATCCACTGGCGGGATTTTCGCACAATACCTGTGCGATCCACCCAGTAAACATTTACAATGCCGGTGTCGGGGTGCGCACAATCCTCAGTGATACGCGTGGTGTCGTACTCTCCGCGCAAGGTCGAAATCCGCTCTGCTTGCCTGTGATAATCGCAGATAAAACTTGTGATCTCGATAGCGTCTTCGCCATTCAGATGTCGATACACCCGAACGCTACTTAGCCGTTTTTTGTGAATCCCTTGAAGCGCCTGCCCAAGGTCTGCAGTGAGCAAATCATTGCCCAGACCGCGTGTGGCGATCACTATGCCCTTTTGCAGGGAAATCGAAGCTCCATCGGCGGTTAGCCAGACCACGACATCCTGTGCGTCTGGATCCAGCGGCTGCATCAAGGCTTTGCGTTGTTGAGCGGGGAGCTCTGTGTATAGCAACGGGGTGCTTTGTCTTGCAAGCAAAGACGGGCTCAGCTGGGCGCGTGGGTCGGCTGCGGGAGTTTTTTGGTCAGTTTGCAGTTGGGCCAGTGTCTGTTGCAGAATGCGTAAATTTTGAGCCCCGCTTCCAGCGCAGGCCCCCAACAATGCAAGTGCGAGCGCAGAGATAATAATCTGTTTCATCGCCAGAATTTCCCCCAGCCTTCTTGCAGTTTTGGCTGCTGATAGCTGCGTATTTGCTCGTAAAGGCGGCCACCTACAAAAATGCGCGCGCCACCATCACGCTGTACGGGGCGGACCGTCCGATTTATGCGACGTTTCGTCGGTTTGCCATTTAGGGCTGCAGTCGGAATGCTGAGTGTCAGTCCTTTGTCAAAGCTGCCTTCGCCGAAATCGTCAAAGCTGATAGTGGTGAGTGTGGCAAACGCCCCCAACCGAATGCCATTTCCGAACTCCCTCGAGATTGACAGCGTTCCGCCCCAGTCACCAGCCAGATAGCGCCCGGCATCAAGCTGATACTGGAAGCCATTTGGTGCATCATAATAGGCTGATGCATGACCCGTAAGGACGCCATAATCGCGAAAGCCTAATCCCTGATTATAGTCGCGTGCCTGCGCATAATTTAGCTCGATTCCCAATCCCAAGCGGTTGTCGACGGGTTTCCAAAGTAGCTCAGTCGACAGACCGCCATACATCGGTTCGAAAAATCCTGCTGTGATCCGCCCATACAGATCACTGCCTGGGCGGAAATAATGCGCCAAGGTCAGCTGGTTCAGTGTGGTTTGTGTCTCGGCATACAGCCCGACATTTGATCGTACCTGTTCGATCGTGGAATTCGTTTCCGGCAGGTTCCCGCGATCACCGGTCAGCCTATGTTTTATGCGTCCAAACACGACCCAGCCCGGCTTTGGTTCATAGCGCAGGCTTGCTTCGATACCGAAGTCCAGTCGTACAGGGCTGGTTGGGTCAAAATAGGATGCCGAGACATACGGGCCATACCCGAAGGAAAAATTGGGAAATCGATTCTTGCGCCAGACCATCTCTACGTCAGAGGGTGGCACATCGCTGATCTGCGCGCGGGCAAAGCTTTGCCAGCTGCCGTCGGGGGCGTATTCCAGCTCTTCTAGATCGCTGCGCGACAGGGTGATGCGCGCGGCTGCAACCCCGTTGCCGCTGACCGGTTCGATCACAAAGGTTTCGACGGAATCCGGCATGATATTGCTCAGGATGCGGGCTGTGCGCCCGACCGCCTGCGCGGCCTGCTGATAGCGCGGGTTGCGAATGCGTATGCGGACTTCGGTCGCGGTCAGCGCCATGGCATCCAGTTGCAGCCCATCTGCAGCCATCACTGTGGCGACTTGCCCGCGCAGGGTCTGCAGGCTGTCTGGGGCGGTGCGCCAGCCCAGATCGCGGGCGGATGCTGCGGGGCGGAGTTTGACCGGCACCGGCGCAGCTTCGGCACCGCCGGGTGTGCGGGTCGGGGTTTTGGGGTTGAACGTATAGCTGGCCTGGACACCCAGTGTGTGCCCGTACAGCCATGCCGCGCGCCAGTCCACACCGCGCCGGCTCCGATAGGTTACGCCAAAATTCAGGGGGGAGTTGTGCTGAAACCCCATGGTTGCGCGCTCGGCCGCATAGCTGTCAGAGCTATATTCGGCGCTCAGCACGGTCCGGTCATTCAGCGCATATTGCAGCCCGCCGAACAGCGCCGCATCGCCGCGGAACCAGTGGCTGCTGTCCAGCCGGCCCGTGGTGGCCACACCGGGCGTTTGTCGCGGGCGGTTTTTCAGGCCGGATGCCAACACGCCCAGGGGGTTGTCAAACCCGTTATGGCTGCCAAAGCGACCCCAGCCGATGCCCGCAGTGGCGCGCAGCCGACCAAAGGTTTTGGAGGCGACCAGATATTCGCCCGCATAGATCCCGGTGCCGCCGAAATCCTGCAAGCCAATCGCGATGGCCGGGCGGTACGGGCCCTCGAACGCAATCTGATAGCGCAGGTCAAAGCTGCGGTCATAATAGGTGCCATTGCCGGTGTAATCATCCAGCGCCGCATAGCGGAACACGCCGGACAGGCGTGGGGTGATCTGGAAATGCACATTGCTGCGCAGAGTTGTGTCCATCACCGACAGGGTCAGGCTAAGATCCGCATCCGGCATGGCATGGCCGGTGGGCATGTCCAAAATGCCCGGAATACCATAGAAATTCAGCGTTGGCCGGTGCCAGATCGTATCACCGGCACCTGCACTGGCTCCGGCCTGCGGCGTCGCCGGGCTGGCAATCAGTGCAGCCAGCCCAAAGGCCAAAGCCGCAGGGGGCATCCGCCGCTGCCAAACTCGCTTGTCCTTGCCCTGCACCAAATGCCCCATCCGCTGAATGCCCGTTCCTGAACCGATCTTAACGCCGAACTCAGAGAAATACGCTTCTTTCCTTTTGCCGTCTTGGCGACACGGAATAAACCGCCTAATTGGAAGACATGCGCCTTTTTCGCAAACAACGTGCCAGTAAACCCACATTCGATGCGCCCATCGCACCGGATGACGCGTTTTATGCGGTTGGGGATATTCATGGTCGGGACGACCTGCTGCTGCGCCTGCTGGAGCGTCTGGCCCAGGATGCACATCCCACCGCGCGGCTGATTTGTGTCGGTGATTATGTGGATCGGGGTGATAACAGTGCCCAGGTGCTGACGCGCCTGCACAGGATGCAGTCCGGGGCCGGGGATATGATGACCTGTCTGATGGGCAATCATGAACGGATGTTGCTGGATTTTCTGGATGATCCGGTGCGGGCCGGATCGCGCTGGCAACGGTATGGCGGGCTACAGACGTTGGCCAGCTATCGCCTGCCGCCTGTCACCGAAACCGCGCCCGAACGCGACTGGCTGGCCAATCGGGACCGTTTGCGCGATGCCATGGGCGACGATTTGATCGGCTGGCTGTCGGATCTGCCTCTGATCTGGCAAAGCGGCAATATGGCGGTGACCCATGCGGGGGCGGATCCCACGCTGGCCATCAATGCGCAGAAATCGCGGACGTTGCTTTGGGGGCATCCCAGATTTAGTGAAATGCCGCGCACGGATGGGATCTGGATCGTGCATGGTCACACCATCACCCGCGATCCCCGCGCCGAAGAGGGACGGATTCCGTTGGACACCGGGGCCTTTGCGACGGACAAGCTGACCGCCGCCCTGATTGAGCCGGGCCGTGTCGAATATCTGACCGCCTGATCAAAGCCGCGCCATTTCCGGTTGGCGGGCGCGCTGCGGGTTTTCCAGACCTCTGAAACACTTGAGCAACCATTCTGGGCTGATAAACAGGATGTAGTTTTTTCAGCCTCTGGTGTGCCATGACCCTGACCTGCATTACTCCGGTTCTTCTTTGCGGTGGCTCTGGCACCCGGCTGTGGCCTTTGTCGCGCAAAAGCTATCCGAAACAGTTTTCCCGCCTGATGGGTGAGGAATCCCTGTTCCAGGCCTCGGCCCGGCGGCTTTCGGGGGGCGATGACGGGTTGGAATTTGCTGCGCCCATGGTGCTGACCAATTCGGATTTCCGGTTTATCGTGACCGAACAGCTGCAGGGGGTCGGCATCGACCCCGGAGCCATTCTGATCGAACCCGAAGGGCGCAACACCGCCCCGGCGATCCTGTCTGCGGCGCTGCGCCTTGCGCAAAGCGACCCTGACGCGGTCATGCTGGTCGCGCCCTCTGATCATGTGGTGCCCGATGTGGCGCATTTCCACGCTGCGATCCGCAGTGGGCTGTCGGCAGTGGCCGAGGGCAAGCTGGTGACGTTCGGCATCACGCCCAGCCGCGCCGAAACCGGCTATGGCTATCTGGAACTGGCCAGCGCCCCGGATGCGGCGGGCGGCCCGGTGCCGCTGACCCGCTTTGTCGAAAAACCCGACGCAGAGCGCGCGGCGCAGATGCTGGATGCGGGCAATTACCTTTGGAATGCCGGGATCTTTCTGTTCCGGGCGGCGGACATCATCGCCGCGTTTAAGGACCATTGCGCAGGCCTGATGATCCCGGTCAGCGACGCGCTGGATCAGGCGCAGGTCGATCTGGGCTTTCTACGGCTGGCCCCCGCCCCGTGGTCAGAGGCCGAGGATATTTCCATCGACTATGCGGTGATGGAGCGCGCGGATAACCTCGCCGTTGTGCCGTTTGATGGTGATTGGTCCGATCTGGGCGGCTGGGACGCGGTCTGGCGCGAGGCCGGGCCGGACGCGGCGGGCAATGTCTGCCATGGCGATGCCACTGCGATTGACTGCCGCGACACGCTGCTGCGCTCTGACGGAGAGCGGCTGGAAGTGGTCGGCATCGGGCTGGATAATGTCATGGCCGTCGCCATGAATGATGCGGTGCTGGTTGCCGATATGTCCCGCGCGCAGGATGTGAAAAAGGCGGTGTCCGCGCTGAAGGCAAAAGGCGCGGCGCAGGCCACCCAGCTGCCCAAGGATCACCGCCCCTGGGGCTGGTTCGAAAGCCTGGTGGTCGGGGACCGGTTTCAGGTGAAACGCATCTTGGTGCATCCTGGCGCCTCGCTCAGCCTGCAAAGCCATTTCCACCGCTCTGAACACTGGATCGTGGTTGAAGGCACCGCGAAGGTCACGGTGAATGACGAAACCCGTTTGGTCAGCGAAAACGAAAGCATCTATATCCCGCTGGGTGCCAGGCATCGCATGGAAAACCCAGGCCGCGTCCCCATGACCCTGATCGAAGTGCAAACCGGCGCTTATGTCGGCGAGGATGACATCGTGCGTTATGAGGATGTTTACGCCCGTAAATAAATGCCCGGTGGGTGGGTGTGGATGGTCCTCACGCCTCTAGCGAGATCCACAAAACCACAGCGTCCTGATCGCTGGTCGACACACAGCCATGCCCCATGGCGCTGTCATAATACACCGAATCCCCCTGTTGCATCGGCAGAGGGCGGTAATGTTCAGAGTGGAACACCAGCGCGCCGCTGAGCACATACATAAATTCCTCGCCGCTATGACGCACCCAGCTGTCAAAGGCGCTGACATCGCGAGCGCGGATCGTGCTGATATAGGGCACCATGCGTTTGCTGGTCAGCTCATTACACAGCAATTCGTGGTGATAGGTTGCGGTGTCGCGGATTTCCCCTTGTCCGGCGGGGGTGAAATCGCGCCGCCCGGAAATGTTGCTTTGCGGGGCCTGCACAAACAGCTGAGGGGTTTCCAGAGACAGGGTCTGGGTCAGGCGTCGCACGATGTCAAAGCTGGGTTTTGTCTGGTTGTTTTCGATTTTGGACAGGGTGGACCGGCCAATTCCTGCGGCCTGTGCGGTTTCCTCTAGCGTCATGCCTTTGGCGCGGCGGGTTTCCCGGATCAGGCGGCCCATGGCCTCGCCATCGGGGGCTTCGGCGGGGTCTGGGGATTTTACGCCAGGGTCGCGGGGGTCTGAAGTCATGAGCCACTCCTTATCGGTTCTGAATGTTTAGTATTCGGGAAAGGGGCTGTCAAAATCCTGATCCATAGAAAAACCTTGCTTGGGCATTCAATGTTTCCTATAAGGGATTTAATTCCCCTAAAGGAGATTTGCGTAAGTCAGGACCAGCCACCGCTGCCGATCTGTTCGCAAACAGGAATGTGCAGGCGCTGGCGGGCCAGGCGGCATCTTTCTTTTGTGTGTAATCAAAGGATCCAGGCATGAGTGACACGCTGAAACGCACCCCTTTGCACGCGCTGCATCAGGAACTGGACGGCAAAATGGTGGCATTCGCCGGTTGGGACATGCCGGTGCAATACAGTCTGGGGATCATGGGGGAGCACAAGCAGTGCCGGGAAAAGGCGGCGCTGTTTGATGTCAGCCATATGGGGCAGGTGATCCTGCGTGGCGATGATGTGGCCGCCCAGCTAGAGCGTCTCTGCCCGCAGGCCTTCAGGACCCTGCCCGTGGGCAAAGCCCGCTATGGGTTTTTCACCAATGAGGCAGGCGGCATTCTGGACGATCTGATTGTCTCTAACGCAGGCGATCATTTCTATGTCGTGGTCAACGCCGCGCTGCGCCATCAGGATATTCCGCACATGCAGGCGCATCTGGACGGGGTCGAGGTGACGGAAATCCACGACCACGCGCTGATTGCGGTGCAGGGCCCTCGCGCGGAAGCCGTTGTCGGCGACCTTTGTCCCGCCGCCTGCGCGCTGACATTCATGGAAACCACTGTCGCTGAGGTCAACGGGATCCCCTGCCGGGTGTCGCGTCTGGGCTATACCGGCGAGGACGGGTTCGAGATCTCCATCCCCGAGGCCGCCGCCCCCGACATCGCCCGGGCTCTGCTGGCGCATGACGATTGTGAACCTGCCGGTCTGGGCGCGCGGGACAGTCTGCGGCTGGAGGCGGGGCTGTGCCTGTATGGCAATGACATTGATCAGACCACCACCCCTGTCGAGGCGTCGCTGGTCTGGGCCATGCAGAAACGCCGCCGGGAGGAGGGCGGCTTTCCCGGTGCTGCGCGCATCCAGCAGGATCTGACCAACGGCCCCGCGCGCAAACTGGTGGGGATCAAACCGCTGGGGCGCGCTCCGGCCCGGCAGGGGGTCGAGGTGCAGGATGATGCGGGCAACAGCATCGGCGCGATCACCTCTGGCGGGTTTGGGCCGACCATCGGCGGTCCTGTGGCCATGGGCTATGTCAGTGCCAGCCATAGCGCGCCGGGCACGCCTGTCTCGCTGATCATTCGCGGCAAATCCCAGCCTGCTGAAATCACCGCGCTGCCCTTTGTGCCGCAGAACTACAAACGCTAACCTCGGAGTGTCCGTCAGATGACCACCTATTATTCCGAAGACCACGAATGGATCACCGTCACGGGCGACAGTGCCACCATTGGCATCACCGCCCATGCCGCCGAGGCGCTGGGCGAGATTGTTTTTATCGAGCAGCGCGAGGTCGGCGATACCTTTGAAAAGGCCGAAGAGGTCGGCGTGATCGAAAGCGTCAAGGCCGCGTCGGAAATCTATGCGCCTGTGGATTGCGAGGTGGTCGCGGTGAACACCGATCTGGCCGACAATCCCGGCGCGCTGAACGAAGATCCCGAAGGGGCGGCCTGGATCTATAAGGTCAAACTGTCGGATGCGACGCAGCTGGAGGGGCTGATGGATCACGACAGCTATCAGGCCTTTATCGGCTAACGCGCTTATCCTGCCGGGGCTGGCCCGGCGGTGTCTTTCTTTTGTGGTAAGGAATGTTCCATGGCCTTCAAACTGACCGACTACGAAGCCTATGATTTCGCCAATCGCCGTCATATCGGCCCGTCGCCGGTGGAAATGCGCGATATGTTGAAGCTGATCGGGTTCAAGACGCTGGACCAGCTGATCGACGCCACCGTGCCGCCCTCTATCCGCCAGGAACAGCCGTTGGACTGGGGGCCGGCCATGACGGAACGCGACGCGCTGTTCCACATGAAAGAGGTCGCCAGCAAGAACAAGGTTCTGACCAGCCTGATCGGTCAGGGCTATTACGGCACCACCACTCCCGCGCCGATCCTGCGCAACATTCTGGAAAACCCGGCCTGGTACACGGCCTATACGCCCTATCAGCCCGAGATCTCGCAGGGCCGACTAGAGGCGCTGCTGAACTTTCAGACCATGGTCAGCGACATGACCGGTCTTGAGGTCGCCAATGCCTCGCTGCTGGACGAAGCCACCGCCGCCGCCGAAGCCATGGCCATGGCGCATCGCGGGTCGCGCTCCAAGGCGAATAACGCGGCTTTCTTTGTCGACAAGAACTGCCACCCGCAGACCGTTGCGGTGATCCAGACCCGCGCCGAGCCTCTGGGCATCGACGTGCAGGTTGCCGACCCGGCGGATCTGGATCCGGGCGCGGTGTTTGGCGCGATCTTCCAGTATCCGGGCACAAACGGCCATGTGCGCGACTTTACTGATCAGATTGCTGCGCTGCATGAACACAAGGCCATCGCCGTGGTCGCCGCTGATATTCTGGCGCTGGCCCTGCTGAAATCGCCCGGCGAAATGGGCGCGGATATTGCCGTGGGCAGCACCCAGAGGTTCGGCGTGCCTATGGGCTATGGTGGCCCCCATGCTGCCTATATGGCCACGACGGACAAGCTAAAGCGCGCCATGCCCGGTCGCATCATCGGCGTGTCCATCGACGCGCGTGGCAACCAGGCCTATCGTCTGTCGCTGCAGACCCGCGAACAGCATATCCGCCGCGAGAAAGCCAATTCCAACGTCTGCACCGCGCAGGCTCTGCTGGCGGTGATCGCGTCGATGTATGCGGTCTATCACGGCCCCGATGGCATCAAGGCGATTGCCCAGTCGGTGCACCGCAAGACCTCGCGCCTGGCCGATGGGCTTGAGGCGGCGGGCTTTGCCGTGGAGCCCGAAGTGTTCTTTGACACCATCACCGTCGAAGTCGGCGCGCTGCAGACAACCGTGATGGAGGCCGCTGTGGCCCGTGGCGTGAACCTGCGCAAGGTTGGCGAAACCAAGGTTGGCATCTCGCTGGACGAACAGACCCGCCCCGAAACCATCGAGGCCGTCTGGGGTGCCTTTGGCATCGACAAGAAAGACGACAGCAGCGAAAAGCACTATCGCCTGCCGGAACATGCGCTGCGTGAAAGCGAATATCTGACTCACCCGATTTTCCACAAGAACCGGGCCGAGGCCGAGATCACCCGCTACATGCGCCGTCTGGCCGACCGCGATCTGGCGCTGGACCGCGCGATGATCCCGCTGGGCAGCTGTACCATGAAGCTGAACGCGACGATCGAGATGATCCCGGTCACCTGGCCGGAATTTGGCAACCTGCACCCGTTTGTGCCTCAGGATCAGGCGCTGGGCTACACGCAGATGATCGACGATCTGAACGACAAGCTGTGCCAGATCACCGGCTATGACGCGATCAGCCAACAGCCAAATTCAGGCGCGCAGGGCGAATATGCCGGTCTGCTGACAATCCGCAATTACCACATCGCGCAGGGGTAGGGGCACCGCAATGTCTGCCTGATCCCGACCTCGGCGCATGGCACCAACCCGGCCAGCGCGCAGATGGTGGGCTGGAAAGTGGTTCCGATCAAAGCGGATGAAAACGGCAATATCGACCTGAGTGATTTCCGCGCCAAGGCCGAACAGCACAGCGCCAATCTGGCCGGTTGCATGATCACCTATCCCAGCACTCACGGCGTGTTCGAAGAAACTGTGCAAGAGGTCTGTGACATCACCCATGACCATGGCGGTCAGGTCTATATCGACGGGGCCAATATGAATGCCATGGTGGGCCTGTCCCGTCCCGGCGACATCGGCGGCGATGTCAGCCACCTGAACCTGCACAAGACCTTCTGCATTCCGCATGGCGGGGGCGGCCCCGGCATGGGTCCGATCGGCGTCAAGGCGCATCTGACAAAGCACCTGCCGGGCCACCCGGAATATGGCGATGCGGTGGGGCCGGTTTCTGCCGCGCCGTTTGGCTCGCCCTCGATCCTGCCGGTCAGCTGGGCCTATGTGCTGCTGATGGGCGGTGCGGGTCTGACACAGGCGACCAAGGTTGCGATCCTGAACGCCAACTACATCGCTGCGCGTCTGAAAGACAGCTATCCGATCCTCTATACTTCGGAAACGGGGCGGGTTGCGCATGAATGCATTCTGGATACCCGTCCGCTGAACGACGAAGCGCATGTCAGCGTCGATGACGTGGCCAAGCGCCTGATCGACAGCGGGTTCCACGCGCCGACCATGTCCTGGCCGGTGGCGGGTACCCTGATGGTCGAACCGACGGAATCTGAACCCAAGGCCGAACTGGATCGTTTCTGCGAGGCGATGATTTCCATCCGGGCCGAGGCCCAGGACATCGTGGATGGCAGGATCGACCCGGACAACAACCCGCTGAAACGCGCGCCGCACACGGTGCGCGATCTGGTGGGCGAATGGGATCGTCCCTATACCCGCGAACAGGCCTGTTTCCCTCCGGGGAACCTGGGGGTCGACAAATACTGGCCGGCGGTGAACCGGGTGGACAATGCCTATGGCGACCGCAACCTGGTCTGCACCTGCCCGCCCATGTCCGAATACGCAGAAGACGGGCAATAACGGCGCATCGCACAAGGCTGTGGCGGTCTTTGGTTGGCTGTGTTGGCAGATGCATCTGCGCCTCTTTCAGAGGCCCGAGCGTGGGTTGCACACAGTCAACCTGCGGCACAGTTGGTCAAACTATCAGCCCAGCGTGCTGGGTCTTGCAAAGGCCGAGAGCTGATCTTATTTTTGGCTTAGGGCGGCCCCTGCCGCCTTTGATGGAGATTTTATGCAAGAGTCCCGGGCATAAGCCCGTTCCTGCCTTTAAACGCGGGAACATGTAACATCTGATCTGCTCATGCGACTGGCTGAGCGGTCCTTTTGTGTACTCTCATGAAATCGAGACCTCCTTTGAATATTTCAAAGCATGAACAGCGCGTTCTGCATGAACTCGCACGTGGTGGTGTGATCCATCACGACCGGCACACGAATGGCAAAATTCGCGGTGTGACCTGCTACACCCGCGACGGGCATATCCTGACCGACTGTACTTTGTCGGTCTTTTTGAAGCTCAGAAAACGGCGTTTCATCCGCTCTTGGGGTGGGCAGCCATACCGGGTTTCAAAACTTGGGGTCAAAGCCGTCCGGGCGCAGCTTGACCAACGCTAATCTGTTTTATCATCCACAGGACATGACTATGGACATTACGACTGACTACAAAGAAAAGACCGCCGCGATCACGGCCCTGTTTCTGGAAACCTTTACCGCATCAGAAGGGGCCGAAGCCGGGGCAGTGATCCGTGATCTGGTGGCCGAGATGCTGTCCTCTGTAAACGCCAAAGACATGTATGTGTTTTCGGCGCTGCAGGAGGGCGAGATGCTGGCAAGCATCCTGTTCACCCGGATGACCTATCCCGATGATACGCGCACGGTGTTTATCCTGTCTCCCGTGGCGGTTGCGACTGGGCAGCAGGGCAAAGGGATCGGGCAGAAGCTGATCACATATGCGCTGGGGGTGTTGCGGCAGGAGGGGGTCGATGTGGCCCTGACCTATGGCGATATCCGGTTTTATGAAAAGGTCGGCTTTGCCCTCATTACGGAAGCAGAGGCCAGCCCGCCTGTGCCGTTGCAATATCCAGAAGGGTGGCTGGGTCAGGCGCTGTCAGGGGCGCAGTTCACGCCGCTGTCGGGGCCGTCGCGCTGTGTCGCGGCGCTAAGCGATCCAAGCCACTGGTAAGACCCTCGGGGGCCGGGCGCGTCCCGGCCCTTTTGGATCAGGACGGATCCTGTGTGGCTTGGGTGTTTTCCCAATAGGCCCCCATGGCGACGATGCAGCTGATCCCGTCAGGGTAGCTTTGCACCAGGGTCCAGTCTCCGGTGTCAGGGGTTACCCACATTTCAATCAATGTGCCGGGTTCGTGCAACCCGCGCCCCTGCCGCAGCGCGCCGGTGCGCTGGGTCAGCCGTTCCTGCAGGCGTGTGCTGTCCTCGCAGACCATATCCGCGATGCCGCTTTGCCCGCTATCGGGGGTCAGGGCGCAGATCGACAGGGCCAGCAAAACAGCATGAGGTTTTCCAATCATGCTATGACGCTAACACGGGATCCCTGTTTTGTAACGGTTTTATGACGCCCATTCCCTGCAGCCCGTCACAAATCCGTTTCGAAAGTTTAACAATTCGGATTCATCCGCTGCACAGAACTGTCACGCAGGTCGCATAGGTCAGCCCCGAACCAGGGGATAGACATGCTCGAAATCAAAACACTGACCAAAACCTTCGGTACCAAGAATGCCGTCGACACTGTCAGCTTTGCCGTGGACCGTCCGATGATGATCGGCGTGATTGGCCGCTCTGGCGCGGGCAAATCGACCCTGTTGCGCATGGTGAACCGGCTGAGCGATCCCAGCCAGGGCCAGATCCTGTTTCAGGGCCGCGATGTGACCACCCTGAAAGGCGCCGCACGCCGGGAGTGGCAATCGCACTGCGCGATGATCTTTCAGCAGTTCAATCTGGTGCCGCGCATGGATGTGGTGTCCAACGTGCTGCATGGCACGTTGAACCGCCGCTCGACCCTGGCGACCATGTTCAACCTCTATCCCAAGGCTGACATCGAAAAGGCGATCGAGATCCTCGACCGACTGGGCATTGTCGAACAGGCGGCCAAACGCGCCGAAGCCCTGTCCGGTGGCCAGCAGCAGCGTGTCGCCATTGCCCGTGCCCTGATGCAGGACCCGCAGATCATTCTGGCCGACGAACCCATCGCCTCGCTGGACCCGATGAACGCGCAGATCGTGATGGAGGCCCTGCGCCGCATTCACGAAGAAGACGGCCGCATGGTCATCGCCAACCTGCACACGCTGGACACCGCGCGCCGCTATTGCGACCGGGTGATCGGGATGCGGGACGGGCGCGTTGTGTTTGACGGCACCCCCGCTCAGCTGACCGCCGGTGTTGCCCGCGACATCTATGGCGCAGGCGCGGATTTTTCCGAGGCGGCGACCTCTACCGAAATCGAAACTCTGGACCGGACCCAAGGCGAATACGCCATCCCGGCCTGACCCTGAAACGCCCGCAGATCCCTGCGGGCTTTTTGCATTCCTTTCATCCCATGGAGACAAAGATGAAAAAGATCCTTGCAGTTGCTCTGGCCACCACCGCCCTGACCGGTGCTGTTCAGGCAGAAGACATCAAAGAATTCCGCATCGGCATTCTGGGCGGCGAAAACGCCCAGGACCGCATGAACAGCTACCAGTGCCTGGCGGATTACACCACCGAAGCTCTGGGCGTTGACGTCAAACTGTTTGCCCCGGCTGACTATAACGGCGTGATCCAGGGCCTGCTGGGCGGCACCATCGACATGGCATGGCTGGGCGCGTCCTCCTACGCGGCGACCTATCTGCAAGACCCCGAAGCGGTCGAGCCCGTGCTGGTCAAAGTCAACGTGGATGGCTCCATCGGCTACCACTCCATCGGTTTTGCCCGCAAAGATGCCGGCATTGCCAATCTGGATGACATGGCCGGCAAGACCTTTGGTTTCGGCGATCCGAACTCCACCTCGGGCTACCTGATCCCCTCGATCGAGATCCCCCAGTACAAAGACGGCATCACCATGGACTCCGGTGACTATTTTGCCGAGGTCAAGTTCACCGGCGGTCACGAACAGACCATCGTTGCCGTGAACAATGGCGACATCACCGCTGGCGTCACCTGGGCCGACGGTCAGGGCGAATGGGAAGATGGCTATAACTCTGGCGCGCTGCGCAAGGCGGTTGATGCTGGTCTGATCGACATGAACGACCTGGTGCAGATCTGGAAATCTGCTGTGATCCCCGAAGGTCCGATTGTTCTGCGCAAAGCCCTGCCTGCCGATGTGCGCGCGACCATGACCACTCTGGTTGATGGCCTGTACGAGCGTGACGAAGACTGCGCCTATGGCGTGGCCGCTGGCGAAACCCTGGGGTTCCAGCCGGTGACTCATGACACCTACATCTCCATCGTGGAAGCCCGCAAAGCCAAGATCGGCGGCTAAGCGACGCCTCCGCGCAAGCGGAACGATGACACGAACTCCGGGCTGCGTGGCCCGGAGTTTTCCTCTGAAAGGCCCTTCCCATGAGCGATATGACCTCTGACATGCCCCAGGGTGTGCAGGCGACACAGGCCAGCTATCTGGCACTGGTGCAGCGCCGCCGCCTGTATGGCGGTCTGACCCTGCTGATTTTTGTCCTGCTGATGGTGTCGGGGTTCAACCTGGCCGATGCGCGCAATGCGGGCGGGTTCTGGGCCGGGTTGCATCAGGTGGGCGACTATCCCGCTGATGTGCTGTCCGAAGCCTGGGAAAAGCGCGCCGACCTGCCTGCGCTGATGGTGAAATATTTCCCGGCGCTGGTTGAGACGATCAATATCGCCGCGGTGTCCACGCTGATCGGGGCTTTCTTTGGTCTGATCCTGTCGCTGCTGGCGACCCGCGGTCTGGCGCGCTGGCCCGCGCTGGTCGGGCTGTTCCGCCGGGTTCTGGACATCATGCGCGCGGTGCCTGAAATCGTTATCGCGCTGGTGCTGATCTTTGTTCTGGGCGGTGGGCCGGTGCCTGCGATGATCGCCATCGCGATCCACACTGCTGGCGCGCTGGGCAAGATGTTTTCCGAAGTGGCCGAAAACGCCGATCTGAAACCGGTCGAAGGGCTGCGCTCTACCGGGGCGACCTGGGGCCAAAGCATGTTGCTGGGCATTCTACCCCAAGTAGCGCCGAATTTTCTCAGCTACGCGCTTCTGCGCTTTGAAATCAACATCCGCGCCTCTGCGATCCTGGGTTTTGTCGGGGCTGGCGGCCTTGGCTACGAGTTACGCAATTCCATGGCCTGGGGGCCGGGCCGCTTTGACGAAGCCGCCGCGATCTTTGTGCTGCTGTTCGGCACGATTGTCTTCTTTGATCAGGTTTCCAGCCGCTATCGCAACCGCATGAGTGAAGGGCAAAACGCATGAGCACCGCCGATCTGAGCGCCGCCAAATTCGAGGCCGCCGCGCTGTTCCAGCGCAAGCGCATGATGGCCTTTGCCGTGCCTGCGGTGATCCTGGCCTATTTCACCTATATTTTCTTTGCCTTTGACCTGCCCGGTCTGGCCAAGCGCGCCAATCTGGAAAACGCGGTCACGCTGGCCTCGGACAGCTGGTCCTACAAGGTGCATGTGACGCGCTCGAACCGGACCGGCGACATCGCCTATGCCATCGAGGGCGAGCGCAAGGGCACCTATCCCGAAGGCACCCGCCCCGATTGGGTCAGCGGCGACGAGGTCGTGACCGTGGATCTGGGCGCGGGCCATCTGGTCCATCTGCTGCCCGGCAACCGAACCGAGGTCGAGATCCCCGGATATGATCTGATCACAGCCGAGGTCGAGGGCCGCAAGGTGCTGACCAATCTAAAGGGCGATCTGCCCGATTGGATCAATGCGTCGGACCGGCGCGTGGCGATCAAAACGCCCGAGGGCCGGATCACCCTGACCGGCACCAAGACCGAGGTGTTCAACTACTTCCCCGGTTGGGAGCTGTTCTGGTTCACGCTGGACAGCCCGTATCACGGCCAGTCTGCGATCAAGATCCTGTTTGGCGATCGGATCGACCCGGCGCGCAGCAATATCGCAGGCGCGGTGCAGGATGTCTGGACCAACAAGATGTGGCGCCATAACGAGGTCGTCTGGGCCATTGGCGAAACCATCCTGATGGCGTTTCTGGGCACGATGGGTGCAGCGATGATTGCTCTGCCGCTGTCCTTCCTCGCGGCCAAGCGGTTTGCGCCCTTTGTGGCGATCCGCGTGGCGACCCGGCGGCTGTTCGACTTTGTCCGTGGTGTGGATGCGCTGATCTGGACGGTGGTTCTGTCCCGCGCCTTTGGTCCTGGGCCGCTGACTGGCGCGCTGGCGATCCTGGTCACGGATACCGGCACCTTTGGCAAGATCTTTTCCGAGGCGCTGGAAAATGTTGATGAGAAGCAGATCGAGGGCGTTAGCTCGACCGGGGCAAAGCCGCTGCAGCGCTATCGCTTTGGCGTGATCCCGCAGGTCGTGCCGGTGCTGCTGGCGCAGGTGCTGTATTTCCTTGAATCCAACACCCGCAGCGCGACGATCATCGGTGCGATCACCGGGGGCGGGATTGGTCTTCTGCTGACGCAGGCGATCCAGACCCAGAAGGATTGGGAAGAGGTCGCCTATTACATCACGCTGGTGATCGGCATGGTGATCTTCATGGACTGGGTGTCCGGCAAGCTGCGCGCCAAGCTGATTGGCCGCAAGGACTGATCCCCGGATCGCGTGCGATCCGGGTCGCGCCCGACCCGCCCCCAGGGCGGGCGCGAATTGAAACGCACGTTGCGAGGTCTGGTCGCGGTTTGTTCGAAATTCAACGCCGCGCCCTTTGCTATGGCGCCCACCCTCAGGTCGGGCGCGACCCTCTGTATCGATAGGAAACCCCATGCCCCGGCTCAGCCCCGACACCCCGTTCATCCATGACCGCTGCACCATCGTTGACTCAACCTTTGGCGCCTATACCGAAGTGGGCGAGGGCAGCCGCGTTCAGCACAGCAGCTTTGGTGATTACAGCTATTGCGACCAGTATTCTGACATCGCCAATGCGCGGATCGGCAAGTTCAGCAACATTGCCAGCATGACCCGGATCGGGCCGACCGATCACCCGCTGCACACGGCGTCATGCCATCATTTCCTGTATCGGTCCGATGATTATTGGGACGATGCGGACCGCGATGCCGAGTTTTTTGCCCATCGCAAATCTCGCCTGACCCATATCGGCCATGACACCTGGATCGGCCATGGCGCGATCATCAAACCCGAGGTCACGCTGGGCCATGGCGCTGTGGTCGCGTCGGGCGCGATTGTGACTAAAGATGTGGCCCCTTACACCATCGTCGCGGGCACCCCGGCCAAGGTCATCCGCCAGCGCCAGCCCTCTGACATTGCCGAGCGGATCATCGCGCTTGCGTGGTGGGATTGGAGCCACGAAGCCCTGCGCATGGCGCTGCTTGATTTCCGCGAACTCCCGGTTGAGGAGTTTTTGGAGAAATACGGGGGCTAATCCTCCAGCGTCAGGGTGATGCGATCCCCGGCCCACCATGTGCGGCCATATTCCACCGGCAGACCATCCGGGTCGACATTCAACGAGGTTGTGCGCAGCAAGGGCGCGCCCTCGACTAGTTGCAGATGCACCGCCTGCGTGGCGCTGGCGGTGGTGGCGGTGATCCGGGTCCAGGCGCGGGTGTAATCGGGCACTCCCACCGATTGCAGCGCGCGGGTCACGCCCTCTGCCTCGGCCAGCGCCTGGTCCAGACCGGGCAGACGCGCCAAAGGATACAGCGATTCCGACACGGCCACCGGTTGCCCATCTGCCAGCGACAATCCCCTGATGTCACACAGAGTATCACCCGTGTTCAGCCCCAGCAGCTCGGCCTCTTTTTCCGTCGCGGCGCGGTTCTCGACCGACAGAATACTGCTATCTGCCTGCCGCCCTGCCGCGCTGAGATTCTGGCGAAAGCGCACCCGTTTGCCCAGCGGATAGCTGGTGGGTTGTGCAGTCACAAAGGCACCAGAGCCGCGCCGCGTGCGCACCAGCCCCTCATCGACCAGATGTTTGATCGCATGGCGCACTGTGTGGCGGTTCACGCCGAACCGCTCGGCTAGAACGGCCTCTGTCGGCAGGCGATCGCCGGGCGCATAGCGGCCCTCGGAAATGTCGCCCTTCAGATCTTTGGCAATCGAAAGCCAGATCGGTGTGCGGCGCGGTTTGGTTTGGGCGTCACTCAAGTTTCACAAAACTCCGATGGAGAAAATCCGGGGAATCGGTATAATAAGTCTAGTTGTATAGGATAAGCGAAAGTTGTCGAGATGAAAGATCTGCCCGACACACAAGCCGCCAGACAGGCCCGGCTGAGCCTGATGGCCAAGGCGCCAGAGGGCCGGGTTGCCGCCCTTTTGGATGCGGCGCAGGCGCGGCCTGATTTCAGCTGGCTGCGCGCGCCCGGGATCGGCAGCGTCATGGTGCGGGGGCGGGCCGGGGCCACGGGCGCTGCGTTCAACCTGGGCGAAATGACGGTGACGCGCTGCGCGCTGCGCCTGTCCGATGGCGCGGTCGGCCACGCCTATATCAAAGGCCGTCGCAAAGCCTGCGCCGAAGCCGCCGCGCTGGTCGACGCGCTGTGCGAGGCGGGGCAGGAGGCGGCCATGCAAGCGGCCGTTCTGACGCCGCTCGCCACCGAAATGGAGGCCGCGCGCAACACCCGCGCCGCCAAGGCCGCCGCCACCAAGGTGGATTTCTTCACAATGGTCCGAGGGGAAGATTGATGAGCGCGCTTGCTTTGGAAGGCGGGTTTGCGGAACCCGCACTGGATGCCGCCCGCGCCTTTCGCGGGATTATGGAGGCCATGGCCCGCCCCGGCACGATCCACGATGTGACCGGTGCCACACCGCCCGCGCCTTTGTCTGCTGCGGCGGGCGCTGTGCTGCTGACGCTGTGTGATGGCGACACCAAACTGCATCTGGCAGGCGACTATGAGCTGCCTGCGCTGCGCGACTGGGTGGCGTTTCACACCGGCGCGCCGCTGGCCAGCGCGGATGACTGCGACTTTGCCCTGGGCCGGTGGGACGATCTGCTGCCGCTGGATCCCTATCGCATTGGCACATCGGAATACCCGGATCGGTCCGCGACGCTGATTGTGGACATGCCCGAACTGGCGGCCAATGGCGCATCGCTGCGCGGCCCCGGCATCAAAGGCACGGCGGCGCTGTCACTGCCCGATCTGGATCCGTTCCGCGACAACCGCGCCCTGTTCCCGCTGGGCCGTGATTTCCTGTTCACCTGTGGCACGCGCATCGCTGCGCTGCCCCGTTCGACCGAGGTGCTGTAAATGTATGTTGCTGTAAAAGGCGGCGAGCGCGCGATTGAGAACGCCCATGCCTGGCTGGCCGAAGAGCGTCGCGGCGATACCTCTGTGGCGGAATTGTCCATCGCGCAGATCCGCGAACAGCTGGCGCTGGCGGTGAACCGGGTGATGGGCGAGGGGTCGCTGTACGATCCTGACCTTGCGGCGCTGGCGATCAAACAGGCGCGCGGCGATCTGATCGAGGCCGTGTTCCTGATGCGCGCCTATCGCACCACGCTGCCCCGGTTTGGTGCCAGCCTGCCGGTCGAAACCGCCGAGATGGCCTGTGACCGCCGCATCAGCGCGACGTTCAAGGACGTGCCGGGCGGGCAGATCCTTGGGCCGACCTTTGACTACACCCACCGCCTGCTGGATTTCCAACTGGCCGCCAATGGCGAGGTGCCCGAGGCCGCCGAACGCAGCCCGGCCAAAGGCCCGGTGCCGCATGTGACCGGGTTCTTGAACAAAGAAGGGCTGATCGAGCAATCAGAACGCGACGACAGCACGCCGGGTGATCTGACCCGTGAACCGCTGGAGATGCCTGCGGATCGGTCGGTCCGGCTGCAGGCGCTGGCCCGCGCGGATGAGGGCTTTACCCTGTCCATGGCCTATTCCACCCAGCGCGGCTATGGCCGCAACCACGCCTTTGTCGGCGAGCTGCGTATCGGCACGGTGCCGGTGGAAATGGACATCCCCGAGCTGGGCTTTGCCATTGAGATCGGCGAGGTCGAGCTGACCGAATGCGAGACCGTGAACCAGTTCACCGGCTCGAAAACCGAACCGCCGCAGTTTACGCGCGGCTACGGGCTGGTCTTTGGCCAATCCGAGCGCAAGGCGATTTCCATGGCGCTGGTTGACCGCGCCCTGCGTTGGGAAGAGCTGGGCGAAGATTTCGAAGGCGTGCCCGCGCAGGATGCGGAATTTGTCCTCTATCACTCTGACAATATCCAGGCGACCGGGTTCCTCGAACATATCAAGCTGCCGCATTACGTGGATTTCCAGTCCGAACTGGAGCTGATCCGCAAATTGCGCGCCGAGGCACTGGCCAACCAGCAGGCCGCGCATCAGGAGGCAGCGGAATGACTCCGACAACCGTTGTTTTCGACATTGGCAATGTTCTGGTCGACTGGCAGCCCCATCTGGCCTGGGTCGATGATCTGGGCGAGCAGGGCGCGCGCGATTTCCTGGCACGGGTCAGTTTTGACAAGCTGAACTTTGCCTGTGACGCCGGGGCGCGCTTTGCCGATGCGGCGGGGTGGGTCGCAAACCCCGAAGACGCGATGCGGCTGGCGCAATATGTTGAACGCTACACCCGCACCGTGCCGGACAAGATCGCGGGCAGCTGGGACATTCTGTTCGCGCTTAAGGATGCCGGGATCCCGGTACACGCCATCACCAACTGGTCGGCAGAAACCTGGCCCGAAGGGCTTAAGGTTCATCCCGAGCTGGGCGCGGTGTTTGGCACGACCATCGTGTCGGGCGAGGTCGGCGTAGTCAAACCCAGTGTCGAGATCTACCGCCTGCTGTGCGACCGGGCCGAAGTCAGACCCGAGCACAGCGTTTTCATTGATGACGGGCTGCATAACTGCCTTGGCGCAAAGGCGGCGGGCATGGATGCCATCCATTTCACCGGCGCCGAGGCGCTGTCTGCGGCGCTGGCCGAACGGGGGTTGCTATGAGCCTGTTCCAGCTTTCTTCAAGCCTCGTTCTTCATCTCTTTCCACCAGCTTCCTCCAGGTCGTGCGGGGTGCGACAGGGATCGCTTCTCAGAGCCATCAAAACCCACCCAAACCCAGGTGCCGTCGGGCTCTTGTCTGAGGCTATCCCGACGACGTTTGAGGCGACGAGCATGCCAAAAAACAAAGCCCGCAAAGGCAAGTATGAGAAGCCAAGCTATCGGCGAGTCTATTGGCACTCTTGTTCCCTCGCTTTCGGAGAAGAAAATGCTTGAGTACAACTTTGCATATCTGGATGAGCAGACCAAGAGGATGATCCGCCGCGCCATCCTGAAAGGGTTGGCAGTGCCGGGCTATCAGGTGCCTTTTGCCAGCCGGGAAATGCCGATGCCCTATGGCTGGGGGACCGGCGGGGTGCAGGTGTCGGCCGCGGTGCTGACGCCTGATGACACCTTTAAGGTGATTGATCAGGGCGCGGATGACACGACCAATGCGATTTCCATCCGCAGCTTCTTTGCCCGCACGGCGGGGGTGGCGGTGACCACCGACACGCAAGAGGCGGACATCATCCAGACCCGCCACCGGATCCCCGAAACCACCCTGAATGAGGGCCAGATCCTCGTCTATCAGGTGCCGATCCCCGAACCGCTGCGCTTTCTGGAGCCGCGCGAAAGCGAGACCCGGAAGATGCACAGCCTTGAAGAATACGGGCTGATGCATGTGAAGCTGTACGAAGACATCAGCCGCCACGGCCATATCGCCACCTCGTATGCCTATCCGGTGCAGGTCGAGGGGCGCTATGTGATGGATCCCAGCCCGATCCCGAAATTCGACAATCCGAAACTGGATGATTGCCCGGCGGTTCAGCTGTTTGGCGCGGGGCGGGAACAGCGGATCTATGCGCTGCCGCCTTATACGCAGGTCGTCAGCCTCGATTTTGACGACCACCCGTTTGATTCCTCGAAACCGGATGTGCCCTGCGTCCTGTGTGGTGCCGAAGACAGCTATCTGGACGAGGTCATTGTCGATGACGCAGGCAACCGGATCTTTGTCTGTTCCGACACCCATTATTGCGAAGCCCGCCAGGCCGAAGGCCACAAGGGCACGGAGGCCGCATGAGCGATACGCCCCTTCTGTCCGTCAAGGGCATTGAAAAGAAATACGGATCTCATATCGGCTGTACCGATGTGAATTTTGACCTCTACACTGGTGAGGTGATCGGCATTGTCGGGGAAAGCGGGTCGGGCAAATCCACCCTGCTGAACTGTCTGGCCGGACATCTGACCCCGGATGCGGGGGAGGTTGTGTTTGACACCCGTGGCCATGGCCCGCGCGACACCGTGACCATGAGCGAACCGGAACGCCGGATGCTGGGCCGCACCGACTGGGCCTTTGTGCATCAACATGCGCGCGATGGGCTGCGCATGGGGGTCAGTGCCGGTGGCAATGTGGGTGAACGGCTTATGGCTGTGGGGGCGCGCCACTATGGCGACATTCGCGCGCAGGCCGGTGACTGGCTGACACGGGTCGAGATTGACGAAGCCCGGATCGACGACCGCCCCAGCACCTTTTCCGGCGGGATGCAGCAGCGTTTGCAGATCGCCCGGAACCTTGTGACCGCGCCGCGTCTGGTCTTCATGGATGAACCGACCGGCGGTTTGGATGTCAGCGTACAGGCCCGCCTGCTGGACCTGCTGCGCGGGTTGGTGCGCGACATGAACCTGTCGGCGATCATCGTGACCCATGATCTGGCCGTGGTGCGCCTGTTGGCGGATCGGCTGATGGTGATGAAATCGGGGCATGTGGTGGAAAGCGGTCTGACCGATCAGGTGCTGGACGATCCGCAACATGCCTATACGCAGCTGCTGGTCTCCAGCGTGTTGCAGGTCTGAAGGGGCGCGAAAATGGGTATTTATGAAAGCAAAGAAGCCATGATCGCACTGGATGGCGTGGCCAAACGCTTTGTCCTGCACAATCAGGGTGCAGCGGTGATCGAAGTGCTGAGCGATGTGTCGCTGAGCGTGGCACCGGGGGAATGCGTGGCGCTGACCGGGTCTTCGGGCGCGGGGAAATCCACGCTGATGCGGATGATCTATGGCAACTATCTGACGCAGGCCGGGTCGATCCGCATCGGCGATACGGACATTGTGCAGGCCCGCCCGCGCGACATCATCCGGCTGCGCCGCGAAGTACTGGGCTATGTCAGCCAGTTCCTGCGGGTCGTGCCGCGCGTGCCGACGCTGGATGTGGTGGCAGAGCCTTTGTTGGCGCTGGGTGTGCCAGCGGATGAGGCGCAGGCGCGGGCGGCGGATCTGCTGGGGCGGCTCAACATTCCGCAGACCCTGTGGTCGCTGTCGCCCACGACCTTTTCGGGCGGGGAACAGCAACGGGTGAACATCGCGCGCGGCTTTGCCCATGGCTATCCGGCGCTGCTGCTGGACGAACCGACCGCCAGTCTGGATGCGGCGAACCGCGAGGTTGTGCTGGGTCTGATCGAAGAGGCCAAGGCGCGCGGTGCGGCGATCATCGGGATTTTCCACGACGAAGCGGCGCGCGACCGGGTCTGTGACCGGCAGATCGACGTGTCGGTCTTTACCCCCGGTATGGCGGCATGAGCGCGGGACGCCTGATCGCGGTGGTCGGGCCGTCGGGTGTGGGCAAGGACAGCGTGATGCGCGTGCTGGCCAGCCGCGCCCCGGCGCTGCAGCTGGTGCGGCGCTGCATCACCCGCGCGCCCGAGCTGGGCGGCGAGGACTACACCCCGCTGACCGCTGCGGAGTTTGATGCGGCGGTGGCAGGGGGGGAGTTCTGTGTGCATTGGGGCGCGCATGATCTGCGCTATGGTATCCCGGCGCAGGTGCTGCGCGATGTACAGAGTGGTGCGGACTGTCTGGTCAATTTCTCACGCGGGGCGCTGGGCGCGGCGGCGGAGATCTTTCCGGCCATCACGGTGTTGAACATCACCGCCAGCCCGGAAACCCTGGCCGCACGTCTGGCCGCGCGAGGCCGGGAAAGCGGCGCAGCGGTGCAAAAGCGGCTGGCCCGCGTGGGCGCGCCAATCCCCGACGCGCTGCCGCAGGTCACAATCGCAAATGACGGCGCGCTGGAGGATACGGTCACAGCCGCCCTGCGCGCCCTGTCTTTGTCAGAGACCGTGTCATGAGGCGGATTTTCGCTTTTCCCGAATGCGCGGCAGGACTGTCGCGCCTTTGTCATGCAACCCTGTCACATGCGTCGGGCCTTTGCGGGCGCAACAGACCGAACTTTGAGTATTTGACATGAATTCTCCTTTTCCGACGGATCGACTGGTGGACGAGGCAGAGGCCGCGCCGGTGGGCAGTCTCTGTCTGGCCAATGCGCAGCTGGTGCTGGCGGATCGCGTGATGACCGGCGCGGTGACCATCGAAAACGGCGAGATCACCGCGATCACCGAGGGCGATCATATCCCGACGGGTGCCGAGGATTGCGGTGGGGACATCGTGATGCCCGGCCTGATCGAGCTGCACACAGATAACCTAGAGCGTCATATCGAGCCGCGCCCCGAGGTCGACTGGCCGCATTTGTCGGCGCTGATTGCGCATGATGCGGAACTGGCTTCGACCGGGATCACCACTGTGTTTGACGCGCTGCGGGTTGGCTCGATTACGGGTGGCAAGGCGCGCTATGACGCCTATGCGCGCAATCTGGCGAATGAGATCCTGTCGGCGCGGGCTGGGGGCTATCTGAAGATCAGTCATTTCCTGCATCTGCGGGCCGAGATCTGCTCTGAAACGCTGCTGCAGGAAATGGCGGATTTTGGGGATGAGGATCGGGTCGGCATTGTCAGCCTGATGGATCACACACCGGGCCAGCGGCAGTTTCGCGATCTGAGCGCGCTGCGCGTCTATCTGTCGAAGAAACGCGGGCTGAGCGAGGCGGAATTTGCCGAGCATGTGGCCAATCTGAAGCATCTGCAAACCCTGTACGGTGCCAAACACGAGTCCGGAGCCGTGGCCGAGGCAAATCGGTACGGCGCGGTTCTTGCCAGCCATGATGACACCACCGCCGAACAGGTCGCAGTGTCGCGCGCGAACGGGGTTGGGTTCGCCGAATTCCCGACCACGGTGGAGGCAGCGCAGGCCTGTCGTGACAACGGCATCGCGGTGATGATGGGAGCGCCCAATATCATTCGCGGCGGGTCGCATTCCGGGAATGTCTCGGCGCGGGAGCTGGCAGAGCTGGACCTGCTGGACATCGTGTCATCGGATTACGTGCCGGCGGCGCTGCTTTTGTCGGCTTTCCGGCTGGCCGAGCAGTGGGATGACCTGCCGCGCGCGGTGGCCTGTGTCACGGCCAACCCGGCCAAGGCGGCGGGGTTGATGGATCGTGGTGCCTTGCAGGTCGGGTTGCGCGGGGATGTGCTGCGGGTGCATCAGATCGGGTCGCAGCCGATGATCCGCGGGGCCTGGAGCCGGGGCAACCGGGTGAGCTGAGTGTTTCGAATTGGCTGCGCCAATTCGATCCGCCCAGGGGCCGGGGCCCCTGGGCTTTTTTGAGTATTTTGACCAAGAAGAAACGCGCAGTCAGCTTTGCCCCAGATCCTTCAGGATTGGGCAATCGGGGCGGTCATCGCCATGGCAATCGCGGATCAGCACGCTGAGCGTGTCATGCATCCCTTGCAGCAAAGCGATTTTTTCGTCGATCCGGTTCAGATGGCTTTGGGCGATGCGTTTCACATCGGCGCTGTGGCGGGTTTCGTCCTCGTAAAGCGCCATCAGGGTGCGGCAGTCTTCGATTGAAAAACCCAGCGCGCGGGCGCGGCTGAGAAAGCTGAGCTTGTGCAGGTCGCTTTCTGAAAACTGGCGATAGCCCTTGGCGCTGCGTCCGGGTCGGATCAGGCCGATTTCTTCGTAATAGCGGATGGTTTTGGCGGGCAGGCCGGAACGCTCGGCAACGTCAGAGATCTTCATGCGCGCAGCACCGGGCGTAGGCGGCGCAGGCGCAGCGCGTTGCTCAGCACAAAGACCGAGGACAGGGCCATGGCCCCCGCCGCCAGCATGGGCGACAGCAACCAGCCGGTGAGCGGGTAGAACAGGCCAGCCGCAACAGGGATCAGAGCGACGTTATAGCCAAAGGCCCAGAACAGGTTCTGCCGGATATTGTGCATCACGCCATGCGAGATATGCCGCGCATTCACCACCCCGGCCAGCGCGCCCGAGGACAGAACGATGTCCGCGCTTTCCATGGCCACATCGGTGCCGGTGCCGATGGCCAGGCCGACATTGGCTTCGGCAAGGGCGGGGGCGTCATTGATGCCATCCCCGACAAAGCCGATGGGGCCGTGTTGCTCGCGCAGGGTGCGCACGGTGTCGAGCTTGCCTTCGGGCAGGATGTCGGCGGCGATCTCAGAGATGTTCAATTGCTGCGCAACGCTGCGCGCAGCGGCGTGGCTGTCGCCGGTGATCATGGCGATTTTCAAATCTTGGTCCTGCAGGGCCTTGATCGCCTGTGCTGCGCCCGGTTTGATCTGGTCGGCGATTGCAAAGGCGGCGGCGATCTGGCCATCAATGGCGATCAGCACCGGGGTCTGGCCTTGCGCTTCGATCTGCGTCAGCGCGGGGGCCAGCGCGGTCATGTCGATCCCGTCGCGCTGCATCAGGCGGGGCGCGCCGACCAGCAGGTCATGGCCATCCACCCGTGCGTTGAGCCCGTGGCCGGGGATGGCCTCGACGGTTTCGGGGGGCAGTAGCGGCGCATCGCAGGCCTGTTCCAGCGCGCGGGCAATCGGGTGTTCTGATCCCTGCTCGGCGCTGGCTGCCAGATGCAGGGCGCGGGTCACGTCGATACCGGGGGCGGGGTGCTGGGCGACAAGGCTGGGCTTGCCCTCGGTCAGGGTGCCGGTCTTGTCAAAAGCGATGATCTTGAGGTCGTCCATGCGCTGCAGCGCCTCGCCTTTGCGGAACAGAACGCCCAGTTCGGCGGCGCGGCCGGTGCCAACCATGATCGAGGTCGGCGTGGCCAGACCCATGGCGCAGGGGCAGGCGATGATCAGCACGCTGACCGAGGCCACGATGGCAAGGCTGGGGCCAAAGATCAGCCAGACCAGCAGGGTCAGCGCGGCCAGCGCCAGAACGCCGGGGACAAACCAGCGCACGACCTTGTCGGCCAGCGCCTGTACCGGCAGGCGGGCGGCTTGTGCGCCTTCGACCAGCGCAACGATGCGGGCCAGAACCGTGTCGGATCCGACCGCCGTGGCGCGGTAGCGCAGCGCGCCCTGACCGTTCACCGTGCCGCCAACCAGCGTGGTGCCTTCGGTCTTTTCCACCGGGACGGGTTCGCCAGTGATCATAGCCTCATCCACGAAAGAGCGGCCTTCCAGCACGGTGCCATCCACGGCGACGCGTTCACCGGGGCGCAGATGCAGCGTGTCGCCCTGCACGACATTCTCAAGCGCGATTTCCACGATCGCGCCGTCCCGATCCACGCGCGCGGTGTCAGGGCGCAACCCGGCAAGTTTGCGGATGGCTTCGCCGGTGCGGCCCTTGGCGCGGGCCTCCAGAAAGCGGCCCAGCAGGATCAGGGTGACGATCACTGCGGCAGCCTCAAAATAGACATCGCGGGCCGAGGCGGGCAGCAATTGGGGCAGGAACAGCGCGACAGTGGAATAGCCCCAGGCAGCAAGAGTACCAAGCGCAACCAGCGAATTCATGTCCGGCGCGCCCTTGACCAGCAGGGGCAGGCCAATGCGATAGAACCGCCGTCCGGGCCAGATCAGAACGGCGCTGGTCAGCAGGAACTGGATCAGCCACCAGCCCTGCTGGCCAAAGGTGCCATGCAGCCAGCGATGCAGCGGCGGGAAGATATGCCCGCCCATGACCCCCAGAAAGACCGGCAGGGTCAGCGCCGCGGCGATGCCCAGATCGCGGCGCAGGGCGCTGGCTTCGCGGGCCTGTCGCGCGGCGGCGCTGTCTTTGCTATTGGCCTGTGCGATTTGGGTTGGATAGCCGATCTGCGTCACGGTGTCGGCCAGTACACGCGGGTCGACCGGGCCATTCAGCGTGGTGACCTCGGCCATATTGGTGGCCAGATTGACGCGGGCGGACAGCACGCCGGGCAGGGCTCTCAGCGCCTCTTCGACGCGCCCGGCGCAGGAGGCGCAGCTCATGCCGTCGATGATCAGTTGATGGCGGGTTTCGGCGGCGGGGTAGCCCGCTTTTTTCAGCGCGCCGTGCAAGGCGGTGATCGGGGCAGCGCCCTCGACCGAGGCCATGCGGTTGGCCAGATTGACGCGCGCTTCGGACACGCCGCTGACCGCCGCCAGAGCGCGTTCGGCGCGGCCCGCACAGCCGCCACAATTCAGGCCGGTGACTTCGAAACGCAGCGCAGATTCGACCATGACGATCCCTTTGACACATCTTTACAGAGGTCAGATAGGGGTTCCAGTGACTGGAAGGTCAAGGGGCTTGCCGCGCCGCAGCAGGATTATTCCGGTGCAAATTCCGGTTTCGCATAGCCTTGCAGGTACAAAAGCGCGGTCAGGTCGCCATGGTTCACGCGGCAGTCGCTTTGCTCCTGCACGGCGGGTTTGGCGTGCAGCGCGACGCCCAGACCAGCGCGGCCCAGCATCCCCAGATCATTGGCCCCGTCGCCGACGGCGATCACATCGGCCTCGGCAATGCCGATCCGGGCGGTGATCTCCTCCAGCGCGGTGACTTTGGCCTCGCGGCCAAGGATCGGGCGGCCGACCTCGCCGCTCAGCTGGCCATCTTTGACCAGCAGCGTGTTGGCGCGGTTTTCGTCAAAGCCCAGCATAGCCGAAACGCGCGCGGTAAAGGCGGTGAACCCGCCAGAGACCAGCGCCGCATGGCCACCCTGCGCCTTCATCGTGGCCAGCAGGGTTTTGCCGCCGGGCATCAGGGTGATGCGGTTTTCGACCACTGTGTCGATCACGCTTTCGGGCAGGCCTTTTAGTAGGGCGACACGTTCGGTCAGGGCACCTTCGAAATCCAATTCGCCATTCATGGCGCGGGCGGTGATGTCTTTGACATGGGCGCCGACCCCGGCCTCTTCGGCCAGCTCATCAATGCATTCCTGCTGGATCATGGTGCTGTCCATATCCGCCAGCAGCATTTTCTTGCGCCGGTTTTCCGCAGGCAGGATGTTCAGATCAGCCTGATCACTGATCGAGGCGCGCACCTCGTCGAGATTGGCGGGCTGGGCGGCCAGCGGAAACTCCGCCGCCTCGCCGGGCGAAAGCCACGTGATGTCGCCGCCGCCCCAGGCATTGCAAAGCGAGTCAACAAGGGCGGTGTCCAATGCGCCGGGGCGCGCGATAAGCGAGACAATCAGCATGGGGGCGGTCCTTTGGCCAGCAGACAAGCGTTGCGGGGCTTGTGCCATGCGGTCCCGCGCTTGGCCAGTGTGGGCAATGTCGCGCCGCGCCGGTTACATCGTTTCCAGACAATGCCGGCGAAAGGCGCGTTTCAGCATGTCCAGCTCGGCGCGCAGCAGGTCCATTTCGGCGCGGATGTCATCGCCCAGGGCCTCGCCCGCGATCAGGGTAAAGCTGCCCAGAACGGATTCCGCAATCGCGTCGCGGATCACAAAGGTCTGGACCCCATCGCCGACGGCCTCTGCCGGGACGGGGATTTCCAACACCCAGCGTCCGGGTTTGGACGTGGCGGTGATCGCCACGCCGCGCACCGGGCGATCGGCCAGCGACACGGTGATTTCGGGCTGGGGGCCATCGGGGTCGCTGCTGGTCAGCAGGCCTTCCCACACGCCTTCGCGGAAACGGGTCTTGGTCAGGTCAAACGCGCTCATTCCTGTGTCTCCTGCTTACAGCTCGGCCCGTTTGCGGCGGCTGAAGGTCAGATCCCGCAGGATCACCTGGTTCATTTGCGGCCCTTCGAAAATCAGATCGAGCCACATTTTCTCGATCCGTTTTTCGTTCAGCTTTGTATAGGCCAGATCGAATTCGACCACGATGTCCTGTTCATGCAGCGGCAGTTCGCGCACGATCTGTTCGGTGTTGGGGCCGTGTTTGATGTTGAGCCGGGCAAAGATCTCCAGCGGCTTTTCCATTTCGACAATGGTTTCGATGCGGATCAGATGTTTGCGGGTCAGGCCGTGGCTGGCCTTTTCCGGCAGATCGACCGCCAGCGACAGGTAAGATCCGTCAAATTTGAACACGTCCAGACGCAGGCCAAAGGCGGCCAGATCGGCCTCGCGCGTGTTGCGGATCTGGCGCAGGGTCAGTTCGGACTGGGCGCAATCGTGAAACAGCGTGGCCTCACTGCCCAGCTGC
The DNA here is from genome assembly GCA_025210265.1 of Pelagimonas sp. Classification (GTDB taxonomy): domain Bacteria; phylum Pseudomonadota; class Alphaproteobacteria; order Rhodobacterales; family Rhodobacteraceae; genus JAOASD01. The sequence continues at coordinate 34,306 of JAOASD010000003.1, forward strand.
GACTGGGTCTGGACCGAAGACAGGCCGGGCACAGGCAGCGGGCCGCACCATAATTCAGGCCGCCAGCCCCAATCCGCATCATGCGGGCGCGGAAAACTTTGATTGCCGATCAGGGGCAGGGCCAGCCGGGCCTCGGCCACATGCAGCAGGCGATCTAGCTGGGCCTTTAGGCGCCTTGCCTCGCCCCGTTGATGGCGCAGCTCGGGCAGGTCGGTTTTCTCTGCGCTTCTGGCCAGTTTGGTCCAGCGGCGCAGGGCCCCCATGCGGATGCTGCGGCCCAAGAGTCCCGGTTCATCACCAGCCATGATTTGCCCTGCCTTCTGCCAAAGCCGAGAGGGCTGTTGCACCCTCTTCCCCTTCTTTGCGCAGTATTATGGCAAATCCTTCCGATTGAATAAACGACGAAACGGCGCTGCCGTTCCTAGTCTTTGCTGCTGGCCGCGATGATCTGGCGGCGTGTGCGGTTCAGCAGATCACCACCGCGCGTGCCTGCATAGGCGCTGCCTTCGGGGGCGTATAGTGCCAGCGCGACAAGCCGCCCGTTCAGGGCAAAGGTGCTGCGCCAATAGCGATCATCCCCGTTGGGCAGCACGCTTGCGGTGTCGCCCCGCAGCTGCACGCGGGTGAGCTGATCGGTTTCAACGCGCTTCAGCAGCTCTGCCCCGGTGCCAGAGGCGATCTCCATCGCTGAGGGCAGATCCTGCGCCGAACCGCGCGGGCCGGTGGTCACGGTGATCAGCAGAGGGTCAACAAACAGCCCGGCCTTGCCCCCGGACAGGATGCTGCACGAAGCCAAAAGGGCAAAGCCCCGCATCGGGCCGCGCTGCACCGTGGTTGGGTCGATGCAATAGCCGCGCGGGCCGCGCACCACGACCTTGCCACCGGCTAGATCGGCGCTGGCCAGGGGTTTGGGCAGTTTCGGGCGGGTGTCGCCCAGCGTTTTTTCTGTCGGCGCGCGTGGCCCAAACAGCCCGGACAGAAACGGGGCGTTGCCGCCCCGCTTGTTGGTTTCGCTGGCCCTGGTCTGGCCGTCAGGTGCCGAATCCGGGACCGGGGCCAGACAGCCTGCCAGCATCGCGCCGCAGGCAATCAGAACAGGCCAGCGCCACATCCGCATCAGATCAGAGATCCGCGTAGATGTGTTTTTCTTTCTCTGCGCCCGGATGGGTCACAGCACCGCGATAGGTGTCGCCCACCAGCTGCGCGTATTTCCACAGCGCGCCCGAGGCATAGATGGTGTCGCGCGGGCCTTTCCAGTTGGCTTTGCGCTCTGCCAGGTCCTCGTCGCTGAGATCGACCGAGATCTCGCCGGTGATGGCGTTGATGGTGATGACATCGCCATCCACCAGCAGACCAATCGGGCCGGCTTTGGCAGCTTCGGGGCCGACATGGCCGACGCAGAAACCACGGGTCGCACCCGAGAAACGGCCATCGGTGATCAGCGCAACCTTTTTGCCCATGCCCTGACCGGACAGTGCCGCAGTGGTGGCCAGCATTTCACGCATACCCGGCCCACCCGAGGGGCCTTCGTTGCGGATGACCAGCACTTCGCCTTCTTTGTATTCGCGCTTTTTGACGGCCTCGAATGCGTCTTCTTCGCATTCAAAGACACGTGCGGGGCCGGTGAACACCTGCTCTGCCTCGGTCATGCCGGCGACTTTCACAATCGCGCCTTCGGGGGCCAGGTTGCCCTTCAGGCCGACAACGCCGCCGGTTTTGGTCAGCGGGTTTTCAACGGTGTAGATCACCTTGCCGTCGGCTTCGCCTTCGATCTTGTCCAGCTCTTCGCCGATGGAATAGCCGCTGACGGTCATGCAGTCTTCGTGCAGCAGACCGGCCTTGCGCAGCTCTTTCATCACGACGGGCACACCGCCTGCCTCGTAAAGATCCTTTGCAACATATTGGCCGCCAGGCTTGAGGTCGACGAAATAGGGCGTGTCCTTGAAGATCTCGCAGACATCATCCAGCAGGAATTCGATCCCCGCCTCATGCGCCATGGCGGGCAGGTGCAGACCGGCATTGGTCGAGCCACCGGTGCAGGCCACGATGCGCGCGGCATTTTCCAGCGATTTGCGGGTGACGATGTCACGCGGGCGGATGCCTTTTTCCAGCAGATCCATAACCGCGATCCCCGACGCCGTCGCATATTGGTCGCGGGTTTCATAAGGCGCGGGCGCGCCCGAGCTGTTCAGCAGGGCCAGGCCGATCGCCTCGGATACGCAGGCCATGGTGTTGGCGGTGAACTGACCACCACAGGCCCCGGCAGAGGGGCAGGCGACCTTTTCCAGTGCCTTCAGCTCTTCGTCCGTGTTCGCACCGGCCTGGTGACGACCAACGGCCTCGAACACATCCTGAACCGTCACGTCCTGGCCTTTGAATTTGCCCGGCATGATCGAGCCGCCATAGATGAAGACCGACGGCACATTCAGGCGCAGCATCGACATCATCATGCCCGGCAGGGATTTGTCACAGCCCGCCAGACCAACCAGCGCATCATAGCAATGGCCGCGCATGGTCAGTTCAACGGTGTCGGCAATCGCCTCGCGCGAGGCGAGCGAGCTGCGCATCCCCTCGTGGCCCATGGCGATGCCGTCGGTCACGGTGATGGTGGTAAATTCGCGCGGGGTGCCCATGGCTTCGCGGACGCCCAGTTTCACGGCCTGGGCCTGACGGTTCAGCGAAATGTTGCAGGGCGCGGCTTCGTTCCAGCAGGTCGCCACACCGATCAGCGGCTGGTGAATTTCATCCTCGGACATGCCCATCGCGTAATAATACGAGCGGTGCGGCGCGCGGGCCGGGCCTTCGGTCACGTGACGGCTGGGAAGTTTGGTTTTGTCGAACGGACGCTTGAGCATATTGGCTCCTCCGGAAGGATGGCTTTGGGTTTGAAATAACGAAGCGGCCCGTTGCCTACAAGAGCGGCAGAGCTGTGCGCCGCAAATTCAAGTGCCTTGAATTTGGTCGGTATGCGGGAGATTACGAAAAATGTGAACGAAACAGTTTAGTTTGATATTGCAATCTGAACCAGTCGGTTTAGATAAGTAAACGAAGCAGTTCACTTTTGGAGAATCGCCATGAAACGCGTTCTGAACACCTCGATCAAATCTCTGGTTCTGGCAGGCGCGACCGTTCTGTCGCTCAGCGCCGCGGCGCAGGCCAATATCCCCACCATCCAAATGCCGGACCTGACCTTTCCGCCGGCGCAGCCGGATGTGACCACACAGGATTGTCAGTCCATTCTGCAGGGGCTGGGCGGCTGCCAGTGATCCCGGCCTGCTTGCCCGAACTGAACTGCCGGGTTTATACTTGGCAGAAAGGGAGCAGGCATGACCGCTGAAACACAGGTGCGCAAAGGGCGCAAATTCGATCAGGTGCTGGAGGGCGCGCGCGTGGTTTTCCTGCGCGACGGGTTCGAAGGCGCCAGTGTCGATGACATCGCCCGCGAGGCCGGGGTCTCCAAGGCAACCCTATACAGCTATTTCCCGGACAAACGTCTGTTGTTCCTGGAAGTGGCCGGGGATCAATGTACCCGCCAGGCCGAAGATGCGCTGGTCACAATGGATCTGTCTTTGCCGCCGCGCATCGTGTTGCGGCAGGTGGCAGAGCGGTTCCTGCAGTTCATTTTTTCGGAAATGGGGCAGCGGATCTTTCGCATCTGCGTGGCCGAAGCAGATCGCTTTCCCGAACTGGGGCGGCAGTTCTATGAATGCGGCCCCGCGACGATGCGGCGGGCGCTGACAACCTATCTGATTCAGTCCCGTGACCGCGGAGAGCTGGCCATCGACGATCTGGACCTTGCCGCTGACCAGTTTGTCGAACTCTGCAAGGCCGATCTGTGGCCGCGCCTGATGTTTGGCATTCAGCAGGAATTCAGTCCGGTCGAATCTACGCGGATTGTGGATGGCGCTGTCGACACCTTCATGGCACGTTACGGAACGTAACAGCGCCCGGACAACGGGTGATTCCGCGTGACTATGGAGGCACTTCAGGTGGAAACAGTATCGGAAAACCGCTGCTTTGGCGGCACTCAGGGCGTGTATCGCCACAGCTCGGACGCCTGCGGTTGCGACATGACCTTTGGTCTGTTCCTGCCCCCCGAGGCGGCACATGGCGAAGTGCCGGTGCTGTGGTACCTGTCCGGGCTGACCTGCACCCATGAAAATGCCATGACCAAGGCCGCCGCGCAGGGCTGGGCCGCCGAGGCGGGCATTGCGCTGGTGTTCCCCGATACGTCGCCGCGTGGCGAAGGCGTGGCCAATGATGACGCCTATGATCTGGGGCAGGGTGCCGGGTTCTATGTGAACGCGACTCAGGATCCCTGGGCACCGCATTTCCGCATGTGGGATTACATCGCCGAGGAACTGCCCGCGCTGCTGGCCAAGGAGTTCCCGATTGATGCGGACCGCCAGGCGATCACCGGTCATTCCATGGGCGGGCATGGCGCGCTGACCCTGGCGATGAACCTGCCGGGCCGCTTCCGGTCGGTTTCGGCCTTTGCGCCGATCGCCAACCCGACCGCCAGTGATTGGGGGCGCAAGCAGCTGAGCGCCTATCTGGGCGATGATGAAACCCAGTGGGCGAAACATGATTCGACCCTTTTGATGCGTGAAAAGGGCTTTGACGGGCCTGTTCTGATTGATCAGGGCGCGTCGGATCAGTTCCTGGATCTGCTCAAACCCGAAGCCCTGTCCCACGCCATGGCCGAGCGCCGTCAGGATGGCACCTTCCGTATGCAGAAGGGCTATGACCACAGCTATTTCTTTGTCTCGACCTTCATGGAAGAGCACATCGCCTTCCACGCTGAATCTTTGTACGGGAACATCTGATGGCACAATACGATCTTGTCATTATTGGGTCGGGCCCGTCGGGCAAAGCCGCTGCGATTCAGGCGGGCAAGCTCAAGCGGCGGGTTCTGGTCATTGACCGCAAGGACCGTCTGGGCGGGGTGTCGGTGCATACCGGCACCATCCCGTCCAAGACCCTGCGCGAAACCGTGCTGAACCTGTCAGGCTGGCGCGAGCGGTCCTTTTATGGCCGGTCCTACCGGGTTAAAGACGAGATCGGCGCAGGCGACCTGAAGGCGCGCCTGCATATGACACTGGACCACGAGGTTGACGCGCTGGAACACCAGTTCGCGCGCAACCACGTGGATACGCTGAATGGCGAGGCCAGCTTTACCGGCCCGAACGAGGTCCGCGTTGTCTGTGACAATGGTGAGGTGCAGACCATCACCAGCGACAAGTTCCTGATCGCCACCGGCACCCGGACCTATCGCCCGGACACGATCCCGTTCAACGGGACCACGATTCTGGACAGTGACGAGATCCTGGATCTGGCGGAAATTCCGCGCTCGCTGGTTGTGGTGGGCGCTGGTGTGATCGGGGTGGAATATGCGTCGATGTTTGCGGCGCTGGATGTGCGCGTGACATTGATCGAACCGCGCAGCAGTTTCCTTGATTTCATCGACCGCTACACGATTGATGAGTTCACCCATCAGGTGCGCGACAATGGGCTGGACATTCGTCTGGGATCGCAGATTGAAACGGTCGAGGATCGCGGCGATTACGTCGAGGTCACGCTGGAAAACGGACGCCATGTGCGGGCTGAAATGCTGCTGTTTGCCGCCGGGCGCATGGGCGCGACGGGCAAGCTGGGGCTGGATCAGGCCGGGCTGGAAACCGACCATCGCGGCCGGATCGAGGTCGACCGCAAGAGTTACCAGACCAAGGTGCCCAATATCTATGCCGCGGGCGACGTGATCGGCCATCCGTCGCTGGCCTCGACCTCGCTGCAGCAGGGGCGCGTTGCGGCCTGTCATGCACTGGACACGCCGACCCTGCCGGAAAGCCCGTGGTTCCCCTATGGCATCTATTCCGTGCCGGAAATTTCCACCTGCGGCATGTCCGAAGAAGAGGCGCAGGAACGCGGCATCCCCTATGAGGTCGGCATTGGCCGGTTCCGCGAAACGTCGCGCGGGCATATCATGGGGCTGCATCACGGCATGGTCAAAATGCTGGTCAGCCTGAAGACCCGCCGCCTGCTTGGCGTGCAGATTGTCGGCGAAGGCGCGACCGAGCTGATCCACATCGCGCAGGCGGTTCTGAACCTCAAAGGCACGGTGGATTATTTCGTCGAGAACACGTTCAACTATCCGACCCTGGCCGAGGCCTACCGGATTGCGGGTCTGGACGCGTTCAACCGGATGCCTATCCCGGATGAATTCAAGGTCGCGAAAAAGAAGCCCGCTAAGGCGGCTGAAAAGGTGTCCGAGAAACCCGCAGACAAGCCGGCTGCGAAAAAGTGACGATCCTTTACGTGGATGCCGACGCCTGCCCGGTCAAACAAGAGGCCGAGCGGGTGGCGACCCGTCATGGGGTGGCGCTGAAACTGGTCAGCAATGGCGGGCTGCGGCCCTCGCCCAACCCGCTGGTCGAAACCGTGATCGTGCCCGAAGGCCCGGATATCGCCGATATGTGGATCGCCGACCGCGCCACGCGCGGCGATGTGGTGATCACCTCGGACATGCCTTTGGCCGCAAAATGTGTGGAGGCCGGGGCGCAGGTGCTGCGCCATGATGGCTCGGTTCTGGATGCGCGTAATATTGGCCAGCAACTGGCGATGCGCGATCTGATGGCCGATCTGCGCGCCGCTGATCCGTTCCGTCAGGGCGGCGGCAAAGCGTTTTCAAAGGCCGATCGATCCCGCTTTCTGGACGGGTTGGAACGGGCCATGCGCACAGCAATGAAAGAAGCAGGACAATGAGTGAAGCTCCAGTTCAGGCGGTGATCTTTGACATCGGTAATGTGCTGATCGAATGGCAACCCGAACGCTATTATGATCGCAAGATTGGCGAAGCGAAGCGCAAAGAAATGTTCGCTGCGGTCGATCTGCATGGCATGAATGACGTGGTGGATCGCGGCGGGGATTTCCGTCAGACGATCTATGATTGGGCGGAAAAGACACCGGAATGGCGTGATGAGATCCGGCTTTGGCATGATGACTGGCTGGCCATTGCCCAGCCCGCGATCCCGCAGTCCGTGCGCCTGTTGCGGGCGCTGCGGGCCAATGGCGTGCCGGTCTTTGCCCTGACCAATTTCGGCATTGGCACATGGGCCATCGCCACGCCCGAATTTGATTTCCTGAACGAGTTCGACCACGCCTATGTGTCGGGGCATATGGGCATCGCCAAGCCGGATGACGAGATCTATGCACAGGTCGAAGCCCATTGTGGCCTGCCGGCGCACAGCCTTCTGTTTGCCGATGACCGGCTGGAAAATGTGCAGGCGGCGCAGGCGCGTGGCTGGCAGGTGCATCAGTTTATCGACCCGCAGGGCTGGGCCGATATGCTGGTGGCAAAGGGGCTTCTGACCCGCGATCAGGCGGGCTGAGCGCCCGACCCTGACAGTTTCTCGCGGATTGGCAGATGGACCAGCGCGCTGAACGCGCCAACCCCGACGCCGATCCACCAGACCAGATCGTAATTGCCGTAAATGTCATACAGACGGCCACCCAGCCACACGCCCATAAACCCGCCCAGCTGGTGGCTAAAGAACACGATCCCGTACAGCGTGCCCATGTAGCGCAGCCCGTAAAGATGCGCGACCAGCCCGCTGGTCAGCGGCACAGTCGCCAACCACAACGCGCCCATCACAGCGGAAAACACCAAGACCGATGTGGGCGTGATCGGCAGTGCGATGAACACAGCTGCTGTAATCGTGCGCCCGGCATAGATCAGCGCCAGCAGGTATTTCTTGGAATAGCGGTTGCCCAGCCAGCCCGCCGCCAGCGTACCGACAATGTTGAACAACCCGATCAGCGAGATCGAGATCGCCCCAAGCGCGCTGGTCGTGGTGATGCCCAACCCGTGCAGGATGCCTCCGGCGGCGATGGGGCCGCAGATCTCGGTGACAAAAGCGGGGAAATGCGCGGTGATAAAGCCCAGCTGATAACCGCAGCTAAAGAACCCCAGAAAGATCATGGCAAAGGAGGGATCGCGCGCCGCTTTGCTCAGGATCTCGCCCAGACTTTCCTGCAGCTCGACCTTGCTGGCGGCAGGGGCGCGCATCATCGGCAGCATCAACAGGACCAGCAGGATCACAGCAGCGAAAACCAGGAACACCTGCTGCCAGCCCATCATGCCCAGCAGCCATTCCGCGGTGGGCGCACCGACCACCTGACCGCCGCTGCCTGCCGCCGTGGCAATGGCCAGCGACATGGACCTGTTTTCATCACTGGAGGCCCGCCCCACAACCGCAAGGATCACACCAAACCCGGTGCCTGCGATGCCAAACCCGACCAGAACCTCATAGGCCTGCATGGCCTCGGGGCTGACAGCCGCGCTGGACAGGACAAGACCGGCGGAATAGACAATCGCGCCCATGATGATCGCCATGCGGTCTCCGATTTTCTCGGCCACAGCACCAAAGATCGGCTGCCCGATGCCCCAGGCCAGGTTCTGGATCGCAATCGCCAGCGAGAACTCGCTGCGCAGCCAGCCAAATTCCTCGGCAATCGGGATCTGAAACACGCCAAAGCTGGCCCGGATGGCAAAAGACACCAGGATGATCACACAGCCGACAAGCAAAACCGGTGTGAATAGGGGCGCGCGCGTTTCCATGAATCCCACTCCTTTACAGGCCGTAATCCTTTCGCTGCTTTCCAGCCAGAGGTCAAATCATAAGCCGTGAGGGTGGGCATCAGGCGATGACATGGGCTTCTTTGCTTTGAAAATACCCACATGATGCGCCCTGCGCCGCCGGGTGAAACCCCTCTACACATCTGTGCCTGTGCGCGTTATTTCAGGGCCATGACCAGCGTTCAGGATACTTATAACAGCCGTGTGGCGGCGGGTGAGCTTAAACCAGATACCGCGCAGATCGCCGCCCTGCCGCAATTCGAACGGATCCGCACAGAACTCGCGGCCCCCGCGCCCCGTAAAAAGGGCCTGTTTCGCAAAGCCGAAGCGCAGCGGATCAAGGGCCTGTACCTGTGGGGCGGGGTGGGGCGCGGCAAATCCATGGTGATGGATTTGTTTGTCGATAGCCTGACAGTGCCCGCGCGCCGCGTCCATTTCCATGCCTTCATGCAGGAAATCCAGTCCGAGATTCACCGCCTGCGCAGCCAGGGCATCGAAGACCCGATCAAACCAGTCGCCAAATCCGTCAGTGACGCCGTGCGTGTGCTGGCCTTTGACGAAATGCAGATCACCGATATTGCCGATGCCATGATCGTCGGACGTCTGTTCGAACATCTGTTCGAGGCGGGCTGTGTTGTGGTCACAACCTCCAACCGTGTGCCGGATGATCTGTACAAAGACGGCCTGAACCGCCAGCTGTTCCTGCCATTTATTGCACTGCTCAAAGATCAGATGAGCGTCTATGAAATGGCCTCTGACACCGATCACCGCCAGGACCGTCTTTCGGGCGCTCAGGTCTTTTTCACCCCCGCAGATGCGGTCGCACGGCAGGAAATCGACCGGCTCTGGAATGAACTGACCCACGGGACCGAGGAAAAGATGACCCTGCATGTGCAGGGCCGCGACCTTGTGCTGCCACGGTTCCACAATGGCGTCGCGCGGTGCAGTTTCTTTGACCTGTGTGGCGCGATGCTGGGACCGGCGGATTATCTGGCAGTGGCCGAGGCAGCCCGCGTTCTGGTGCTCGAGGACATCCCCCGCCTGTCCCGGCAGAATTTCAACGAAGCCAAGCGGTTCGTCACCCTGATTGATGCCCTCTACGAAGCGCGTGTGCGCCTGATCGCATCCGCCGCCGCGCAACCTGAAATGCTGTATGTCGAAGGCACAGGCAGTTTTGAATTTGAACGCACCGCCAGCCGGTTGCGGGAAATGCAGTCGGCGGATTGGGCGCGGACCTGACCCGCAGCACAAAAAGGAGGGCCCCGCAAAGGGCCCTCAACACCTGCTCGGTTCGGCTTTCTGCCTTGGTTGGAAACGTCGCTAGTTGATGTCGGGAATGCGCAGCGTCATGCCCGCGCGCAGATCTGACGGTGTGGTCAGCAGGTCGGCATTGGCTTCTAGCAATTCGAAATAGGCGACGGTTGTGCCGTAATAGCGAAACGCAATGCCCGGCAGGCTGTCACCCTTTTGCACCAGATATGTGCGCTCGACCGGGGCTGTCGGGGTGACGGGGGCCGGGGTCAGCGTGGCCACAGGGGCGTTGCCTGTCTGGTCCGTGGGCTTTTGTAATTCCTTTACGATGCCATAGCTCATGGCGCGCAGGGCTCCCATCACATCGGCTTCGCTGCCGCCGGTCTCGGGCAGGTAGGGCCGTGTCGCCATGGCCCCCAGCTGTGTGGCAATCTGTTCAGGGGACAGCTCTGCGGGCAGGGCGATATTGCGCGCAACCGGGCGCAGCGATGCCGTCACCGCCTGAGCAGAGCCACGGGGTGCATTCGCCTGCGGAATGACCGCCGCAGGCAGGGCCGGTTTCAAAGAGGTCGGCACCGGTGACACAGGCGCGGCTTGCTGAGGCTGCGGCGCGATGGCCGGTTGCAGTCCCAGCGGATCGGGATTGGTGCGGCTGACCAGGTTGATGTCTTGGTCAGATGTCTCGGTCGGGGCCATCACGGTCCACAAAAGCACCAGGGTGATGCCGACAAAACCGGTGGCGTATAGAACAAAGCGGCTCATATACGCGGCCCTTTTTCAAAGAGACCTCGGGTGCGACGCGGCAAGGCGTGTTGTGACGACATGTGATTTCCCCCAAGCCGCAGCCCGACCAAGCCCGTCAGGTTCATGCAGCGTTGCCCGAGCATAGCCGAATCACTTTTCGAGCGTCAACATCTTGTGGGGGTGTCAAGATGTAGGCGCACTCTTTTGACGCTCCCACCAGGGAAATCATGTGAAATTTTATGCAAATGGCCTTTGGTTGGCCCAGATTTAGGTCCGCTCAGGGAAGGACAAGAACCTGACCGGGACGCAGATCGTCCGGGCGGCTCAGTTGCCCCTGATTTGCTGCAAAAAGCTGACCGGTCATGTTCACATCGCCATAGATCGACTGGGCGATGCTGATCAGGCTGTCACCCGATTTGACCACATAGGTTGCCGGCGGGCGGGCGGCGCCGCTATTCGTGCCAAGCGCAGGCTGCAATGTCAGCGCCGGGGCGGCGCTGCCTGTCGGGCGCGGTGCGTTGGGCGTTTCATCCAGCGAGCGTTTCACGATGGTGTGCAGCAGGCTGCCCGGTTGGCCGGGGGCCGAGTCACGCCCGGTTGCGGAGTTCAGGTTTGACAGCGTTTGCCAGGTCATGCGGCGCAGGGATTGATCATCCAGTGATGCCCCCTGGCTAGGGGGCGCTGTCGGGGCGATGGCCGGGCGCAACGCCGGATCCGCCAGCAATTGCGGCATGGCATCCGACAGGGTCGTGGGCGCAGGGTCACGCAGCACCGGTTCGGCGCGGGTGACGGGTTCGGGCAACGGGGCATCCGGGGCGGCGCGTTTGCTGCCCGGTTGAAACAGCACCAGCGTGACCGTGACGACCACAAATCCGATTGCGAATAAAACCATCCTGATCATGACTCGACCCCTTGGCCCTTACTGACCTGTCGCGGTGCCCAGACCCATCGCACTCCAGGAGCGCAGGCCGCCGCGATAATATTTCAACTTACTGGTGGGATAACCCGCCTGAACGAGGCTACGCAGGGCCTCTGCCGCTTCGGCAGTGTCTTGTCCTGCGCCAAACAGCACCAGATCAAAGGCCGCCGAAAAATCGCCATTGCGTACCCCAAGCGCAGTCAGAAGATCGTCGCGATACGGGTTGTCTGCACGCAGCGTGGCCGACGGCACATTGACCGCGCCGGGAATTGTGCCAGCGCCATAGCGCGCGGGCAGGCGGGCATCAATCAACAGCCCCTGACTGCGGCTGACAAACAGTTCCAGGAAATCGAGGATCTCCAGCTCGCCGATGGTCGCCACGCCGGGCGCGGCCTGCATCGGTTGGATACAGGATGTCGGACAGCCCTGCCCGCTGCGCGGGATGGCGACGGTCGTGCCGTTGATGCTGAACTGAAAGGAAGGGCGTTCCTGCGAGATCGACGCATTCTGCGCCAGCGCAGGCGCTGTGGCCGCGATCACGGCAACGGCGGTCAGGCTTAGGCCTTTGGGCATCTGCTCTTCCTCTGGCGCGGATTGGGCGCGCTTGTTCTGGTTGGATCAAAATATAGAGCAGGGGCTGCGAATCAGTCAATATGCAGCGGGGGACCACAACGGGTTTCGGGGCGCACTGCAGGCGCTATCATCGCAGTCGGGGCGATTTGGCGCAGGGCCGACAGGCGGCCCCGGCCTCAGGGCTTAGCCGTTTTCGCGCAGAACATGCCCTGCCAGATAAAGCGAGCCGCAGATCAGGATGCGTGCGCCGGGGTGATCCGCGTGGATCTGGCGCAGAGCGGTTTGGAAATCCTCGGCGGTGCGGGCGTTATGGCCGCAAGAGGCCGCCATATCCGCCGTGTCCTGCGCGGGCAGCGTGTTCTGCTCACCGGGAATGGCGACAGCGGTAAGGCTGTCGGCCTTGGCTGCCAGCGGTTTCAGGAAACCGGTCGCATCCTTGGTGTTCAACATACCGCAGACCAGATGGGTGGGGCGATCCGCCAGCGTGTCCAGATGCGCAGCCAGCGCCTGCCCGGCGGCGGGGTTGTGGCCCCCATCCAGCCAGATTTCCGCACCGGGGGCCATGTCGAACAGCGGGCCTTTGGTCAGGCGCTGCATTCGCGCGGGCCAGCTTGCCCCGGTCATGGCACCTTCAAATGCAGCGTCTGGCAGGCCCAGATGGCGCAGCGCGGCCAGCGTCATGCCCGCATTCTGCAGCTGATGTGCACCGGGCAGCGATGGCAGTGGCAGGTCCAGCAACCCGTTTTCGTCTTGGAACACCAGACGGCCATGTTCGGCCCAGACATGCCAGTGCTGGCCATGGACCAGAAGGGGCGCGCCAAGCGCCTCGGCGCGGGCTTCGATTACTTCCAGTGCGGCGTCGGGCTGCGGGCCAACCACGCAGGGCACGCCGCGTTTGATGATCCCGGCCTTTTCACCGGCGATCTTGGCAAGTGTGTCGCCAAGGAACTGTTCGTGATCCATCGAGATCGGCGTGATCACAGTCATCGCAGGCTGGGCCACCACATTGGTCGCATCCAGCCGCCCGCCCAGCCCGGTTTCAAGCAGGGTGTAATCGGCCTTGGTACGGGCCATGGCGAGCAGCGCGGCGCAGGTCGTGATCTCGAAATAGGTGATGTTTTTGCCGCCATTGGCGTCATAACATTTGTCCAGAATGGCGGTCAGGGCGTCTTCGCTGATCAGCTCGCCTGCCAGTCGGATACGTTCATGGAACCGCACCAGATGTGGCGAGGTATAAGCATGGGCCGATAGGCCCGCGGCCTCGATCCCGGCGCGCAGCATCGCCTGGGTGCTGCCCTTGCCATTGGTGCCCGCCAGATGGATCACCGGCGGCAGATCGTTCTGCGGATTGCCAAGCGCGCCCAGCAGATCCCAGACACGGTCCAGAACCAGATCAATCACCTTGGGGTGAAGCGCCATCATCCGTTCCAGGATGAGGTCCGAACCTTGTGCGGTCATGCTGTGGTCTCGTTCCCGTCGATAGAGGCAGCGGCCTGTGCAGGGCCGGGGGCAGGCAGTTCGCCCCAGACCGGAGGCGGCATCTGCATCATCATCCGAATGATGGTGATCAGTTCATTGCGCAATTCACGCCGGTCGGTCACGCGGTCCAGCATTCCGTGATCCAGCAGATATTCCGCGCGCTGGAACCCTTCGGGCAGCTTTTCGCGGATGGTCTGTTCGATCACGCGTGGCCCGGCGAAACAGATCAGTGCATTGGGTTCAGCGATCTGCACATCCCCCAGCATCGCATAGGATGCAGTTACACCGCCTGTGGTCGGATGGGTCAGCACGACGATATAGGGCAGCCCGGCTTCTTTCAGCATCTGCACGGCAACGGTGCTGCGCGGCATCTGCATCAGGCTCAGGATGCCTTCTTGCATCCGGGCACCCCCGGCGGCGGAAAACAGCACCAGCGGGCGGCCAAGGCGCACGGCCTCTTCGGCACCGGCAATGATCGCATTGCCGACATACATGCCCATGGACCCGGCCATAAAGCTGAAATCCTGCGCCACCGCCACGATCGGCGTGCGCCCGATTTCCCCGGTTGCGACCAGGATCGCCTCTTTTTCACCGGTGGATTTCTGCGCCGATTTCATCCGGTCGGGATATTTCTTCTGATCGCGAAAGCTGAGCGGATCGGCCAGCGGTTCCGGCACCTCGACTTCAGAAAACACACCGCCATCAAACAGCGCGAAAAAGCGGTCGCGCGGGGTGATATGCATGTGATGGCCGCAATTGGTGCAGACATTCAGATTGTCGCTGATTTCGCGGTGAAACAGCATCGTCCCGCAGCCATCGCATTTCGACCAGAGATTATCCGGCACTTCGCGGCGCGAAAAGATCGAGTTGATGCGTGGGCGGACGTAGTTGGTGATCCAGTTCATGACGGCCCTGTTGGCTGTTGGTCAGAGGCTCACTTATGACGCCTGCGACAGAATTGCAATCATGCGCCTGCAGCGTGATCGTGTCAGGCAGGTTCAGCGGCGCAGGGCGATGCGGATCGCCAGCCAGCTGCACAGGATCATGCCCAGATCCAGCGGCAGAAGGGCGCGCAGCGCATCGGTGTTTTCCGGGCCAAAGGGCAAATGATACAGAGCCAGACCGGACATTTCCCCCTGCAGGGATACGATCCCCATGGCGATGAAATTGTTCACCAGATGAAAGGCGATGGCCGGACCCAATGTGCCGCTGCGCGCGGTCAGATCAGCGGCGGCCATGCCGAACAGCGCAGCCCAGATCACGATCAGCCAGGCCATATCGCCGTATAGATGTGGGTCATAATGGGCGAAGCCGAACAAAATCGAGGGCAGCAGGATCCAGATCGCGGGATGGCGAAACCGTGCGGCCAGCTGGGATTGCAGATAACCGCGAAACAGCACTTCTTCGGATCCGGTCTGAATCAGCAGCGCCAGCAGTGTCAGGGGCAGCAGGCGGATCCACTGCGCAACGGGCTGCGCGCGATAGGTGTCCTGCGGCAGCTCTTGCGGGGGCAGCAGCGCGACGGTGCAGGCCAGGGCCAGAACTGCAATCGCGCTGCGCAGAAACTGAATGCGAAAATCCCGCCAGGGGCCAAACAGCCCGGACATCCGCCTTTTATGCAGCAGATTGGCGGCGACCAGCGCCCCGACCCCCATTGCCCCCATCATCCCCAACAGCGCGAGCAGACCGGCAGGGGTGTCAGACCGAGACACCGCGGTCAGAAACGCCCAATAGCTGTCTTCCGGTAGCACCACCTGAGCCAGGGCAAACACCGCGCGGGTCAGGCCAAAGGTGATCAGCGCCACCACACACAAACCCAGCAGCAGCCGCCAGAGTTCTGACTGGCTGCGGCCCTGAATCACCAGGCGCTCATGCGGGGCATAGGCAGGCATCAAGGGGCGCTGACGGGCGGACAAGCGGGGCTCCTGCGGTGGATCGTGATGGGGGCATGTTCTGCGGCGCGGCAGGTTGTGTCAATTCTTCTGCTGTGCAGCAGCGAAAGCTGGCCGGTTGAGTGATTGACGCCGGTCCTCGCCATGCTACCAATCGCTCATGATCGAGGTGCTGCTCAAAACATTGCCGTTTTTCGCGCTGATCGGGCTGGGCTATGGCGCGGCGCGCACACGGTTCTTTTCGCAGGAGGCCTCGGCTGCGCTGACGAAATTCGTGTTCTATTTTGCGCTGTCGGCGATGCTGTTCCGGTTCTCCGCGAGCCTGAGCCTGGGCGAGATTTTTGATGGCCCGCTGGCGGCGGCCTATCTGTTTGGCACGGGGTCTGTGTATCTGATTGGTCTGGCCGTGGCGCGGGCGCGGCGGCAGGACACCGGCACCGCCGCGATCGAAGCGCAATGCGTGGCGATCGGCAATACCGGGTTTCTGGGCGTGCCGATGTTGACGCTGCTTTTGGGGCCAGAGGCGATCGGGCCGATTATCCTGATCCTTGCGATTGATCTGATCGTGTTTTCATCGCTGCTGACCATCGTGGTTTCAGCGTCGCGCGGGCAGGGGCAGGGCGCATGGGTCGCCATGGGGAAGGCGCTGCGCGGATTGCTGGAAAACCCGATGGTCGTTTCGATTGCGCTGGGATTGCTGGTGTCGGCCAGCGGGCAACGCCTGCCCGGCCCGGTGGATGAGTTCCTGAGCACGCTTGGCGCGGCGGCGACGCCGGGGGCGCTGTTTGCCATTGGCGCCTCGCTGGCGGGGAAGTCGGCGGAACGGTTGGAGGTCGCCGCCTGGCTGAGCTTTGGCAAGCTGGTGCTGCACCCGGCTTTGGTCGCGCTGGGGGCTTTTGTGCTATTCGCCCCATCGACTTATGGGGCCGGGGTGGCGGTGTCCGCGGCGGCGCTGCCCGTGGCGGGGAACGTCTATATTCTGGCGCAGCATTACGGGATCGCGCCGCATCGCGTGTCGGCTTCGATCCTGATTTCGACGGTGATCAGCGTGGTGACTGTCAGCGCGGTGATCGCCTGGGTCACGGGGTAAAAGAGGTTTCGGATTGCTGACGCAATCCGACCGAGGGCGGGGGGGGCGCCCGCCCCCGCCC